>JAZLKG010000087.1:0-26970 GCA_045597465.1 Bacteroidales bacterium | reverse complement strand
ATTGTATGCTAATGGATTTTGTGGAGATGGTACATTGTATTTAGTCTCGTATTGTTTCAGCATATCACCGATAGTCTCGTTCATAATTTCATAGTTGCCGCTCTTGTCGCCGCTGAAGTCAAGGTGTATTACCGGATACTCCACCCATTCGGTCTCCAACTTCTCCATGGCGAGACCTTTGAACAGATCTTTCCTGCCCTCGAAGTAGCTTTTCAATGTGCTGCACAACAGCGACTTTCCGAATCTTCGAGGTCTTGATAGAAAGATACAAGAATACTGGGCCAAATTGTAGATCAATTCGGTTTTATCTACATAGACACGATTTTCTGATATCAGTTTCTCGAATGTCTGTGTTCCTATGGAATATCTGCGCGCTGCCATTTTTAATTTTCGATTTTTGATTTGATTTTTGATTGTGCAAATATAATCAATCTGACCGTATTTTGCAATAATAAAGGATTAAAAAGCAAAAAAATGGGAAGCGATTACCGAATTCCGGTGTTCGCTTCCCATTTTTATTTTTTGAGACGTGGCAGGGCCGCGTCTATACGAGCTTTATTCAAATCTTATCACATTATCCTCGGTGTACTTGTCCTTTGGCTGAGGGTTTTCGGCAGGGTAGCCGATGGCGAGCATGGAGTAGGGGACTACGTTGGAAGGAAGGTTCAGGATTTCCTGAATCTTCTTTACATTCTCCATTCTTGGCCAAGTGCCGCACCATACTCCGCCTAGGCCCTGGGCTGTGGCTGCCAGGAGGATGTTCTCGGTGGCGGCGCCGCAGTCCTCGCTCCACCAGATGTCTTCGGGAGTGTTAGAGGTCTTGCTCATATCGCCGCATACTATGATGGTGAGCGCCGACTTGCTTACAGGAGGCTTGCCGCAGCTGTCGCCGAGGGCTGATATCTTCTCCTTGTTGGTGACTACCACGAACTTCCATGGCTGCTTGTTCATTGCCGATGGTGCTGACATTCCGGCCTTTACGAGGGCATCGATCTTCTCTTTCTCCACCGCCTGGTCGGTAAACTGGCGGATGGATGTCCTGTTTTTGATTACCTCCATTGCTGAAAGCTCAGATGATGCGGCCTGCTTGTCGCAGCCCTTGTTTGAGCAGCATGAATTGAGGCCGAGGGCAATCATTGCGCTGGCGGCCAAGATAGTAAGTTTTTTCATTGTGTTATATAATTACGAGTTACGAATTACGAATTCTTTGATTGATGTTTTCTGTTTGATGATTCTTCCATCATTTGGTTTAATCCATCAATTGCGTTCGTAATTCGTAATTATCACTATTTCATCCTTGCGTAATACACTATCACCGAATGGGGCGGTATCTGGTTCATATCGCCGATAAGGCCCTTGGCGTAGTGGGGTGGGAGTATCATCACCGTGCTGTCGCCGTGGCGGAATCTTTTGAATACTCTTGCCAGTCCGGGATCCATCTCGCTGCTGCCAACAATGAGTTCCTTTTCGCCATCATCGGCCGAGCTGTAGCATAGAGTTCCGTCCAGAAGCTCCAGTCGGTAGTCCATCATTACCTTTGGGTTTTGGCTGATGCTGTCGCCGTTGCCGTGTTCGAATATCAGGTATTCCAAACCGCCCTCGCCGTCCTGCATCTGCCAGCCGCGGCGCTTGGTGTAGTTGCTGATGCGCTCGGCGTCTTCCTTCACCAGATACTTGTTGGCGGTTATCAGGTTCTCGTTGAAGATGCTGTATTCCTTGTGGCCGTCGTCTTTCTTCACTCTGTTGCCCCCGCATGATGAGAGCAGCATCAGACCGCAAATAGCTGTAATTATGTATGATAATCTTTTCATTGATCTGATATGTTGTATTACATATTTTATGGGCGCAAACCCTTTGTGACCTCTGGCAGGATGCTTACGAAGCGTTTCACGATAACGTCGAGAGGCTTGTAGGATTTTCCGCCGGCAGCGTTGTCGTGGCCGCCTCCGTTGAAGTATTTCTCGGCAATGGTGTTCACCTTGAAATCGCCCTTGCTCCTGAACGAGCAGCGGATTATTCCGTCCCTCTCCATGAAGAATGCCGTAAACTTAACGTCGGCAATGCTCAGCGGCAGGTTTACGAAGCCCTCGGTGTCGCCCACCTGATAGCCAAACTCGTCAGCCTCAGCCTTAGTGAGGGCAATGTAGGCGGCGTGGTATTCGGGGAAAACCACCATCTTCTTGCTGAGCACGTAGCCCATCAGGCGCATGCGGCCCTCGGTGTAGCAGTCGTAGATGTGGTGGATGATCTCGCTGCGGTCGAAATCGTAGGCCGCAATCTCGCCGGCCACCTGGAAAGTCTGCTTGCTGGTGCAGTTGAACTGGAAACAGCCGGTATCAGTAACAAGGCCCGTGTAGAGGCATTTCACCGAATCTGTGCTGAGGCTGATGCCGCATTCCTTGCAGAACAGCCACATAAGCTCGCATGTGGCCGCAGCCTCAGGGCACGAGAACACATACTTGCACAATCCCTCCTGTGGGAAGGGGTGGTGGTCTATCATTATCTTGATGGCCTTGCTCTCCTCCAGGGCTTTCTGCATCTTGTCTACGCGCGATGCGGTGTTGAAATCCAGTATGAAAATCATCTCGGCCTCTGCCAGAATCCTGGGCGACTCCTCGTTTTCCCAGATCAGGATTTCGTTGCAGCCCGGCATCCACTTAAAGGTGTCGGGTATGTTGTTGGGCAGTATAATGTGACAGTCCTTGCTGGTTTTCAGATAGTTGTACAAAGCCAGCGAGCTGCCGAGCGCATCACCGTCGGGATTTAGGTGTGCTGTAATTACTATCTTGCTACCCCCTGATATATCGGCTTTTACGTTGTCGATAATTTTTTTTGAAAATATTTCCATTATAATATTTTTAAATTTGATTCCTTTTTATAATTTTGTGCCGCAAAACACATTGCAAATTTAGTAATAATAATTGATATAAAAAAATGGCAGGAAATCACACCTTAATGCTTATTAAGCCGAATGCCGTAAAGAACGGTTTCGCACAGAACATTTTCCTTGAGGTTCACGACGCTGGCTTCAAGATTTTGGCCCAGAAGAAACTCCAGCTCTCCAAGAACGAGGCTGAGGCTTTCTACTACGTACACGAGGGCAAGCCTTTCTTCAATTCTCTCGTAGAGTTCATGACCTCTGGTCCTATCTACGCAGCAGTACTCGAGAAGGAGAACGCCGTAGCCGAGTGGAGAAAGCTCATGGGCGCCACTGATCCAGCCAAGGCTGAGGAAGGCACCATCCGCAAGAAGTACGCTGAGAGCATGGAGCACAACGCTGTTCACGGCTCAGATTCTGATGAGAACGCCCTCAACGAGATCTTCTTCTACTTCTCTGCACGTGAGATCGTTAACGCCGGCGGCGATATCTACCAGATCCACAACATCGTAAAGAAGTAATTACTGGTTACGGTTTTTGCAATCTAAGAAATTCAAGCTCCAATTTTTCCGTTGAAAACTTGGGGCTTTTTTTATTAAATGTGTATATGGCAAAGAGAATAATTTTGTTTTTGGCGGCCTTGCTGTCCCTGATGCAGGGGCTTGGTGCCCAGACCCTCGACGAGAAGGGCCGCAGATGGGTAGACAGCGTTTACAGCTCGCTTACCCCCGACGAGAGGCTCGGACAGCTCTACATGGTGGACCTTTCTAGCAAGTGGACCACCGACGATCCCTCCTTCCAGCTGATAGAGAAATACATAGACTCTTGCCATATTGGCGGTGTGATATTCTTTTACGGAGGGCCAATGCGTCAGGCCGCCCTCCACAACAGGCTCCAGCAGCGCAGCAAGGTGCCCCTCATGGTGGGCATCGATGGCGAGTGGGGCCTGTCGATGCGCCTCGACAGCGTTCCAGTTTTCCCCAGAAACCTTACTCTCGGAGCCCTCAGCGACAACGGCCTTGTGCTCGACCTTGGCCGCGAGATTGGCCGCGAGTGCCGCAGGATGGGCATCACGGTGGATTTCATGCCCTGCGTGGATATGTACAGCAATCTGGACAATCCCGTAATCGCAAACCGCAGTTTCGGCTCCAATATCATCAATGTGGCATACAAGGGGGCTTCCATAATGCAGGGCATGCAGAACATGGGCGTGCTTACCACGGCCAAGCATTTTCCCGGACACGGCAACACCGAGACCGATTCCCATGAGGCCCTGCCCATCATCCGCGACAGCTACCGCAAGCTCGACACAATAGATATGTTCCCTTTCAAGTATCTGATAAAGAGGGGAGTGCAGGGCGTTATGGTGGGCCATCTCCTGATACCAGCCATGGTGGGCCAGTCAGACAAGACTCCGGCCAGCATATCGCCCAAGGTGATTTCTGGAGTGCTGCGCGATTCGCTCAAGTTCAATGGGTTGGTGTTTACTGATGCCTTGCAGATGAAGGGCGTCAGCAAAAGCTACGAGACCGGCGATCTGGAGTTGCGAGCTTTCAAGGCCGGTGTGGATGTTTTCCTGATGCCTTCGGATTGCATAAAAAGTTTCAACTATATGGTGGAGGCGCGCAACAACGGACTTATATCTCAGGCTGATATCGACCAGAGATGCCGCAAGATTCTGGAGGCGAAATACCGTATGGGCCTAAGCATCAGCCCGATGGTGGAAACTGAGAATCTTATAAAGGAGCTTAACACCCAGCGCGCCGCCAAGCTTTACCGTACCATTCTCGAGAAAGCCACAACGCTGATAAAGAACGATGGCAACGTATTGCCTATCAGAGATTTGGCCGATAAGCGCATAGCAGTGCTCACCATCAACAAGGAGGGCTACGGCAACGAGTTTGAATCCACCATCTGCAAATCGATGAATGTGGATATCTACCGCATCAAGAAAACCGCCAAGCCGCAGGAGCTTCAGCGCTTAAGGACCGAGCTTCAGGGCTATGACCTTCTGCTGGTGGCATTGCAGGAGATAAGCTCGTATCCCAAGAAATTCGGCATGACTGATGCTCTTGTCGCCTTTCTGGACGACCTTCTGGTCCGCAACAATGTGGTGCTCGATATATTCAGCTCGCCGGTAGGGCTTACACGCTTTTCCAACCTCTACAAGGCCAAGGCCATTGTGGTGTCGTATGAGGACAGTGAGCTCTCCAGGGAAGTTTCAGCCAGGCTGATGCTTGGAAACCTTCCGTTTGAGGGCAGGCTGCCCCTGAGCATCAGCAATCAGTTCCGCGAGGGATGCGGCATCAGTACCAAGGCCATTGTTATCGACAGGAATTGAGATCTTAAGTAATATTATAAAGATATGTACGAACAATTGTTGCAACTGGATGCCGTAAGGCTCAATTTCGGAAACAGCGGAGGACTGATACTCAGCATAGTGCAGGGCTTCGTGATGTTTGGCGTGGCTCTCGGCATCAGGCCCCAGAACTTTCGGATGGCCTTCAAGAGGCCGCGCGGAGTTATCACCGGTTTCCTCTCGCAGGTGCTGGTGTTGCCGGCGGTTACTTTCTTGGCCTGTTATGTTTTCCAGAGCCATCTTACTGTGGGAGTGGCGCTTGGAGCCATTCTTGTGGCCTGCTGCCCCGGCGGAAACATCTCCAACTTCATATCGTCGATATGCCGCGGCAACATAGAGCTGTCCGTGTCGCTTACGGCCATCACCACTGTTACGGCGGTTCTGATAACTCCACTAAACTTTACATTCTGGGGCAACCTCTTCATATCCCAGAGCGACCTCGTAAGGCAGCTCGAGATTCCCATATCGCAGGTTTTCAACACTTTGTTTTTCGTGATTGGACTGCCTCTGGCGCTTGGAATGCTCTGCGCAAGGTTTCTGCCCGGCGTTACTTCCAAGATTGCAAAACCTATCCAGAATATCAGCATGGTGATTTTTATGGGTATGGTGGTGGTTGCATTTCTCGCAAATTTTGATTATTTTTGCCACTACATTAAATACGTGCTGATAATAGTTTTGGTGCACAACGCAATTGCCTTTGTATCAGGCTGGAGCGTTGCAAGCATGGCCCGGCTCCGTGACCGCGACATCAGGACAATAACCATAGAGACCGGCATACAGAACTCTGGCCTGGCCCTGATGCTGATTTTCAATCCCGCCATCTTTCCGCCTGATTTGCAGACTGGTGGAATGGCTTTCATAGCCGCCTGGTGGGGCGTGTGGCATATAATTTCGGGCATGGGCATTGCTGGATTCTGGAACCTGAGGCGGCGTAAACTATATCAGACCATAACAACTAATAGAGCAAGTAGATAACACTTTTTTAAAATGGCAATTTCGTTCAATAACCTTGAAGACCCGAGTTGGGTTTATGCAGTCGCGAAAATTTTCCCGACGTTTGCTCATAATTATATCTTCTACAAAAAGGTTTATACTCAGGGACTTGAAAACATTCCGGAGGATGGCGCCGTGATTTTTGCGCCCAATCATCAGAATGCACTCATGGATGCGCTCATAATCCTGAGCCTGAAAAACTGGCAGCCGGTTTTCATGGCCAGGGCCGACATCTTTGCCGGTCAGGCAATGCGCAGGTTCCTGTTTTTCTGCAAGATACTGCCCATTTTCCGCATCCGCGACGGCAAGGAGTCGCTCAAGGAAAACGACGCCGTTTTCAGCAAGGCTGTGGAGGTGCTCCGCAAGCGCCGCTATCTCGTAATATATCCCGAGGCCAGCCACAAGGGCATCAGGAAGCTGAGGCCGCTTAAAAAAGGCATCACCCGCATCGCGTTCATGGCCGAGGAGGCCAGCCAGTTCACCCTTAACGTAAAGATTGTGCCGGTGGGCATCAACTACGAGGATTATTACTCGTTCCGAACCAATGTTTTCATCAATTTTGGAAAGCCCATAAGCGTGGAGGAATACCGCGACCAATACATCGAGAATCCCCAGAAGGCCAACCACGAGCTTGTGGAGCGCATCACCGGCGACCTCAGCAAGCTGATAATCGACATAAAGGACAACGACAACTACGACAATTTCGAGACCGCGCGCGAGATTTACGCTCCGCTGATTGTGCGCAAGGAGGGAAAGCTGGTAAACAATTTCAAGAACAAGCTGCTGGCCGGACGCAAGGTTGTGGAGAAGATGGACAATATGAAAGCCTCTGACCCTGAGAAGTTTGCCGAGCTCAACGACTGCCTGCATCAGTACCGCGAGATACTTACGTCATGGAACCTCTCCGACCGCATTGTGCGCAAGAGGTTCAGGATTACGGGCGTGTTTTTCAGGTCGCTGTGTCTGCTGGCATCGCTGCCCATTGCATTATTCGGACTTTTGAACAATTTTGTGCCCTATCATTCGCCATTTCTGCTTACATCGCGCATCAAGGACCGCAATTTCCACACTTCGGTGCGTTTTGGCCTGTATCTGATACTCTTTCCTATCTGGTACACAGTGCTTTTGGTGCTTCTGTGCAAGTATGTGGACCCTTGGTGGATACGCATTCTGTATATGATTTTGGTGCCTGTTTCGGGCATGTTCTCCCACAGGTATTTCGATTATATAAAGAAAGTGGGCGCAATGTGGCGACTGGTTTTCAACCACAAAAAGCCTCAGTTTCTGCGTCTTAAGGTTCTCCGCCGCAAGATAGTGAAGCTTTTGGGCTGAAGTTTGGATTTATCGGTTTTATCAATAACTGTATTCGATAATTTTACATAAACTTCATTTTATATTTCCCGATTATTATATACCTTTGCGCAAAATTTAAAACAGGTATGGATTGGATAAATGACTTGATATGGGGCCATGGAATAGGGCACTCCGTATTGCTTTTGGGCGTGATAATCTCGCTCGGACTCTTGCTTGGCAAGATAAAGATTTTTGGCGTGTCGCTGGGTGCCACATTCATTTTGTTTGTGGGTATCATCCTCGGACACTTTGGAATGGGAATGGATGACAACCTTGTGCATTTCCTGCGCGATTTCGGTTTGATTCTCTTCATCTTCGCCATCGGTATGAAGGTAGGTCCCGGTTTCTTCTCGTCATTCAAGGAGGGCGGCATCACACTCAACGGTCTGGCCGTTGGCGTTGTTTTGCTGGGTGCCATCACAGCACTTGTAATCCATTGGATTACTGATATTCCCGTAGCCACAATGGTGGGCATCATGTCGGGCGCTGTCACCAACACACCTGGCCTTGGAGCAGCCCAGCAGGCGCTCAAGGATATGGGTGGTGAAACTTCCGTAATCGACACTATGGCAATGGGTTATGCTGTTGCATATCCTCTCGGTGTTATCGGCATCATACTTACTATGATAGTTGTGAAATCGGTTTTCAAGATCGATTTCAAGAAAGAGGAGGCCGAGTTTGACGAGCTTGCCAAGGAAGACCACAATTCCGCCACAGCCATCAGCCTCCAGATAGAGAACCCCGCCATCTGCGGCAAAACCATCCGCGAGGTAAAGACACTTTTCCCCGACAGAGATTTCGTAATCTCGCGTCACTGGAGCGTGGAAACCAACGAGATAACACTCGCAAACCCTGATACAGTTCTCAAGCCCAACGATAAGATTTTCGTTATCCTGAAAGCTTCAGATACCGACACCATCACTGCTCAGATAGGCAAGCAGATATCCATGGAGCGTCAGCAGTGGGTACGTCCTGGCAGCACATTCGTAAACCGCCGCATCGTGGTTACCAAGCCCGAGGTAAACGGCAAGCGTCTCGGAAGCCTGGCTCTCCGCAAGATCTACGGCTGCAACATCACACGTGTTCAGCGTGCCGGTGTGGACCTTTTGGCCAGCCGAGAGCTGATACTTCAGCTTGGCGATACAGTATCGGTGGTAGGTACCGAGGCCTCCATAGCAGGTGTTGAGAGCAAGCTCGGTAATTCTATGCGCCGTCTCTATCATCCCAACCTTGCCACAATTTTCATAGGCATTGCAGTAGGAGTTATTTTCGGAAGCATTCCTTTTACAATTCCTGGCGTTCCTCAGCCTTTCAAGCTTGGTTTGGCCGGTGGTCCGCTCATCATTGCGATACTTCTTGCCAAGTTCGGTCCAAGATTCGGTTTCGCCACATACACCACACAGTCGGCCAACCTGATGCTCAGCGAGATAGGTATTTCACTCTTCCTTGCCTGTGTGGGAATCAAGGCCGGCGACGGTTTTGTTGATACAGTGGTAAACGGCGGATATTCGTGGATTGGCTACGGTTTCATCATCACCTTCCTGCCATTGCTAATAATGGGCATCGTGGGACGCAAGTTCTTCAAGGTTAACTATTTCACACTTACGGGTATCATTGCCGGCAGCCACACCGATCCGCCAGCACTTGCATACGCCAACTCTCTTACAGCCAAGGACGCTCCAGCAGTAGGATACGCCACAGTATATCCTCTCACAATGTTTTTCCGTGTGCTGATTGCGGAATTGATGGTGCTCCTGTTTGTATAAAAATAATTATCGTGAGTAAGACGAACTTATAGTTTCGCACAGATATCACAGATAACACAGATTTTTTTAGATAATATTACGTAGTAATCTGTGAAGAATCAGTGTCATCAGTGTCATCTGTGCGATAAAAACTATTCGTCGATAATTACTATAGAAAAGCGGATTTTCGCAAAATTGTTTGTGGAAATCCGCTTTTTTTGTAATTTTGCATTAGAAATTATATTCACAAAAAGCAATTATGAAACCAACAATCATAGCCGGACCTTGCGTAATTGAATCCGCCGACTGCCTTGAGGAGGTGGCCCGCGAGATTGTCCGCATCAACAATAAATATGGCCTCGATATCATCTTCAAGTCGTCGTTCGACAAGGCCAACCGCACTTCCATAAAATCGTTCCGTGGTCCGGGCCTCGACAAGGGCCTTCAGATGCTCTCCGACATCAGGAGTAAATTCGGGCTGAGGCTGCTCACCGACATCCATGAGAGCTGTCAGGCACAGCCGGCAGGAGAAGTGGTGGACGTGTTGCAGATTCCGGCTTTCCTCTGCCGTCAGACCGACCTGCTGGTATCGGCTGCCAAGACAGGCAAGGTGGTTAATATCAAGAAAGCCCAGTTCCTGAGCGGCTTGGATATGGAATATCCTGTTCAGAAGGTTCGCGAGAGTGGCAACAACAACGTTTGGCTCACCGAGCGTGGCAACATCTACGGCTACAACAATCTTGTGGTGGATTTCCGCAATATTCCTGATATGAAGCGTTTCACCGATACAGTGATAATGGACTGCACACACTCGGTTCAGCGTCCTGGAGCTGCAGGCGGCAAAACCGGCGGCAACCGCGAGTTTGTACCCGCAATGGCGTTGGCGGCCAAGGCTTTCGGTGCCACTGGATATTTCTTCGAGATTCATCCCGACCCCGAGAAAGCCCTCAGCGACGGCACAAATATGCTTTATCTGAAGGATTTCGAGACCGTGGTGGCCTCGCTTCTTTAATTAACAATATAAAAGTTTCGCACAGATGACACAGAAAAATTAACGTGAATTCGATGAATTTTGAAGTTTCGCACGGATGACACAGATAAAACAGATTTTTATTATTACAACGAAAATTAATCTGTGTAAAATCAGTGTCATCAGTGGGATCAGTGCGAAAAAAATATGAAATTAATCAATGAGTCTGATAACTGATATAGGAGTCAAGTGTCTTCGTGACGAGGCCAATGCGCTTTTGGGGATAATCCCCAGCGTGGGCGAGGAGTTCGAGAAGGCTGTCGACATTATCCTGAATTGCAAGGGAAAGTTTATTGTAACGGGAGTTGGCAAGAGCGGACACGTGGGCGAGAAGATAGCCGCCACAATGGCAAGTCTGGGAACGCCGTCGTTTTTCGTGAATCCACTCGACGCTTTTCACGGCGACCTCGGAATGTTCGATTCCCGCGACGTGGTGCTTGCCATATCCTACAGCGGCAACACCGACGAGCTGCTAAGGCTTATCCCGTTCCTGATAGACAGGAACATTCCTATCATCAGTATGACGGGCAACACCGACTCGCTGCTGGCTCAGTATTCCAGCTGCAACCTAAATGTGGCAGTGGAGCGTGAGGCCGATCCGCTTAATCTGGCCCCAACGTCCAGCACAACGGCTCAGATGGCTATGGGTGACGCACTTGCCATTGCGCTATCCAAAGTCAGGAACTTCAAGGAGACGGATTTTGCGCGTTTCCATCCCGGCGGAACACTCGGCAAGAGGCTTCTGGCCCGTGTTAAGGACTATATGATTACCACAAACCTTCCGGTAGTGCATCTCAGCAACAAGGTGAGCGACACCATCATCGAGATATCCAAAAACAAGATGGGTATTGCCGTGGTGCTGGAGCGCGAGAAGATTATAGGCGTGGTTACCGATGGCGACGTGCGCCGTGCAATGCAATACAAGCAGGACGAGTTTTTCCAGCTGTCGGTGAAAGACATTATGAGCACCAGCCCAAAGATTATCAATCAGATGGCCAAACTCTCGCAAGCCAGCGACCTGATGCGCAAGCACAATATCCACTCGCTTATTGTTGAGAACGACAGCCACGAGTTTGTGGGTATAATAGATTCGTTTACTTGCAGTTAATAGATAGTAGGTAAGTTCGACGAATTGTTTTTATCGCACTGATGACACAGATAACACTGATACCCACAGATTTATTACTATATTTTATGTGATATTATCTATAATGATCTGTGTTATCTGTGTAATCTGTGCGAAACTTTAAATTCGTCGAACTCACGTTAGTTAGTAGTTAGTAGATTGGTAAATCGAAAATCAAAAATCGAGAATCAAAAATGAAGACCGTTGCTTTTGTGCCGATGCGCTTGAACAGCAAGCGTGTTGTGGGAAAAAATATGAAACTTTTGGGCGGAAAGCCGCTCTTGTCGTACATTCTGGAGACTCTTGCAAAGGTTTCCGGCATCGACGAGGTGTATGTATATTGCAGCAGTAAGGAGGTTGTGAAATACCTTCCTGAGGGAGTTAAGTTCCTGAAGCGTCCCGAATCTCTGGACCGTGACGAGACTCTCGGCAAGGAAATCTACGAGGAATTCACCAAGACCGTGGATGCTGATATCTACGTTTTGGCGCATACCACCTCGCCTTTTATCAAAAAGGAGACATTCGAGAACGCTCTCTCAAAAATCAAGAACGAGGGCCACGATTCGGCCTTCAGCGCCGAGAAGATTCAGACTTTCGCCTGGTACAACGGCAAGCCCCTTAACTACGATCTCAAGGAGATTCCGCGCACTCAGACCATCGAGCCAGTTTACGTGGAGACCTCAGCCTTCTTTATGTTCAAACGCGATGTCTGGAAAATCCATCATCAGCGCATCGGCCACAATCCCTATATGGCCATCGTGGACAAAATTGAGGGTGTTGATATCGACTGGCCCGAGGATTTTGAGTTCGCCGAAAAGATTATTGAGGCGTACAGATGATTTTATAAACAAAAAATGCTGACCTTTTGGCCAGCATTTTTTGTTTCGTATGGGTTTTTACATTTTGTTTTCCTCAAAAGTGATATTGCCGTTTTGGTCTATCGAGATGTAGTCCTGAACCTGGCCGACGGGGTTTTTCATCAGTCGCCATTTGCCGTCCCTTACCCAAGTCATCTTGTCATAGATAAAACCGGTGATCGGCTGCTTGGTCTTGTCGTCGAAGATTCCGAATTTTCCGTTCTTGCTGATTCCATAGAGGCCCTTGTTGGCGCCCGGCATCTGAGGCTTCACGTTGTCGTATTCAAAATCTATCAGAATGTAGCCGTCTCTATCGGCAAAACCGTACTTTCCGTTGTCGCCCCTGGTGGCGGTAAGCTCGCTTATCTTGCTGGCTTCCATTATCTTCTTGCAGCTGTTGAGCATATCCTTGGCCTTGGCGTTGCCGGGTTCCATCGAGAGCACCTTCTCGTAGATGGTGCGGGCACGGGCAATGTTCTTGTCTTTATTGAAGAGATTGTCGGCCTCTTCCATAAGTCGCTTAACCTCAGGGTTTTCGTTGTCTAATTTGCCTGTTTGTCCGTTGTTGCCGTTGTTTTGTTCGGTTGCCTGTTGCTGTTTGTTTTCCGTGGCTGATGCTTCGTTGTTTGCAGTCTGCTCTCCGCCGTCAGGCTTGCTGCCTCCATTGCCCATAAGGAGAAACACCACAACACCTATTATTATTACTGCTGCCGCAATCCCAATTATGAGTCCTGTGTTGGATTTCTTTTTCTCGTCCTTGAGGTCCACGGCTTTCTGAGGCTCGGGCTTTGGCGCTGCTGGCTCCTCAGGTTTGGGAGCTTCAGGCTTGGGGGCCTCTGGTATTGGAGCAGGCTCGGTGGCTGGGGCTGATGCTTTCTCTACTGGCGCGGGCTTAGGCTCCTGAAGCTTCACAATATTGCGGCCCAGATCGTCGATGATTTCCTGACAGTTGTAGTATCTGTCGTTGGGGTTTTCCTTGGTGGCCTTGCGGATGATGGTCCAGAAGTTTGGATTCTCCACCGAATTGGCCTCGCGGTCGCTGATGTCGCCGGTGCACATTTCCAGCAGTATCAGGCCCAGGGCATAGATATCAGCCCTCTGATCCACCATATTGCCCTTTGTCATCTGCTCGGGGGCGGCGTATTTCTTGGTGCCCACCTGCTTGAGGTCGTCGTCGTAGCTGTCGGAATATGCCAGGCCAAAATCCAGAACCTTCACATTGTCGCCGCGGAAAGTCACCATAATGTTCTCGGGCTTCAGGTCGCGGTGAACTATCTGTTTCTTATGTACATAGCTGAGCGCGTCGCAAAGCTGGAGAGTCAGGTTCTTGATCATTGAATCCGACCTTAGCTCGCGGTTGCGTATCATTTGGTCGAGCGATCGTCCGTCCACGTATTCCATTGTGTACCAGAGTCCATCGGCGTCCTCGCCTTTGTCTTCCAGGCGTACAATGTTGGGGTGGTCGAGCTGGATACCATTGTCGAACTCCTTCAGGAACAGCTCCCTGTATTTGGGATCGTTCTTGAACTGAGGCTTTATGCGCTTGATGATATGCCACTTGCCGTATTTCTTGCCCTTGTACACAGTGCTCATAGCTCCCTGCGACGAAAGTACCTGAATATCAGTGAATGTAGAGCTGATACCTGAGCCAGCAGGCTGTTGCGCGGAGCTTGCGAACCCAGAGCCGCCAGCATCAGTAACAAAGCCAGAGCCGCCAGCATCAGCCACGGAAGCAGATTCCCCAGCATCAGTGACAAAGCCAGAGCCGCCAGCATCAGTAACAAAACCAGATCCTGTATTTTCGGGCTCGGTAACGAAACCCGAGCCGCCATTATCCATTGTGTTGGTATCCATAATTGTTTTGATTAGTATGTGACAAAATTAATGAATTTTTTTTTCATTACAGCAAAAAAAAGATGAGTTTTTTTGCTGATAACAAAAAAATTTGGATTAAATTTGCAGAAAATTTTTTCTAAGAAAACGAAATGGATAACTACAGCAATCGCGGCAACTCCGGTTACTCGGACAACGATTCCCGCGGCAACAACAGAGGCGCCCGACCATATCAGAAGCGCAACAATTATCAGCAGAACGGCAACGGCGGCAACAGAAATTTCGGAAACCGCAGGCCTTACGGCAACCAGAATTCTGACGGCAACAGCCGTGGGTATCAGGGCTCTAGAAACTACGGCAATTCCGACAACCGCGAAGGTAACTACGGAAACCGCGAAAACAATTATAACAGCTACGGCAACCGCGACAACGGCTATGGCAACCGCAACGGCTACGGCAATCCTAACGGCGGATACCGCGGCCACAGCCAGAACGGCGGATACGGCAACCGCAACAACTACGGCAACCAGAACCGCGGCCAGCAGGGTGGATATCAGCGTAACGGCGGATATCAGAACCGCAACAGCCAGGGCGGATATGGCAACGACAATCAGCAGCCAAGGCCTTTCTACAGCAAATCGGGCCCCAAATATACCATAGACGAGCAGGGATACCGCCACAAGAGGTACTGGGACCACTCCGACAGAAAGCAGAAAGCCATAGAGACCGCCATAGAGAGCGAGGACGATTTTATCGAGAACGATGGCAAGATACGCCTTAACAAGTATCTGGCCAACAGCGGTATGTGCTCGCGCAGAGAGGCCGACCGTATGATAAAGGCCGGTATGGTTCAGGTGAACGGCGAGGTGGTTACCGAGATGGGCGTAAAGGTGAATATCAGCGACGAGGTAAAGTACAACGGACTTACCATTAAGCCAGAGCCCAAGCGCTACATTCTTTTGAACAAGCCAAAAGACTATATAACAACACTTAAGGATCCTAATGCGCGCAATACCGTGATGGAACTCATTGAGGGCGCGTGCAAGGAGCGCGTGTATCCTGTGGGCCGTCTGGACCGCAACACTACCGGTGTATTGCTTTTCACCAACGACGGCGACCTGGCCAAAAAGCTTACCCACCCAAGCAACGAGGTACAGAAGATTTACCACGTATCTACCGACAAGCCCGTATCGCACAGCGACTTGGAGAAGATTGCCGAGGGTTTCGAGCTTGAGGACGGCTTTATTGCTGCCGACGAGGTGGCCTACGCCGACGACCACAGCCGCACAGAGATAGGCATCCGCATCCACTCGGGCCGCAACCGCATTGTGCGCCGTATTTTCGAGCACCTTGGCTACGATGTAAAGAAGCTGGACCGTGTGATGTTTGCTGGTCTTACAAAGAAATCGCTCGGCCGCGGTCATTGGAGATTCCTCTCTGACCGTGAGGTAGGTTTCCTGAATATGATTTCCACAAAGAAGGGCTCAGAGACTGCCCTGGATGATGTTGTTGATTACGAGGAGTAATACATACAATGTTAAAAAATATTACAAAATATTTCAAATTGGTCCGTTTTGCGCATACGGTATTTTGTCTGCCGTTTGCGCTCTGCGGATTTTTTCTTGGCATAAGCCCCAGTTTTGGCGGCGGCGAGTTCACGTGGGTTCTGCTGCTTCAGGTTCTGGGCTGTATGGTTTGCGCCAGGAACACCGCTATGGGTTTCAACCGCTGGCTCGACCGTGATGTGGATGCCCTGAATCCCCGCACCAAGGACCGCGAGATTCCGGCCGGCAAGATTTCGCCGAGGGCGGGTCTTGTGTTCGTGATTATCAATGCGTTGCTCTTTGTGGCCATCACGTTTTTCATCAACAGGATGGTGTTTTTCCTGAGTCCTGTGGCGTTGTTCGTGGTGATGTTCTACAGCTATTGCAAGCGTTTCACCTCGCTGTGTCACATAGTTTTGGGCTGCGGAATGGCTCTGGCTCCGCTGGGTGCCTATCTGGCCGTTACGGCGGAATGGGCATTGCTGCCGGTGCTTTATTTCTTCCTTGTGCTTACTTGGGGCGGAGGCTTCGATATCATCTACTCGCTTCAGGATCAGGGTTTCGACAGCGATGCCAAGCTTCATTCTATACCTCAGGCTCTCGGCACCAAGGGCGCGTTGCGTCTGTCGTCTGTATTGCACGTTGTTACCGCCATTCTGGTGGTTGCGATAGGCTATCTTCAGGGTTCGGGCACATTCTTCGCCATTGGAGCTTGTATGTTTCTGATGCTGCTGTATAGGCAGCATGCCATCGTAAAGCCCGATGACTTGTCGAGAATCAATCTGGCTTTCGGCACTTTCAACGGAATAGCAAGCATCCTTTTCTCGCTGTTCGATATATTGGATATCGTGTTGAAGTGATGAGATGTTGAAATGATTGAAGTGTTGAGGGGTTGAAATGTTCGAATATTCCTTGATAAAAATTTTGTTTCTTCGGAAATAATTTCTAATTTTGTGTTCGCAAATTTGGAAATACGCCACCGTAGCTCAGTTGGTTAGAGCGGCTGATTCGTAATCAGCAGGTCGTGAGTTCGACTCTCATCAGTGGCTCTTTTTGATTATCCCGTTGTTAGGTAGCTGACAACGGGATTTTTGTTGGGCTTGGGGTGATTATTCGCTGTAAAAAGTGTGGTGATTGGGTAATTATTCGGTGTAAAAAGTGTAGTGATTGGGTGATTATTCGCTGTAAAAAGTGTGGTGGTTGGGCAATTATTCGGTGTAAAAAGTGCAGTGGTTGAGTGATTATTCGCTGTAAAAAGTGTATGAAATCTTTGGATATTCGGTGTAAAAAGTGTATTTTTGTGGTGAGAAAATTCTACGGATATGGAAAGATTGGCATATAAACAATTGTTGGATTGGAAGAATAATCCCCGACGTAAACCTTTGATTCTCAAAGGAGCACGTCAGGTTGGAAAGACATATCTTCTGCGTCAGTTCGGTAAAAATGAATACAAGAATGTGGCTTACATTAATTGTGAGACAGAGCATCAGGCCGAATTACTGTTTACCGACTATGACGTTGATAGGATTGTAAGGGTTTTGAGCGCGATAACGAAAGTATCAGTACAACCTAAAAATACGCTTATTATTTTTGACGAGATTCAGGAACAGCCAAAGGGACTTACTGCGCTCAAGTATTTTTGCGAGAATGCGCCTGAATATCACGTGGCCGTGGCTGGATCGTTGCTCGGCATTACTTTGCACAATAATACTTCTTTCCCCGTGGGCAAGGTGAACACCATCGAGCTTTTCCCTATGAATTTCATAGAGTTTTTGTATGCGATGGGAGAGAGTGCCAAACTGGAGGTTCTTATGAACGACGATTGGTCGGTGATAAATTCGCTCTGTCCTTATTATGTGGAGCTTCTTCGTCAGTATTATTATGTGGGAGGTATGCCTGAGGCTGTGTCGGAATATGTGAGGACAAAGAATCTGAAGGCCGTGCGCGATATTCAGCAAGAGATTCTTTCCAATTATTCGGCGGATTTCTCAAAGCACGCACCTACCAACGAGATTGCCCGATTGAATCTTGTATGGCGCAGCATTCCATCGCAGATGGCCCGCGAGAACAAGAAATTCCTGTATGGCGCAGTAAAGAAGGGGGCACGGGCCAACGATTTCGAGACCTCCATTCAGTGGCTTATGGACAGCGGACTTGTATATAAGGTGAACAGGATACAGCAAGCCACTATGCCGTTGAAATTTTATGAGGATTTTGATGCCTTCAAGCTTTTTATGCTCGATTGCGGATTGTTTGGGGCCTTTACCAACACTTCGGCAGCTGATATCCTGGCCGGCAACAATGTCTTTGTGGAGTATAAGGGAGCATTTACCGAATTGTTTGTATTGCAGCAACTTGCGTCTTCCATTAGGGATTCCATTTATTACTATACCAATTCGCGGAGTACTCTGGAAGTGGATTTTGTGATTCAGACCGATAGGGAAGTGATTCCTATTGAGGTGAAGGCTGAGGTAAACACCAAATCGAAATCGTTCCGCACGTTTTTGAATGATAATCCCAAGTTGACAGGCGCAAGATTCTCGATGTTGCCATACATTGAGCAGGATCAGATGGTGAATTATCCATTATTTGCCATTTCGAGGTTCTTGAAGGATAAGTTGTAATTTGTTATCATTCAAACCGAAATAAAATATTTTGAAAAAACTTTCAAAAATATTTGCACAAACCGAAATACGTATCTATCTTTGCATTGTCAAAACAAAACACTCGGTCTCTAGCTCAGTTGGTAGAGCAACTGACTCTTAATCAGTGGGTCCAGAGTTCGATCCTCTGGAGACCGACAAACAATTAAATGATCCTCGAAGGCGATGAGTTTTCGGGGATTTTTTGTTGTTAGTAGGATAAGTAACTGCGGGACTCTATGTCCGTAGGATAGGGAACTGCGGGACTCTATGTCCGTAGGATATGGAACTGCGGGACTCTATGTCCGTAGGATAAGTAACCACGTTCTCTATGTCCGTAGGATAAGTCCCTACGGGACTTGATCCCACGGTTACTGATACTTTGTCCCCGATGGGGACATAAGTTTGCTGTTGTGAGGATCGTAATTCGTAATCCGTAATTCGTAATTATAAAAGATGAAAGTTTTAATCGCTTCAGATAAATATAAGGGCACATTCTCGAGCAAGGAGATTGGCGAGATGATCGACAAGGCCCTCAAGGATAATGACTCAACTATCGAGACCGATGTTATGCAGGTCTCTGACGGCGGCGACGGGCTTATTGAAGCCATCCGCTGGCGCAACAATTATTCACGCTGGAAATTCCTGAGCTATGCGGCTAATACCAACCGCAAGGCTCAGAGTAAATATCTTTACAATATCTACAACACCACCGCCATTGTGGAATCGGCGGTTACTATAGGAATGGCCGCTCTCCGCAAGGATGAGCGCGATATTATGAAGCTGAATTCCTACAGTCTCGGCTATGATATCGCACGTGTCTTGGAGGTGCGCACTCCCAAGCGTCTTGTAATAGGCGTGGGCGGTACTGCCACTAATGATATGTTCCTGGGAGCGGCCAAGGCTCTCGGTTTCCAGTTCCTCGATAAGGGTGGGGCAGAGGTGGACCCTGTTCCGGCCAATTTTATGCAGATAGAGAAAATCGTGAAGCCCGATTTCCCGAAGCTTTTCGGTCTCGAGATTTGCATTGCCACTGATGTAACGAATCCACTTTGCGGTGAAAACGGAGCTTCAGCAATCTATGGACCTCAGAAGGGCGCAACTCCCGAGCAGGTTAAGTATCTAGATGGCGCGCTTCGTCATATTGCGGAAATCATCAAGCGAGATTTCGGTGTGGACGTTATGGACATTCCCGGAGCGGGCGCAGGCGGCGGAATCGCTGGCGGTATCATAGGACTGATTGGCGGAAAGATAATCCCCGGCGCCGATTTCGTGCTCGATACCATTGAGTTTGATAAATTTGCGTCAGCATCAGACCTCATTATAACCGGCGAGGGAAGTTTCGACAGTCAGAGTCTTCAGGGAAAGATAACCTCAAAGATTATCAAGCGCTGCGAGGCTTTGGGAAAGAAGGTGATAGTGGTTTGCGGAAAAACAGAAGTATCAGGAGACAATGTTTTTGCATTGTTTGATGGCGCAGTATCAGATTTGGACGAGGCCAAGAAACAGACCGAGGAACGGATGAAGAAGGCGGTGAGAGGGATTTATTGGAAGATAGTGGGGTGACAAAAAAACGCCTCAGGTATCGGACTTCCTGAGGCGTTTTCATAAAACTAAAACAACAAGAAATTAAATAAAGAGTATAAAAAAAGTAGGTTAGGTTAATAGATTAATTAATTTGTTTTTTCCTCGGTGTTTTTTCTGATGCGGATAATGAGGCGAACCTTGTTCTCGTAGTTGTCGTTGTCGAGGTCGATCTTGGCGATACGGGCGGTGAAGATGTTCCAGCCCATATTCAGGATGTTGGCGATGTCCTCGTTCATAGACTTCGGGATGTATCCGATCTTGTAGTATAGGGTTTCATTTTCATTTTTCTTGCAGAAGAAAACTGCCACCGCGTTGTGGTCGTGCTCGTTGTCGGGCTCGCCCTCCAGTTGCAGTGTGTCGCCTACCTTGATGTCGTTCATCACCTCGAAAAACTCGTGGTACTTTGTGCCGGCGAGGTTGCACTCCATAAAGAACTTTGTATTTTCCTGTCTCATAATTCTACAAAATTTTAGTGGTTAGTACTTTGTTTTCTGATTACGGTACAAAGATAATATGGCAAGTGTCCCAAAATGCGGTGCAAGGGTGAAAAATTTTTAATTTTTTTTCTCATATCTTCCTATTGCCTCGTTTAAAGTGTTTCTGATGCTTTCGACAAGAGCTTCAGGCTCCAATACCTGGAGGAAGGCTCCGCGCGAGAGGATTTGTCCCTGGAAATCGAGGCTTGGTTTCAGGCGGTACTCAAAGATTGAGTAGTCGTCGGTTTTCTCGATTTCCTTTTGGGAGTGGTGGAGCGGAAGGTCTTTTAGGGTGTTGACCTCGCGCTTGCCGAAGACTTTTATCTTGATGGTCTCAGCCTCCATTTTCTCGTTGTTGTAGATTCCGAAACAGTCCTGATAGTATTTCTTGGCGCTGAATTTTCCGATTTTGAATTCGTCGTCGAGGATCTCGGCTTTTACGATGCGGTCCACGGAATAGGTTACGAAGTGGTCTTTGCCATCTTTTTCGTCGATGAAATGGCCCAAAAGATACCAGCGCTGATGATAGATCTTCACGCAGTAGGGGTCGAGGATTTTGGTGGTGGATTCAGCCTTCTCGTATTTCTTGTATTCTATCTGGAGCTTGTGGTTGCTCTTCATTGCCTCGATTATCGTTGGGAGGTAGGTATCAGGCGACAAAGGCTCTGTGAGGATTCGGCTCTGTATCTGGACGCTCTCCCTGAGCATGTTGTTGAGGCTGAGGGTGGAGATCATCCATTTGTGGATGGAGCCGTTGTTGATGTCGTTGTTGTTGGCAAGATAATACTTGAAGCCGTCTTTGGCGTCGCACTCGATGTTGACTCCAAAGATGCCCTCGATGGCCTCCTTGTGGCGGTTGAAGGTGGAGCGCGCCATTGGACGGCCCTCGCTCATTGTGGTGCGCTGCCAACGCTCGTTGATTTCCTTGAGTGTGATTTTGCCCATTCGGTTGATGAGACCAACGAGCCATATATATTCGCTGAAGATTGTCTGTGATCGCATTTTTTGATTTTTAATTTTTGATTTTTGATTTCTGCAAAGGTAATAAAGATTTTTCAATTCGTCAATACCGAGCACGCCAGGCAAACCGCAAGAACGTTTTGCCTTCGGCGTACCCGGTTACTATTATAGCGCCTTACAGGCCCCAATTGGGTAAAAAAAACTTGTTTTTGTTTGAAAAGATTTTTAATTTTGTGGTGAAATTTTAAATATTCAAAACTATGGAAAATTTACCTAATGACCCAGCAATGCTTGTTTCAAGCATTAATATGTTGCTTAGAGATGATGAGTTTGATGATTTGGACTCTCTCTGCAATTATTTCGACAAGGACAAGGCCGAACTCCTGGCTTACCTGAAGGAGAATGGCTACGAGTATAATGAGAGTCAGAGGCAGATGCGTCCGGTGATGTAGAGAGGCGGCCTTGCCACGTCTAAAAACTATTTCCCTAATTCCTTCCCCCTTCTATAATCATACGGCGTAACTCCTGCGTATTTTTTGAAATATTGGCCGAAGAAACTGGCGTTGGCGAAGTTGAGGTCTTCGGCGATTTGGGCGACGGTGAGTTCGGTGTTGCGGAGCATATTTTTGGCGAGGGAGATCACTGTGTTTTCTATCCAGTAGGTGGCAGGATGGCCGGTTTTGGCTTTTATCACTGATGACAGGTATCTGGTGGTCAGACACATACAATCGGCGTAATGGGTTAGACCGCGCTCTTTTTTGTGGTCTCGGTAAACCAACGACATAAACTCGCGGAAGATGTCGTCCTGGCGGATGGATTTTGTGCTGGTGGTCGAGTTGTTTTCAGCCGTCAGATAACACGAGATAATCTCGTAGGCCAGGGCGTTCAGAAGGTTTTGTATCACCTGATATGTAAGAGTATCAGCCGATTGCGCAAGTTTCTGGTTTATAAGCGTTGTCAGTGACTTGAAGACATTTATCCTGTCGGCGGAGATGTTGATGAGCGGGTTTTGACGGATGAAGGTGTAGTGGCTTCCGATGTTTGGGATAAAGAGTTCGTCGATGAAGAGGATTGATGCCTTGGCGCCGAATCCCTTGAAGTCCTTGGAATAGTTTTCAACGCCGAGAATCGAGCACGGCAAAACCACGCAGATGTTGTTGGGATTCAGGCGGATTGACTGGTTGTCAAGGTTGATATCCACGTGGCCCTCCTCGCAGATGTAGAATCCGAGGTAGTCGAGTGAGACAGGCGTCTGGCCTATCGGAAACATTCCCTTTGTGATAGGGTACTCGTAATATTTGTAACTGAATTTGTTGTCGTTCATAGTTTTATGTATTAAAATTTTAACAAGAAAACGCGCTTAAATATACCTTTCATCTGATTTGGAGCGCAGAAAACTGGTTATTGTCATAACCAAAAAAACGCTTAACGCTAGAAAACAAAACGCCAAAAAACACCTCATTGATGGTTTTCTATGTTTTGTTTTCTTTCGTTAGGAGTTTTCAGCAAAAACTTGTTTTTGCCGTTTTCTAAGCACTCCAAGTATTTGTAATGTAATTTAGTGTTTGTTTTCCTGTTAAAATCCTTCTTAAACTTGAATGTTGTTCCATTTCACCGCAAAGATAGTACTTTTTGAACATTTTATGCACTTTTTGGATATTGTTTTTCGTAGATTTTTTAGCGAATTTTGCAGTGTGAAATTTGGGATATTTAATGACAAATTAATTTTGAGTGTCCGAAATTTCTTTTATTTTTGCAAACGAATTATTCTTATAAAAGTATGAAAAAAATAGTTTTATCATTGGTTGCCTTTGTTTTCTCTACTGGTGCGTGGGCGCAGAGCGTTTTTACGCTTGATAGTTGCCGTGCGATGGCCGTTGAGAACAACAAGGATATGAGAATGGCCTCTATCGACAAGGAAATTGCCGAACTCAACAAGAAGGCGGCGTTTACAAAGTACCTTCCAAGAATCACTGCCACAGGTGCTTACGTCTATACCAGCAAGGATATTCACCTTATCAGTGATGAACAGGAGGCCGCATTGAGAGGGTTTGGAGATCAGATTTCGACCACTGCAGGCGGTATGTTGCAACAGTTTCAGCAGCAGAGCCAGCAGATACTTATGAACCCTCAGATCCAGCAGATGCTTGCCACAAATCCTCAGCTTGCCGGAATGTTTCAGCAATTGATGCCTCAGATTCAGGGCGCAATCCAGGGTGCTCCGGGCGCTATCTCGCAGATTTCGGGTGCCGTATCAGGTGCTGGAAACAATCTTGCTGATGCGCTCCAACTGAATACAAACAATATTTTCACAGCCGGAGTAATGCTTACCCAGCCTATCTATATGGGTGGCAAGATTGTGGCTTACAACAAGATAACAGACCTTATGGCTCAGGCCGACGAGCAGAAGCACAGCCTCAAGAATCAGGAACTTCTGGTTCAGGTTGATCAGGCTTACTGGCAGATTGTTGACCTCCAGAGCAAGAAAAAACTGGCTCAGGGTTATCTCGACCTTCTGAAAACCCTCGAAAACAATGTTGACAAACTCGCCGACAATGGTTTCGCAACCAAGGCTGATGCTCTCAGCGTAAAGGTGAAGCGCAACGAGGCAGAAGTTACTGTAATTCAGGTGGAAAACGGACTCTCGCTCTCAAGAATGTTGCTCTGTCAGATTTGCGGACTTCCGCTCAATACAGAATTCACACTTTTTGACGAAACCAACGATGTTGTTGATTTCATAGATGTGGAATCAGAGATTGCCGACACCGCCAACACCGTGGATATCAGCAATGTAAAGCGTCCTGAGATTAGCGCTCTCGACTTGGCCGCCGAGATTTACAAGCAGAAAGTTAACGTGGTCCGCAGTGAGTTTATGCCTAATGTGGTTTTGATGGGCGGATACGTTGCAACCAACCCTTCGGCGTTCAACGGTTTCGAGAACAAGCTGAAAGGAATGTGGACAGTTGGCGTTGGCGTCAAGGTTCCAATCGTGACTTCGGGCGAGCGAATCTACAAGGTGAAGGCCGCTAAATTGGAGGCCGACAAAGCCGCCTGCAAACTTGATGAGACCCGCGAGAAAATCGCCTTGCAGGTTAATCAGAGCGCTCAGAGACTCACAGAAGCCCGCCGCCGTCTTGTGACCGCCAAGTCGTCGTTAGCCGCCGCTGACGAGAACCTCCGCTACGCAAACGTTGGACTCAAGGAGGGAATGATTCCCGTATCGACAGTCCTTGAGGCTCAGACAGCCTGGCTGAAGGCACAATCCACAATGGTTCAGGCCCAAATCGACGTAAAACTCGCAAAAGTAAACTTGCAGAAAGCGTTGGGTCAACTGAATTAAAGAATGATGGAACGCAGATGACGCTGATTGAGCGGATTTTCGCGGTTTTTATTTAAAAAATCTATCTGTGTAAATCCGCCAAATCCGCGTTATCCGTGTTCCATAAAATCAAAAATCGAAAATTAAAAATCAAAAATACATAAAGCAATGGAAAGGAAATTATCTTTAAACATAGTATTTGCATTGGCGTTGATTGCCGTTATTGCAGTGGTTGTGATTGTTGGATTGGCCAAGAGCGCGCCTGAGGAGATTATTCAGGGCGAGGTGGATGCCTCCGACTACAGGGTATCGAGCAAGGTGCCCGGACGTATCGCCGAGATCCGTTTCGAGGAGGGCGATTTCGTGAAGAAGGGCGACACTCTCGCAATTCTTGAGGCTCCCGATGTAATGGCAAAACTCTCTCAGGCAGAGGGTGCTCTCTCGGCCGCCAGGGCTCTTGAGAACAAGGCTCAGAAGGGTGCTCGTCAGGAGCAGATTCAGGGCGCTTACGAGATGTGGCAGAAGGCAATGGCCGGCGAGGAGGTTTACAAGAAAACCTACGACCGCGTGAAGAAACTCTACGACGAGGGCGTAATTGCCGAGCAGAAACTCGACGAGGCCAAGGCTCAATACGACGCCGCCGTAGCTACCGCCAAAGCCGCCAAGAGTCAGTACGATATGGCTATGAACGGAGCCCAGAACGAGGACAAGGCCGCCGCCCGTGCTCAGGTGGAGCGTGCCAAGGGCGCAGTATCTGAGGTAAGCTCATATATCAGCGAGATGGTGCTCATTGCCAGCGCCGATGGTCAGGTAACAGAGATTTATCCGGAACTCGGCGAGTTGGTTGGCACCGGCTCTCCAATTATGAATATCTGCACCGTAAACAATTACTGGTTTGTGTTCTCTATACGCGAGGACTATCTGCCCGGTATCAAGATTGGCGACCAGAAATCGGTTTTCGTTCCAGCCCTCAACAAGAATATTGATGTAAAGATTACAAGAATGAAGAACGTCGGCAACTTTGCAACCTGGAAGGCTACAAAGGCCCTCGACAACTTCGACCTCAAGACATTCGAGGTTCAGGCCAAACCAATCAACCCCGCCGACGGCGAAGGAATCTGCATTGGAATGTCAGCAATCTTGAAGTAGACATTTTTGATTTACCGAAGGCTCGCAAGCTTCGCCAACGGTTATTCATAGGACGCCTCTCCGAGGCTTGTTCTTGCATTATAATCGGTGAGCATTCGTAATTCGTAACTCGTAATTCGTAATTCTAATGAAAGATTATTTCATAAAGATGTGGCAGTTGGGGCTTAGGGAGATACGGCTGTTTGGAAAGAGGCCTATGTTCCTGTGCTGTATGCTGTTGGTGCCGTTGGTGTCGATTTTCTTCTTCCCCGGGCTGATGAAGAGCGGACTTCCAACCGAACTTCCCTGCGGTCTTGTGGACGAGGACAACACCGCCACCACAAGGTCTATCGTGAGGATTCTCAACTCGATGCAGTACACCGACCTCGGCCACAAATACGCCAATTTCCACGACGCCAGAAAGGCTGTTCAACGCGGTGAGATCTACGGTTTCTTCTATGTTCCCCGTGGAGTTACCGACGACGCCCTCGCAAGCCGTCAGCCAAAGATTTCTTTCTATACAAATGACTCATACTACATTGCGGGAAGCCTTTTGATGAAGGATTTGAAGGTGGTATCGGAACTCGCCGGAATGGCCGTCACCAAATCCACCCTCACCGCCAAGGGAATTCCCGAGAGTATGCTGATGGGAATCGTTCAGCCGATTGTGATTGAGACTCACTGTATCAGCAACCCATACCTGAACTATTCGGTGTATCTCAGCAACCTGATAATTCCCGGAATGATTTTCCTATTGGCAATGCTATTCACCTCATACACACTGGGTTTGGAATGGAAAAACAATACAGTGAAAGAGTATTACGAACTTGCCGACGGATCTATCACCGTTGCCTTGGTCGGAAAACTCTGGCCTCAGACCTTGCTGTTCTCTATGATGATTGTATTAGCTGATACAGTTTTCTATAGGTACCTCGGATATCCGTGTCAGGTGCCAGTGATAAGGATGATTGCCTTTGGAATCCTTGGCGTGATAGCCTCGGAGTCAATAGCGATTTTCTTCTACGGCACATTCCGACAGATGCGACTGAGTATGAGCGCTTGCTCGCTGTTCGCTGTGGTTCAGTTCTCTATGTGTGGTTTCACATTCCCTGCCACCGCGATGTCACCGGTTTTGCAGTT
>JAZLKG010000086.1:0-86227 GCA_045597465.1 Bacteroidales bacterium | reverse complement strand
TCCATTATCCATTATCCATTTTATTATAGTCCATTAAAAAACCGGGCTTCCCATGAAATACAGCACCTTGCGGCCGTTTGCATAGGTAACGGGGCCGTGCTCCATTCCGTTTTGGAAAACGGAGGTCTGCCTAAGGCTGCCGTCGGCATTGTAGATGCGCCATGGCCCAGAGAAATTCCCATCCAGATAACTGCCTGTGGTGTACACGGTTTTGCCGTCGGGATGGAAGGAAGTCCAAAGGCCCTGACGCTGCCCATCCACATACTGGCCCTTCTCGGCGAGGTTTCCGTTGCTGTAGTTGGCGTAATATGCGCCGTTGCGGATATTGCCCTCGTATTGCGAAACATTCATGATACATCCGTCCTCGAAATAGGTGGTCATGGCGCCGGATTTTTTTCCGTCCACGTAGTTAACCCCGGCCTGAAGACGTCCGCTCTTGTAATAAATCCTGGAGATTCCCTGCCAGTAGTCGCCTATGCGGTTGGCCACAATATTCACCTCGCCGGTGGAATAATAGCGGATATTCTCTCCGGAAATCTGGCCATAGACAAAGGTCAAACTCTCAAGCAGTTGTCCCTTGTCATCATAAAAATACATCAAGCCGTGGCGCAGTCCCTTGCAGAACGTGCCCCTCACCCTGATGCCGCCGCCGGGATAATACATCTCGAAAGGTCCGTGGAGGGTGTCGCGCTCATATACAGCCCGCTGCCCAAGAACGCCGCCGGGATAGTAAAAGCTGTAGCTGCCATAGCGGATGGCAGTGCCCGGCAAAATTCCATAAACCTCCTTGATACCGCCGTCGGGATAGCGCACCGTATCCGTCGCCACATTCTGCGCGCATAGCGGAAGACGCATCAGCCCCGACACCAACAATATCAGCAAAAACCTCATTATCATATCATTGGCCTATTATTACCTGCTTATTGAGGCGGATTCCCTTTATAGGCAGCGATGGCCCCATATCCAGCAGACATGAGAAATCGTACTCGCCGCCGGGCAGCATTCCAGGCTCGAGAACCAGGCGGTACTTGCGCGATGCTCCGGGGAAAATGGAGACTGGACGCTTGATGATATCGTATTCCTGAAGCGACTGCATATTTGCGGCCACAATGTAGAGAGTGCCGCCAAGTACAGATTTTCCCTGATTCTCCACAATAACGGAGAAAACTCTGGATGCCGAGGAATCAGCCTCGGAGGCCACCTCCTCAAACGACGACAGCTTAGCCTTGGCATCGCGGAAGCCGTTTGGAGTCTGCATTACATCTATGACAATCTCGGGCGAGAGCACTACACCGGCCTGAGTGGCATTGTCGGCACGGAACGCGCTGGGCTCATGCACCTCCGACACCACAATCTGCGACCAGCGGCTCTCGTTGCCATCGGAAGGCACGCTCATTGTGATACGCGCAACACCCTGAGAATTAGGGTCGATATTAAGTGTGGACGGCGATATGCTTATCCAGTTGGAACACGAGTGCATCACAGTGCCACGCTGACGGGTGTGGCGTGCGCCCTCCTCATCGATATCGTAGTCCTCGATCCTGAGGCGAAACACAGATCCGATGTTGCTATGGTTGGTGACAGTAACCTCACGTGTCTGCATGGATCCGGGCACCGCGTTGAATTCAAGATTTATCGGCGACACCTCGAAATCCTGGGCCATGGCAACGGCATTGGCAGATAAAACCACGGCAGCCGCAGCAAAAAACTTGGAGAAAAAATTCATAACTGTAATTTATTATTAATTTGTAACATAAATGTTAACTAATCTGGGTGCAAAATTATTGTTTTTCAGCGATATTACAAAGTAAAAATAACATACAAAATTTTGGAAATTATAAAAAATTGCACTAATTTTGTATGACGATACAAAAACAACACACAGATTGTGACACAAATAGGCAAACCACTATATATCAACATATTAAAATACACTCTCATGGCAGTTATGCTGCTATTGGGCGTGGTTTGCCGTGCCCAGAACGGAAACGAGCACGAGGTTCTGGAAAAACTATCGAAACAGGCCAAGGAATACAGCGAGGCAGGCGAGCCAATAAAACTGGCCCAGACCCTCAGCAAAATGGGCAAGACATACTCACAGATACGCGACTACAACAAAGCCATAGACTCGTATAAGAAATCGGCCACCCTATACCTCCAAAACAAAAGACTAAGCAACGTAAGAAAGACGTATCAGAACATAGGACTGCTGTATACCGAGCTGGACGAATACGAGAACTCGCTCACATACATGAAGATGGCCCTGAAGACCGCCAGGCTGCAAAACAACGACACGGCGATATCGGGCTGCATGACCGACGTGGCATATATTTTGATAATCGAGAAAGAATACCGTGTGGCCATCGACCAGCTGCTCGAGGCTCTCAAAATAGCACAGGACATTAACCACAAGCAGCTGATAATCAAGTGTTACCAGATGCTGATGGAATGCTACCGTGCCCTGGGGATGAACGCCAAATTCATGGAGTATCAGAACAAGCTGAACAACATGACCACCCACGTAAACCAGGAGATAGCCAACCAGGAGGTATCGGAGCTGAAACGCGAGAGATACGCCACCAAGGAGAGGCGCGAGCTGGAAGACTCCATACAGAGGCTGCTCTTCGACCAGCAGCGACAGAACGCCGAAAATGCCACCAAACTGTCAGAGAGCATCCAGGAAAAAAAGATAATAGAACAGAACAGGATGCAGCTGGACCAGCAGAGAAGGCTGTTCCAGCTCGAGAAACAGAGAGACCAGCAGCTGAAGATAGAGAAAGAAGCCGCCCAAAACAAGCGCAACGAGCTGCTGCAATATCTCTACATAGGCATTTCGCTGCTGTTGCTGCTGCTGATAGTGGCATACCTGGCATGGCGAAACGCCCGCAAGACCAAGCAGCTGAACGTGTTGCTCAAGGAAAACAACATGATAATGGAGGAGCAGAACATGCAGGTGGAGAAATGGGCCAACGAGCTGGCCGAGACCAACAGGCAGATCTCCATACAGCAGCAGGCCATATCGGACTCCATATCGTATGCCAAGCACATACAGATGTCGATGCTGATAAGCAAGGACCTGCTCAGGAAGGCAATACCCCAGCTGGCAATATTCTTCAAGCCAAGGAACGTGGTGAGCGGCGACTTCTACTGGTATCACCGCAAGGGCGACAAGGCGTATCTGGCCGCCATAGACTGCACTGGCCACGGAGTGCCGGGCGCCATGATATCCATGATAGGATACAACATTCTGGAAAACATAATGCACGACACCAATCTGGAGCATCCAAGCGACATCATGGACAAGATGCACATGGATATCAGGAACACCCTGAGGCAGGACACCACCGACAACCACGACGGCATGGACATGAGCCTGGTGATGATAGACAGCGCAAAGCGCAAACTGGAATACTGCGGGGCCAAAAACGCCCTGGTGGTATGCAGGCCGGGGATGGAGCCGGAGAAGATAAAGCCAAACCCCTTCGGCATAGGCGGACTGGTGCCCGACGACCCCGACAACCCCAACCCCACCGGAGCCAGGAAATTCACCAACGTGGATGTGCCGGTAGAGAGCGACGCAACCTACTACATATTCTCCGACGGATATTCCGACCAGTTTGGAGGCCCAGCCAACAAGAAATACATGCTGGGACGATTCAGGAAAATGCTTGGCTCGATATGCCACCTGACAATGAGCGAGCAGGAGAAAATGCTGAAAGAGGATTTCAAGACCTGGAAAGGCGACAACGAGCAAACCGACGACATCCTGGTGATTGGATTCAGGGTTTGACAAAACCCGAAGAGACGCACACACGTAGAGACGCACGGCCGTGCGTCTCTACAAAAGAAGAAAAAAAGACAATAAACAAATATTACTAACTTTAAAAATCGCAAAATCATGAAAAAACTATTCTTGATTATGGTGCTCGCAGTATTAGGAATTACTGCCAAGGCACAGGCCATCAGCGACATGGCCGTTATTCCCATCGGAGTAACACTCAACAGCATCGCCCGCCTCACAGTAACCTCAGGCGGCAACATCGAGTTCGTGGTAAACACTATGGATCAGTATGAGAACGGTGTTGAAGCCACAGAAGCTACTACTACCACATTTTCTGTAGCATGTTCACAGAAGTTTGCTGTTACAATACAAGCAGACAATGTGAATATGACACCAACAACCACAACACCCACAAACCCAATGCCATGTTCTGTTGTAGAATTCTTACCTACCGCAACAGAAACTGATTTGCTGAAGATTAATACTATGACAAATCTTACTAATATAGCTCAGTACATAATAGGAACAGCTACAGAAGGACATGCAGCAGGAAACTTCCAAAGCATTAAACTGGCTTGGAGTCTTGCGCAGAATGGCAAAGCAACTTACTATCTATCTCAGTTTCCTTCTGACAGATACGTTGTAAACGCATTCCTGAAGTTGGTGCAGGTAGGTAAGTAACACCTGACTACTCCTCGAAAAAAACATAATAGGCAACCCGTTGACAAAAGGGTTGGCGGGTTGCCTATTTATTCAATAATCATCAACCAGCAATCAAATGCAAAGAATCAAAAACATAATAAAAACAATACTCCTGATGGCGGCGATTATTACATTGTCGTATGGCACGGCATACTCGCAGACCGACGAGGAGATTGTATCATTCTTTGTAAAAGACCAGCTGGAGACAAAAGAGAATCAGACTATTTTCAACGTTTTCAGAATAGAGAACAAGACCAGCCGCGAGATAAAGATACAGGTAAACTTCACCATACCCGTAGACTGGGAATTTTTTGGAGAGAGAACGCACTACATCACACTGGGCGCCCACAACGACATCTCCATACCCATAAGAATATCGCCCTCACCCAGCGTAAAGGGCGGCGTGGGATATGCGCTGAACGCCTCGCTGCTGTCGATGAAGGGCGATGTGTTCGCATCGAAATATTGTTTCCTTACCGTACCGGCCAAAACAAAGATAGAATCCAATTTCTCGGCCATATCGTATTACCTGGACCACCGATACGGCAAAAGCCAGATGGCCCTGAATATCCTAAACAAGGGCAACAGCCACAAACTGCTTGGCATCAGGCTCTTCTGTGACGACAGGATTGTTTTTACAGAGTCAGGACAAAACGAGCTTACTACAGAAGTATCGCTGGCTCCCGGCCAGGATACCACCATACAGTCCACTTTCAGGTATGACGACATGATACAGAACCTGAAATACTTCAACAAATCGATAACCGCAGATATATCTGCCAACGACACACTGATACACAGCTACGCATTTGCCAGATACCTCGACTATAAATATGACCACTATATCGAGGATGCCGACCAGCCCCTAGTAATAGAGGCCTCGATGCTCGACATCCTATCCGACGAGATGACATACAGGCTTTTGGCCTATGGAAAACTCAAGTTCAACAATCAGAAAAACCTGTCGTATTACTACAGGTCGCAGTCGGGACCTCTGAAAAACATCCCCGACTGGAAATACGACGAATATTCAGTAAAATATTCCACCAGACAAAACTCGGTAGAAGCCGGCAACCTGCGCGACGAGGAAGAGCTGTCGCTATTTGGCCTGGGCGCCAAATACAAACAATACCTGGGCCAGAAGACATACATACATCTGTCGGCCATAGACGACATATACTCCAGAAACTATGAATTTTCCGGAAAACTTGGATTCAAGATCAAAAATTCGGCTCTGGAGGCCTTGTATGCCAAAATGCTTAGCGACAGCAGCTACAACACATATCAGGACTTGTATGGACTGGCGCTAAGAATACCCGGACGCAAGATAGGATCCATCAACATAAAGACAGTATTGAACCAATACAACAACACCGAGTTTGACGGAGAAAAAGGCATTACAATAAACGCTAACTATTACAACAACTTCGGAAGGCTATACACATACCTCAACTACAGGATGGCCACCCCATACTCAGCATCGTACAACAGGGGCCGCAGCGAGATTAATGCCAACTTGAATCTAACAATAAACACAAGAAGCTACATACAGGCCAATTACTCGAGATATCAGTACAAGCCTGCCTCCATATTCAACCACTGGAGCAAGGAGCTCAACTATCAGAACCACAACATAAGACTGCTCTACAACTACCTGCTGGCCAAGAACTCCACAATATACATGGGTCCAAACTACGACTATGGCATCAGCAACTACCTAAACACGGGAGAGAAAGCAGACTGGCTGAAACTGTCGTCGGCAAAGGGAGAGATTGGATACAGATACACACCAAATTTATACGCTCTGCAGACCATCAACATAAACATGCAGATAGGCCAGGTGAGACCTCTGAGCTGGAACAGGAACATTCAGTCATATTACACCGACAAATCGAATGTGCTGAAATTCACAGCCACCATCCAAGGCAAGCGCTGGGGCGTTTACGGCATGTATTACAGCGGACTGTACAACATGAGCATGGCCCTCACCAACTTCTACACCGGAACTGCCGGCAAGTATCTCTACTTCATGCCATACTTCAGGATTACAAGCGCCAACCAGAAATTCTACTACGAGATAAGGTTCAGCTACCTGAACAACATAGACCTCAAGAACACCAGAACCTCCATCATGCAGGAGGCGGGGGCCGATTTTGGAGCCGGATGGAGCATGCGCCTGCAGAACAACACCAACATACAGGCCCTTCAGGACGCCACAGGTCAGAGCTACCGCTATACCAGCAACTATATGGAGCTTACCGTAAAGAAGGTGTTCCGCTGGAACCAGCCCGGTCAGAAATACCACACCCTGAAGACAGTCTTCTACCGCGACCTGGACGGCAACCGCACCAAGGGAGACAACGAGCCCGGAGTGGAGAATGTCGTGATGACAATAATCAACAACTCCACAATAGACACATCATACCATTTTGCGGGCGAGATGTTCGGCAACATGGATGTAGCCTCCAACTACAGAGGCCTTACAGTCTATCAGAACATTCCTGAGGCTCAGTACATGGTGTCGTTCCAACCTACCGACGACATGCTGGACCGATATATAATAGAGGACGAAAAGAAGCTCATCAACCTGATGCGCGACACCACCATCTATGTACCATTTGTGGAGCGGAACCTCGTGTTCGGAACCATCAAGTTCAACAGGGCCAAGAGATCAGCCATCCAGGAGCTCAACCTCGACGGCATCAAGGTTTCCATAACCGACAGCCACGGACAATCGTGGTACGCCTTTACCGACCAGACTGGATATTACGAGATATATGCCCCTGTGGCCGACTTCTACACCGTGCAGATAGCCAACAACATCTGGAGCGACTATTTCGACCTCCGTCAGGACAAGTATATCATCAAGTTCAACGGATACAAGAGATTCGAGGTAAACTTCGAATTCGACGAGAAGAGCCGCGAGATAAGGTTCGACGACGTGGAGGATATCGACGACATTGTAACCGGCGAGGACTTCAAATACGAGGACGTATCACAGATAAAACAGACCATACTGCGCGGTACTGTAAACGACGAGAACACACTCTCGCCATTGCAGGCCACTGTGGAAGTAATAGACCTGGCGCGCCACGATGTGGTCACCAAGCTGAAATCAAGCAGCACCAACGGCAGCTTCTTCACTACATTCATCACCGGCAGCAACTATCAGCTGCGCATATCAGCACCCGGATACTGGATACATCAGGAGCCGCTGCAGGCCGACCAGCTCACCACATTCGAGACCATCAACCGCGATGGCCTGATGCTGAAGCGCATAAACATTGGCAAGCCCATGGATCTGAGCAACCTCCTGTTCGACGAGAACAGCGCCGAGCTTACACCTGAGGCAAAGGCAGAGCTCGAGGATGTGGTAATACTGCTGGCCAACAACGAGAACGTGAGAATCAACCTGGCCGGATACTGCTCCAACAAGGAGAACGACCCCAACACATTATCGGCCAAGCGTGCAAGAAAAGTTCTGGAGTTCCTCGTATTCCGAGGAATACAGGCCAGCCGAGTTACCATTGAGGGCCGCGGCGCCAACGGCAACAACAAGACTCCTGCCCTATGGCGCAAGGTCGACATAATAGTAACCAGCAACAGATAAAGGAGGGATGAGAGAAATGAAAATGCTACGTTACATATTCATTGCGGCAGTGATAGTGCTGGGACAGATAGAGGCCATGGCACAGACTGGCAGAGAGATAATGCTGGAGGACTGGCTGTATGGGAAATTCTATCCAAGGTCGGTATACGGCATCAAGTCGATGAGCGACGGTATCCACTACACCACCATCAGCCGCGGCAGGGTGGAGAAATTCAGCTACGAGACCGGGCAGATGGAAGAACTGGTGGCAGAGCTGCCTGCCGATACCGACGGCTACGATTTTTCCAGCGACGAGAAAAAGATAATCTACTACACCGACGAGAAACCAATCTACCGCAGGTCGTTCACGGCCAATTATTACGTGATGGATATCGACAGCGGATACGCAAGGCCTGTATTCCCGACTCCACAGCGGATGGCATCGCTATCGCCCAATGGCGACAAGGTGGCCTTCATATCGGAAAACAACATATTGCTGAAGGACCTGAAATCGGGCATTACCACAAATGTAACCACCGACGGCGAGGCCAACAGGATAATAAACGGAGTGCCCGACTGGGTATATGAGGAGGAGTTCGGATTCAACAAGGCATACGAGTTCTCTCCATGCGGCAAGTATCTGGCATACATAAAATTCGACGAGAGCCAGGTGAAAAGCTACACCCTGCAATATTACAGCAACTTCTCCATGAGATACAATCCCGAGGCCAACTACCCCACCAACTATGAATACAAGTATCCCAAGGTGGGCGAGGCAAACTCGGAAGTATCAGTACACGTATATAATATAGAGACCGGCGAGACCATGAGCGCCGACCTGGGTCCTGATGCCGACATCTATGTGCCCAGCATACAGTGGATATCAGACACCAAGGCTCTGTGCATAAGCAGGATGAACAGGCTTCAGAACAAGCTGGAGCTGCTGAGGCTGGACATTAGGGACGGCAAGACCACAAAGTTTTTCGAAACCAGCGATCCCAAGTACATAGAGGAAGAAGTGGCAAGAAACATCATCTTCATAAATCAGGGCAAGGAGTTTGTGCTGATGGGCGAGCAGACGGGCAACAGGCAGCTCCACAGATACGACATATCGGGCAAATACCTGAACGCCATAACCCAGGGCGACCGCGAGGTGATAGAGCCCTACGGATACTGCGAGGACACCAAGACCATGTATTACAAAGGCGTGGGCGACAACACCACACAGACGGCCATCTACAGCGCAAGCATCAGCGGCAACAAAAGCAAGAAGCTGTCGGAGCGCAACGGCAGCAACGACGCCCAATTCTCCAGCAACTACAAGTACTTCATAAACTTCCACAGCTCGGCCCGGGTGCCAAACATCGTGACAGTAAACCGCAGCAACGGCAAGAGCATCCGCACCCTGGAAGACAACGCCAGCCTCATGGGCACCATAAAGCAGTATGGCGAGATGTACAGGGAATTTTTCACATGGAAAAACAGCCGGGGCTCAGAGCTGAACGGCTACATGATAAAGCCAGCCGACTTTGACCCACACAGGAAATACCCTGTACTGGTGGTGGGATACAACGGGCCAAACTCCAACGAGGTAAACGACGAATTCTCCTACAACTGGCATCAGCTGCTGGCACAGAAGGGCTACATAATAGCCTGCACAGACACCCGGGGCACGGGACGCAAGGGCAGCCAGTTCAGGAAATGCACCTACGGACAGCTGGGCAAGCTGGAGACCGACGACCTGATGGATTTTGCCAAGTATCTTGGCAGGCAGCCCTACATAGACGGCGGCAGGCTGGGCATCTGGGGATGGAGCTACGGAGGATTCATGGCCAGCAACCTGATGACGCGCGGCGCCGGCAGCTACAAGGTGGGCATCGCCATAGCGCCCGTGGAGAGCTGGGAATACTACGACAACATATACACCGAGCGCTACATGGGACTGCCCGGACAAAACACCGCCGGATACAAGGACAACTCTCCTATAAAATACGCCGACAGGCTGGAGGGCAGGCTGCTGCTGATATACGGAGCGGCCGACGACAATGTGCATCCGCAAAACTCGATGGTATTCTGCGAGGCGCTGGTACAGGCCAACAAGGATTTCGACCTGATGGTATACACCAACAAAAACCACAGCATATACGGCGGCAATACCAGGAAACACCTCTACACCAAAGTTATCAAATATATTATAGATAATTTGTAGAATTTTATTGAAAAAAAATTTGGCTGATATAAAAATTGTACTTATATTTGGAATTAGAAAAACAAGATTATAACCAATACATTTTATTAATCACATAAAAACAGATAAAAATATGAGTACACTTTCAAAGAAACTTATCGCCGAGTGCATCGGTACATTCACATTGGTGGCAGGCGGCTGTGGCACAGCAGTGTTCGCAGGCGGATCGGTAGGATTCCTTGGCGTATCCATCGCCTTTGGTCTTACAGTAGTGGCAATGGCATACGGCCTTGGCCACATAAGCGGCGCACACCTGAACCCTGCAGTATCATTCGGCTGCTACGTAAACGGCCGCATGAGCGCCAAGGACATGCTCGCATACATGGGCGCACAGATTGTGGGTGCCATAGCAGCAGCCGGCGTTTTGGCCCTTATCCTGAAGAACTGCGGCGATGGCGTTATCGGTGATTTTGCCGCCAACGGATATGGCAACGAGTTCTACAACGGCGCTGCCGGATATCAGGACTGCGGACTTTTGGGCGCCTTTGTTGCTGAGGCTGTCCTCACATTCCTCTTCCTCATGGTGATACTGGGTGCTACCGACAAGAAGGGCGCCGGCATCAACGCTGGTCTGGCCATCGGTCTTACACTCACACTCATCCACTTGGTTTCCATTCCTCTCACCAACACTTCTGTAAACCCAGCCCGCTCTATCAGCCAGGCTATCTTCTCTGACAATGGTCTCGCACTGTCTCAGCTCTGGGTGTTCATCGTGGCTCCTCTGGTAGGCGCAGGTCTCGCAGGCCTTTGCTACAAGGTGTTCCAGAAGGACGAAGAGTAAGATTCTAATAATCAATAATCAATAAAAAAGGCTGCCGGAAAAATTCCGGCAGCCTTTTTTTATTATCCTCTGGATAAAAGTTACTTTACAATCATGTATGCCAGACCGGCTATGGCCACAATGAGCAGTATCATTATCACCACGGCCAGAGTCTTTACAGATGCAATGGTGTCGCTGTTGGACTTGGCCTGCTTCAGGGTCTTGTCGCTGATGGCGGCCTCCAGAATCTTCTTGAGCTGCTCGTCCTGGGCACGCTGGGTGTCGGAGAGCTTTGCAATCGAAGTCTCCATGTCGGAAACCTTGGCTGCCAGGGTGTCGTAGTCGGACTTCACAGCCTCGTAGCTCTTGCTGAGTTTCACATATTCCTGCGAAATGGCGCTGCCACTGCTGGCAAGGCAGTCGAGACGTGTCGGGAAATCCACGGCCTGAATCTTGTCCTTGAGCTCGGCAGTGCTCTGGGCAAGCTCAAGATACGAAGCCAGCAGTTTGCCGGTCTCGGCCGACTGCTTCAGGTAAGCGTCCTTCACGGTATCCACCTTGGTGGTGGTATCGCTCATGAGCTTGTTGATGGATTTTTCCTGCGATGCCACAGCCTTGTCGTAAAGCTGCTGAGTATTGCTGTTGCTGGTCTCCACAAGCTGGGTATACTTGTCGAGTATGGCGCTCTGGTCGCTGATGGTCTTTTTCACATGGTCCACCACCATAAGCTGGTTTTGGCTGCTCTGCTTGTTGGCAGCCTCCAGAAACTGAGTATACAGGTTTGTGAGATTCTCGAGGTTTTTCTCGAAATCCTCGTGAATGCCCTTGGCCTGCTCTATGACGCCGTTGGAGGCCTCGCCGGCCTGGGATATCATCCTGGATGCCGACTGGAGATTCTCCAAGTCCTTCTGCAACTGTGCCAACTCGTTGTTGATCAACTCTTTCATATTTTGTATATATTATGGTTTGTTCTTCTATTCCGGGCACGCCAGACGGGCGCTTCGCTACGTCCTCGGCGTACCCGGTTAATCAAGAGTAGCGCCTTACTGGCGCCGGGATATATTTGCGCTCTATCCAATAAAATAATACAAGCCCAAATCTTTAAACTTTAATCTTTCCCTTCTCCAATTTTCAGGACCTCGCGATTGAACCACCTCAGCCACTGGGCCTGTATCTGGAGAGGGATTACCTCGCCGGCCTCGTCCTTCAGGTCATAGTTTTCCGACGCTATTTTCCCGGTTATGGAATCCACCTCGTCGTTGAATTCCTTTATGGAGTGCTTGCGGCGGAAATCCAGCAGGCCCTCGCTTATGTGGTTGTATGAATCGTATCTGGACTGCGGGCCGCCATCGCGGCTGGTGAATAGGTTGCAGTATCCGAAGATGATCTTGTTGGCCGGAGTCCTGTTCTCTGGCACAGAGAGGTCTATGGAGTACTGGAGGTTCATCAGCTGGTTTATGTTGCTGCCCACACGGTCTATGATGCCCACTATCTTGTCGACATTCTGAGGGTTTTCCTGCAATGTGTCGTCGCCGTCGTATACAAACCTGCACTTGAACCTCGACTTGAAATAGCTTGTAAGGTTCTCGCTTATCAGCTTGGTGGATATGGTACCCTCCTTCTGTTTCTGGAGCATTGTGTCGAAAAACCTGGAAGTCTCCATGGCCGATTTCTCGTAAAGGGGGTAAATCTCTGAATAGAAGAAATCTATCAGCACATTTGTGTAGCTCTCCACCTGGAGGTATTTCTCCTCCTCGATGGCCGATATATACTGGAGCATGCGCTCGCGTGTGAGGTTTCGCTGGAGTATCGGCATCAGCTTCATGCGGTAGAAATCCTTGTTGTGCTTTGTGAGCTTTACAGTCACTATGCCCGTGGCGGCGTTTACCAGATAGTCGTCTATGATGTCTATCTCCTTGAGTCTGGAAACGGCCAGCAGAGTGTCCTTGCGGTTTCGGAATCTCTGATACAGCGATTTCAGCTGCATGCGGCGCTTGTCGTCCATATTCTTGGTGCGCACATTGTATTGCGAAGCCAGCATCCGCTCGAAATCGTCGATTGTCCTGGTCCTGTTGTAGCAGCGCTGCACCGCGGTATGGTCCACCTCCACATCCAGGCTTACATGCAGCAGATGCGCGGCCTCCTGGAATGCGTTGTTGTAGAATGGGATATCCACAGTGGCCTTCTTGCCTTCGGTGATGGCGTCGAGGGCGGTCTGTATGCCGTCGTTCTCCTCCGATGGGAACTCGGTCTCCATGGTCTCAAGATACTTGAGGGGATTGTCGGTATGGTCGGCTATAATGTCGTAGATGTATTGCTGGATTTTTCCGGCCAGAGGCTGGTCGTACTGCATCTCGGGCATGTGGAGCTTCCTGGTGCGGAAGTCTATGTGTCCGTATGATTTCTCGCGGCCCTTGGAATATATGTATAGCTGATACGGATGCACCATTGGTTCGGTGTCGGTATCTATCTCTATGCCAAACTCGTTGTATACGGCGTCGATGATGTTGTTGCGGTCGGTCCTTATCGGGAACACCACACCGCTCAGCAGTCCGCCTATCACTGTTTTCTCCTTTTCGGCGCCCGGATTCAGGAGGGCAAGCCTCTGGAGGTTGGCAGCCGTGTCGAAGTTAGTGGCCACCACGCTGGGCACGGTCTTTAGGTTGCCATTGGCGTCGCGCACCGACTCCATGCCCTGATACTGCCGAGGCACGGTGTTGATATATAGGTCCACCTGCACGCTGTCGCCCCTGAGGCCGCGTCCGTTGGCCCGGCAGAACTGGTCGAGCGACAATGGCGGCTCCATGTGTACAATCCTCCTGATGCCCTGGGCGTGCATGCCGAGGCCTGCCGTGTATGTGGCGGAGAGTATCCGGGTGCTGCTGCTGGTGCAGAAACGGTCCAGCTCCTTCATGCTGCGGTATGCTGCCGAGCTGCTCACAGGCCGGTATGCCTCGTCGATATCGCCCTCGTAATGGGCTGTGTCGATCTCGCAGACCTTGGCGCTCTCGCCATAGACGTCGGTTGGCTCGTATGGCTGGCTGGTACCCAGTATCAGGGCCTTGGCGGTCTGATGCTTCCTGAGCACGGGGGCCAGCATCTGCTCCACCTCCTGCTGCTTTACCTTCAGGGAGTAGGCCTCCAGGTCGTCGGCATTGCCCAGGCCCCTGAGGTCCACCTCGTGGATGGTGACCGGGATGCCGGTGATGGGCGCGAAGGTGGCGTCGAGCACTATGGTGGTGTCTATGCCGAGTTTCTCGGCTATCTCTTTCCTGATGTTGCCCTCCATGGTGGAGGCGAAGGCGCCTGTGCGGAGCATGGCTGTGTTTTCGGCGCCGAAGTTGGCGGCTATCACATTGCGGATGTCCTGATAGTAGGCCCTGTATTCAGTGGTCTGGAGCGATATGCGCTGGGCCTCGTCCAGCATTATGAAGTATATGGGGATGTGCAGCTGGTCTATCTGGGCGAATACCCTGCGTATGTATGGGTCGTGTACCAGCAGAGGCGACACAAAAGTTACGAGTGACCTTCCGGACACCACCTCGGCCACGGCCCTGGCGCGGCTGTATGAGTTTTGGAGCACTGGGCTTATGTAGTAGCAGCAGTCTATGCGTCGGTCCCTCAGGGTCTGGAACTGCGAGTCCATTACCGCTATGGTGGGTGGCAGCACAAAGCTGTATCCGGGCTTCATCATGGCGGCGAACAGCATTATGAGGGTCTTGCCGGTGGCGGGGCCTGATACGTGGAGCAGGTTGCTGCCGTTCAGCAGCTGGCGCACCGACTCCATCTGTCCGTCCACGAAGTCGTTTTTGGCGAACAGGTTTCTCAGGAAAAACCTCATGGCGTCTTCCTGCTCGGTGTAGCTGTCGTTGTCGCAGTCGTCGTCATCGTCGTCAGCATCAGGATCGTCATCGGCTGGCTCCTGCCTGATGGACTGCTGTATGTCGTATGATATGTAGTCGCAGAAGAGGAGCCTTGTATCTGCCGATGGCGATTTGGCGGTCCTTATCACGGCATACCTGTCGGTGACCGTGGGGGGCACCTCGGCGTCGAATGACTGACGCCTGAGCACCGATATGTCCACAAGGAGGTCGTAGCGGCGCAGGGGGTTGAATTCCGATATGTCGTTGCGGCTGCCCTGGTATAGGAGATTGAGCTCGGTGCTCTCGAACTCCTGTGTATGGAAAATCTCGAGCTTCACCTGCGGGAATTTGCGTCCCTGGTTCTCGAGAGAGAAGAATCTGTTGAAATGCTGCCTGAGGTCCTCTATGGCCAGGAACGCGCAAGGCACGTCGCGCTCTATGACGCAGATGTGCCAGCTCTTGGCGTCGAGGCTCAGGGTTCCGGAGTTGATGGCCTCCAGCACCACCTTCTGCAGACGGGCTATGGCCAGGGGCGTAAGGGCGAGCTGAAGCGCCTCTATTCCGTCCTCGGTGTTGTAGAGAGGGCTCTCGTAGTTCTGGCGTATCAGGTCGAAATATCCGCACATGGTAAATCCGGAGAGCTCCTCTGTGCGGTCGTATGGGTTTTGGGAGTCGCGCACTATCACCCTTCCCAGCACGTTTATGTCATTCAGGAGGGCTGATATCTGCTCCTCGGTAATGTAGTCGGTTGTGTCGATTCCGTTGCGGTCGGCATTGAACTGGAAGGCCACTCCGGCAGGGGTGTTGGTGGAGTACGGGGCGTGGAAGCTGAGGTCGCATCTCTGCGACAGGAACTCATAGCTTGGGTCGGCCTTCAGGGTCTCCATCTCCCTGCGCATCAGCGGCGAGAACCTGAACATGTCGTCGTAGCGGCGCTGGGTATCAGCGAGCTGCCAGATGTAATCGCCCACGGCGGGCACCGCTCCGTCCATCACAAAGCGGTATATGGTCTGAGCCTTGGCGTTGCCCGATTTGGGCATTGCGGGCCTCACCCTCGGATCTATCACGTGGAGGGCGCGGAACACCATGTCGCGGACTTCCTGTTTCTGGATCTCGCGGTAGATGGTTCCATTGTCGGATATGCGCTTGAGGGTCTTGCCGATGGTTGTTGACAGGATATCCTCCACAAACTGCGATGCGTATGTGGGTGTGCCGCGCGACACCATGTTGTACAAGAGGGCCACGGCGGGGTCGTCGCAGGTATCAGCGAGCTCGATGTTGGTGTCGAGATCGAAATACGAGAGATTCTCCATAAGCGAGTCCACCATCATGGACATCTGGTCCGACGTCCTGAGGCTCTCGATACCGCTGGTAAAATATCCGGCTTTCAGTTGCATGATAGATATTGTAGTTTGGTTGCTTGAAACAAGTATCGCAAATTTAGTACTTTTTTTTCGGATATTCAAAAAAAATCGACAAGTTTTTTTGGGTTTTATTTATTCCCAATATATTGTATTGATTATTATTAATTTTTTCCTAATTTTGCGGTGTTATCTAATCCTGTTAAAAAAACTGGCTAAATAAAAATAAAGCAAGCAGGACATTTACCGCAATGGTGGCAATCTTAATCACTATTGCATGCAACGCGGCAAAGGCGTGGGGACAGAATACTGATGAAACTCTCTACAGTGTAACAGCAGATGACAACATTGTCATAATACAAATCAGCGAATTAATGGATGGAACTCATTATGAAGCAGGCGAAACAGTGAAGTTCACAATCTCCCTTGATGGGCTGGAACCCAGCAAACGCAGATTGGCGACCGTAAAAGATGCAGATGGCAATGTAATATCAACGGAATACCAGTACAATGCTACTGACAAAACAGAATCCTACTCCTTCACCATGCCAGCGAAGAGAGAGCAAATGGTACAGCGAGCCCCTGGTGACAAACACATCGGAGGCCAACAGAAAGAAAAACCGCCGTGTAGAGCTCAAGAGAATATAAATACAAACCAACAAGTACATGTTAACGTGAGGTTGATGAAAATTTTCCAAAAAGAATCATCAATCTCACGTTAATTTTTAATTGTTATTTGTTAAATATTTTATACCTTTGCAACGATTAAAATATTGAGACAAATAGAATTATAACGCAAAACACATGATAAATATGAAAGCTAAAAGCACATTAAGGAAAGACAAGACATGGCGCATTATTGCCATGCTGCTGCTAATGATGGCAGCAAGCCCCACTGCATGGGGACAAGCATTCAAACTTAGCTCTATTGAAGGATACGACCTCAGATCCTACAGCTCATTGAGCGAACTCAATTCCGCTATGGATTACTACTCGCATAGCACCTACATAGTGGAGATGCAGGAGGACTACACCGCCGTGGACAGCGATATGCAAGACGGCTGGGTAAACATAAGCGACAATGGATCAGTAAGATGGTACCTGAACGGCCATACACTGGAGGCGAACCTGAGAACCAAGGAAGAGAACAAGATTTACGACGGAACCATCAATGGAAATCTGGAGTCGTCGTACTCACGGCTATACATAACAGGTTGCAGCGTAAACGGCAATATCACAGGCCCGAACAATTCCGGAATATACCTGAATAACATGAAACTGGTTGGCGACATTATTGGCTCACAAAGCTCATATCTAGAGCTTACGCTATGCGAAATAGATGGCCACATATCAGCCAGCAACGGAGTGTCTGTAAGTCTAATAAATGCGAAGGTGGATGCCGGCAGCTACGACAACGGAATAGAGCTAAGCAAAGCTACGCTTACCATAAAAGAATCCAACGGCAGCACAATCACCTCCAGCAGCAATGGCATAGCCCTGCTGGACGACAGCAAAGTGTTTATCGAAGGTGGAATAACCATAAACTCCCCAACACCCATAGAAGGCCAGACAGAGACAAACATCATTATTAACGAAAACATCAGCAAAAACGGCGACAGCGGCTTCAGCTACAGCATGCCAACAAAAAAGCTGACATTGGAAGACCTGCCCAAGACATACTATGCCAATGTTGGGGCAGACGACGAATCGTACAAGATACAGATACTCACCGCTATATTGGATGATGGCACAAACTATGATTTCGAATACCTGAGATACTCAGCCGTGGACGACAATGGCAATGCCGTGACAGTATCAGAAGCAGAGAGAAGCGACATTAAATACATATACCTGGACGCCAGCCAGAAATACATTGATATAACTATCACTGTATCAGACACCAGATGGGACGGAATAGCCAACGATATGGGTTTAGGCAAAGTGGAGCTTACTGATGCCAACGGAAATCCCCTTAAAAACGGCGACCAGATAACATTGAAGGCAATAAACAATGCGGGCCAAAACTACATTAGCCTTACCCAAGGCCCCAGGATATTCACCATACCCGTAGATAATAACCTCAATGCACAAACCATATATGCCCAGGAAGTAGAGTTTCAGGGCAGTTGGCCTAATGTATATATGGAGGTTCCGAATAGTAATCCCAAGGAATATGTCTCAATTTCTGAAACAAAAAAAATCGACAAAGAGTACGCTGAGGGAGAATACAAAATAAAATATGAAGACGAAACTTCCTTCACAGTAATTATAGACAATACTAATCCATCGCTGGAGGATAATAATGAAATAATAATTACAAGCGAGCCTACATTTTACGTAAAACCCCAATACTACTTAGACGAAAGCGGTAATAGGAAAGATTTCGATGAAAGTATTTTCGCCACAGAGGGCACATACGATCTGGAATTTGAAAACAGTAGCCTAATAACTATACAAATAGACAAAAATGCCCCCAAAAAAATAATAGACATTTGGGGATACGCTTTTGCCCGCAACTACGAGGTTTATTTCACATTCAAAGAAGGTGGACCTGAAATGTCATATAGCGAATGGGTTCAGAATAAGAACGAGGAATATTGCATAACAATAGGACAAACTGTATATCCCAAACTGAATCTTGGCGGCAAGATAAGAATAGAGATTCTGCCTGGTGCGGACAACTATGGTGTTGACACACTGAAATATGATATCGCCTCATCGTCCACCGACCTGAAAAACACCTACAAAGAAGACCAAGGGATAATCATGGATGCTTTTGGACTAAAGACTCTCAGATTAGCCGCAATAGACAAGGCTGGCAACTTTTCCGACCAAGTACAGTATGACCACGCTATACAATTCTATGTAGTACCTGATATCGAAAACATCAAAGTAACATACCAGTTTGGGAAGGAAGTAAACAACAGCAGCAGCCAAACAATAACCGCTGACATCAAAGAGACAACAGACGGAGACCCCAAGAAAACAACTTTCAACTCACGAAAAAGCAATTACAAAGCCAAAATAATCAAAATATACGGAAATCGTGTTGACGGGAACATTGGCACAGACTATAAGAATAAGGAATTCCCTCAAGACTCAGACTATGAGTTGGAAATAACATACACTACAAAGAATGACTATATCGCGCTTACGTTTACCGAAAATGTAGACTGGAAGGGAATAATATACCCTGAAACCAACTACACACTGGTGGACGGCAAGGCGGCTGACCCCAAATACCAGAATGTAAAGCCCAAATTCTACTTCACAGAAGACAAAACTGAAGAAGTAAAAAAAGTGGTAAATTACACACTAACAGGAGATGAGAAAATAAAAGAGGAAATAATATCCGACAATTCTATAATCGTATACGAAGACTTGTTGAAAGTAAAAGATCCTCATATAATAGATAAGGAATACAAAGCTGTGTTGGAATGTGCTGAAGACGAAGAGTATTTCACACTGCCTGAAACCGAACTGTCAATCTATTTCGCAGCACCATCTGTAAGCATAGACGGTGGAGATGGTATTTCTATCTGGGATTACGAGAAGGATGAAAAATGGGCCCAAAATTCTATAAATATATCTGGAAGGCAAATAATTACAATAAGCGGAACAAGCACAAGGTTTGAGGACGAGGGAAATACAGAGCAGACAATCAATGTAAATACCTCCAGTGACCCAACCGAGCGCACAATAACATCCAATGCCCGCATAGATAGGACTGCGCCAAGCATAACAAAATGCACATTCCCCACCCCCGTCATATACCCCGAAACAACAAACATCGAATTTGAAGCTACTGACGAACTATCTGGCGTATACGGAATCTATTGCAGCATTCAGGAGTCTCCAGAAAGAGCTCCATATATTTATGGAGAGCCGCTAAATACAACAAATGGAAAAGCAACCTATCAATTCACACCTACTAGCATAGGTACGTACTACATATTTGCTTATGCCAAGGATAATGCAGATAATGCGGAGAAACCAAAAGCAGGAGAATATATAGCATCTTTCGACGTTAAGTACGAGCCCCAAGTTACAGGTGTGACAGCCTCTTTTGTATACAACAGCGAAAACAAAGCTGAAAACATCAGCATAGAAGGCACAGCAACCTACAACGGTCAAACCGTTTCAGGTAGTTTTGAGTACACACCCGATGCTGAGGTTGAAACATTGACAAAATTACCATCATTGGAGGGAAATTACTCAATAAAGTTTAAGCCAACTGATAACAACTATGCAGAGGTAGAGATAGCCCACAAGGACATTGGGTGGACTATGAATCCTCTGGAATTGGCTTACACCGGCGTTACAAAATTCCTCGTATTGAAAGATGGCAACGACTACGTAATAGAGCCTAAATACAATGTTAACAATACCAATCCAGAACTCGCTATTGTATCAGGTCCGGCTTCAATAGTTGACAACAATATCGTAATAAACGCCTCTGCCGCTACTGGCACTTACGATGTAATAATAAAAAGTGCCAACAAGGATCATTATGTCTTCACCAACGACATAACAACGGATGACGAGAGCAAGACAACTACCAACCCAGGCACATTCACCATTAAAGTAGCCATCTCTGAGCCGATGGTGGAATACAGAAAAGGCAACGACGAATCATACACCAAAGTCAGCCTCTCGGAATTCAACAGCATGGAGAATCCATGGGTTTACGAGGCCGCCATTGTAGCGCCCGGCAAACCTGAAGGCTGGGACTTCAACTATGTTGGCATTTACTTGGGACTAGAGAACCAATTAAACAGTATCGCTAACAATTCGATAAATTACACCTCAGAAGTAAACACGACATTGCCGATATACTATACTGGATGTGGAGGCAATGCGCTTTCTTGGAACGTGAAAATCGACAGAACAGAACCTTCTGCCGGAACTATTACTGTAGATAATGCATATTCTGTTACATTGACAGAAGGCAGCGACGAACTTTCTGGCTCTGGCATTGCATCCAACGAGTACACATGGGCAGAAGGCAACCTAAATAATGTACCACAGGGCAGCGTTTGGAATCCTTATCCTACAGACAAAAATGTACCTAGTACAAATTTCGAAAATGGCAAAACTTACACAGTATTTGTACGCTCTATCGACAATGCAGGAAATGTATCTAGTACAAACTCAAAGAGTTTTACAGTTCCATACAGCATCAAGTACTATTCAGGCACCGCTGAAATTGAGTCTTTGGCAAGCTACTATTACAATGAATCTGTAACATTGCCTCCTACAACAACTGATGCACCCAAAGGCTACGAGTTTGCAGGCTGGACTGATGCTCAGGATAATATTGTAAAAAAAATAGCTGCAACTGAGACTGGTGATAAATCGTTCTACGAGAAATGGGAAGCCATAGAATATACCATCAACTATGTCCTCTATAACGGCACCAACGCTGAAACGAACCCAACAACTTACACCGTTGAGGACGAGGTTACACTCCTTGCCCCAACCCGCAGTGGCTACAGCTTCATAAAGTGGACCGAGGGCGACAAGATTGTCAAGGGCTCAACAGGCGACAAGACCTTCACCGCCGAGTGGAGCGATCCAATAGAATATACCATAACACTATCTCCAAATGGAGGCAGTCTTGCTGATGGCGAAAATACAATAAAGTACACTGTATTGAACGCCAACACAATTAAATTGCCTACCCCAACCCGCAGCGGCTACAACTTCCTGGGCTGGTATGACAATAATGCCCAAAAGGTGGAAACAATCACCTTTGGCAACATGGCACTTGCGGCAGTATGGGAAGTAAAGGAAATCACTATCACATACTTAGTAGATGGAGTAAAATACACAGAATCAAAAGCTAAGTATGGCGCATCTGTACCCTCAATAGCCACTCCAACAGAGCAAGGATACTTATTCAGCGGCTGGAGCAACAATCTGCCTGAAACTATGCCTGCTGGAAACATCACTGTTACCGGCATGTTCATGAAAGAAATCACAGAGATAGAACTGACTTGTGCCCAGACTTTGAATAATGCCACATTGCCTGAATACTGCAATTTTGCAAAAGACGCACAAACTCCTGATCCAGGCCAAGAAGGCAACATATCAGTGATATACAATCCTGATACCCAAACCTACAAAAATGTGGAGTCAACAGTACTTGTAAAAGTAAAGGGCCACGATCCTGTAGACAGCGAAGCCATTCCCGCGACATGCGAAGCCAAGGGAAAAACTGCTGGCAGCTATTGCTCAGTATGCAATAAAGTATTAGAAGAACAAGAGGATATCAATGCCTTGGGGCACTCCTGGGGAGAATGGACAACCACCAAGAAAGCTACATACACAGAAGAAGGCGAGGAAACACGCTATTGCAAAAATGACGAGAGTCACTCTGAAACAAAGTCTGTGGATAAACTCGAAAAAGAGACAGTCTCAATAAGTTTCCCAAGTCTTGAGGGATTCGACATAGACAAAGATGTTGTTTACCACTTTGCAGGAAGCGAGATCGCCGACATTCCCAACATAATGCCACAATTGTCGGATCCCGACATAGACCTAACCAATGTAAGCCGCCAAGTAGTAGTGGACGATGGTCCAGTAAACCTTGCCACATTGCCGGCATACACCAGAGAGACTCTTAGCGACGGCAGCGCCAGAGAATACTTGAAATACAATGGCCAGCTGGGCAAGTGGCAGATAAAATACACCCTACCAGAAGGCGAATCTTACAAGGGCGTTAGCCAAACCATCAACTACGAGCTGCTTGATGTTATTGTGAAATACAAGACATTGGAGGTTACAACAGGAGAACTGTTACTCTCAAAAACCGACTTTGACAACTTGGACTGCTGGATAAACATTAAAGGATATGCTGCAACCAATGGCACAGAAGAAAAGAAAGGTTTCGAAATCAAAGGAGAGGAATCGGAAGACAAACTTCTGATAACAGCTGACGGCGTTACTGTAGGAAGCATCCCGACCAACATTATCGACAACGATGATCCAAGCATTGAAATAGAGGCCAAGCCAAACAACGACGACGAGACCGTGTACACTGTAACATTCACAGGCAGCGACAAGACCTCTGGCGTAAATGCCATCGAGTACAGCCTCAACAATGGCAAAATCATAACAGTTTCAACTGAAAAAAGCACAGCATCCATAACCATAGATACTCCAGGCAAGTACTCCATAAAAGCACAAGCCATAGACCAGGCCGCCAACTACTCTGAACCCGCCAACCTGGATTTTATAGTAAAGGGCAAGCCAGAGATCAGCAATGTGATGATATCAGGCACCTACGGCGACAAGCTCGGCGACTTCAAAGTATCAGGAACCGCCAACGTGGATGGCAAATTCGAGATAGTATACGCAGACAACCTGCAGACCAGCGACATCGTGACAGGCAAGATAGAGGGTGTTACTGTAAAGTTTACCCCAAGCAACACCGACTACTACGCCACTGTAACTGCAGAAGCCACCAAAGACAGCTGGAATATCCAAAAGCGCAAGCTGTCGATATCGGCATCAGAAAGCAACATAAGCCTTACCCGCGGACGCAGCAAGACCATTGAGGCAACACTGGACAGCGACCAGATATTGGACGGCACATCGGCCCCCAAGATAACCGCCACATGCGCCGACAACGGACTGCAGATAGATGGACTGGACATAACCGCCACAAAGGAAGGCAGCTTCAGCATCACAATCTCGATAGAGGAAAACAACAATTATGACGCCGACCCAGTAACCATAAGCGCCGCAGCAACAGCGCTTGAGGTGAATTTCCAGCAAGAGAGCAGCCCATACTACTGCTACGGCCAGACAGCCGAGATACAACTCGCATTCACCGACGGCCAGATGCCAGCCAGATACAAGGCCGGCAACGGCGAGTACAAGAACCTTGAAGGCAGCGGCAGCACGGGCACAATCTCGATTCCAGTGGAGGAAGGCACATTCCATGAGGGCGCCAACACCGTAAGCATAGTATTTGCCGAGGAAGAGGGCGTGGAGACCAACCCTCAGGAGATTTCGGTGAACGTAAACGTATCGAGCGACAAGATGAAACTGCTCTACAACGACATCATCTTCATAGACAACAGCGAGGGCAGCTACACAAGCTACCAGTGGTACAAGAACGGCGTAAAACTGGAAGGCGACACCCTGCAGTACCTCCAGGAATGGCCACGCATCACCAAGGGCTACACCGCCGATGTCACCGACCTCAATGGCAACACAATGCACGTATGCCCCGCCGAGATAGAGGGCATCAGCCTGCAGAAAACCGCCAGCATGGGCGCAAGCGTATACCCCAACCCCGCTCAGGCCGGCCAGGAGATCACCATAGAGATCCACAACGCGGCCCCGGGCAGCTGCCAGGTGTATATCTACAACAACATGGGCACCCTGATACGCACACTGGACGCCAGCCAGGGAACAGCACACACATGGCTGCCATCGGGATCATACAGCGGCCAGGCGGTAAGCAACGGCGGCAAGGCTTCGTTCAAGATAATAGTGGAATAGTACAACAATAAAAAACAAGATGAGAAAACAATATAGCATAGCACTGTCGCTGATGCTGATACTGCTGACATGCGGTGCGGCCCAGGGACAGAAGGTAAACAAGGAAGTGGACATCATGTACTACTTCGGATGCCACGACGGCGACTATGTAACCATAGACGGCGGACTCATGAACCAGGGCATAAGCGGCGGCCCCACAGGATACAAGGACAGCAGGTGGGGCGGAAACTTCCGCATAGGCTACCAGCACTACATAACCAACCACCTGGGCATAGGGCTGGGCCTGCGCTACAGCATAGCGCGGCTGGACAGCATACCCCTGGGCCAATACACCCAGACAATATCGGGAGTGGACGCCCCAGAGGGCATCCTGCTGCCGGTGGAAAACTACGAGCACCGCACAGTGTTCCACGACTTCAGCGAGAAAACCAGGATACACGCCCTGTCGGTGCCGGCAATGATATACTACCAGACCAACCTGGGCATCAGCTGGAAACTCTACATGGCCGGCGGCGCCATGATGACATTCTACCCCAAGGCCAGCTACCAGACCAGCGGATGGCTGGAAACCCGCGAGTATTACGGACAATACGACCTCGAGATAGGCGACGTGGACCACCACGACAACATCTTCAGCCAGAGGGAAAGCATGAAGGGCAAATACACATTCAACCCCAACCTGTCCATAACAGGCGAGCTGGGACTGCTCTACGCCATAAACCCACGCCTGGACGCCTATCTGGCAGTGGAGGGCAGCTACAGGCTCACACCCATGCCCGAGAAATCGGAACAGATGCTCTACACCTCCAGGGACGGACAGACATACACCAGCCCCGGCATGGACTACAACGGCATGCTGAACTCTGGAGTATCGCCACAGCTCAGGGACTTGAGCCTGGGAGTGCAGCTGGGAATCAGATACAGGCTCAACAAGGAGGCCAAGATAAAGTTCCAGGAGTACCAGCAGCGCCGCCACCTGCGCGACGTGGATGAATACGAGTTCAAGCGCATACGCCGCAGCGACTTCAACGAGATGGAGCAGCGCCGCATGGAGGCCGACAGCGCCGAGCGCGAGAGGCAGCGCCTGGAAGCCGGAGAACAGGAGCGCATCAGGCAGCAGCGCATGAAAGACTCGCTGGATGCCATAGCCAACCAGAACACTCCCGACATTCCGCAAACCGACACCGCCGCTGCCATTGTGGTGGCCGCCGACACTCTGGGAACAGCTCCACAGCAGGCCGTGGACGAGATAGCCCGCCTCATAGTACAGATAAACCAGAACTACTGCAGCCTGAGCAAGAGCCACATCCTGGGCAGCCGCGATACCGAAAAGGCCATAAAGAAGCTCAGCGAGCTCATGGGCATGTACAGCGACATAAAAGTGCTGATAAAGGGCCACACATGCGACCTGGGCACCCTGGAGCAGAACCAGAAGCTGGGACTCGAGAGAGCCGAGGCCATGCGCGACAAGATGCTGCAAAACGGCGCCCGCCCCGACCAGATACGATGCGAGAGCGTATGGTGGAAGGAGCCTCTGGTGCCTAACACATCGGAGCGCAACAGGGCCAAGAACCGCAGGGCCGAGCTGATACGCGAATAACACAAAAATCCCCGCACCAACCACCATGGATGGCGCGGGGATTTTTTTTGCACCCCAAGGCGGCAGCTAACGCATCACAATGGCCACAACACCTGCCGCCATCATGTAGAAATAGATGATCCGCTTCAGGGTGGACTGAGGTATCAGGCTGAAAACCTTGCCCCCCAGCCACACCCCCACCCCGATGCCCAGCAGCGACACCACAACGCCCCAGCCCACCAACGGGGTCACGAAACCGCTGCCGGCCCTGAATATGGTCATATAGAGATTGGTGGCCACGAAATAAGCCTGGCATATCGCCATATAGCCCTCCTTGGAAGGCTCGCTGTTCAGGAAATAGACCACCGCGGCCGGGCCGTGCATGCCAAACAGCCCGCCCATGGCGCCCGACAGAGCTCCCAGCGACACCTGCCATCCCACAGAGGGACGCACTGCCACACGGCTGCTGAAGAGCAGAAAATACAGGCCCAGAAGTATCAGCACCACACCCAGGTAAACCTTCAGGACAGCATCGCCCGACACGCTCACCAGCCTGATGGCCAGCAGCGAGAACACGCAGAACGACAGGAATATGCCCACAAGATTGCGCCAGTGGAGATGACGCCACATGCCACACAGCACCACACCGCTCTGCAGCAGGCTGAGAAGGCCGCTAAGGGCCGTAGCCTCCTGATACGTGGGCATCAGATACGGAAGCATGGTCATGATAAAGATGCCGAACCCAAAACCGCAGACCCTCTGGATAAAAGACCCCGACATGGCCAGCAGCAGCAAAAGCACACAGAATGTTGAATCCATGGTAAATTTTATATTACAGACCGCAAAATTACCAACAACACACTAATTGGCAAAAAATTTGTAATGGAAAAACGTAAAATTACCAATACAAAATACCAACAACAATGTTTGCGATAGCAATAGCGATAATAGCGCTGCTGGGCGCGGCCACCACAATATGGAAGACCCTGGACGCCCGCCGCAGCGACATGGACACCATAGAGCGCAAGAACGCCCGCGCAGCCCAGCTGCAGAAAGAGATAGACGACCTGGAGGCCGAATCTGCCACACAGCACGAGCAGATGGAGCAGCAGGAGCAGCAGATAGCCCGCGAGACCGAACAGACCACCATATCCATCCACTACGCCGAGGGCATACAGAGATCGCTGATACCCAGTCCCCAGAGACTCAGGAAAATATTCGGCGAGTGCTTCGTGTATTTCGAGCCCAAGGACATAGTGAGCGGCGACTTCTACAACATATTCCAGCTGGAAAACCACACCATGATAATAGTGGCCGACTGCACGGGCCACGGAGTGCCGGGAGGCTTCCTGTCCATGCTCGGCATGGCCGGCCTCAGGGACCTGCTGCCCAAATACTACAGCCACACCAAGATGCCCACCGGCGAGATACTGGACAAGATGAGGGATTTCGTGATAAGGTCGCTGGCCAGCGCCATAGAGGACGAGGGCGAGGGCGCCATGGAAGTGTCGGACGGAATGGACATGACCATGGCGGCGATATCATCCGACAGGAGGATGATGACATTCTCGCTGGCCGACCACAACATATACCTGGGCCGCGACGGCGAGATAGAGAAGCTGAAGGGCGACCGCATGCCCATTGGCCGACATCCCAACCAGGACAAGCCATTCGAGGAGAAATCGCTGATGCTGAAACCCGGCGACATGCTCTATTTCTGCAGCGACGGAGTGCAGGACCAGATAGGCGGCCCCGACGACTGCAAATACCTGACCAAGAGACTGGCGGCCCTGCTCCGGGAACACATGGAAAAACCAATAGAGCAGCAGCACGAATGCATATCCAGGGCCATCAACGACTGGAAACGCGGATATGAGCAGGTGGACGACCAGACCCTGATAGGCATTAAGATACAATAGCAAAAACCAACCAACTACAACGACAGAAAAATGGGAATCTTGATACTCGCGATATCGCTGCTGGCGCTGGCCGGGGCACACATATACAGGAAGGCATCAGAGGCCAAAAGCCAGAAGCAGCTCGGCATAATGGACTCCAGGCTGCAATACATGGAGAAAAAGATTGACGAGGTGCGCCAGGACGTGGAATACAAGAAAGAGGCACTGCTGAGGCATCAGGACAAGATACAGCAGATGCGCGACGACCAGCTCGCGAGCATCCGCAGGGCCAGGAGAATACAGACGGCATCATTCACACAGGACCAGGAGCTGTATGGAGTGTTTGCCGACGCCTTCATATTCACCAAGACCCACAGCATAGTAAGCGGCGATTTCTACAAGGCCGCCCGCATGGAGCACTTCAGGATATTCGTATTGGCCGACTGCGCCGGATGCGGAGTGCCCGGAGGCTTCCTCTCCATGCTGGGCATAGCGCTCATAAACGAGCAGATATCGCTCCACTACCGCGACACCCACATAGACCTGGCCGCCATGCTGGAGCACATGCGCGACAATGTGATACAGGCCCTTAGCCACGGCGCGTCCAGCAATGTGAACGACGGAATGAACATGACCCTGGTGGCGCTCGGCAAGGACGGCAAGAGGATATATTTTGCCGGCGCCGACCAGAACCTCTATATCTGCCACAACGGCCAGGCGCGGGTGATATACGGCAACAAGTATCCCGTGGGCTGGTACATAAAGGGCAACCTGCCATTCGACCAGAAGGAGGACTCTGTGGAGCCCGGCGACATGGTATACCTATCTACCGACAGCCTGCAGAGCCAGTTTGGAGGCCCCGACGGAGCCAAATTCTCCCACAAGAGGCTCATGAAGATGATGGAGGATGTATCGGACAAGCCATGCCAGGAGCAGAAGGAGACAATCCACAAGATTGTATACGACTGGGTGGAGGGCCACAAGCAGATAGACGACCTATCGCTGGCCGGCTTCAGGGTGGAATAAAACATAGCAATGCTATACGCCAGAAAAGATTTTTGGGTGCCATGGATTGCAGCAAATCCATGGCACCCATTTTTTTTGCTGATTTTTGCATTTTCGCAACATTTTGTGTTACAGCAGATTGACACACAAGAAAGGCAGCATCAGAAAAAAACACCAAAAAGATTTATGGAAAAAGCGGTGGGTCTGCATCAAACAGGCGAACGAAGAAAAAAAAATCAGTATATAAACTAAAAACTTAAAAAAACATGAGAAAATTGATATTCACCCTGATACTTGCGCTCATCTGCTCGGCAGCATCGTTCGCACAGTCGATGACAATCACCCACAACGTAAAGGACTCTCACGGCAGAAACTGCATGAAACTCACCTGCAACTACGCACTCAACCAGGGCGGCCAGGTATCTCTGCTTGCAATTTTCATTGATGCCAACGGCGACCCTCTTCCAGCCAACGACGAGAACTTCGACGACGGCGATGGCAACCTCATATGCTATGGTGGTCCTTTCAACGTACAGGCCAACAAAAACTACACTTGCGACATGTACATGCCTTACAGCGTGATAAGCCAGAGCACAGCATCGGACGCCACCAACTATGTTTACTTTGCCCTGCTCGACGAGGACAACGACCAGGAGACTATCCTTGAGACCGAGCCTATTTACTTCTATGTAAGATACTAACAACTACGACAGTCAAATACAAATCAATATCATTATTAAAATCAATCCAAATCATCGCCGCGGAGTTCGTGAGAATTGTCCGCGGCATTTTTTTTGCATCCAGATGCATGCGCTGCAAGTATTTTTTGCTATATTTGCGCCTAGATAATAGAAACAAAAACACCGCATACTACAAATGGAAAACACCGGAAAGAGAGATTCGCTGTTTGTGAGGATTTTCACCAACGACACATTCATCCTGAGCGTGATAGGCCTGTTTACCATACAGGTGATAATACAGGAATTCGAAATCAGCCACTGGAGCATAACGATGCTGAACATGGCCTGCACACTGATATTCCTGCTAGAGATGATAGCCAAACACATGAGCCTGGGCCTCAAGGGATACTGGAGCGACTGGACCAATGTATTTGACGGCACTCTGGTGATACTTGCCGTCGGCATAATAGCCGGCAAGCTGATTTTCGGATCCTTGGGCGGATCGGTGCTCATGGTGCTCAGGGTACTCAGGATATTCAGGGTTTTCAGGATTCTGAAGGCCTTCAAGGACCTAAAGGTGATAGGCAGGAACTTCTTGAACGCACTGCGCAAGTGCTCGGGCCTGTTTGCCAGTTTCGGCGTCATAATACTTGTGATAGCCCTGCTGTGCTGCTCGCTGTTCAGGGAATCGGCCCCGGAGTATTTCGGCGACCCCTTTGCCAGCGTGTTCACTATATTCAGGCTGTTCACTATAGAGGGCTGGTACGAGATACCAGACACGATAGCCGACCGGGTGTCGGAGCTGGCGTCGGGTTTTGTGCGTTTCTTTTTCGCCATGCTGCTGATACTTGGCGGCGTTATAGGCATGTCGCTGATAAACTCGGTATTCGTGGACGAGATGGTGGCCGACAACAACGACGACATGAAAGAGGACATCCGCGACCTGAAATCCCAGATAGCCGAAATGAACGCCAAGATGGAGAAACTGCTGGAGATGCAGGGAAAGAAAGTGGAGAAGAAGGACTGAAAAAGTGCACTATTGGCCGTTGTACTATTGGCGAAATGACATTAATCTTGCATATCACCAATACTACATAAAATGACATTGCAATCCAAATTAGGTCAGGCACTTATAGAAATACGCAAGCATCGCGGCCTCTCGCAGGAGCAGCTGGCCCTGGCCGCCGACATAGACCGCCGCTACATGAGCGATATCGAAAACGGCAAAAGGAATATCTCGATCGACATTCTCTTACGACTGGCCGAGTGTCTTGGAATGGAGGTCAGCTCCCTGCTGAAAACAGCCGAGAATATCGGCACAAACCAGCCCCTTACATTGGAATCGCTGAAGCAAAGCCTCTGCGACATGGGCTACGAGGAGGCTGTGGTATTCGAGAATCCCGACTACGCATCAGCAGTGATAGGCGTGGACACCAACGGCCGTGTGATCTACGACTACGACCTTATGGTGGAATCGCTGATAGAGGAAGACGGCATGGACTACGACGAGGCCGTTGAGTTCATCGACTACAACACCATAGGCTCCCTCCCCTACGCCGGCGAAAACGGCCCTATAGTTCTCAATCGTATCAATGGGTAAAAGGGAGGGGTGTGATATGATCAATAGATATTTCTACAAGGAAACGTTAGCAACATTCCTAACTCAAGATACAGACACAATCTTTGGAATAATCTCCCGCAACGACGAAGGCGATACAGTGAAAGATCAGAAAAAAGCCTGGGACGAGGAGATAGAATCATTGAAGGAAGAACTGTCAGATTACAAAAACGAGAAAGCCGAAATAGTATTCGAGTATTCAATTCCCCGACTTGGAAAAAGAATTGATGTGGTTCTTTTGTTGAGAGACATAGTTTTCGTATTGGAATTCAAGGCAGGCAAAGACGAATATACACAACAGGACATCGACCAAGTAATGGATTACGCCCTTGACTTAAAGAATTTTCATCTGCCAAGTCATGACAGAATCATAGTTCCAATTCTTGTGGCGACAGAAGCATCAAAAGTATCCAAACAAGTAAAGCTGTCGGTATATAACGACCAGATATATAATCCGCTACTGATAAATTCGGCATCAATAAACAAAACCATCGGTATGGTGCTGCAACATGCCCAACCTCCATCATCTTACAAATACGAGCTATCAGCCTGGGCCAATGGACGATACGCACCCACACCCACAATTATAGAAGCCGCCAGTGCCTTGTACAGCAATCATTCTGTAGAGGACATCACCAAGAGTGAGGCAGAGGGGGCATCATTGGAGAAAACAACTAAATATGTGCTTGATGTAATAAAGCAGAGCAAGGAACGTGGCGAAAAAAGCATCTGTTTTGTAACAGGAGTGCCAGGCGCCGGAAAAACTCTGGTGGGATTAAATGTTGCCATACAACAATCGATGCTGGATGAAAGTGGCAAACGGAATCTGGCAGTCTATCTATCTGGCAACGGTCCGCTGGTAAAGGTACTTACCGCAGCGTTGGCCAAAGACAAGCAGGAAAGGGAAAAGAAGAAAGGCAAAAAATACAATCTCAGTGATGCCAAGCGCGAAGTATCTCAATTCATACAGATAATCCACAGATACAGAGACAACATGCTGGCCAAAATAAAACTGCCAATTACCAATGGCAAATTGGAAATCGACAAAACGAAATCGGAGGAATATGGAGATTCCGGTCATGCCGAGGTGGAACATGTAGCCATATTCGACGAGGCCCAGCGCTCATGGGATTTAAAACACCTATCGTCATGGCTTGCACAAGGCGGAAGCCGAGGCGGCAAAAAGAAAATAGCCGATTTCCCGATGTCGGAGGCCGAATTCCTGATTTGGTCACTGGACCAGAGGAAAGACTGGGCTGTAATAATTTGCCTGGTAGGAGGCGGACAGGAAATCAACGCAGGAGAAGCCGGAATCAAGGAATGGATACGGGCAATGAATGAGACTTTCCCCGATTGGAAAGTATATATATCGTCACAATTGAAGGAAAAGGAATACGCAGAGGGAAATGTGACCGAGCTATTGCAGCACAATCCCAACGCCATCTTGGAAGACAATCTTCATCTGGCGGTGTCCATGCGTTCATTTAGGGCGGAAACTCTTTCCGCTTTTGTGCATGCGCTTTTGGATAGGGAAAAAGAAAAAGCAAGTACATTATACAAAGGCTTCTGTGATAAATTCAAATTGGTATTGACCCGAGACCTCGACAAGGCAAAAGAATGGTTGATATCACAAGCCCGAGGAAGCGAAAGATACGGAATCGTTGTATCCTCTCAAGCCTACAGATTGCGTCCCCTTTCGATAGATGTAAGATTTCAGCCTGATACCGAGCATTGGTTTCTGACCGATAAAACCGACGTGCGCTCGTCGTTGTTTCTGGAAGATGTTGCTACTGAGTTTGATATACAAGGGTTGGAGCTGGATTGGACTAGTCTTGCCTGGGATGGCGATTTCCAATATTCCGACAAAGGCTGGAAACATTTCTCCTTCAAGGGTTCCAAATGGCAGAATATCAACAAACCGGAATTGCAAAGCTATCAGCTCAACGCCTACCGGGTGCTCCTAACGAGAGCCCGCCAGGGCATGGTAATCTGTGTGCCGGAAGGCAATCCCGACGACCCAACCAGACTACCTGAATTCTACAACAGCACATACGAATATCTGAAGGGTATCGGAATCAGGGAATTGGAATAGGGGAAAAACGCATCCTTGCGAAACATTTGCGCAACATTTTGTTTCACATTTTGTGGCAAAATTATCCTGAATATACGTAAAAATCGAAAAAAGGCACTGCAAAGATATAGGGTATAAAAACAGATAACCCACTAAATTGCAATCACTTGCAAAATAGTGGGTATTATCTGAAATTTACTATGTCGGAGTGATGAAAAATACGTCCTTTGTTTTATTTCGCTCTATTTCAGTAAGTTGCGTAAGTTTTAAGAAAATACTTTCCGTGTACTTTCCCAATCCTTTTTGCAATATTACTGCTTATCGGACAATATCAGAAATCTTATTGAGAGATTTTTTATACAATCCTGTAATAATCCTATAATCAATTATCTATATCAAATCTATATTTCAAAAATATGTCGGCTACATCTTCACTTTCTTTTCCGTATTCTTTGATGAATGGATTTACGGCAATATCCATAGTGAATACTTCATTCCCTTGTGCATCGGTTTCAGATAGGGCAAATCGAATGTCTGAAGTTTTCTTTACCCACTTGTCGAATCCGTCATTATCTGGAAACACTTGGCATTTTCTATATTTCAATGGCTCGCACCATTTTGGATTAAATGTAGATATACTACCTGTTGCTATCCAAAGGTACTGAGGAAAGATTACGGCTCCAATTAAGGCCGTTTTCTCGCTCTCAACAATGCATATTGTCTTGTCTGGATATGTCGGAAGTAGATGCAATCCGAAGTAGCACATATCTGGCTCAATATCGGAACTACGATTTAGTTTGCATCTAACATAGGTAACAATGCCGTTTCCATCAATATCTTTAAGCCTGTGGCCGTCTGCACCATAATACATTATCTTGCCTCTGTGAACGTTGTTATATTGGTCTATCTGCCAAAATATCACGCCTCCGTTTTTGTCTGAGCCTATCCTGTAATCCGTGACGGCCTTGTTTATCTCGTCCATCATATTGTTTTCCGTGGCTCTCATAAGGAATTGAACCAATTGATTATTATATGGCTTGAAACATTGTCTTACCAACTCCATAGAATAATAAACAGGTGGCTTGGGTGGCTTGGGAGGTTTCGGCTTATAATCCTGATTCTCATTCTTAATACCTTTGGGATACTCATTATATCCACAACTATTTATACGCTCGCATCGGCCGTATTTTTCAGCGTCAACAACCGCCTCGTTTGCATCAACATAAGGAACGAAACAGCGGTTTCTACCACAATTCGGACACTTAATTTTTGGCTTATGTTTCTGTAAATGATATAGATAACTCATTTTTTTTATTTTTTATGGTTATACCCTCATTTTTTCTGCAACTTTGCAACCGCTCTTATAAATTGCAGTGTTTCAGGCGGTTAAGGTCATTTTAGGCGGTTGAAGTTGGTTGATTTGGTTGCAATAGCAACTTTGCAACCACTTTGCAACCATTTTGCAACCATTTTGCAACCTTATAAATAATTGATATATAAATAATTAATACATATTTTTACTATTCGGTTGCAAAAAATATTTGTTTCAGACTGCAAAATTTTCAAAATCTACTCCAAAATCATCCTTTAATCTCTGATAATCAAATACTAAACCTGTTGTAGAAGTCTTTTTCCCCTTTGTAGGGTCTGTGAATTTTACAGGCTTGCTATCAATAAAAGCCTTGGAATTGCGTAACAAGTCAACCAGATAGCCTTTGTCTTTGGCTTTGCCTCTGAGTTCTTGGGTATATGGCAAGTAACAGTTGTTTATGTTTACAGATATACTACCTTTGTCATTCATAAATTTAACGTCATATCCCATCTTGATTTTGTAGTTGCGCAATAGGTGTTGGATGGCTATCCAGAACTCGCTGACACTATCATTAAGTTTGCCTATCTCAATCTGATTCTTGAGATTTTCCAATAATACATTAGTAATACTATCATCATCCATTCCGAAATCAATCAACTTGTTGGTAGTAAGAATAAGAATTGGAGTAAGAATCGCAGCTCTGTTGTCGGTGTATCGTGGCTCAATATCCTGTCCCTTGAATTGGTCACGGAAATAATGCTTAACCGCTGAATAGGTATTGGAAAATTCTTTCTCTATCAGCGCACGATGTTTCATAATCTCAACTGATATAGCAGAGAAGTTTTTCGACAGATCGATGTTTATAATGTCGCTGGCCTCCTCTATCTGCTTATCGGTCAGTTTAGGCAACTCAACATATACAAATCTCTGAAACAAAGGAATGTGTGTAGGCGTGAAGTTACTTGTTATCACAACACCTGCCTCTGTTGTTATGGAATGTGTTTTCTTGTCATTGGAGAACTGAGCCTTGAGAGAGCCTCCTCCATCATACAGGGCCATAAACTTGTCACGTATCTCGTCATTATCTGATGGGAACTCGTTGATGGCAATAATAGTATTCCTGGCTCCACTCATAAAACGCTCCAATCCGTTCATAGTATTGGCATTATTGAAGTTTACCTCACTCTGAGGCTCACCAAACAGACGTGTAAGCAAACTTATGAGAGTAGATTTGCCGTTACTTCCAGAACCTTTGAAATACAACATAGGGTAGAATCGGCAATTATTGTAGATAATATCTCTAAACATAGATGCTATGGTATATACGGCTGATATGACGGCAGTATCACCATAGCATCTATGCATCATAGAAAACCACTCCTTGAATGTGATATTACAGGGAGTATATATAAAGCGCTTGGATTGTTCAGTTTCCTCTTTGGTGGCGTTCTGACAATCAGTATAAGGCATAAAAACGCACTTGCCATCTATCTCGGCAATGCCGAACTCGTTAGGCTCGTAAATCTTCTCACCTTGGGCCACGGCATTAGAGAAATAGTAAGCGTCAGTCTCAGCGTTATATCCCAATGTATCTATCTTAATGGCTGATGGTAAAACTGGCGTTGCGTCTAAGAAACTTTCCAGAGTATAAGTATTGAAACGGAGAGTAATCTGCTCATTCAACAACTTCTCCTTGAACTTTACCGCAGAGCATAGTTCTGAGTTCTTGATGGTCATATATAGGGGATTGTCGGTACTGCCAATCTGCATAAGCCTCTCGGTTTCCTCGCTATCCTTAGATTTAAGTATATACTTAAAATAAATAGGCTTTTTACAAACTTTCTGAGGAGTTTGCTCCTCTCCTTTCTTGTTGTATCGTCTGACGAAAATTCCGTCCTTGGATATGATTATCTCATCGGTTTTGATTTCTTGGGCATTCTTTTTACCCTTGGTATTTTCTACCGACTTTATAAAGTCCTGTTTCGTGGGTTTTACCTCCATATTATAGAATTTATTAATTATTTTTTATTGATACTTTGGCAGTTTCGGAAATATGGAGTACATTTGCGCCATACTGCTTAAATGTTGTAGCAAACATACTCCATTCCCTAAAATGCCGTTGACTTATGCCGAAGTTGACGGCTTTTTTATTGGATTCCAAACTTATCTCTCACCTCACTGCACCAACTTGGCACGGAGATCTGCCACAGGTCGCACAGGAAGACTACCACGTCAACCGCCCATCGGCTCTCTAAGTTGTTGTTACCGCCTCGGTGTATCACCTTTTCACGGCAATAATCAACGCTCTTTCCGGACCATTCAGCCACAATGTCAAGGCTGATTCTCTTGCATTGAATACGCTCTCTGAGTTCTGCCAAAATGCGCTTGCGTCTTTCGGCCTGGTATTGTTCCTCGGAGATTGGTGCATCCTTGGAACTTACTTTCTCTACGGCTGACCAGAACTCCATCTGTGCCACTGCCATCTTCTGTAAAATTTCGTTCATAAAGTCTTACGAATTTAAATGATAGTTGTATGAAATTGCCGTTTTCGTCAAGTTTATAGCATTCCTTTATGTAAATGCCGTTACCCTCCACTACAATAGCAAATTTCCTTAATCTTAATATCCTCGCTTGGATTTTCGCCCAATTCCGTGCGATGGAGTTACGAGGTTTCTCTCCTGTGGCCATAAGTCCGTTCTTGTGGTCTATGAGCCTTACACTGCTAAATCCTCTTCCTCGCATAGTGCTTGGTAAAGATTGATCAGTTTGATCAACTTCTGACAGGATTTTTTAATCCTATCGAAATTGCACGATTTAATGGAGTGGTCGCATATCTCTCGCTCCAACTCAACAACCTTTTCGTAGGTCTTAATTTCAAGTTCTGACATAATCTTTTTTCTTTTGAAAAGGTTGCCTCCATCCTGTAAGACTTCGGCAACCTTGGGTTATAATAGTTAGGGTTACATTGCTTATTGTATCGGCCATCCTGTTGTATCAGAGTAGAGGTCTTTCTCCTTGGCCGTCGGATAATTCCCTCCGACTTCGATAATATATGATACCTCGGTGTATGCCTCTCTTGTGATGTTGGCGGAAGCCTTAATGCCGACGACAGTACACTTGTGATTTCCGTTTGGAGTTTTCCAGATAAGGGTATCTCCAATGTTGTATCGTGTAGTTAATTGTATCTCCATCTTATTTCGATTTTTTCTTGTTCTTCAACTTGATTTTCTCTATATCAAGGCCGTTGTTGTTCCAATACTTATCCTTGTGTTCTGGACAACAAAACACTTGATTCCACGCCTTGGGAGTGAACTCCTTGTTGCAGAACTTGCACACCTTAACAACCTGTCGGCTGTGTTCGGACACGGCGGTTTGGCCGTGTTCTTGGGTGTCCGTGTTCCCCTCCACTACGGGCCCGTAATGGCCGTGTGCCGTGGGTGTGGACGTGTCCGTGTCGCCTACTGCAAAACCTATCGGTTTTTGTGGTGTCTGCAATGGTGGAGAAGTCCGTGGCCGTGTGGCTGACGTGGTCGTGGCTGTTGGCGGTATCGTGGCCGTGGCGGTCGTCTCGGTGTTCAAAATCGGCTGAGCCTGCAGGTCTGCGAATTGGTATTCCTTGGCGAGGCCGAAACCTCCCACCAATCGTGAGCCAACATTGTTGAGAGCCTCGATTATAGAGTTGACGGCTCGGCTCAGCACACTATCACGGATATCTGTTACCGCATCGGTGATAACCTTTTCACGCTCATTCTCATTATAGATTCTGGAGTAGAAAAACATTAGTCCACCATTACAGGCGAGTTGAAGAAACATTATCACGCCTACATACCACATATACTCATCGGACGTGTCGGTGGCCACGGTCTTATTGTTGGTGAGTTCCCTCTCCTTGGCCTCCATCAATGCGGTGCGCTCGGTGAAATATCTATCGTTCTCCTTGGCTATACTTGCGTTGATGTTGCGGATATTGGCTTGTTGCTCCGATGTGAGAACCGCCCTCTTGCCGTTCTGCCATCCCTCGGGATTGTTCTTGATGGTGATAATCTCGGCCTTGAAGTCTGCCACGATTCCATTATGCTCTGTTTCCAGATTCTCAAGCAATACCGAATAGTTGTTTACTATGTTCTCGGTGTTGTCAACCTTGGTGGAGGTGAATTGTCTGAGGCCTTGGATTGAGATATAACTGCTTAATCCGAATGTTCCCAAAGCGACCATCACAAGAACGCCACAGGCTATAAACTTGCCGTGAAATCCAAACTTGAAAGCCTTGGAAAGGAAATACATATTAAGCAACTCTATCAATCCCAGAAACAGGATTGTGAATGTGATAGACCACGTAGCGGATTCTATCAGAGTAAAGAACACGTTGTACATAAAATTGTAGCCCGCCGTGACGCTTACACCAGATGTGGCGAATTTCAGTACCCAAAGTACAATGATGGTCGCTCCCCATTCTTTTGCAAATTCGTGGATTGTATATTCCTTATTTGCAATTTTTTTTATTAAATTTGCGGTGTCGAAAATCATATCATTTGTTTTTTGATGGGCGGTGCGGTACTTCGTGGGTAGGCGCATCGCCCTTTTGTTTGTTACTCAGATTTCTTGGTGTCCTTGTTGCGGAGTTCAGCCATAAGCTTCTCCTCGTTCTCCAGCCATTCGGCGTGCTTGTAAGCCAAATCCCACGCCCATTCGTGCATCCACTTCGCTACCCTGTTGGCCTCCTTTGGTGTGAGGAGTATTGAGCCACGGGAGCGACCTTCCCTGTCGCAAATGTTCAGTTCGATACCGCACTCATTAACAGAGCCGTCTGTCATAACTGACTCGTAACATTCTACGCTGAGATTGCGGATTGACTTAGTGAGTGTAGTAGATTCTACTGCATCCAACTCTCCGTTGAGATAGGCGTGACCTTTGTCGCACTTGGCCTGTACTTCTGGATTTACGTTTTCTTTTTCCATTTTAATACTGCTTTATAGGGTTAATACTATGTTACTCGGCCTCATTGATGAAGTCCTCAATATCGGTGCTGATGGTTTCTACCTCGTCGGCAAACTCCTCAATTCGCTCGATCTCCTCCTGTGCGGTTTCGCCCTTTTCGGATTCTTGCCAATTCTCGGAGCGACTATCGAAATAGTCCTGTGCCTCCTCCTGTATGAGAGTGAGTTCTGACTGCAACTCGCTCAACTTGTCTGCCACTGCTTGCAGACGTTTCTGTAATGCTTTTTTCATTGTGTTGTGTGTTAATGGTTAATACTAAAAGAGTTCTGTAACAGGAACTCCCATAATGTTCGCAATTGCGTCGTGGTAACGTTTGGGTGGAATTGTAACACCAATTGCCCAACGTCTGAATGTTGGATACGTGATATTAAAAGCCTCTATAATAGAGCGCCTTATAAAATCTCGCTTTTTTTATCCAAAATTCCGTTGTAGATGTTTGAAAAATTCATAACTTTGAATACGATTTAAATGAATAATTCTTAATTTTCGTTCGTAAAGTTCTAAAATTTAGTATTATTCGCAAAATATTTTCGTACTTATTTTTTATAATAGTTGTATTGTATTAATACTCAAATATTTACAAATGATAAATTTAGCCTTAATAAAAGACCTTTGCAAGCAAAAAGGGATTACTTTAAAAAAGTTGGCCGAGGATATCCAGATTTCCCAAACTGGATTAACCTCAGCCATAAAGAATAATGGCACCACGTTAGAAACCTTGGATAAGATTGCTAATTACTTCAAAGTATCAGTTGGCTATTTCTTTGGGGAACAGGATAAAACTACTGCGATATTGAAAAAACTCCTTTCAGACTTCGCCCAAAGGGAGATAAGCGAAAAAATACATACGGCCTATAACTTCATCAATAATATGATGATGGGCATGAACTATGAAGATAGAAACGAGATAGCATTGCTCATAAAGAAAAAATTTGACAATACCCCTGTAAATATGGATGGTTGTTTTTGGCAAATATATAAGTCATTATCAGATAGTTTATCCATACAGGAAATGAGCGAATTAAGTACAGATGATAACGTTCGAATTATGGTATCCTATTCTGGATATTATAGTATATATCAATTAGGAATTGAAGATTTTGTAAGATTTTGGCTTGATATGAACAAAAGAGATATAAGTCCTTTGAGATGCGTAGATGGCAATCTTGAAAAATGGGAAAAAGTCCCTTGGACTATTGAATTATAAAAAAAGATAACTTTTTCCTGAGGATCTGCCGTTGATGGACTGCCGACCAAAGGAAAAAGTTATCATTTTTTAGTAGTGCGTCATATTGCGGTTACTTCTTCTTTGCGCTTGCAAAAAGGAGAGCGCCAACACCTAATGCTATGAGCCATCCCAAACCGCTACCGCCATTGTCGGAATCCTCGTCTCCGTCTGGCTCATCGTCTGGCTCATCGTCATAGTCAAGCCTTACTCTTTTACGCCTTGGCTCGTCCTCGTCGTCGAAGTCCTCGCTCTCCTCGTCCTGTTCCTCCTCGTATTCCGGATTAGCCGGCTGAACCATACGGCCGGAGATGTCGGCAATTGCCTCGCTGTGCTTGTCGGCTGTTTCCTCAATCTGATTTGAGAGATTGAAGAAACGTGCATCGAGTGTGGCGTTGCCAGATACTACCTCCTTGGATAGGTTTGAGAACTTCTCATCGGTCTTTGCGTCCAAATCCTCCAAAACCTCGGTATTGTCTTTGGTAACGTCTTTAAGTTCCTCCACCTCATCGGTTACGTTGTCCACCTTGGAGGCCACGTTTGAAACCTTATCCTCCACCATTCCTACACGGCTGAGAACTGCGCCTATCTGCTTAGATACATTCTCCTCGAACTTGCCGAGTTGTGCGCTGAGGTTTCCGAACTGAGCACCGCCCAGAAGATTGAGGTTTCCGAACGGATTGCTATTCGTGGCTCCCATAGGATTGCCCATTGGTGCGGATGGCTCGTTGTGGGTCTGAGTTCCGCCAACGGCCTCGCCCATAGGTGGAACGCCGTAAACTGTTGTCGCTCCTAAACGCTTGCCGTTGTGGAAAGCGTTTTTACAGGTGGTACTGCAAAATGACGCATTGCTACGGCCGTCAAAGGTCTTACCGCAATGCAAACAAACTTTTTTCATAGAAAATAAAGGTTTATATTAATAAAAAGCATAAAATAATTAGCGCCACAAATATAGAAAACGATTAAAACATTTCCAAAAGTTTTCCGTTTAATCGTTTCAGAAACGGATTACACGTATTTGTAGGGCATTTTGAAACACTTTTATCAAAAGTGTAATTTGCCTTACAAAGAAAAAATTACTCGTCAAAATCGGCCTCTCGGAGATTGCGCTCCATATCTATACTCGCATCGTAAACATACTTCATTGTTGTTTGTATGCTTGCGTGGCCCGCACAGATTTTTACATTGTAGATGTCTATGCCGAATTGTATCATTAGAGTAATAAAAGTGTGACGTGCAACGTGTGTTCCCAACTTCTCAACATTGGTAAGTTGGTAGATTTCCTGTATTATCTTCAGGTTCTTGTTGGCGTTCTGGTTGGTAACAGGCGGAAACAATGTTTTCCTATGGATGTCGCTATGTTTCTCTATCAATGGCAGAGCCTTGGAGCAATGCCTATAATGGAGAGGTACTTTGGCGAGTTCTCCGTTCTTAACTCTTCGATACTTCAACCAAACTCTTTCCCCATCACATTGGATATTGTCGGCCGTGAGGTTCATAATATCAGCAAAGGCGCATCCTGTGTAACAACCAAACAGGAACAACTCACGTATATAGTTGATTTGCGCATTGGTTATCGGCCTGGCCTCCATCTCTCTCAGTTGGTCGCTTGTGATGGATTCTATCTCCTTGTGTTTGGCCTTTACCAATTCTATTCTACGCCAATTAATAGAATCTATCAGTCTGTCATCCATAGCGCAATTAAAAAAAAGTTCTCAGATGGTTCTGATACTTGCGCTGAGTAGTCGGCGAACAATCGGCCTTTTCTCTGATAACGTAATCGTGGAGGTCTTTCACGAACTTCATATTTATCTTCTTGAATGGAATAACGGCACCGCCAAATTTTACCAAAAGGTCTATGACGTTCCAATAGCAATTCTCTTGGCTGTATTGGATTTTGCCAAGTTCCTGGCGCCTGGTTACCTCATTACGGCAATACTGCACGAAATCACCATTAGGCGACTTGTCGGCAATAATATCGGCAATGTCGTAATACTCGCCTGTGAGAATGAGGTCACGCTCGTTTTTCTCATACTTCGCGCGCTGATCAGCGAGAAAATTGTTAATCCTCTGGAAGTCGCTACACTTCTTTGTTACCTTTTGAGCCTTGGCGTCCCATTCAGAGGGAAGAATGAAGAAGTCGGTGCGAATCTTCTTCCTCTGGCCCTTGTGCGAAATCTGAATGTAGATTTGGTTTTTGCCGTCTTTGCGGTCGCACTTTACCAAAATGTTTGAGATTTTCATACTGCTGTAATTTTGCATTAAACATACCAAACGGAAAAGCGGAAATCCTTTCCCAAAACTTTCCGCAAAACTTTCCGTTTTCTGATACAAAATTACATTAGGCAAGTATGATTTTGCAAATTTTGTATTACTTATTAGATGAGGCAAAATATTTATTAGGTTACTCTATTACAGCACATTGCACAAAAAAAGCCGTCCATCGGACGGCTTAAATGTCGGAGTGATGAGACTCGAACTCATGACCACTTGCACCCCATGCAAGTACGCTAGCCAACTGCGCTACACCCCGTTTTCTGTTTTGCGATGCAAAGTTAGAAAAGAATTTCGGAACCGCCAAGTTTTTTTGCAATTATTTTTCAAAAAAAATTCTCTTTCACGATTCCGAAATCCGTTATGCCATGTTAGAGCGCTGATTATTCATACATTGCAGACCTCTCCTATCTGGATGCGGGCTTGCAATACTTCTGAATGGTCTCTATAAGTTCGCTCTCCTCCATGTAGCCCTCAGCCTTTACGCCGTTGCCGCTGGCATCCACGAATATCAGAGTGGGAAGGCTCTGTGCTTCAAAGAGTTTCTGAATCTTGGGGCTCTTGTCGACATCCACCCTGAAGATCTGCAGCCTGTTGCCGTATTTTTTCTGAACCTTTGCCATGATGGGTTCCAGCTTCTTGCACCATCCGCACCACTCGGCGCCGCAATCCACAACGCATGGCACAGGGCATACATAGTTGTTGCCGTCCAACCCCATGCACAGTTTGGCGAAATTCTTGTCATTGAGCTCTATGATCTGGCCGTTGTTCTCGTAGGAGGAAGGGCCGCCCTCGGGTACCGATGGACCGCCGTTTGGCACAGATGGGCCGTTGCTGGGCACTGAAGGGCCGTCTCCGCCGTAGCTGTTGCCGTTGTTGGCGGCGTGGTTGTTGTTTGGATTGCTGTTAGGGTTATTGTTTGGAGATACCGGGCTGATACCGCCGTTGTTCTGTCTTCCGTCTCCATCGCGGTCTGGACGTGAAGGACGGTTGGGTCCGTTTGGACGGTTTGGCTTGTTGCCGTCAAGTTGTCCGTTGTTGCCTGATGCGTCATCGTCGTCGTAGTACTCATCATCGTCATCATAGTACTCATCGTCGTCCTCATATTCGTCATCGTCATACTCGTCGCTGTACAAATAGTCGTCGCTGTTGAGGCCAACAGGCTTGTCGTCCGACATCAGGGTTACTCCCACAAAGCATCCGCCGATGCAGAGCAGCAGACCAAGAACCACTGCCAGTATTATTAAAAGAAAGCGTCCCATAATAATTTGTGTTTTAAATATTGTAGTGAAATAATGAATTGTTATCTTTGCCAAAAAAAATGAGCCACCGAAAAAATTCGGCAGCTCATACATTGTAGCGGGACCCAGGATTGAACTGGGGACCTCATGATTATGAATCATGCGCTCTAACCAGCTGAGCTATCCCGCCATCATCGTGTCATTGTTTTGTTTTGACGATGCAAAGGTAGATACATAATTCGGAATCTCCAAATTTTTTTTGCAATTTTTTCAAAATATTTTGCTCGGCACTGAAAATCAGAACTATTATATGGTTCCACACAGGGCATGCACACCAATAGGAAGGCGGCATCAGACCGGGAAAAACAAAAAAAACGCGTCAATGACATACAGCCGTGGGGACATGTGGCATGTGGTATAATATTTGAAACATTTTTTTTGCAAGAAAAACTTCCGTGATAGGTATTTTTTTTATACCTTTGCGGATAATTGGCAACCAAAACATTCGTAAAATGAAGCTGAAGACAAAACTGCCACTATTTACCAGTGTTACAGTGCTTATGTCAATACTCCTTATCGCGTTCAACAGTATCTGGAACTTCAGAAGCCAGGCGCTTCAGGATATCGAGAACTTCCGCAAGGACGAGACCGAGGCACTCACCAAGCAGCTGATAGATATCGTGAACATAGCCTGGAAGATGATAGACCACTCCTACCGCGCAAGCAACGAGGCCGGAGTGAGGGAGCGCTATGGATTCGACATGGAGGACAGCATAGCCGACGGAAACGTGAAGATGCTGGCCGTGAACATGCTGAAGGTGACCCTGGAGAATCTCCGCGGACTGGAGTTCGGTGTGGACGGATACCTCTGGATAAACGACTACGAGCCGCCCCACGCCGTGGTGATGCACGGTTCGATGCAGAAGCTGGAGGGCGAGCCCCACGTGTTCTATGTGGGCGAGACTTACGAAAACATGTACGACGCCTATTCCGAGACCGTGAAGAACGGCAACGGCGCGGGTATCTTCAGATACAAGTGGCTGAAGCCTGGAGAGGACGGTAAGGAGGAATGGACTCCCAAGATTTCCTACCTGCGCCTCTACGAGCCGCTTGGATGGGTGATAGGCACCGGTGTGTACGAGGACTATATCGACAAGACCGTGCAGGCCAAGACCATGGACCTCAACAAGCGAATTAACAGCCTGATACAGCAGACCGTGATTATCGGTATATTGCTGGTGATGATAGCCACCATAGTACTGTATTACTTCGGAAACTCGGTGTCGCAGCCTATCAGGGAGATTGAGGTCTTGCTGGGACAGATGTCGCAGGGACTGGTGGTAAGGAAGCTGGACATGGAGCGTGACGACGAGATCGGACAGATGAAGAAATCGCTGGATGCGCTGATAGACGGTTTTGCGGCCTACGCCGGTTTTGCGCGTCAGATCGGTGAGGGCAACCTGGACAGCAACTTCAAGCTGCTGTCGAAGGACGACAACCTGGGCAACTCGCTTCTTGAGATGCGCGCCTCGCTGAGGCACGCCCGCGAGGAGGAGGAGAAACGTAACAAGGAGAATCAGCGCCGCCAGTGGGCAGCCGAGGGTCTGGCCGTACTGGGCGATATCATACGTATGGGTTCGGGCCGCACCAACGAGATGATGAACGAGGTGCTCCACAAGCTTACTGAATATGTGGACGCCACAATGGCGGGCATATTCGTGGTAAACGACGACAACAAGGACGATATATATATGGAGCAGGTGGCCACTGTAGCGTATCAGAAGGCTAAATACCTGCAGCACAGGGTATACCCGGGCGATGGACTGGTGGGAACATGCTATCTGGAGAAGGAGAAGATTTACCTCACCAAGCTGCCCGACAAATATATAGAGGTGCATACCGGCCTGGGTGAGAGCAAGCCCAAAAACCTGCTGCTGGAACCGCTCATAATGGACAACAATGTGCTGGGCGTGCTCGAGATAGCTTCCATGAATATCCTGGAGGATTTCCAGGTGGATTTCATAGAACGTGTGTGTCAGTCACTGGCCATCGCCATAGCATCTTACCGTATCACCAACGACACCAAGGATGTGGCGTAGTTTTTTGCGCCATACGCAAAAAACTAATGGACAATGGATAATGGACAATGCCCTACATCACCAGTAACTCATAAACAGAAATATAAAAAATCAAAAATATAGATATGTTAATATTCTATCAATCACAAAACTCGGAGATATACGCCGTTAAGCTTAAGCAGGCGCTTCTCCAGGGCGACGACGAGAAGCTCGTTTGGCTTTTCGGCAATGCCAAGCATCTCAGCGACAACAAGATTGAGGGTACTTTTGTAGGTCCCCGCAAGGAAATGATTACTCCATGGAGTACCAATGCTGTGGAGATCACCCAGAACATGGGCGTGGCCGGTGTGGAGCGTATCGAGAAGTTTGTTCCCGTGGCCGACGGCGCCGAGCCTCAGTTCGACAAGATGCTTCAGCGTGTATATAAGGACATCGACGAGAATGTTTTCACCATCGACAAGCAGCCAGATCCAGTGGTATATATCGACGACATGCGCGCCTACAACCAGAAGGAGGGTCTTGCGCTCAGCGAGCCTGAGATTCAGTATCTTGAGAACCTCGGCAAGCAGCTTGGCCGCAAGCTCACCGACAGCGAGGTGTTCGGTTTCTCTCAAGTGAACTCAGAGCACTGCCGTCACAAGATTTTCGGCGGTACCTTCGTGATTGATGGTCAGGAGAAGGAGAAATCCCTCTTCCAGCTTATCAAGGATACATCAAAGGCAAATCCAAGAGGCATCGTATCGGCCTACAAGGACAACGTTGCATTCCTGGAGGGTCACAAGTCGGAGCAGTTTGCTCCAGAGCAGCCTGATACTGCATCTGAGTTCGAGATCAAGGACGTGGAGACCGTACTCTCCATGAAGGCCGAGACTCACAACTTCCCAACCACAGTGGAGCCTTTCAACGGTGCCGCTACAGGTTCGGGCGGTGAGATCCGCGACCGTATGGCTGGTGGCAAGGGCTCGTTCCCAATCGCCGGTACAGCAGTATATATGACCTCATATCCAAGAATCAAGGAATCTGAGCGCGCCTGGGAGGGCAACATCGAGGAGCGCAAGTGGCTCTATCAGACTCCAATGGAGATTCTCATCAAGGCCTCTAACGGTGCCAGTGACTTCGGCAACAAGTTCGGTCAGCCTCTCATCAACGGCTCGCTCCTCACATTCGAGCACTCTGAGGACGGCGCCACCTACGGCTTCGACAAGGTTATCATGCAGGCCGGTGGTGTGGGTTACGCCAAGAAGCAGGACTGTCTTAAGGACACTCCTACCCCAGAACTTCCTATCGTGGTTCTCGGTGGCGACAACTACCGCATCGGTATGGGTGGCGGCGCAGTTTCTTCGGTTGCTACAGGTCAGTATCAGAACAGCATCGAGCTCAACGCCGTTCAGCGTTCTAATCCTGAGATGCAGAAGCGTGTTTACAACGCCATCCGCGCAATCAGCGAGCTCGACGTAAACCCAATCGTTTCAGTACACGACCACGGCGCAGGCGGTCACTTGAACTGTCTCTCTGAGCTTGTGGAGGATACCGGCGGACTCATCGAGATCAACAAGCTCCCTGTTGGCGACCCAACACTTTCTTCTAAGGAAATCATCGGTAACGAGAGCCAGGAGCGTATGGGCCTCGTAATCGATCCTAAATATGTAGAGCTCCTGAAGCGTATCGCTGACCGTGAGCGTGCCCCAATGTATGAGGTAGGCCACACCACCAACGATATGGTTTTCAAGTTCACAAACCCTTACAAGAGCACTCCTATCAACCTGAAGCTTGCCGACTTCTTCGGCAATCCTCCCAAGACCATAATGAACGATGTAACCATCGACAAGAAATACGCTCCTGTAAAGTACGACGACAAGAAGTTTGCCGACTATGTTTCTGAGGTTCTCAAGCTTGAGGCCGTTGCCTGCAAGGACTGGCTCACCAACAAGGTTGACCGTTCGGTAACAGGTAAGATTGCCCGTCAGCAGAATGTGGGTGCCATCCAGCTGCCATTGGCTGACTGCGGCGCCGTTGCCATCGACTACACAGGCACACGCGGTATGGCCACAGCTCTCGGTCACGCTCCTGCCATCGCGCTCATCAATGCCGCAGCAGGTTCAAGAATGGCCATCGCTGAATCTCTCACCAACATTGTTTGGGCTCCATTGGAGAACGGTATCGACAGCATCTCGCTCTCTGCCAACTGGATGTGGCCTTGCAAGAACAAGGGTGAGGACGCACGTCTCTATCAGGCTGTGGAGGCTGCCAGCAAGTTCGCTATCGAGCTCGGCATCAATATCCCAACCGGTAAGGACTCGCTCTCTATGACTCAGAAATATCCTGACGGCAAGCAGGTAATGAGCCCTGGCTGTGTTATCATCACATCAGCCGGTGAGGTTTCCGACATCAAGAAAATCGTAACCCCAGAGATTAAGGACGTTAAGGATTCTGTAATCCTCTACGTTGACTTCTCAAATACAGAGGCTTCGCTCGGCGGATCAAGCTTTGCCCAGGTTGTTAACGCCCTCGGCGACAACTGTCCTGACATTGCCTGCGCCAAGTACTTCAAAAAGGCTTTCAACGCAATCCAGAGCCTCGTAAAGCAGGGTCTCGTACTCGCCGGCCACGATATCAGCGCCGGTGGTATGGTAACCGCCCTCCTCGAGATGTGCTTCGCCAACGTAAAGGGCGGCGCCGAGGTTACAGTATCAGGCAAGGATTCGTGCACAGCAATGTTCAGCGAGAACTCAGGCGTTCTCATGCAGGTTGCCAAGGCTGATATGGCCAAGGTTTCTGAGATTTTGTCTAATGACAAGATCAAGTTCGTTGAGATTGGTAAGCCAGTTGACGACCGCAAACTTACTGTCACAGTATCAGGCCAGACCACAACATTCGATATCGACGCCTGCCGCGATCAGTGGTTCAAGACATCATACCTGCTCGACCGTCTCCAGAGCGGCGAGAAGTGCGCTGCCGAGCGTTACCAGAACTACAAGAATCAGCCTTTGGAGTTCAAGTTTACTCCAGAGTTCACCGGCAAGCTCTCACAGTACGGCATCGATGCCAAGCGTCGCAGCAAGACCGGCATCAAGGCCGCCATCATCCGTGAGAAGGGTATCAACGGCGACCGTGAGATGGCTTACACAATGTATCTCGCAGGTTTCGACGTTAAGGACGTTCACATGACCGACCTCGCATCAGGCCGCGAGACATTGGAGGATGTAAACTTCATCGTTTACTGCGGTGGATTCTCCAACTCCGACGTTCTCGGCTCTGCAAAGGGCTGGGCAGGTGCTTTCAAGTACAACGAGACCACTCGCAAGGCTCTTGAGGCATTCTACAAGAGGCCTGATACTTTGTCGCTTGGTGTCTGCAACGGCTGTCAGCTGATGAACGAGCTCGACCTCGTTTACCCAGGCCGCGCTAATCATCCAAAGCTTCTCCACAACAACTCTCACAAGTTTGAGTCTTCATTCGTAAACATCGACATCTGCCAGAACAACTCTGTAATGCTGAAGTCGCTTTCAGGCAGCCGTCTTGGTGTCTGGGTAGCTCACGGCGAGGGCAAGTTCAACCTGCCAGATCCCGAGAACACCTACAACATCCCAATGAAGTATTCTTACGCTGAGTATCCAGCCAATCCAAACGGATCAAGCTACAACGCAGCCGCTATCTGCTCCGAGGATGGCCGTCACCTCTCGATGATGCCACACCCAGAGCGCGCAATCTTCGCATGGCAGTGGGCCAACTACCCAACCGACCGCAAGAACGACGAGGCAACCCCATGGCTGGAGGCATTCGTAAACGCCAGAAAGTGGATTGAGGAGAAGAAGAAGTAATGCCCGTAGAGACGCACGGCCGTGCGTCTAACACATAAAAAAAGGCGATGCCGAGTGGCATCGCCTTTTTTTGTTTATCATTTCCCCGGCCATAGCGATCATTGATGCCCGCCAATTTCCCCGGCCATAACGATTATTGACGCGTGGTGATGGCCGGGGCTACGGAGCGTGGGGGTCCACAGGACCTCTTACATTCCATGTTAATCTTATAGGCCGCCAGGCCTTCACGTTCCGTAGCCCCGACCTCCACCAAACCGCAAAAATTGCGGAGGTCGGGGATTGGGGATTGGAAAATGTTAATGACGATTAATATTAATCGTCATTAACATTTTGGGTGAAAGATTTGGAAATGCGGGAATAAATATATAAATTTGCACCAACAATGTAAACGCGTATTTATATAAATAGTCATTAACATTATGAGATTCTACGACCGCGAAAATGAGATAAATATACTGAAACAAAATGAGTTGCAGGCACAGACATCCGCCACATTCACAGTATTGATGGGACGCCGACGTGTTGGAAAAACATCGTTGCTCACCCATGCGCTCAGCAACTCTGAATACGCATACCTGTTTGTGAGCAAGGACAGCGAGTCGCTGCTTTGCAGAAAATTTCAGTCAATAATCTCGGAGCAATTAGGTATCAGCATTTATGGATACATTACAAAATTCGGGGAATTGTTCGAGATTGTAATGCGGGAATCGCAGAAGAGGCATTTCACAATAGTATTCGACGAGTTTCAGACTCTTTATAAAATAAATCCGGCAATCTTCAGCGAGATTCAGGATATATGGGACCGCTATCACAGGGAATCCCACATAAACCTCATAGTATCAGGAAGCATACAGTCGTTGATGAAACGAATTTTCGAGGAGAAGGGCGAGCCTCTCTATGGACGCCCAACTTCAAAATTCACGCTTCTGCCTTTTTCGATAGAGGTTCTGAAGGAGATTCTTAAAGACCACAATCCCGATTACGCGAACGAGGACTTGCTTTGCCTCTATATGATAACGGGTGGTGTGGCCAAATATGTGGAACTGTTGATGGATGCCAAATGCACCAGCAAGAAAAGAATGCTTGACTACGTATGCCGTCCCGACTCGTATTTCCTTACCGAGGGACGCGACATAATGAATCAGGAGTTTAGCGACGACAGCGCAACGTATTTCTCCATCCTTCAGCTGATAGCACAAGGCATGACACGCCGTACCGAGATAGACAGCGTAATGCAGAAAGACATGGGCGTGTATTTGATGAATATGGAGAAGAACTTCTATATGGTGACAAGGAAGAAACCAATCCTGAGCCATACCAACAGCAAGACTACCTCATACGCCATATCAGATCCATTCCTGCGCTTCTGGTTCCGGTTTATCTGTCCATATCAATCGCTGATAGAGCGTCAGCAGACGGCTCTTCTGCGTCAAAACATCGAGAAAAACTATGAGCTTTTCAGCGGAATCACATTAGAGCAGTATTTTCAGGCAATGTATATGGAGACGGGCCAATACACAGCAATAGGCAACTGGTGGGACCGCAAAAACGAGAACGAGATTGATATGGTGGCCATCAACGAGATGGACCACACTGGCCTTATATCCGAAATTAAGCGCAACCCCAAGAAAATCAGCCTCGGTGACCTGCGCTCAAAGATAGAAAAACTCCCCAAGGCAGAATTCGGCAAATACAAATTCGAGGTAAGAGGATTGTCAATGGAGGATATGTGAAAATATTGGAATTTTCGGCAGATAATGACGCGGAATAATAATTATTTCACGTCATTATCTGTTGTTTTTTGGGAGATAATGACGCGGAATAATTGAATAAAATTATACTAAGCCATTGATATACAGAGATAAGTCAATATGATTCTGTATGCAGTCGTTGTGAATTCCGGGCTTAAGACCGTTGATGGTGATTAATGTATTATAGAGCGCCTTGTGAGTGCCTGTCGCAAGCCTGAAAAGTTCCTTCCGCTCTTCAAGTTTTTCCTCGTAGTCGCCTGTGATGATATACTGATTCTTGGAGAATTTTATCTCGCAGAGGTTTATCGTATCGTCGCGGCGGTCGATTACCAAATCTATCTGAGCCTTTCCATATTCGCCATCGTAACGCCAGGAACTTACATTGGTGACCGTGCCCGAGATTCCGAGTGCGCTTTTTATGAAATCTATGTGGCAGAAACACAGCAACTCGAACGCATAGCCATACCAGGTGCGTTTTTCGGGCGAATCCTGCGAATTGCTCCAACTGCCCAAATTCCGCATTTGGCCGTGGATGAAATGCAGGTAAAACAGTGTGTAGAAGTCGATTAACTTGTATAAGACGTCGCGCTTCTGCTTGTCGAAGGCGTAATATCTTGTCACGAAATCGCAGTCACAGAGATTCTGGAGCACAATGCTGAGGTTTCCGCCATTTGTGATTTTCAGTTTCTGTGCAATCTCTTTCTGAGTGTATCCGCTGCTGTTTGTGGCCAGCAATTCCACCACCTTCTGATACGTGGGCGCCTCGCCGAAAAGCGATTTGTAGAGCCTGCCATATTCCTTGCTGAGGTCGGAATTCCTGTCAAAGAAAATCTCGTTGATATTCTGTTCGGGACTCTTTCCCTTGGCTATCTGGTCCAGATAAAACGGCACACCTCCCATTATCATATAATATTCGGCAAGTTGTTTGGCCGTAAACTCTATCTTCTTGGTCCTAAGGAATTTCGCAGCCTCGGCAATAGTGAACGGCGCAAGATATATCTGCTTGGTGATTCGGTTGTGGAGTCCGCCCTTGTCGCCGATTATCTTGTTGGTCATCCACGTGGTAGCCGATCCGCAGACCACGAGCATCAGATTTTCCTGATCGGCTCCCCAGCTGTTCCAAAACAATTCGAGGGCTTTCACGAAACGTGATTTATGGGAATCGAACCACGGCAACTCGTCGATGAATACAAGAACACGCTTTTTGTGGCAGTTGATTATGAGGTTTTTAAGTTGGTCAAACGCATCGAACCAGTTGTCAACCAGCGGATAACTTCCTCCCGAATACAGGTTGAGTTGCTTGTTGAAATGCGATAAAAGTTCATCCTTGGAACCCTCGAAGATTCCAGTTGCATAAAAACTGATCTGCTTGGCGAAATGCTGTTTGATGAGATACGTCTTTCCCACACGGCGACGTCCATACACCGCCACAAACTCTGCCTTGCCGGAATTGTAATATCTGTCAAGAATCTCTCGCTCCTTCTCGCGTCCTACAATAATGCCCATAGCGATTCTAAATTTAGTTTCACGCCACAAATATAATAAATTTTTTAAAGATAATGACGCGGAATAATAATTATTTCACGTCATTATCTATCATTTTTCGACAGATAATGACGTGGAATAATTGGGTTTTTGGAGGATAAAATACTAAGTATTAAGGTATTAAGATTTTGAGAATTGATTAAGAAATTGGGAAATTGGAGGTAAAAACTTTAGGTTCAGAAAAGAAGTTGTGAATGGTATATGTCACCTTCAGATTATCGTCCTCAATTTCTATATCGGTTGCGGAAGCTCCATCGTAGGATTGTTTGATGGCACCGGTCTTGGCGTCCAACACAATCACCACACCTTGCTGAGATTTCTGCCACGTGATAAGAACGGCAACCGCACTACCGTTCCCAACGGCCTTGCAATGCTCAATGTTCTCATAACAGATCTCAGGCATATTTAGTTCCTTGGCCACCTGTTCATACAAAATCTCCAACCCCTCGCCGGCCTCATCAGTCAGCGAGAGAATGGAGTTCGGGGTTAAGATAGAGTTGATTGTTGGCATGGGCTAATCGAGGGGATTATTGATTCATTTTCCAATATTGAGATACATCAAACAATTCGCCTTTAGTATATTCTGCAATGTTTGTGATAGCCTGTCCATTTGAAATACGCTCAAGACTCTTGCTTGCTTTTAATGAATCTTTGTCTGAGAATCCCATAAACTTATTGATAATCTTATTGTTTGTCAAATCCTTAATCGGCAACAGGAATGCAATTTGACACATACTTGAAAAGTCAAAGGAAGACGTAATGTATTCTTCGATTCCTTGCGACAAAAGGATTACCGAAACGCCTTTTGAACGAATCTCTCTGAGTATTTTTTCTAAGATATCGTGATATTTTTTCTCCTTAAAGATTACATGAGCCTCATCAATAAGAATTACGTATCTCATTGCCCTATATCCTTCATCAGAAACAGGTGTGTTCTCCATATTCATAAACATATTGTAAATATAGTTTATGATAAGGAACAACGAAGTGAATCTGATTTGTGGCGCTAAGTCTCCTGAAAGCGACAAGTACAGATTTCTTTCAAGGAAATTTGTGTCAAGAGTTTTCCCGTTGCTAAAAATAGTGTAACGGCTCAAATCTTCAATAATTTGAGTAAGCGAATCCTTTTTGTCTTCACCTACAATCTCTATCAACTTTTCGTTGATTTCTTGCAATGAAGGGTATTCCTTCGGTTTTTGATCTTTGAAACACTCTTTAATTGCTTCACGCAATTTTCCCTGTTGTTTAATACCAAGACTTTGATATTTGGTAATAATATCAACAAACTTGTCAATTCCCATCTTCTTGTTCTGTTCGTTGATTCCATCAATAAACGAAAGTGGATTTACAGGGAATGGTTTGTTTGGAACATCAATTAATTCAGTATGTGTAGAATCAAAAAATGGTTTCAATTTCTCTGCGTCATCACCTTTCAATCCCTTGAAGTCAAGATAGATAAAATTGACCTTGTGGTTTGAGTTTTGAGAAATTTGTTGCAACAATGATAATGCAAACTGAGTTTTTCCCGTTCCTGAATTACCCGCTACTGCTATATGATTGTTGCTGTAAAGGTCTGATTTATTGAAACTGAAATTGATATTTTCTCCCTGAAGAGTTTTTCCGATCGCGATATTAATAGCATCCTGATAGAAATTCTTTTCTATACCAAGGTTATAATTCTTGGCGAAAGAATACTCCGAATTGGAATCGTCCAGCATTTTAATACCATTTTCAAGATTATCCATAAGGAAATCCATAAAAGTATAGTTATTGCTGTTGGAGAAAATCTTATTCATTCTCTCCAATCCGTCATCAATATGGAGTTTCATATACTTTGGAATATTTTCATCGGTTTTGTATATTCCATAATGCTGACAAATAAGGGCTATATAGTAATCCTTATTCTGATCAAACAATATATGCTCTTTGTATTCCTTGCCTTTTGAATCATATTTATTGAATTCTGACTCGGAGAATTTTACACCTTTCTGCAAAGAAAACCCTAATGCAATTCTAGCAATTACATTCTCCTTTGATCCTGTCGGCAATTTCTTTGTAAGAGTCCTTACTACTTCCAAATTTGCCTCCGAAGTACGTATGTTAATTTGCATATAGATTCTTGTATTTATTAATTAATTCATCGGGAGCCACATCGGTAAAATGAGACGCCTCGTTGGTTTCGTTCTGTATCAAATAAGCCTTGCAAACCTTAGGTTTCAAAAGTTCGTACTCTTCCGCCGTCAATTCTTTCAACAGCAATGGGAATAGAATAACTTGCTTTGATACATTTGGATAGTATTCAGTAATAACGCTTTTCGCATGCTGACCATCGAACTTCTGCATAGGGCTATCAATGAAGACAGGAAATTCGATATCCGACTCGTCAATGAGAGATTTCAGCAATGCAGACGAGAACAACTGACGCTCACCCATTGAGAGTGAGGTTTTACCCAATTTTACATTATTGTCCCTGTACAAACTGATATCGACATCATCATTATTGGAATTAATGTCGACTTCCACTCTTTTTACAAAATTCTTTTTGTGCATTAAGAGAGACAGCTCTTCCAAAATATTTGCCTCAAGTTTACGTTTCTTTTCTTGTTTAAACGAGACAATAAACGATTTCAACTGATCTATTATCTGTTTAGTCTTACGCTCTTTGTCAGTATATTTGCTTGACTCATCAATTTTCTTTCTGAGTTCCTCCTGTCTTTGCTTCAACGATTTCAAATCATTGCGAGCAACGATTACTTTCCCATATAGATCTTTGATTTCTGATTCTATGGCGTTTATGTTAGCATCAAGTTCTTCCTTTTCTTTCCTCAAAGCAGCAATATGTTCATCCTCTGCATTTTTCTCAGCATTAAGAATCAAACGATGAACCTGATCATACTCGTTTTTCTTAATCTGATACTCATTTGACAACTTAGTGAATTCTGACTTAAACGACTGCTTCAAATTCTTTATCAAGTCATTGAAAGTGTTTGTTTGTTCGTCAGTAAAATCATGAAGAGTAACCTCATTGGGGTCAACCTCAGGAACATCACTATAGAAATACTTCTTCACAAGTTTCTTGATTTGTTCAATATAGAAACTGCTGATTTCGTATCTGATAGTCTGTCCAGATTGTTGTCTTGCCTCTTCTATATCATTGATGATATTACTAGTTTTTGAAGAAACATCTTCCTGTCTATATTGGTTTCTTTTTATATTTGTTTCCTTTTTCAACTGCTCAGCAATATCCATAAGTAAACCACCGGATAAACCAAAAGGAACTAAATCGTATAAGTCTCTAAGGTTTTCTTGGATATCCTTTAGTGTTTTATCAAGTTTTGTCTCTTGATCCTTGTAATGGCCTATCTGTTCAAGTGACATTTGGTTACCTTCCTTAATCAACTTCATTTGAAGATTATTGGAAGCGGACCTTTTATCTTCCTTTTCTTCTTCTAACGTTTCAATTCTATCATTATACTCATCGATTTCCAATTTCTTATTTTCAATCTCAGTTTTTATAGAATTGAATTTACGCAACTCTTCAGGCTTTGCCGAATTTCTACGATAATCGTCCTGCAAGACCTCAATTTGGCCCTTCAAATCTTCGTATTTCTTGATACCAAGTACTTCTGTATAAGCCCTGCTCAACTTCTGACGCTGTTCAGACGAACTGATATCGCCTATTGAAACAATTTTCTCTGCGTCGAAGAAAAAGAATTTGGCGATTTCGATGGGCAACAAAAACTCCCTGATGAAAATTTCCTCGGCATCTTTCTTGCCTTCTGTTGTGAGTTCTTGAATCAACTCGTTTTTGTATCCGTCAATAAGAATCTCCAAACGGTCATTATTGGAAACCGTTGAGTAAGTTCTTGTAATCTGGATTTCCTTGCATTGGATTTCAGGAATATTGACATCCACAAACACAACGCGGACAGCAAAATCAGTCTCACCCTCAGCCATTGCAGAGTTGTTCAAAGATTTTGCAATATACTTTGTATAACCGCCTTGTTCGGTAATTTCTTTTTTGTATAATTCGTCAACATCTTGCATTTGTTTTCCATACAAACACCAAACACTTGCAGACCGTGGTGTTCCTTGATTTGTTTTATTGCGAGCCAAACCAATTCAAGCATTACTGTTGAGTCTTTTCCTCCACTGAATCCAATTATCCAAGGGCGGAGCGAATCGTCAGCAAACATATATTGGTCTATGATCTCATCAATGGTATCCTGAATAAAATCAACCTTCATTTTTCCTTTTCTACCAAAAAAACGGCGCGGAGAGGAGAACTTAATGTTCTTGTGGTTCTGGTAACCTTACGGGCAATAAGCATCCAATCAACACCTTATAGTTTTTTATAATGTGTAGAATTTCAGTTGCTTATCTCCCCGTTAATTAAAATTGTCCAGATTTCAAGAAGGGATAAAAAGCCAAAATTCGATATTGTTTTCTAATAGTATATATACAAAAGAAGCGCAGGTATCTGTTTTTGTGTTCGTTCTATATCGAGGCCTACCACAGCCCTATCAGGAAACGAACAACAGACGCCTACGCAATATGATGAGTCACCATAAAAGCATGCAAGAGGACACGAAGTCCTCTGCACACTTTCCGGATGATGAATAAACATACCCGTAAACGCCATCTTTGATTCGTTCTGCCTGATATTGAAAGTGGTAATTTCGTAACAACGAGAACAAAGCATTAATGACGCTTTATGTATAATTGTCTTCGGCTGGGCCGAAAGACATTGCAAAGATATAAAATAAGAATTACTGACAAAGATTTTGCTGATATTTTTTTTATTGTTTTTCGTTGTTGTCGTCATTTCTCCACAATTCCAATCCCCGAAAAATCAAAAAAAATCGCATAGGAAAAATGAAATTAGCGGGATTTTTATTATATTTGCGCCAAATCAAGAAATCCTGGATATGACTACTGCAAATTACGACAGACCATTAGTAAGTTTTGACTGGGCGATAAAGAAACTGCTCAGAAACAAGGCTGACCACGTTATCGTGGAAGGTTTTCTGACTTCGCTTTTAGGGAAGAAAATCAAACTTTCCCACTTGAACGAGAGCGAGGCCAACAAGGAGACTTTCGATGATAAATACAACCGTGTTGACGTATTTTGCGAGACCGAGGAGGGAGAATTGCTCATCCTCGAAATCCAGTACGACGACCAGAACGACTATTTCCATCGCATGACATACGGTACATCCAAGTCATTGACCGAATATATTCAAAAGGGCGACGTTTTCAGCAAGGTGCGAAAAATATATTCAATAAACATTGTTTACTTCGACCTCGGCAAGGGTGACGACTATGCGTATCACGGCAAAACAGAGTTCGTGAGTCTATCAAACTCAAAAAACAAACTGGAACTTTCGGAAGAGCAGAAGGAATTGTATAGTTGCGAGACTCCGGGAGACATTATGCCAGAGTATTTCATCTTGAAGGTAAAACAATTCAACCAATACGCAAAAACTCCCCTGGAGGAATGGATCAGTTTTCTGAAAACAGATTGCATACCATCTACAGCCAAGGCGCCCGGTCTTCAGGAAGCAAGAGAAGCTCTTTTGTTCGAGAAACTCTCGCCGAGAGAAAAGAAGCAATATCTAATGGACCAGGATCTTAAACGCATCCGTCAGAGCGAGATAGAGACTGGAATATATAAGGGCTTTCGCAAAGGAATGGCCGAAGGCATCGAGAAGGGAATAGCCGAAGGCATCGAGCAAACCCAAATTAATATCGCCAAAAATCTGAAATCTCTCGGAACAATGACATACGAACAGATTTCCGCTGTTACTGGTTTGTCAATAGACGAAATCAATAATATTTAGGAAAATAAATCCTCCATCGTAACCACATTCTGAACCACTTTTGGCTCTACTATCACCCGATACCAGAGCCAAATCTATACAAAAATTACCACTTTTGGCTCTACTATCGCCCTCCCATAAAAAAAATCACCACAAAAAAATATGATTATCGGACAAAAATTTAGAAATTTGCGGAAAACAAGAAAGCCAAAAAAATCATGAGAATACACCTTATTATAATAGCATTGCTGATATCGGCAGTATCAGCCTCATCGCAAAACGCACATATCAGCATCCACGTGCCTGGCAACAGCAGCGGACACGTGGTATATCAGAGGCTCGACAAATACAGCTTTGTGGATTCGGTGGCGCTGGATGGCATGGGAACCGCCACGATAGATGTGGAATGTGATGAGGAATATCAGTTTTTCCGCCTGATACTTGGACAGCAGAAACTGCCGATGATACTGCAAAAAGGTGAGAATGTGGCTGTTACGCTCCACGGCTACAACATCCTAGAATCGGAAGTATCAGGAAGCCCCGAGACAGAATATTTCCTGAGGCTGCTCCTGCAATACAAGGACGGCGGAGCACAAAGCTGCCGCAAGATGATGAGGAAAAATCCCGAGCGCGTGGGAAACATCTTCGTGGCCGGGATGATGGACATCCAAAACGACTACGCCATAATAAAAAGCGTGGCCGACAGATTCCGCCACAGCCACATACCCGCGGCCGAATACCTAAATGAGCAGGTATCAGCCGCCGAAAAGGAAAGAAAATAACTTACAATCAGCTGAAAACCACGATATTCTGCTTCTCAACATCGAAATTGAGAGTCTCGTTGAGGCGCACGGTCTCGCCGTCGAGGTTCACCCAGCGTGGCTTGTTGCCGAAAAGCTCCACGTGCTTGCCCTGAAGAATCTCGAAACACTTGGATTTGTGGGCGCGGCCTATCGAGATATTCAGCAACACCCAAGGCACTCTCCACCATTCGGGCTTCTTCACTATCACCACATCCAGCAGGCCGTCGTTCAGCGATGCGTTGGGAGCTATGCGGAATCCGTAGCCGTATTGCGATGAGTTGCAGACAGTTACCAGAAGTGCGGTGCGCTTTATGTTAACTCCGTCGATATTGATCTCGTATTCCAGAGGCTTGTATTTATAGAATGAGCTTACGATGGCCATGAAGTAGGTCTTGAAACCCCTTCCCGGGAAAAACTCGTATCTGCGGGCCACCTCGCTGTCGTAGCCCGCGCCGGCTATCGATAGGAAGAATTTGTCGTTTACCTGACACGTGTCTATGGTCTTGAACTCGGCCGAGTTCAGGAACTTGATGGCGCGCCAAGGCTGCATGGGGATGCGGAGCGCGCGGGCCAGGCCGTTGCCAGAGCCACAAGGAATAATAGCCAGGGCAGTCTCGGTCTTTACGAGTGCCCTGGCAATTTCATTTATGGAGCCGTCGCCACCCACGGCAGTCACCACGTCGAACTCGCCCACAGCGGCCTTGGCGAGTTCGGTGGCGTGGCCCGCGTATTGAGTGTACTGAACGGTATAGTCGAATTTGTCTTTGTCCAGCTGCCTATCCAGAATCTTTACAAATCGTTTCTGCTTTCCGATTCCCGAAATAGGATTCACGATGAACAATATCTTTATTTTCGGAGACATCTTGTGTTTAAATTACTATTTATTCACGCCTCAAAATTACAAAAAATATTTATATAGACAAAAAACTACCTTCTGCCGCTGCTATGACCGTTTCTGCTGCCATTTGTGGAGTTCTGATGCTGCGAAGAACCGCTACCGCTGCTGTTTCGGCTCCTGTTGTCGGTATTCTGTGAAGCAGAACCATTCTTGCTGCCGCCATTGCTGGAGTTGCTGTGGCTGCGGCTGCGGTCCACTCCATTGCTGTGGCCGCCGTTGCTGTTGTTGCGGCTGCGGTCCACGCTGTTGCTGTGGCTGCCGTTGCTGTTGTTGCGGCTGCCATTATTGCCACGGTGGGCGTCTCCGTGATGATATGAATCGTTGTGATGCACATCGTTGCGGCCATGGGGATCACCATGCTGATTGCTGTGGTGGGTATCGTTGCGGCTGCCGTGATATCCGTTGTAATGAGAATCGCGGTGAGTTCCGTAATGATAGTCATGGCGGTCGTAATGGCGATAGTCATGATGGCCATAGTGGTTATAGTGATAGTAATCGTAATGGTGGTTGCGGTAGTATGTATAGTGTACATGACTATCGTAGTGGAACGGGTCGTAGTGGTAGTAATAGTGGGCCGGACGATGCTCTATCACACATGGAGTGTAGTAGAAGCTGCATCTTGGCGCGCGGTGCCAGATGGAATAGTGCCTGGGCGCAAATATGGAGTGGAGCACCACTCCGGTAATGGCGGCGCCTATCACCACGCGGCTGGTTACCGTGGGCACGTAAATCTCGTCGTAATAGGTGGTTACCCTGGCCTGTGGACGGTGGAAACGCTGTATGCGCACCTCATAGCTGTCGTATACATCGTCCTCATATATAACAGTCTGGGCGCTTGCCTGGCCAATGCAGAGTATCAGCGCCATCAAAATCATAATCTTCCTCATAGTACAACGGTATTTGTGGGTTAACAATATTTGCAATTATAGATGGGTCAAAATTACAAAAACGAATGATATTATCTTGTAAAAAAACGTTAATATTACTATTTTTGTACATTAAAATTTTTTCACATGCGTTTATCACATATTTTGTATCTCGTCCTGATGCTTACAGCTCTGCCGTGGGCCACCCATGCCCAATACAGCTACTACACAGCCGGACACCAGGCAGTATGCGGTGCCCTGAGCTGCGAGGAGGGAACCGGCAGCGTGGGCCACAATCCCGCAGGCACAGCCTACGCACCACTGGGGGCAGGTCTGGGCTACTACAACAAGTTTGGAATAAAGGAGCTGTCGCACAAGACCGCGCTGGCATCAGTGCCCATAGGAAACGGGGCGGCATCAGCCACATACAGCCACTACGGATTCCGGCTATACAACCAGAGCAAGGCGCAGCTCGCATACGCACTGCCGCTGGGCAAGAATCTGGCAGCCGGGGCAAGCATCAGCCACCACCAGCTGCACGTGGACGACACTCCGGGCAGCTACCACGCCATGAGCGGCTCCCTGGGCATACTGTACAGGATAGACAGCCACTGGAGCGCGGGCACATGGATAGAAAACATCACCAACTCGCAATACAACGACATAGACACCATAATATCCATGGGCATACAGGCAGGCATCAGGAGAAGCTTCCCCGGAGGCCACCACATGAGCCTGGATGTGGAGAAAAACAGCCTGAGCGATGAGATAATATTGCGCGGGGGAGTGCTGATACGGCTAAACGAACATATAGCCATCATGGCGGGGATATCCACACAGCCCATTTCAGTGGGCGCAGGCATCGAGATCGACATACACGGGCTGCAAATGCAGTTTGCCGCACGTAGAAACGAGAATCTGGGATGGATTCCCTCAGCCTCGGTGGTGTGGACGAGAAACAATACAAAAAAAAGCGACCCCGAATAGAGGATTTTCCCGAAAATATTATAACTTTGCGGTTTGTATCGTGAATACCAATTGCACCGTAGAGACGGACCGCGGTCCGTCTCCACAGACGATATGTAAATTAGACGGACCGTTGTCCGTCTCTACAGACGATACGATAATTAGAATATATAAAAAACATACATCATAAAATGGCAGATTTCATAACCAAGAGGGCCGATGACTACTCCAAGTGGTACACCGACCTCGTACAGCAGGCCGATCTCGCTGAGAATTCGGCTGTTAGAGGCTGTATGGTAATAAAACCATACGGCTACACAATTTGGGAAAAAATGCGCGACGAGCTCGACCGCCGCTTCAAGGAGACAGGCCACGTAAACGCCTATTTCCCAATCTTTATCCCAAAATCATTCTTTGCCCGCGAGGCCGAGCACGTAAAGGGTTTCGCCAAGGAGTGCGCCGTGGTTACTCACTACCGCCTCAAGAACACCGAGGACGGCAAGGACATCGTGGTAGACGAGAACGCACGCCTGGAGGAGGAGCTCATCGTACGCCCAACATCAGAGACCATCATCTGGAACACATACAAAAACTGGATCCACTCATACAGAGACCTCCCTATCCTTATCAACCAGTGGGCCAACGTGGTACGCTGGGAGATGCGCACACGTCTGTTCCTGCGCACAGCCGAGTTCCTCTGGCAGGAGGGCCACACCGCCCACGCCACCAAGGAAGAGGCTCTCGAGGAGGCCGAGAAGATGCTTAACGTATACGCCGACTTCGCCGAGAACGTACTCGCAATCCCTGTATTGAAGGGCGTCAAGACTCCTACCGAGCGTTTTGCCGGTGCCTTGGAGACATTCTGCATCGAGGCTATGATGCAGGACGGCAAGGCTCTCCAGGCTGGCACATCACACTTCCTGGGTCAGAACTTCGCCAAGGCTTTCGACGTAAAGTTCCTCAACAAGGATGGCAAGCAGGAGACTGTCTGGGCCACATCATGGGGCGTATCTACCCGACTGATGGGCGCGCTCATCATGACCCACAGCGACGACAACGGCTTGGTGCTTCCTCCCAAAGTTGCCCCACTGCACGTGGTTATCGTTCCTATCTTCAAGAAGCAGGAAGAGGTGGCCGCCATCTACGACAAGATAGAGCCAATCATCAAGTCGCTTAAGGCTCAGGGCGTTACCGTGAAGTTCGACGACAGCGACAATCAGAAGCCGGGCTGGAAATTCCACCAGTACGAGCTTCAGGGCGTTCCAGTACGTCTGGCCATCGGCGCCCGCGACCTCGCCAACGGCACCGTAGAGGTGGCCCGCCGCGATACTTTGGAGAAGCAGACAATCGCCATCGAGGGAGCTGATGCCTACATCGTAGACCTCTTGGACAAGATTCAGAAGAATATTTACCAGAAGGCCCTCGATTACCGCGAGCAGCATACCTACAAGGCTGATACTTACGAGGAGTTTAAGGCAGCTCTCGACAAGGGCGGTTTCGTACTCGCACCATGGGACGGCACAGCCGAGACCGAGGAGCGCATCAAGGAGGAGGCCAAGGCCACTATCCGCTGCATTCCTTTGAACAATCCTCAGGAAGACGGCGTAGACATGCTTACCGGCAAGCCTTCTAAGCAGCGCGTTGTTTTCGCAAGAGCATATTAATAAATGCGCCCGTAGAGACGCTCCCGTAGAAATGCACCCGTAGAGACGGACCGCGGTCCGTCTCTACAGATTACCATACACAATCCCGCAGATGAGTTTATTTTCATCTGCGTATTTTTTTGTATCCCCACAGGCATCGCCTGTGGCAGGAAAACCAGAACAATTTTAATAGGTATCTCTTGCAAATCCAGAAATTAATGTATAAATTTGGCAAGACGAAAAACAACAAAAAAAACTTATACATTATGAACTACACAGGAACCTACAATCTGGCCTTTATACTGCTGCCAGGTGAGAATGGAAAAGAGAAAGTATCCATTCAGGAATATCTCGACAAGGAGACCGACCCGGACGAGAGAAGACGATCGGAGCGAAACCTCACCAAGAAAATCATCGTGAGCGACAACGGCACATTAAATCCGTGCATAGCATCGCTGGAGGGTGTGCCACAGAGCGAGATCGACAAGGCTCTCTCGGCTGACCCTAATTTCTACATCGAGGGCAACTGCCTTTTCAGCAAGAAGGAAATCAAGCCCGTAAAAGAGGAGAACGGCGAGCTCTATCTTGAGAACAAGGAGCCAAACTTCCTCTTTGGCAAGGAGCCTTGGGTAAAACTCAGCACCGGAACTCCAGGAGAGATCAAGTACGCGCTCTATTTGTACGAGAAGGAGTAAAAAAAGCAAAACATCCATCAACAAAAAATCCCGCCGGAAAAATCATTCTCCAGCGGGATTTTTCATATTTAATTCTGATTTAGAAAATCAATAAATCGAAAATCTAAAAATCAAAAAATGCTTACACAGTGTGGAGGATAAACTCCTCGAGGTCGATATCTACGAGGTCGTAAGGAGCAATCTGTGGCAATGTGTAGCAACCAGGCTGCTGCTTAACAACGGCACGTGCGCAAGAAGCGAGCACCTGACCTGTAAGAGCAGGGTTGTTGATCTGCATTGTAAACTGGAAACGCTGGTTCTGAGTAGCGCCAGAAACACCCTTGCGCTCAAGCAATACGCCGTGACCCATATCGCGGAGGTCGGCTACGCAAGGTACCTGGTGTACGTGTGTATCATCGTTGCAGAAGTATGAATCGGTCTTGATGGCAGACTCTACAGCCTTGAAATCGGCGCCGTCCTCAAGCTCTACGTAAACATCGCGGCGGTGTACCGAAGTGCCGAGAGGAATTGTCATAGAGAGAGCGTCCTTAACACCGGCCTTGCTGCGGGCTACTACCGAGTGACCCATGCTCATGCCAGGACCGAAGTTGGTGTAGCTGATGCCCTTAGGAGCCATGGCGAGGAGGAGTGTACGGATTACAGAATCTGTACCTGGATCCCAACCAGCCGAGATGATGGCCTTGGCACCCGACTTCTTGCCGGCTGCGTCGAGGTTCCTGTAGAGGTCGAGAATGTCCTTGCCGTGAATATCGAAACTGTCAACTGTGCAGATACCTTTGGCCATGAGAGCTGGAGCTGCCACAGGAATCTCTCTTGAAGGAAGAGCGAGGATGGCTACATCCACCTTGCCAAGCTCGTCTATATCAGCCACCACCTTAACGCCCTCAAGCTCAGGTGATTTCTTGCCTACAGACTCTTTTCTGCGAACCACGCCTACGAGTTCCATATCCTTTGCTGCCTTTACAGCCTCGAGAGAATACTTGCCAATGTTGCCGTATCCTACAATTGCTACTTTTATCTTAGTCATTTTTGTATGTTTTTAAATGGTTTGTTTTCGGGGTGCTAATATATGCTTTTTTGCGAAAAACGAAAAACTTTTTTTGCGGGAATAAGTGATTTTCGTATGCCGGGGCGTTTTCTGATGCTTCAGAAAAAAGTTAAATTATCTTTAAAGCGAATAAGCTAATAAATGATTTAGTAAATTTGCACATCAATAAAAAACTACAATCACATCAACACAATGAAACGTAATATTTTTCTATTCCTGATGCTTGTGGCATGCCTTACAAGCTGCGTAGGCAACGCCCAGAAAATCAGCATCATTTACTCGGGCTCAGAATCAGAAGTATCAGCCCCCTGCCCCGGTGTAACCGTGAAAAAAGACGGCAGCCGCATAGAGATAGAAAGCCAGCTTGCCGACCAGGAGCTGATAATAAACATGAAAGGCACATCGCCAGACGGGAGCCTGATGCTGAAGTCTCAGGGCAAAACCACCATCCGCCTGGAGGGCCTTAATCTCACAAGCAGCAACGGCGCGCCAATCCGCCTCCACAACAAGAAGCGAGTGCTGATACAGGCAGCCAAGGGCACCACCAACACACTGTGCGTATCGGCCTGCACCGACACCGCCAACAACAAGCAGGCCGTAATCTGGGCCAAGGGAAAGCTGCATCTGGGCGGCAAGGGAAAACTGGACGTGATAGCCCATGGCGACGGATGCAAGGGCATAAACGCAAAGGACGACATCAAGATTAGCGACCTGATACTCAACGTAATAACCGAGGGCAACAACCTTGGCAAGGACACCACCAACCAATTTGGATTTGGCGGCGGCATGCCCCCATTCCCTCCCCCATTCGGCGATATGCCCGAGGGTTTCAAGCCACCATGGGGCGACAATCCTCCACCTTTCGGCGATATGCCCGAGGGATTCAAGCCGCCTTGGGGCGACAATCCTCCCGACTTCAGCAAGATGCCTGATTTCGGAGCCTTTGGCGGATTTCCCGGAATGGGCGGATTCGGCGAATCTGGCGACCCCGACGAGACTCAGAAAGGCGGATTCAAGCAAAAATACATAGCCACCACCAAAGCCATAAAGTCTGGCGGAATCGTAACCATCAACAGCGGCAATATATACTGCAAAACATCAGCAGCCGGAGCCGAAGGCATAGAGGGCAAAAAGGGCGTGGTGATAAACGGCGGCAACGTAAAGGTAGACGCCATAGACGACGCCATAAACGCCAATGCCACAATCAGTTTCAACGGCGGCACAGTAATAGCCGAGAGCCACTGCAACGATGCCGTGGATGCCAACATAGAGGGCGGATTCCCGGCGTTTGGGCCAATGCCTCAGGACACTGCCAAAAAGGATATTGATCCGGGCATAATAATCAGTGGCGGAGAGGTTTACGCATTCAGCCACGTGGGTGCGCCCGAGGAAGGAATCGACTGCGATTATGCTCCCGTAATAATAAGCGGAGGCACAGTGTTCACCATCGGCGCCGGCATGGGCGAACTGCCTTCGGTGCCCACGGAAGAGAACGCCAAGCAGCCTACAGTGGTTTTTACAGGACTTACATTGACCAAAGGCGAGACGGTGGAAATCATCAGCGACAATAAGGTGATCTTCCGCAAGGAAATACCTTTCACGTTCAACAACAGCGCATCAATGTTCACCTGCAACAAACTTAAGAAAGGCAAAACCTACACCATCCGCACCAAGAACGGCGAGCGTCAGTTCTCTGTAAATGAAAATTTTGCAGTGGTGAGGAAATAGAGAGGCAATAGTTTTGCAATGTTGCAGAATTGGCGGAATATTTATATCTTTGCAGAAATTCAAAATAAAAGTTTTGCTATGGGACTATACCTTAATCCGGGAAACTCAAATTTTCAGAAAGCAATAAATTCTGAACTATATGTAGATAAATCGTTGGCAATTAATGTATTCAACAAAATTGTTGATACAGAAAGTTGTTATGTCTGCTTGTCACGAGCACGCAGATTTGGAAAAACTATGCTCCAAAATATGATAGCAGCATACTATTCCAAAGGGTGCGATTCCAAGGAGTATTTCTCTCAAATGCGCATCGCCCGCGAGCTTACCGACGAAAATGATATTGAAAAGTTCCATCAGAACATGAACAGCTTCAATGTCCTGCAGCTGGATTTTAATGGATTTTATTCCAGTTTAAGGGCAGAGGACAAAACCCAGTTCTTCAACATTCTATTCACTACGTTGAGAGCTGAGTTTGAAATTGATTTTCCAGAGGTTAATTTCGACATGTGCAAAACTGTGGCAGACTGCTTAGCATCAGTACATTCAAAAACAAAACAGACCTTCATAATATTAATAGATGAGTACGATTTCTTTGTAAGGGAAAAATTCGGACCAGAAATGTTCAAACAATTCCTTGATTTCCTTATTTCCCTTTTCAAGAACTCACCACTAAAGCCTGCAATCTCGCTCGCATATATTACTGGTATTCTGCCAGTTGTCAGAGACAGAATCCAGAGCAAGCTGAATGTCTTCAAGGAATATACTATGGTGAACGCCTTTGCTTTCAAGGAATGTATTGGCTTTACATACAACGAGGTAGAGGAACTATGCAAGAAGCACGATCTTGATTTTGATGAAGTGAAGCGCTGGTATGATGGTTACACCATTGACGGCACGGAACTTTTCAATGCTAACTCTGTAATTCAGGCGATTGAAAACCATTGTGTAAAAAGCTACGTTACCACCACAGGAAGTTTCGACGCCATCACCGACTACATAAAACTGGATTTTGAAGGCATCCGCGACGACCTCGCCAAAATCATTTCTGGTCAGGAGGTTAAGCTCGACGTGTCGGAATATCTCAACACTTTGACCGACTTCAACTCGAAGGACGACGTTTTCACATACCTGATTCACCTCGGATATCTCGGTTACAATTCCGACGAGATGACTTGCTATATTCCAAACTTTGAGGTAAGGCGCGAGTGGATGAAGGCCGTTAAGAGGCTCAACAATTTTGGACAGGTTCCGCAGATTATCCGCGAGTCAGAGACGTTGCTGGAAGCCACAATCTACGGAGAGGAGCAAATGGTGGCCGAATCTCTTGAAAAATCACATTCATTGGTGATGAGCAACTGGCAATACAACAACGAGGCTTGTTTCGGTTCAGCGATAAAACTCTCTTTTATTGCGGCTTATGATTATTATACCATTTTCCAGGAACTCCCCACAGGCAAGGGCTACGCCGACTTGGTTTTCATCCCATACAAATGCAAGAAGCCCGCACTCATCATTGAGCTGAAAGTTGATACCGTGGTAGAGACCGCCATCAGCCAAATCTACGACAAGAAATACAACCTCCACCTCGAGCAATACAAGGGCAACATGCGATTCATAGGCATCAGCTACAACCGCGAGACCAAGAAACACACCTGCAAGATAGAGGAATGGTAAAAGCAGAATTCATTCCGGAAGCTTGAATTTCACGGGAGTCGTGCAAGATTCCTTCACATACTGACCTCCTCGTTTCGCCGGTTGCCATTTCGGCGAAGCGCTTATAACTCTTATAGCCTCAGCATCGAGCAATGGGTCTATACTGCGCAAAATTGAAGGATTTATCAAATTTCCTTCCTCGTCAATTTCGAACTTTACCCATACCGTGCCTTGGATTTCATTCTCCAAGGCTAATGGGGGATATTGGACATTGGCGCTGATATATTTTCTCCAAGCAACTTCGCCTCCGGGAAATTCGGCACGGTCTTCTATAATAATGCCCATTAAATCATCTGTAGCTTCCTCAACCTCAGCAGTATCAGGTGGATTAACCTCATTTGTAAAACTAACTTTCTCAACATTTGCAACGTCGCCGCCCAATGGTTTTGTTATATGGTGCGACGGTCCGCATGATGCCACAAGAGAGATTCCAAGGGCAAGGCCGGCCACGGCAACTTTTTTGCCGGCAGATTCCTTGCGCATCAGCTGGCTTTCCAAATATTTGAGCTCGGCCTCGCATTTGGGACAAGTGCCAGAACAATTTCCCTGAAATGTACATTCAGTGGTATGATAATCAATGCCGTTCTTATTGGCAATCATCTGACGGATCTTCTTGAGAGTCTCGCATTTATGTTTTCCCCGGTTCATAATAGAAGGTAAATTAGTTTGAGGCAAAGATACTCCCTTTATTACAAAAATCCAAATAATTAACAAATTAGATATTACCTCCCGGCGTCTGGAAGACGCCATATTGATTAACCGATTGCGCCGAGGACCGCAGGTCTGGCGCTGTCGGTGATTACTCCGCCATTCTGTCACCCAAACTGACACGAACTGACACCACACACTGACAAAATTGCGCAAAAATCATCAATTTTCGGATTGGCACAGATTGTGATAATTTGGTGTTCGGGAAATGAATCCCAAACGATATTAAAAACAATATTAAAAACACATATAAAAATGGCATTGAACATTAGACCTCTTGGCACTAGAGTAGTAGTAAAAGTGCAGGAAGCTGAGACAAAGACAAAGTCAGGAATCTTTATTCCAGATTCAGCTAAGGAGAAACCTCTTCGTGGCGAGGTAATGGCAGCTGGCAACGGCACAAAGGACGAGGCCATGGAGCTTAAGGTTGGCGACGTAGTGCTCTACGGCAAGTACGCCGGCACAAAAATCGAGCTCGACGGTGAGGAGTACCTCATCATGAACCAGAGCGATGTTTTGGCAGTAATCTAAGTGATAGATTAGAGAACAGAGATTAGAGAGTAGAGAACTCTCAATTATAAAAAAATGTATAAAACGTGAAGGTTTATGAGTAAGGGGCTCTAAACTCTCCACTAAAAATAAAAATCATGGCAAAAGACATTAAATACGATATCGAGGCAAGAGACTTGCTCAAGAAAGGCGTTGACGAGTTGGCTAACGCTGTAAAGACAACACTTGGTCCTAAGGGCCGCAACGTGGTAATCGAGAAGAAGTTCGGTGCTCCACACATCACAAAGGACGGCGTTACAGTAGCCAAGGAGATTGAGCTCGAGGACCCATTCATGAACATGGGCGCACAGCTCGTTAAGGAGGTTGCATCAAAGACCAACGACCTGGCCGGCGACGGTACAACAACAGCTACAGTTCTTGCTCAGGCTATCGTAAGCGTTGGTATGAAGAACGTGGCAGCAGGTGCCAACCCAACCGACCTGAAGCGCGGCATCGACAAGGCCGTTGCAAAGGTAGTAGAGGCCCTGAAGGCAAACTCTGAGGAGGTAGGCGACGACAACTCCAAGATTGAGGCTGTTGCACGCATCTCCGCCAACAACGACCCAGAGATCGGCAAGCTCATCGCCGACGCTATGGCCAAGGTAAAGAAGGAAGGCGTTATCACTATCGAGGAGGCCAAGGTTGCTGAGACTTCAGTAAACGTGGTAGAGGGTATGCAGTTCGACAGAGGCTTCATCTCTCCTTACTTCATCACTGATACCGAGAAGATGGAAGGCGTTTACGACCGTCCATACATCCTCATCCACGACGAGAAGATCTCTATGATGAAGGACCTCATGCCAATCCTCGAGCCTGTAGTAAGCCAGGGCCACTCACTCGTAATCATCGCTGAGGACGTAGCCGACGAGGCTCTCGCAACATTGGTGGTAAACCGTCTCCGCAACCCATCGTTCAAGGTGGCTGCCGTAAAGGCCCCAGGCTTTGGCGACCGCAGAAAGGAGATGCTCCAGGATATCGCTACACTTACAGGTGGTACAGTAATCACAAAGGAGATCGGCATGAAGCTCGAGGAGGCAACTCTCGACATGCTCGGTACCTGCGAGAAGGTTACAATCAACAAGGAGAACACAACCATCGTAAACGGTGCCGGCGACAAGCAGGCTATCGCTGACCGCGTTGCCTCTATCAAGGCTCAGATCGAGAAGTCAACCTCAGAGTACGACAAGGAGAAACTCCAGGAGAGACTTGCCAAGTTGGCAGGCGGTGTGGCAGTTATCTACGTAGGCGCTGCCTCTGAGGTAGAGCTCAAGGAGAAGAAGGACCGCGTAGAGGACGCTCTCCACGCTACACGCGCAGCTGTTGAGGAAGGTATCGTACCTGGCGGTGGTGTTTCATACATCCGCGCTATCTCTGCTCTCGACGGCCTCAAGGGCGACAACGAGGACCAGAACACCGGTATCGCAATCATCAAGCGCGCTCTCGAGGAGCCTTTGCGTCAGATCGTTGCCAACGCTGGTGAGGAGGGTTCAGTAGTTGTTCAGAAGGTAAAGGACGGCAAGGGCAACTTCGGTTACAACGCATTCTCAGGCGTTTACGAGGACCTGAAGGCTGCCGGCGTTATCGACCCAACCAAGGTATCACGTGTGGCCATCGAGAACGCAGCATCAGTAGCCGGCACATTGCTGACCACAGAGTGCGTAATCGCCGACAAGAAGGAGGACAAGCCAGCCGCTCCAGCTATGCCTAACCCAGGCATGGGCATGTACTAGACCATATAGGAAATTTGTTAATAAATTATGTTAATTGTGTCAATCCCCCGGCGCGCCCCACGGCGTGGCTGGGGGATTTTTCTTATTGGGAACAACTCTCAAAAAAAATATCAGCATAAAAATATAAAAAAATAAAATATTTCAGTTATATTTGTACAATCAAAAAAAACAACCACCATAAGACGAAAAATATGAATACAAAAAGAATACTGACAACAATAACACTATGCGCGGCAATAATAATGGGCGCACAGGCTCAGAACGAGAAATGGTTTGACGAAAACGGAAACATAAAACCTCAGTATCTGGACGAGGAGACAGGTCTGTTAGCTGATGAGTATCTGGCTGATGCTTACGAATTTACCTCAATAGACGAGGCCATGAAATCACCCAGCAAGGTTATAAAGCTGAATCTATCGGGCAAAACCATGAGCGACATTCCCGAAGAGGTGTATATGCTGAGCAACCTCCACATGCTGAACATGAACGAATGCGGCCTCAGGGAGATTCCATCCGACATATCGGAGCTTACAAGCCTGCAATACCTGGACGTAAGCTACAACAGCATCAGCAAAGTATCAGCCAAAATCGGCGAACTGAAAAGCCTGATAATGATAAACCTGGAAAACAACAAGCTGACAGAGATACCCGACGAGATAGCATCGCTGAGCAACCTGCAGTTCCTGGACCTGAACGACAATCAGATAAGCAGGCTGCCCGACGACATGAGCAACATGATAAGGCTCAACAACCTCTCGATAACCAGAAACAGGCTGAAGCAACTGCCCCAAGGCATTGGCATGCTGCCCGAGCTTCAGAGTCTGGACGTATCAGAAAACCAGATTGAGGGACTGCCAAACACCATGGGCAACCTGAAGATGCTGATGATACTGGATGCCCACAAAAACAACATGATAAGCCTCAATGAGTCAGTATGCAAACTTGGACAGCTGCCATATCTGGACCTGTCGGAAAACAAACTAACCAACCTGCCCAAAAGCATGGGCAAAATGCAGTTTATGCAGATGCTGAATGTATCGGACAACAGGCTGAATCAGCTGCCCAAATCCATAGGCGAGATGACCATGATGCAGGATTTCAACGCATCCAACAATATGATTCAGGCACTGCCCAAAACCATAGGCAAGTGGACTTTTGTGACCACAGTAAACCTATCAAACAACAAAATAGGCAAACTACCCGACATTAGCCGGATGCAGAACATCCAAGAGCTTGACCTCAGCGAAAACAAACTCTCTGAATCTCAGATAAATACACTAAGAGAATCGTACCCTCAGGCAAAGCTGTAGAAGGAGTTGAAAGCTTAAAGTTGAAAGCTTGAAGAACAAAAAAATCGAGAATCAAAAATCAAAAAAATGAAGATACGGACCGGATTCGGCTACGACGTTCACAAGCTGGCCGACAATCTGCCTTTCTGGCTGGGAGGCATCCAGGTAGAACACACCAAGGGCGCTGTGGGACATTCCGACGCGGACTGCCTGATACATGCGATATGCGATGCCCTTTTGGGCGCCGCCAACAAGCGTGACATAGGTTACTGGTTTCCTGATACAAGCGCAGAATTCAAGGGAATAGATTCCAAGATCCTGCTCAAGAAAACCTGCGACATAATCAGCGAGGCCGGATACAAGATTTCGAACATCGACAGCACAATCTGCCTCCAGAAACCAAAGATAAAGAACTATATCCCAACAATGCAGGAAACCCTGGCCAAGGTGATGGATATCGACATCGACGACATATCCATAAAAGCCACTACAGAGGAGAAACTTGGCTTCACCGGACGTGAAGAAGGCATTGCCGTATATGCCACATGCCTCATTTATAAAGAGTAAAGTATATAGAATTAAGTTTAAAGTATAAAAATCAAAGTACATAATACTACAAAAAAACACTTTAAGCTTTATACTATATACTTCCAACTTCCAACTTCTACAAATTCAATGGACTTATCTAAACTGACAGAAAACAAGCGCATCCTGAAATCGCTGTCAAGCGCCATGAAGGACAATTATGGCCGCATGAAAAGCATAGACGATTTATGGACTATAATGCTCAACCGTCATATCCTTGGTCAATTCAAATTCAAGTTGCCGGAGAATGCTGATACCGACAACACCATGGACGACCTGAAGGCAATGCTGGCAGAGTACGACATCAACGGCTTGAGAATCAGGGAAAAGCAACGCCGCTACAACGGAATATGGGCTACCAACGGCAAATACGACGAGAGCGAGGAGGTGACAATAGATTTCAAGAACTTCAAGCTGAAGGTCATATACGATCCCGATTCCAGACACTGCAGCTGGAGCCGACTGATGATAGACTTCATAGACTTGCAGTCGACGGCGAATGTATTATCGGCCTGCCGCTACGAGAAAACCGACAAGATGGACCTGCGACGCATGGTGATGATGCTGATAAACCTGGACAACGCCATCGACGATTTCCGCGAAAACCATTGGCCCAAGATGAAGACCAACATCACCAAGCAGCAGAAACTGACCCAGATGGCGGAAAACACAATAGAGCTGCTCCTAAACGGCAAAATGAGAGGCACCGGCATTCCATACGTGATAGAGAAGCAGAAAACCAGGGTAAAGGTTACATTCGATGTTGGCAAAAAGACCATGGTGGAGATGGCGGTATCGCACAAGAACTTTACCGAGCAGATCGACAAAATAATAACAGCAATGCTTCAACTGAAAAGTTTCGTAACCAACGCCGACATGCAAATCCGCATCAAGCCCATCACAGCATCGCACGGTGCCCACTACCGCTGGCAGAACACCGAGATTCCCCAGGAAAACGAATAGCTGACGGCACTATGGCAGCATCAGGCTACTTATATTTAGCTGAACTTGATACCAAGCACTGTGGTATCGTCCATCTGGATAATATTGCCGCGCCAATCTGTGAAACGCTTGTAGAGAAGCTCGCTCTGCTCATCGAACGGCAGCGACGACAGCTCCACCAGCATGTCACGGAATCTCTTGGCCATGAACTTGCGGCCATGATCGCCTCCAAACTGGTCCTGATATCCATCGGAATATATATAAATGGTGGTAGGATTTGTGATATCTATCTCGTGGCATGTAAACGAGCGGTCGTCGGTTTTCTGGATTCCTCCAATAGACTTAAGGTCGCCGTTGATTTTCTCCACCTTGCCGTCCTGAAGAAGGATGAGCGGATTTTTGGCACCGGCATACTTGAGAGTGTGCGCTGCCTTGTCTACCACGATGATGGCGCCATCCATGCCGTCGTTGTTTTCGGTGGTATCCTGCTGAAGAGTGGTGAAAACCAGGTTGTTGATCTCCTCAAGAATCTTGTCGGGCTCGGTGATTTTCTGAAGGTTCACAATCTGATTGAGGAAAGCGTCGCCCAGCATGCTCATGAAAGCGCCCGGCACGCCGTGGCCCGTACAGTCTATAACAGCCATTATGAGCTTGCTGCCCTCGTCCTCGTCGGCGCCGCGGCGTCGGAACAGCGATGGAGCCTTCTGGGCTTTCACCTCCGAGAACCAGTAGAAATCGCCGCTGACCACCTCTCTTGGATGGAAATACACGAAACCATCGGCAAAATGCTGCTTCAGGAAAGCCTGATCTGGAAGCATGGCCTTCTGGATGCGGCCCGCGTAATTGATTGACGAGTTTATGGATTCGTTGATGGCCTCTATCTCCTTGTTGCGCAGGCGCACCTCCTCGTTTACCTTGTCGACAATCTCCTTCTGACGCAGTATCTCCTCGTTTTTCAGATTTATCTCCTCGTTGGTTTTGGTGAGCATGGCATTCATCTTCTTGGCCTTCTGGAAGTTCCGGGCCACATACACCAGAAACAAAGCCACCACCACCGAGAAAGCTATAATAATAAAGGTAATAGTCTTGTTGCGCTGAATCTGCTGCTCGGCGCTTGCCAGGGCGGCCTCTTTCTCCTGAGTGGAAAGCGAAACCTGAAGGTCGGAGAAACTCTCGCTTTTCTTTTTCTGATACAGTTCGTCGCTCACTCTTGTATACAGCGACATGTAATAATATGCGCTGTCCACACGATGCTGATCGTTGTGGATGTCGGAAAGCAGCAGCAGGGCCTCAGCCTCAGGCTCCAGCCACATATAGTCACGCGACATATCGAGAGCCTTGCGCCCCATACGCTCGGCAGTAGCCATATCGCCCTGGATATAGTTGATCCGCGCCAACCTGTTGCATACGAAGGCCACATTCTCTATATTGCCGAAACCTTCGAAAATATTGCTTGCGCTGATATAATTTACATAAGCCTTGTCGAAATCCTCGTTCTTGAAATGCATGTCGCCAAGCTGCGAATACACACGGGCCATATCGAACCTGTCGCCTGAAACGCGGTACTTTGTAACGGCCATATTCAGATAATTCTCCTCCTGCTCGAAATCGTCGTTCATATCAAAGACATCAGCCATATACCTGTAGACCTGAGCCACAAGACGCGGACTGTTGCACTGCTCGGCAATGGAGCAGGCCTGGTTGAACAGCTGTATAGCCTTGTCGTACTGATAATTGCGCAGCTCGGACCTGCCTATCTTCATGAGCGCCTCGCTGCGGCCCTCCAGACAGTCGTTGATGCGGAAAAGCGAATCAGCCTTTATGAAATTCTGAAGCGCCACATCCTCGAGATTCTGGATGAAGTAAGTATCACCCACACTCATGAGGGCGTAAGCGGCCCTTACATCGTCGCCCTCGGAATGGAACCTGGCGTATGCCTGATGATACCTCTCCATGGCCATATAGTACACCCTCTTCTCGAAATAGACATCAGCCACAGCCTCCATCCATTCGGCCATCTGGCTCTCATCGCCGGCCTCGGTCATCATCTCGATAGCCTGTCCGCAATACTCAAGCGCCATCTGGTCGTTGGTAATCTTTGTGATACCATACATGGCCTTCAGTATGTAAAGACGCTCCTCGATAGGCGCCTCCTGCTCGATGCTTAGCTGAAGTTTCACCTCAAGGCTGTCGAGCTTGCTGTCTATAGAATTGTTTGCTGATGCTTCGGACATTGATAATGAGAGCATTGCCAATATCAATGCGGTGTATTTCAGTAATTTCATAAAAAACAAATTTTTATTGTTGCATACTAATTATAGCATATTCTATGCCTTAAATACCAAAATCGGGAATAAAATTTTAGTTGCCGGAATACGGAAAATATTATTAACTTTGGAACGTTATAGAAACAAAGCAGATAAACAATACAAAATGAGAAAAATACTAACAGCAGCGCTCTTCGCCCTGGCCATAGGCGAGTGCAGCGGACAGGCGCTGAAATCGGGTTTCGACCACCTGAGAAACAACCGGCTTGACGATGCGGCCAAGGTGTTCAGCAAGGCGCTCAGCAAGGGCACAGAGAGTCTGGCGGCCAACTACGGCATGGGCTGCCTGTTCTGCAATCCCGACTACAGCGGCTACAACGCCACCAAGGGATTCCGGATGCTGCGCAACTCACACGACAGGTATCAGGCCACATCGCCAAAAACCAAGGAGGTGTGCAAGAAAGTGTACGGATTCGACAAGGGCGACATCTACGCCGCCATGAACAAGGCCGCCGGTGTGGAATGGGCAAACGTAAGCCAAAAAAACACCTTCGAGTATTACCAGTGGTTTATAGAGACCTTCGACGGCGCCGACAGCCTCACCCACCTGGCCCTCTGCAACAAGGGCGAGCTGGCATGGGAAAACACCAAGAAGGCCAACACCATGCAGGCCTACAGCGATTTTGCCGACAGCTATCCTGGCACGCCGCATGAAAAGGAAGCATCAGACCTAGCCAAAAAACTATGGCAGAAAATGTGCCGCGACGCCTACGACGAGGGCGAGCTGTCGGCCATGGACGCCTTTGCCGCGCAATACCCCAAGTATCCGTACTACACCAACAAGGAAAAAGAGGAATACAAGCTGGCGCAGGAGGGTTTCAAGCTGAGGCTGAACCTGAGCTACTCCACCGACTACGAGCCCTACTACAAGGCCTACATCGACAAGGCCGCACCAAACCAGCTGGCATACGAGGCCCTGAAACGCATAATGTACCCATACCTGGAGATGGGCATGTATGACGAGGCCGCCGCGCTGATATCCAGCTACAAGGCCAAGTTCCCAAACCGCGCCAGCGACATTGAGAAAACCGCCGCAATGCTGCGCGAGCCCGGCGACAAGTACAAATCCACTCCCCTGCCCCAAACCATAAACACCGAGCACATGGAATACGCGCCCGTGATTACCCCCGACGGCAACACGCTGTATTTCTGCGCCAACGGCCGCGCCGACAACGTGGGCAACGAGGACATCTTTGTATCGCGGAAGGTGGGCGGCAAGTGGGAACAAGCCAAGGGTTTCAACCAGTTTAACACCGCCCTGGGCAACGAGGCGCCGCTGGCAGTATCGCCCGACGGCAACATGCTGCTGATATACAAGGATTCCAACATCTATTTCACCGAGCGGAAGGGCACGGGATGGACTCCGCTGAAGAAGATGCCGGGCCTGAACACCGGAAACTCGTGGGAGGGCGACGCATCGTTCTCGCCAGACGGCAACGCCATTTTCTTCATATCTGACCGCCGCGGCAACGTGGGCAACTACCATCCCCATGAGAAATACTTCCACGGAAGCTATCACGGCAACAGCGACATCTACGTATCCACCCGAAACGTGGACGACGGCAGCTGGAACGACCCCATCAACATAGGCACCACCATCAACACGCCTTTCACCGAGCGCAGCCCGTGGCTGGCCTCCGACATGAAGACACTATATTTCAGCAGCGACGGTCACTACGGCATAGGAATGCTGGACGCCTTTAAGTCAACACGACTAAACGACAGCAGCTGGACCGAATGGAGCGAGCCCGTAAACCTGGGCAAGGAGATAAACACCGCCCACGACGACTACAACTACCTGATAGCCACCGACGGAAAGAGCGCAATGTTCACCAAGATGACATCAAGCAACGTGGACATCTGCACCGTGGACCTGCCCGTAAAAATGCGCCCCGAGGCCATCGGCATCATCTTCGGAAAAGTAACCGACAACAACGGCAACCAGCTGGCAGCCAACATAAAATGGGAAGACCTCCAGAGCGGCAAAACCCTCGGAAACCTCAGGTGCAACCCCGCCAACGGAACCTACTTCGTAACACTGCCGGCCGGACGCAACTACGGATACTACGTGGAGCTCGACAACTATTACCCCGTATCAGGAAACATAAACACCGAGAACATGAAAACAGGCATGAGGCTGGAGCGAAACATCGTGATGAACTCCATAAACGACATCCTGGACGGCAAGGTTTCCATAATCCTCGAAAACATTTTCTTCGAGACCAACAAATACGAGCTTAAACAGGAATCCAAGCCAGAGCTGATGCGCCTTGCAAGATTCATCGACGACAATCCTGAGGCCAGGCTGGAGATATCGGGCCACACCGACAACTCTGGACAGGCCGAGGCCAACAAGACACTATCGCAGCGCAGGGCCGAATCGGTCCGCGAGTTCCTGATATCGCTTGGATGCGATGAGAGCCAGCTGATATCCAAAGGCTACGGCGCCGACAAGCCCATCGACACCAACGCCACCGAAGCCGGAAAAGCCCGCAACAGAAGGGTAGAATTCAGGATTCTGGGGAACTAATAATTAAGAACTAATAATTAAGAATTAATAATTAAGAATTAAGAGTTTCATAATGGAACGGTGGCCCTTGTGGCCACTACTTGGGTAACCGCTGGCATCGCCTGCGGTCACTAAAAAAAATGACACGTACGCCAGTGCGTGTCATTTTTTATTACTCTACTTGCGGACCTTGATGAAATAGCTGGCCACGGCAGCCACCAACACCAGAATAGAAACCACAAACGCCCATACATTGGCCTTGCGCGAAATTGCAATCACATCATAATGATCCAGAAGATTATCGGCACTAAGCTTGTAATAAAGAACGCCGTCCTCTATCTTGCCGGTATTGCTGTCCACAATATTGCCGGGCATCCTTAGCGAGCATTTATAAGACCTGCTGCACATTGCCTCCAGGCGGCTGCTGATAACAGCCAACTCGTTGAAAATCGGCTTAGAGGTATCGCGGCAAGCCTTGGAGAAAGCATCAGTCTCGAAAAATTTGTCAAGCTCAACATCCAAATCCATCCTTCCAACCCAAGATTCATCAGCCCTGGATTTTACGATATCTTTCATAATTTTGAACTCGTCAAGCGAAACAGGAGGGTTGTCGATAAGATCCCAATGCTTCTCAAAAACCTCAAAAAACAACTCAAGAACAGCAGAAGAACGCCAGCGACGGATCTTCTCATTCAAAACCAACAAACGGGTATAGGCTTCATCGCCAAAAGAATCGCCCAGAATATCGGCCCCTCCAGTAGACCAATATTGCATCTCCTCGGGGGTCAGCCATTGCTCCACCGGTTTCTTAACCAATCCGTCAGGGAAACTGAACCTCTCGCGGAAAGTGTAATAGGTATAAAACCACTTGAATGTGGTCTTGAAAGTGCCTGCCGACTGGATGGCCCACTTCTTGTTCTCGAACTTGCTCCACGCCCTGCACATATCGCCCACCGAAGCGAAATTCCTGCCCATAGAGGCCTCCATAATGGAATCGCCCGCCGTAAGCTCCAGCTGTCCCGACTTAACAGTCTCGAGAGGCGGATGCATCACCTTATCCCAGCCCTCGTAGCGTCTAAAATGCTCAGTAGTAAGCACATTAATCTTTCTGAAACAGCTTCCGTCCTCATTAACCACTGTCTCCATCTCGGCATTGGGCTTGCACGAAGCCATCGACAAAGCCATGGCCACAACAGCCAAAAATTTAAATATAACTTTCATAATGCTCAAATTTTTAAATTGTTATAGAAAGCCTGCCTTTCCTTCTGCTCCTTCATAACCTTGCAATAGCACGCAAGAATTTCCCGGGGCGTGCTGTTGCCATCCACGCAGGGCAGAGTTGGGGCGGCATCAGTATTGTGGCTGAGGCTGCTCTGCGCAGCAACACCCTCGTCCTCAACACCATATCCAAAATAGAAAAACATACCCACCAGCCATACGGCCGCAATGCTGGCCACGGCGCGCAGGGCAATCACCCAGCCACGCAGCCTTGCAACGGGGGCTGATGCTTCCTCACCAATTCCATCCATCACGGAATCGATGAAATCGTCCTCATCATCCACGCTCAGCAACTCCTGATTGCTGATACGCGCAATAAAATCGTCAAGTATATCGTCCTTATTTTCCATATCCAAGTCTAATTAAACGTTCTCTAATAGTCTGGCGCGCCACATAAAGGTTTTTCTTGATCCTGTCGGCGTCCATTCCGGTAATCTCCTGCACCTCAGTACTTTCCATTCCCTGAAGCTGCACAAGAGTGAACACCAGCTGCTGCTTTGGGCTCAGGTCCTGCGCCATCACCCTCACAATCTGTGCCCATTCTTTATTTTCGAGCTGATGCTGCGTATCAGCATCCACCAACTCGGCAAGAAACCTCTCGTCATCGGGCATCGGGGCGGTGCGCTTCTGCTTATCGAGATCGTCGAGACAAAGCCGCGATGCGATGGTGCAAATCCAGGTGGAGAACTTCCGCGAATCGTCGTAACTGTCCAGATTCTGCCAAACCCTTATGAAAGTCTCCTGCACGATATCCTTGGCTAAATCCTCGCTCGCCAGCATCTTAAGGGCTATAGTGAACACAAGCCTGTGAAAATTCTTCACAAGCAAGCGGAAAGCCTGACGGTCGCCACTGCGGCATTTGCCAATGATATCGGAGATATTGTCCATCGTTTTCGTTTTGTGTTACATCCAATATACGGACAGAAAAACCCAAAGTCCAAAAAATAAAACAAAAAAAGTGGATCCGACGAAAAAAAACAATCATCGAATCCACTTTCCATAAAAAAGAATCGTCCTGATGCTACTTAAGAAGGAATTTAGTAATGAAATCGCCTACAATCTCGTACTGGCTCTCAGGGAGCATGCAGTGGGGATGATTGGCAACAATGGAAGTGGCCACCTTCTCGGGAATGCCGTAATGCTTCCATACAGTGCTTGCCGATTCCATCGAAATTTTGGCCGACTCATCAGCCAGCCACTTGTAGTCGGGATTGCCGAGCACCAGCAGCGCGCGCGGACAAACCATGGCGCAAAGCTCATGATGATCGTAAGGAAGATTGTTTACCTTGTCGCCGCCAAACTCCTGCCTCAGCGACTCCTTGAACCAGTGGAAATCTGTATGGTCGAGGTCCTCAACGCCTTCCATTGTGTGCGAAACCCTCCAAGCAGCAGCTCCGCCGCCACCTGGCTCCTGAGCAATCACAAGCTTTACCCTCTCATCGAAAGCGCCGCAGAAAAGCGACATCTTGCCGGCATAAGAGCAGCCCGTGCAGGCAATGCGTGAAACATCAATCTTTGTTTTCTTGGGGCCGAGAATCTCGAGAGCGTCGATAATGCGCTGAAAACCCCAAGCCCACTCGCTGTAGGCGCCATTGTCGATAAGGTGCGGATACAGCTTCACGAAACCGTAATTGCTGCGCACTGTATCGCCACGGAACTGGCTGTAGCCATTCACCTGACGCTCGTGATAATCGAGCAGAGCCACAGGATATTTCTCGAGCAGCTGAGGCGGCAACGAGTTGCGGCTGGTGCCTATGATAAGCGGATAAGGCGCAGTGCCGGTTTTCGGATACTTGATCTCGGTCTTAAGGGTAATGGTGTTTTTGCCCACCTTAACATCCACGAAAAGAGTGTCGCCCACCATCTTCGGCTTTATCTGCTTCTTGCTAACGGCAGGAATCTCGCCAATCTCGTATTTCTGTATCAGCCCTGATATCTCGGCCCTTCTTGCAGTCCACTGCTCGGGAGTCTCGGCTATGGTTTTGCCGTCAGCAAAGAGACGGGGATCCTTCAAAGTATATGCATCGTTCTGCTGCGCAAAGCCCAGACTGCTAAAGGCAAGCATCAGCAAGGATAAAAAAGTTTTTCTCATAAACAATTAATTTTTAAGAATTAAAAAACAGAATTATGGAAGCAAAGGCTCTCCCATTTCGGAAGCCTCCTGATCCTTGTCGTCAAGCTTGAAAACCATGAACTTGGCATTATCGGTGGAATAAGGCGCCCAAACTCCGCCATCCTTGCCATTGGGATCGCCATACTTAGCAAAATTGCTCCAAGCGGTAAGCATCTTCTCCGAGAGGTCCCAATCGCCCTTAGTCCAGGGACGCCAGCAATGCTCCAGCGACTTGAACACAAACCAGAGGTCGGAAGAGTGGAAAGCGCCCTTCAGGTAGTCCTCGGGATGCGAGCCGTCGTCGGGAAGAGGACGCGCAAACTGATACGCCCAAGCCTTGCCGCCAAGCTCCTGACGGTTGAGGCAGAAATCAACAATCTGATCCTTCATGAAAGGAGGATCGTTTTTGGTGTAGCCAATCATATAAGGCACATCAGCAATCTCGCCTGCCATGCAGGCATCGTCGAAAGCCTTTGGAAGAACGTATCCATCCACGTAAGGAGAAATTGGGCCTGAATTCATGCAAGTGCGCTTTCCGGTAACACGTGTGTAAACATCAGCAAGGGCATAGATAGTCTCGGTGGAAGCCTTGCGGAGATCCTCGGCGGTCTTAAGATTTGCCCAGTCGCAAACCTCCTTGATAGACTGCTCGGCCTCGGCAAGTGATGGCTGGCCCTGATTTGGGTATCCGGCAGGAGCTGCATTATCTGTCTTTGGCTTCATGAGACCGCTGCCGCTCATGATAACTGCCTTGTTGAACAATCCCTTGGTGAGTGGAGACGAGCAGAGGAACTTGGTGCTGCGTGCTCCGGCGCTCTGACCGAAAATCATCACGTTGTCGGGGTCGCCGCCAAACTGCTGAATGTTTTTCTTAACCCACTTCATGGCCTCTATCTGATCGAGAGTGCCCCAGTTTCCGGTGGCGTGCTCAGGATCCTCGGCCGAGAGTGCTGGGTGAGCGAAGAATCCGAAAGGGCCTACGCGGTAGTTGAAGGTTACGATAACGACATCCTTGGTGGCCCAGTACTTGCCGTCGAACTCAGGCTCGGAGCCCCAGCCCTCGCGCATGCCGCCGCCAAAAATCCAGATGGCAACAGGAAGTTTCTTATTAACATCGCCGGGAGCCTTGGTCCAGATATTCAGGTAGAGACAATCCTCGGAATAAGGTTTCTCATCACCGTAGCCCCATTCAGTGGTGTATCCGCCATCATAATGAGCGCCCTGAAAAGCAGGATGGCCAAACTCGTCGCAGACTTTTACGCCAGTCCAAGGCTTTACGGGCTGAGGCACCTTCCAACGGTTCTCGCCAATAGGAGGAGCCGCAAAAGGGATTCCCTTGTAGACTGTTACGCCCTCGATATCGGCCGCAACGCCCTGAATCTGTCCGCCCTCGATGCTGAGGACAGGACTCTCAACTGTCTGTTTTACATCGGCGGAGCCGCAAGCCGCAAGCATCAAACCGCCGAAAATAAATGAAAGAAGTCTTTTCATAATTTTAAGATATAGTATAGAATTTAATTGTGTTTTTACAAAGGACAAATATAGAGATAAATAAACAAAAAAAGAAAAAAGAGAAGAGAAAAAAGAATAAGGAAATAGGGTAATTGTTTTCAAGAAATTACAGATAAAGGATGAGGGGCAGAAGATGAGCATCAGAGAAAGGCAACAGAGAATGAGCAACAGAGAAAGTTAATTATAAAACGAATAAAGCCTCTCAGAATTTCTTCTGAAAGGCTTTTGATTTAAAAAGAGGCGATTACCTACTCTCCCACATTTTATCGCAGTACCATCGGCGCAAGCGGGCTTAACTTCTCTGTTCGGGATGGAAAGAGGTGGAACCCCGCCGCTATAGTCACCTAATTATCTTAAAAAAATCTCTGACAGCGATTGGTCTTTGTAGCGCCGGTAAATCGAGCAGCACCAACGGGATTAAATTACAGATTATAAAATCCGAATTGTTTTTTGTTTTTCTAACGCATTTCTGCGCCAAGGAAAGCTTTCGGGTGATTAGTACCGCTCGGCTGAAGACGTTGCCGTCCTTACACCTGCGGCCTATCAACGCCGTATTCTTCGGCGTCCCTTGTGAGGAAGACTCATCTTGGGGCAG
>JAZLKG010000085.1:0-5133 GCA_045597465.1 Bacteroidales bacterium | reverse complement strand
CATCGACGCACAGTTTGCCAAGATAAACATCGACGAGGCCAAGCGCAACGAGGTACGTGTAAAGAACCTTATTGACACACTCAAGGGCAATCCTCAGGCATACGAGAAGCTCCGCGCCGAAAAAGAGAGACTCAAGAACCGTCTCGAGACTCTCCGTCAGCAGCTCACACTTTCTGAAAACAACCTCGGTTTCTTTGCACAGAGCAAGGCGGCCTACAATATGATAGAAGGCTTCAAGAAGAAGATGGAGAAATCCAGAAACGAGGCCGACGCATTGCAGAAGCTCATCTCGATGCTCAACAAGGCTATCAACGAGCTTCCAAAGAAAGGAGAAAAAAAGTAAGAAACAATACAAATCAATAATTGATGGATAAAGACACCTTAATAGGAATCCTGCTGATAATCGCGATTTTCGTAGGCTTTTCGATATACACATCGCCAAGCCAGGAACAGCGCGAGGCCATGAAAAGGCAAAGGGATTCCATAGCGTTAGTTAACCAGCAGAGAATGGAAGCCGAAAGGCTCATGCAGCTGAGAGAGGATTCCATATCCAAGATTCAGGCAGCTGCTGATACATTGGAAAACAGCGACTCGGCCAAGGCTGCCGCCTACGCGTCGATGTTCGGCAAATTTGCCGGATGCGCCAATGGCGAGAGCAAGGACGTGGTTCTCGAGAACGACAAGATGATAGTGACCCTCACATCCAAGGGCGCCATGATCAAGACCGTACAGATAAAGAACTACAAGACCAACTCGGGCGACTCTCTATTCATAGTAAAGGAGAATGCCAATAACGAGCTGAACCTCAACTTCTTCTCGGGCAACAATGCAATCTCTACCAAGGATCTATATTTCAGCTACCAGGGTACCGACCACATGAAGGCAGCTGATGGCCAGCAGGTAAGCGCAGTATTCCGCGCCAATGTGGACGACGATTCGTATCTCGAGTTTGCATACGTACTCGGCGACAATTATCTGCTCGATTACAACATCACACTCCACAAGATGGAGCAGGTGATCAATATGAACAGCAGTTTCATCGACCTCACATGGAATCAGTACCTGCCTATCCTGGAGGCCGGCCAGATGTGGGAAAACCGCAACTCTGACCTCTGCTACAAGTTTGTGGACGAGGATCCAGAGAGCCTTGGCGGCACAATAGGCGGATGGTTCTCTGGCGGAAGCAACGAGGCCAAAAATGAGAAACTCTCGGCCAGCACCAAGTGGATAGCCTACAAGGGCCAGTTCTTCTCGTCGGTGCTCATCTCGCACGAATCATTTGCCAATGCGACCGTATCGATGACTCCTCAGCGCGGCAATGGTCAGCTCAAGTACATGACATCTACCATTCCAGTGCCAGTCAACAACACCGAAAACAGAATGACCTTCTATTTCGGCCCCAATAAGTACAAGGTGCTCAGCAACATCGAATTAAGCGACGATAATTCGGATGACCTCGAGCTTGGCGACCTCGTTCCACTTGGAGGATGGTTTCTCGGCAGTATCAACAGATACCTCATCGTTCCATTCTTCAATTTCCTCGGCTCATTCATATCAAGCTATGGTCTCATCATCCTGATACTCACCATCACCGTAAAGGGACTCCTCTTCCCTCTTACACTCAAGTCGTACAGGTCGTCGGCTTCGATGAGGGTACTCAAGCCACAGATCGAGGAGATCAACAAGAAGTATCCCAAGCCAGAGCAGGCCATGGACAAGCAGAGAGCCATCATGGCGCTCTACCAAAAGGCTGAGATAAGCCCAATGGGCGGATGTCTGCCAATGCTTCTCCAGATGCCGTTCCTCATCGCGCTCTTCAGATTCTTCCCAGCTTCTATCGAGCTCCGTCAGGAAAGCTTCCTCTGGTCAAGCGACTTGTCGTCTTTCGATTCGATACTGGATCTTCCATTCAGCATCCCATTCTACGGCGACCACGTGAGTCTCTTTGCCCTGCTGATGGCGGGGGCAATGGTATTCCAGACCAAGATATCATCAAGCCAGATGGATACAGGACAGCCAATGCCGGGCATGAAATTCATGCTCTACTTTATGCCGGTGATGATGCTCTGCTGGTTCAACGACTACTCGTCGGGACTTACCTACTACTACTTCCTGAGCAACATCATCGCCATTCTCCAGATAATATTCGTAAGAAACAATATCGACGAGAAGGCAATACTTGCCAAGCTAAACAGCAAGATGTCGAAAAACTCAGGCAAGAAAAAATCCGGATTCATGGCCCGTCTTGAGGAGGCACAACGCCGACAAATGGAAATGATGAAGGAGCAGCAGAAGAAAAAGGGCAAACGATAGTCCCCCCAAAAAAAGACACATATAAAAAACGCTGATTGTCACGAGCGGCAGTCAGCGTTTTTTAATTAATGCCGCTGTACGTATATAACGTAATTTGCAGCCAGCGGAAAACCACCCAACGAAATAATTTGTAATTTTGTATAACGAATATAATAGGAAAAAATGAAGATAGGTTTCGACAATAACAAGTATCTGAAAATACAATCAGAGCACATCAAGGAGAGAATCGCCAAGTTCGGCGACAAGCTCTATCTCGAATTTGGAGGCAAGCTCTTCGACGACTACCATGCAAGCAGAGTGCTGCCCGGTTTTGAGCCCGACAGCAAGCTCAAGATGCTCATGCAGCTGAAGGACTACGCAGAGATAGTAATCGTGATATCAGCTGTCGACATCGAGAAAAACAAGGTGCGCGGCGATATCGGCATTACTTACGATAAGGACGTACTCCGTCTGCGAGAGGCATTCATGGAGCGCGGCCTCAAGGTAGGCAGCGTGGTAATCACGCACTTCAACGGTCAGGAGAGCGCCAAGCTCTTCCGCACACGCCTGGAGCGCCTGAATATCAACACATATTACCACTACATGATAGAGGGCTACCCTACCAATGTATCGCTGATATGCAGCGACGAGGGTTTCGGCAAAAACGACTACGTGAAGACCGAGAAGCCTCTCGTGGTTATAACGGCTCCAGGTCCCGGCAGCGGAAAGATGGCCGTATGCCTCAGTCAGCTCTATCAGGAAAACAAGCGCGGCGTAAAGGCCGGATACGCCAAGTTCGAGACCTTCCCTATCTGGAACATTCCTCTCAAACATCCCGTAAACCTCGCCTACGAGGCCGCTACCGCCGACCTCAACGACGTGAACATGATAGACCCATTCCACCTCGATGCATACGGTGTTACCACTGTCAACTACAACCGCGACATTGAGATTTTCCCTGTATTGAATGCGATATTTGAGGGAATCTACGGCGAGAATCCATACAAGTCGCCTACCGACATGGGGGTCAACATGGCAGGAAACTGCATTGTGGATGACGCCATCTGCTGCGACGCATCCAAGCAGGAGATTGTGAGGAGATACTTCACAACCCTTACCCAGCTGGCCGACGGCAAGGCTTCCCACAATGAGATCAACAAGATTCAGCTCCTGATGCGTCAGGCCAAGGTGACTCTGGAAGACCGACTCGTAATGACAGCCGCACGCAAGCGCAACGAGAGATCTGAACTGCCATCAGCTGCCATAGAGCTGGAGCGAATCGCGGGCTATGGCCACACAGCGCTTGATGTAGTTTTCGCGCTTGTCGACAGGGCGGTAAACCACCTTGCCGAAAACTCCCTCGTGCACATTGCCGTGGATATCGGTAACACGGTCGTTGAGCACGGCGTCTCTTCCGTACATACGTATCAGCTGATAATAACTCTGAGCCTGCATATTTAGGCAAACCGTATCGCCCTCGGGAAAATTGAAAACCACAACATCATTGTTCTTCACCTTTCCGAAACCGGCCAGACGGTGGTATGGCCACTTGATCCAATCCACAAAAGAATTGGTGCTCTTGGTGAAAGGCATGGTGTGATGAGTAAAAGGCACCGAGAGAGGCGTATTAGGCATCTTGGGACCATAGCTCAATTTGCTAACAAACAGATAATCACCCACAAGGAGCGACTTCTCCATCGAAGAAGTAGGAATAGTGAACGCCTCGATAAAGAACATTCTAATAATGGTGGCGGCCACGATAGCAAATATAATAGCATCCACCCACTCCACTGTCTTGGTCTGCTTCTGCGCATCCTTCTTCTTCCAGAAAGCCCAGTGAACCTTCTTGGAGATGTACATATCATAAATAACAGCCACGCCAAGAATAAGCCACCAGTTCTGCAGCCAGAGAACAAAAAGCAGATAGATAAAGGTCACCAAACCGAACTTTACCCATTTGTTGGCAAAAAGTTTTCTCATATCTAACAAAAGGAATTAAAATTTCAACATATCATTCATGCCGTAAATGCCGGAAGGCTTTCCGCAAAGGAACTCGGCGGCCAATACGGCGCCAAGAGCAAAACCCTTTCTGGAATGGGCAATGTGAGTCATCTCGATATCATCGATCTCCGAGAAATACTTAACTGTGTGAGTACCAGGCACAGCCTCCTCGCGGATACAGTCGATATTGATCTCGCCATCCTTTGGAGTAGTATCTATCACCCACGAATTCTTCTTATCGAGAATGCTTACGAGATCGTCGGCCAGGGTCTTGGCAGTGCCCGAAGGCTTGTCGAGTTTCTGAGTGTGGTGAATCTCCTCCATCTTTACGTCATAGTCCTTGAAACCGTTCATGATATTGGCAAGGAACTTATTGAGGCGGAAGAAGATATTGACTCCCACCGAGAAATTGGAGGCATAGAAGAAAGTCTGATTCTGCTCCTTCACAATCTTCTCTACCTCAGGCATACGGCTCAGCCAGCCAGTGGTGCCCGAAACCACGGGAATATTGGCGTGGAAAAGCTTCATATAATTATCGAAAGCGGCGTCGGGACGTGTAAACTCTATAGCCACGTCGGCCTTCTTGAGATTCTCGTCGGTGAAATCCTGAGGATTAATGAGAGCGTCGATGGTGCAGACAACCTCGTTGCCACGCTCAATTGCTATTTTCTCGATCTCATGGCCCATCTTGCCATAACCGATAAGTGCTATTTTCATGATTTGCTTGTGTTATGTAATACGCCTACAAAAGTAAGTGTAATATTTATAAAAAAAAATAAAGGAACAATAATTTTTATGAAAAAGTTATTGTTCCTTTAGAATATAGAAATTATGAAAGTC
>JAZLKG010000084.1:0-58213 GCA_045597465.1 Bacteroidales bacterium | reverse complement strand
GTAAGATTGATGCATTTCATTCGCTTTGTAACCGCTTTGTCAATGTGCTTATCTTTTGTTTTGCGGATGCAAATGTAAGGAGGTTTTTCGGGTTTGCAAAATCTTTTTTAATGTTTTTTCAAAAAAAATGATTTGTAATTGAATAATAGTAATTTAGCAAGCTACAAAATTAATAAAAAAAAAATGCGCTCAGGAAATCTCTGAGCGCATTTCATATAATAGTATTAGTTTACATACTAAAAACTACTTACCAGCCTCAGCTGCCTTCTTGGCGGCGAGCTTCTTGAGTACCTCTTCCTGAGTAGCTGCATTGAGCTGCTCGTACTGGGCAAACTCCATAGAGTAGCTAGCACGGCCAGAAGAAATGGTACGGAGGTCGTTAGAGTAACCGAACATACCGGCCAATGGGCAGAGAGCCTTGATAACTGTGATGCCCTTGCGGTGGGTGTGAGGACCCTGCTGCTCGATTCTACCACGACGCTTGTTGAGGTTACCGATGATATCACCCATGTAATCGTCTGGAGTGATGATCTCTACCTTCATAACAGGCTCGAGGAGAACTGGGTGACCCTTCATGAAGCCTTCCTTGAAGCCCATAGAAGCACAGGTCTGGAATGCGAAGTCAGATGAGTCAACTGGGTGGAACGAACCATCATAGAGGTTGATCTTAACGTCTACTACAGGGAAGCCTGCGAGTACACCCTTCTCAAGAGTCTTCTGGATACCCTTGTCAACAGAAGGAATGAACTCACCAGGGATATGACCACCCTTAACGGTATTCTCGAACTCGTAGCCCTTGGCTGGGTTAGGAGACATAATCATCTTGATATGTGCGTACTGACCCTTACCACCAGACTGCTTAGCGTACTTGTACTCAACATCCTGCTCGTCGAGGAATGTCTCGCGGTAAGATACAGAAGGCTCGCCAATCTCGCACTCTACCTTGAACTCTCTCTTCAAGCGGTCAACCATGATCTCGAGGTGAAGCTCACCCATACCAGCGATAACGGTCTCGTTGAGCTCCTCATCGTAGCTGGCTGTGAATGATGGGTCCTCAGAAGCGAGCTTGTGCAAAGCCTCGCCCATCTTCTGCTGGTCCTTCTTCTCCTTTGGAGCAACCTTGAGCTGGATTACTGGAGGAGGAACTGTGATAGACTCGAGAAGTACTGGGTGCTCCTCGTCGCAGTATGTATCACCAGTCTTGGCTTCCTTAACACCGATAACGGCAACGATATCGCCGGCTACAGCCTCCTCGATCTCGATGTGCTTATCAGCTTTCATCTTGAAGATACGGCCTACGCGCTCCTTCTTGTCGCGGTTGGCGTTCAAGAGAGGCATACCTGGCTTGATAACGCCCTGGAATACACGTGTGAACACGAGCTGTCCGAGGTACTGGTCGTTGATAAGCTTGAATGCGAGAGCAGCTACAGGCTTGTTGACATCATGAACAACCTCGATAGTCTCGTTCTCGTCGTAAGGGTTGGTACCCTTGATAACTGGGAGGTCGAGTGGTGAAGGGAGGTAGTCAACAATAGCGTCAAGCATAAAGTGAACACCCTTGTTCTTGTATGATGAACCGCAGAATACTGGGGTGAAAGCCATATCAATACAGCCCTTACGAACTGCGCGCTTGATCTCCTCAACAGTGATGGTAGAAGGATCAGAGAAGTACTTCTCCATAAGAGCCTCGTCAACCTCGGCTACCTTCTCAAGAAGGGTGTCGTGGCAAGCCTGGTACTCATCCTCGTACTCGGCTGGACGTGGCATCTCCTCGAACTCCTTGTCAACGAACTTGTAAGCCTTACCGTCCACAACATCGATGAAACCATAGAAAGCATCCTCAGAACCGCAAGGAACCTGCATCTTTACAGGATGTGCGTCGAGCATATCGTCCATAGCCTTAACAACCTCATCGAAGTCGGCACCTGAACGGTCCATCTTGTTTACGTAAGCGATACGAGGTACACGGTACTTAACAGCCTGGTTCCAAACAGTCTCAGACTGAGGCTCAACACCACCTACTGCACAGAATACTGAAACCAAACCATCGACAACGCGCATTGAACGCTCTACCTCCATTGTGAAGTCAACGTGACCTGGGGTATCGATCAAGTTAAGGTCGTATCCTTTCCATGTTGCGGAGATTGCGGCAGACTGGATGGTAATACCACGCTCCTGCTCCTGTGCCATGTAGTCCATGGTGGCGGCGCCATCATGAACCTCACCGATCTTGCGGTTTACTCCGGTATAGAAAAGAATACGCTCTGATGTGGTGGTCTTACCAGCATCGATATGCGCTGCGATACCGAAGTTTCTTAATTTCTTCAAATCCATTTTATAAGTGATGTAAATTTTTAATAATAATCTTTTGATTTGGGCGCAAAGTTAATACTATTTTTTCGTTCCACATAATTTTTGCAGATTTTTTTTATCAGTTTTTTTATTTTTTGTTATTTCATCATCGTTCTGATACTTACACAAATTGCAACAAGCCTGCCCGACATAATGAATGCAAGAATCAGCCACACCTTATATATATTATATAAATTTCCATCCTGATGCTGCCAATATATTATATCACTGACAATCAACACCATAGACAAAATATTGAAAAAATTTGATAAATTTGTGCGCAAAAAATTTGGTAAAGAACAAAAATGCAATTAATTTTGCACCCGTACTTCCGAAAAAGCGGATGTGGCGTAATTGGTAGCCGCGTTAGACTTAGGATCTAATGGTTTAGGCCGTGGGGGTTCGAGTCCCTTCATCCGTACACATGAATAATGACCGCTAATATTTTTAGAAAAAGGATGTTAGTGGTCCTTTTTTTTGGAAAAGGAATCCGCCGGGTGCGGAAAAATTCAAAAATCTCTTATTTTTTAAAATGGAAATTTTACAGAACAATATTGATGAGCTTAATGCCACAATAAAAATCACAGTTGCCAAGGCCGACTACGAGAGCCAGGTAGAAACTTCGCTCAAGAACATCAGAAAGAGAGCCAACGTAAAGGGTTTCCGCCCTGGACAGGCTCCTATGGGACTTATCAAGAGAGAATATCTCCACCCAGTAATGGCGGAGGAAATCAACAAGGTACTCTCAAAGGCCCTTTTCGACTACCTCAAGGACAACAACATTGATTATCTCGGCGAGCCTCTCCCATCCATAAAGGAGAAGACCGACGTGGATTTCTCTAAGGATACCGACTACACATTCTATTTCGACCTCGCGCTCGCACCTAAGTTCGAGGTAAGCGTCGACAACAATCTCGCACTCACACAGTATGTGATCGACGTAACAGACGAGAACATAGAGAAGGCAATGGATGGCTACAGAAACGCCGCCGGCAAGCACGAGCCTGCCGATGAGTCTGGCGAGGAGTCATTCCTCAAGGGCGAGGTATATCAGGTAAACGAGGACGGCTCAAGAAACGCCGAGGGTCTCTCAAACAAGACCTCGATGCTCGTAAGCCGCATCGAGAACGCCGACCAGAAGGCTGCCTTCGTAGGCAAGAAGATTGGCGACGAGGTACAGTTCAACCTCAAGGAAGTATTCAAAGAGGCTGAGGCCAAGTCCGTATTGGGCAACAAGATGGTTGACTTCAACACCATCAACCCCAACTTCGCATTCAAGATCGAGGAGATAACCAATTTCGTGAAAGGCGAGCTCGACCAGGAGGCATACGACAAGTTCTTCGGCAAGGACAAGATCCACAACGAGGACGAGCTGAAGGCAGAGATCCGCAGCCAGTACGAGGCTTCTTACGAGCAGGAGAGCGACTACAAGATCATGATCGACGCCAAGGACGCGCTCATCAAGGCCAGCAACTTCAACGTTCCAGTAGACTTCATGAAGAGATGGATGCTGAACCTTGAGCAGTACAAGGATTTCGACGAGGCCAAGCTCGACGAGCAGTTCCCAAATCTCGAGAGCGACATCAAGTGGAATCTCATCGAGAACAAGATCGTGAAGAACAACAACATCGAGGTATCAGCCGACGAGGAGCTCGAGGAGAGCAAGAAGATTACAGCTGCCGAGTTTGCACGCTACGGCATTCCTATGTCTCAGATACCTGCCGACATGCTCGACAACTTTGCCAAGGAGCGTCTTGGAAAGAACCAGGACCGCAACATGATCCGCAGCCAGGTAATCACAAGCAAGGTGGTAGCCCTCATAAAGGAGAAGGCCACCCTCACAAAGCAGAACATCTCTTACGATGATTTCGGCAAACTGTTTGAGTAATATTACCGCAAGGCAAGATATATAAAGGCAAGGAGTATTTTGGCGGCGTGGGTTCCATAGCGGAATATCCATCCGTTGAAATACTCTTTGCCCTTTTATGCAAGTATGAAACATACAAAAACAAACATACTATGACAAACGAATTCAGGAAATACGCCGTGTACAACCGCGGCATCAGCTCGAATACCTACGACCAATACGCCGGAGCCATCACCAACATGACCCGCGCCGTAATAGAGGAGCGCGACATGCCATTCCGCGAGGTGGATGTGTTCTCGCGCCTTATTGCCGACAGGATAATCTTCATAGGCACACAAATCACCGACGAGGTGGCCAACATCATCCAGGCACAGCTGCTGTTTCTGGAGAGCAGCGACCCCAGCAAGGATATCCAGATATACATAAACACTCCGGGCGGCTCGGTATATGGAGGCCTGGGCATCTACGACACAATGCAGTACATCAGCTGCAATATTTCCACAATCTGCACAGGAATGGCTGCAAGCATGGGCGCCGTTCTTCTGGCAGCCGGCAACAAGGGCAAGCGTTTCGCGCTAAAGCACTCCCGTGTGATGATTCATCAGCCTTCGGGATATGTTGGAGGTCAGGCATCTGATATCCAGATAAATGTAAACAACCTGCTGTCGGTGAAAGACGATCTGTACGCCATACTGGCCGACCATACCGGCAAGCCTGTGGATCAGATAATAAAGGACTCGCAGAGAGACCTCTGGATGTCGAGCAAGGCAGCCATGGAATACGGTTTGATAGACCAGGTGATATCACGCGAGAAGAAGTAAATATCAGCAACCCAAAAACTAAGACGAAAAAATGGCAAAATTCAACGATAATTGCGAGGGCTCAGGAATGGGCAACATAATAGGCGCGCTGGCCAACGGCAAGTTCACCGAGAAGTTCCTGGAGAAGCGCTGCGTTTTTCTCTGGGGCGAGGTTTCCGACGAATCGGCAGAGAGGGTTATAAACCAATTGCTGTATCTTGAGATGCAGGAGCCAGGCAAGCAGATTACAATGTACATAAGCAGCCCTGGCGGCTCGGTAACCTCAGGCACAGCCATACTCGACACCATGAAACTCATCAGCAGCCCCGTAAAGACTATATGCATAGGACTGTGCGCATCGATGGCCTCGCTGCTGCTTTCGGCTGGAGAGAAAGGCAGCCGCGAGATTTTCGAGCATGCCGAGGTGATGATCCACCAGCCTCTGATTGGCGGATATTTCCAAGACAAGGCGTCAAACCTGGAGATTACCGCCAACAACATACTCAAGACCAAGCGCATTACAGCCGAGATTCTGGCCGCCAACTGCGGCAAGGACGTGGAGACCGTAATGGCTGATATCGAGAACGACCACTGGATGGATGCCAAGGAGTCCCTTGAATACGGAATCGTAGACAAGATAAGCGACAAGCTGGTGTTCTAAAAACGGAATCATAAAACATACCCATAGGTGCAACATTTTTAAGGGAAGCCTGTGGGTCTGTTTTTTTAATAAGGAATATTGACCCAACGCCAACACCCCAAAACAAGCTAATATGAATGAAATTTCAGTTGTAATCAACACATATAACGCTGGCAAATATCTCGCTGAGTGCCTCGAGGCAGTCAAGACATTCAACGAGATTGTTGTCTGCGATATGGAGAGCACCGACAACACCGTAGAAATAGCCACACAATACGGATGCAAGGTGGTAACCTTCCCCAAGGCCAACCACAAGAGTGCCGAGCCGGCCAGAACTTTCGCCATACAATCGGCCTCATACGACTGGGTGCTGGTGGTGGACTGCGACGAGCTGGTAACTCCCGAGCTGAGGGAATACCTCTATGAGCACATCCAGAAGGAAAACTGCGCCGATGGCCTGTATATCCCAAGAATGAACTACGAGCTAAACACATTCTTCAAGGGCACATACCCCGACTATCAGCTGAGGTTTTTCCGCAAGGAAGGAACCACATGGCCTCCATACGTGCACACAATACCCGACGTGAAGGGCGTAAAGGAAAAGATTCCTGCAAAGAGAATGGACCTCGCCCTCAGGCACATGAGCAACACGATGGCGAACACCATAAACAAACTAAACCAATACACCGACAATGAGGTAGAGAAGAAAAAGGATAAAAAAGCCTCTCTACTGAAAATGATTTTCTCTCCATTGACAAGGTTCTTTAAAGTATATATTATGAAAGGTGGTTTCAGATACGGAAGACTGGGATTCATAATTGCACAGCAACAGGCTATGTACAAATTCGTAATACTGGCCAAACTATACGAAAGGGAGATGGAAGAAAAAAACAAAAAAGCAAATTCATGAAGATAGCATACGACGCCAAGAGACTATTCAACAACAACACCGGTCTGGGCAACTACAGCCGCACAATGATAGACATTCTCTCGGGATATTTCCCTGAGAATGAGTATCATCTATACACACCTACAGCCAAAAACAAGGAATATGTAGACCAATATTCCAGCAACAGCTGCTGCAATATAGTCAACAGGAATTCCAAGATCTTTGGCTCGTTCTGGCGCAGTTTCTCTCAGGCGTCGCAGATGAAGAAAAACGGTGTGCAGATCTATCACGGACTCAGCAACGAGATCACCGGCGGACTGCGCAAAAACGGAATCTCTTCCGCCGTTACAATACACGACCTTGCCTTCATAACATTCCCCAAGATGTATAAGCCCATCGACAGGAAAATCTATGACTACAAATTCCGCAAGGCCTGCAACGATTCGGATGTGATTATCTCGATAAGCAAGTGCACCGAAAACGACATCATAAAATACTACGGAATAAATCCCGACAAGATAAAGACCATCTACCAGCCTGTAAACCCATTATTCTACAACAGAATCAACTCAGAGGCGGCTAAGTCGGCAATTGTCACGCACAACATTCCCCAGGACTTTATGCTGTACGTGGGCTCCATCAACAGCCGCAAAAACCTGCTTGGAATAGTAACCGCCATGAGCATGATGAAGGCAGACAACAGGCTTCCCCTTGTGGTAGTGGGCAATGGCCGCGAATACAAGGACGAGGTATTAAGCTTCATCAGGAAAAACGATATGGATAAAGATGTAATCTTTCTGGGAAACCAAGACAACAAAACACTCCACGCCCTCTACACATTGGCCAAATTGTTTGTATATCCATCGTTTTACGAGGGATTCGGACTTCCTGTCGTAGAGGCCATGCTAAGCGGCTGCCCCGTAGTAACAAGCAACATATCATCGCTACCCGAGGCGGCAGGCCCCGATCAGCTACAGGCCGACCCCTACAGCGTGGAATCCATACTGGAATGCATGGAGCGCGCACTTGGCGACAGCGCCCTGAGAGAAAACATGATTGCAAAAGGCTACGAATACGCTATAAGCAATTTCGACCCACAGAAACAGGCAGAAAAAGTGATTAACGTATATAAGACGATTCTATAAATGAGCGCAAACCCTAAAATTACCGTAATAACAGTAACATTCAACAATAAGCCACAACTGATATCAACCATGCAGAGCGTTGATATGCAGGACTATGGCAATCTGGAATACATTGTGGTGGATGGCAACAGCAGCGATGGCACCGCCGACGCACTGAAATCGTATACCGGCAAACTAGACAAATGGGTGAGCGAGCCAGACCGTGGAATTTATGACGCAATGAACAAAGGCGTAGGATTGTCAACAGGAGAATACTGCATATTCATGAACGCCGGCGATACTTTCGTAAAACCAACCACAATATCAGATATGGTAAACTGCGGTTTTGACAGCGACGTGGTATACGGCAACATTCTAAAAAACGGAAAACTCGTGGAAGCCTCGGCTCCACGCAACTGCCACAAGATGTATTACTGTCACCAGGCGGTTTTCGTAAGGACAGCATGCCTTAGGGAATTTCCGTTCGACATATCGCATAAGATGTCGGCAGATTTCAAGCAAGCCAAACTTCTTTACCTTGCCGGCAAAAGCATCAAGCAGACCAACATTACAGTAGCCAATTTTGATACAAACGGCATATCAAATACCAAACGCTCTACCGGCCTTATGGACAACATAAAGGTAATAAGAGAGATAGATAATTTTAAGGACAAGCTAAGGATGCTGCCAAGGCTGTATTTCACCTACATCTGGTGCAAGCTGAGGGGCAAATAGCATTTCCAACTATTGGCTGATTACAGCGAATTGTAGAAATCGATATAGTCTTTACAAATTTTCTCCGGCGAATAATTATCGATCACAAAATTCCTGATTTTTTCAGAATCATATTCCTGAGAAAAGGCCTTGTTCAAGGCTGCTATCAATTCGTCCTCAGTAAAATCACCACACCTTATGCCAGTTATATCATTAATAATCTCCTGTGTGCCACTGCATGGGAATACTACCAATGGCAATCCACACGACATAGCCTCTAGCGGTGTCTGAGCAAATGCTTCCTGATAACTTGGCATACAGAAACAATCGGCCGCGCTCATCAGTTCCGACATCTGCTCTGGAGTCCTTACACGTCCCACATCTATTACATTGGCATATTTGCTCTTTTTGGATGACAGCTTGTTTTTGCCTATAGCCAATATCCTATGATTAGGGTTTATCTTCATCAAAGCCTTAGAGAGTACATCAAGCCCCTTTCTGGAATCATAGATATTATAAGCGCAGAAACATACCACCTGCATATCGGGATCTATACCAAGTTTTTTACGGGCTAAGTTTCTGTCAACTGGTAGATAACGGCTATAATCCACCGAATTATTAATAATGGAGACCTTATGATTATGACATATTGGATTCCCAGAAAAGGTATCATACATCATCTTGGACAAGAACACAATTCCCAATCTGGAGGCAGAGCCAAGCGCCTGCTCCTTGATGGATTTGTATTTGAGTTCCAGGTCACAATCTTTTAGCTGCTCACGCACATAATGAGAAATACCCAAAAAGAGATTCTCGTCGTGCAATGTCATCACAATTTTCTTTTCTTTACCTATCGCCTTGAAAAACGATTCATAGTCCAAAAATCCCAATGCACCATGTATATGAACAACATCGGATTCCATCACCAATCTGTGCTTTGATAGATCTACAAATGAAATAGGCAGCGAAAAAGTTCCATTATGAATCTTCTTGATTTTGTCCAATTCCTTATAATCGCCTCCTAACCAATGCATTTTCCTGAAAAAATTCATAAAGAAGTATTTCAGAGTAGAGCAGTCATGCACAAAAGAGGATTTAGTGGATTTATCCAACACAAGCAAATTGGCTTCGATACCTGCCTTTCTTTGTGATTCGAAAATTCTATAAGCACACAAACCAGCGCCTGTTCTATCCGAAGAAGATATATGAACTACTTTCATAACAATCAATAATTATCTGAAGAAATACATAAGTTTCTTGTAAGCCAGTTTCATCTTCCATGAAAAAAACTTATACGCCTGCTTGGAGCTCTGTATCGATGATGCAAAGAGACCAGAATGAGACCCCTGTGTAGCAATGCATGGATGACACCAGCAATATCGCAGGCCCGCATTATTGACAAGATAAGTATGGGAAAGATCTATTGGCAAGTCCATTTTATGCTTATCAACATATTCAGTTATATGCTCGGCAGCCCTCCGAATGCAATAATATGCTCCCGCAAACCTATCCTTTTTGTTCTCATAGAGATACTGCCCCTTGACACGCTTGCTGCGTGGCACAAAATGGAGAGAGCTGTCCTCATATGATACAAGCACTGGATCGTTTATCCTATCAGACAACTCAACAATGCTGTCGTTGAAAAACTGGATAAAATTATCATACAAAACCATGTCATCCTCCAGTATAAGCGCACCTTTCAGGTTGTGGTCGACAATATACCTATAGGCCAGCAGATGCTTCATAGAGCAAGATAATGATGCCATGCTAAGCTCACCTATCTCCCCTACCTTGAAATTACGATCCAATACCTCTGGATTCAGGTCTGCTATATCTCCATCCAGAATATATTCAAATTCCAGATTCATACGCCCCATCATGGCATTGATATGCTGTTCGCGGTCCTCGTAACCTTTCTTGACATGGAGTACCAATATTTTTTCCATACAACAAATATTTCCGTTTATTTGCTTGCAAATTTAATAATTCTTTTCCACACATAAGCGAATCTTTACCATGTTTTTTTTAAGGGGAATCACAACAAAACAAATATATCAAATCGCTGCTTGCCGCATTTGTGGCTGGCACTATTGCCGCTGATATAGTAAGAAAGGTAACAATAAAAAAGCGGACTTCAGAAAAAAAAATCTCCTGAAGTCCGCTTTATTATATAAGTGCAAGAAAAATCCTTAGAGCTCTCTTACAGCGCCCTTGTCGGCTGAAGAGGCGTGTGAGGCGTAGAGCTGGAGGGCCTTGCTTACCTTGCGGTCGCGCTTTGGCTTGTAGCCGTTAGGATCGGCATCCATGGCGGCACGGCGGCGGTTGAGTTCCTCGTCGCTTATCTTGAGGTTTACGCTGCGGTTGATGATATCAAACTCTATGATGTCGCCATTCTCGATGAGGGCAAACTCACCGTGAGAGGCAGCCTCAGGGCTTACGTGACCTACCGAGAGGCCTGATGTACCGCCAGAGAAACGTCCGTCGGTGATGAGCGCGCACTGCTTGCCGAGGTGCTTGCTCTTCAGGTAAGAAGTTGGGTAGAGCATCTCCTGCATGCCAGGACCACCCTTAGGACCCTCGTACTTGATAACCACAACGTCGCCAGCCACAACCTTGTCGCCGAGGATGGCGGCTACGGCCTGATCCTGCGAGTCGTAAACCTTGGCTGTGCCCGAGAATGTGAAGATGCTCTCGTCGACACCGGCGGTCTTTACCACGCAGCCGTCCTTGGCAATGTTGCCGAAGAGAACAGCGATACCGCCGTCCTTTGTGTAGGCGTGGTCAACATCGCGGATGCAGCCATTCACACGGTCGGTGTCGAGAGACTCCCAGCAAGTGTTCTGAGAGGCAACCTTCAGGAGACCAACCTTTCCTGATGCTGCCGAAGAGTAGATTCTCTTGGCCTCATCGCTGATGTTGGCCTTTGTGATAGAGTACTCGTCGATGGCCTCTGCGAGAGTGCGGCCGTCGGTGCGCTTGCAGCTGAGGTCAAGAAGGTTCTTCTTGGCCAGCTCGCCGAGGATGTTGAGGATACCGCCAGCACGGTTAACCTCCTCGATGTGGTAGTCGTGAGTGTTGGGAGCCACCTTGCAGATGCATGATACACGGCGAGATAGCTCGTCGATATCCTTCATCTTGAAATCCACGCCAGCCTCCTGAGCCACTGCCAAGAGGTGGAGAACTGTATTTGTGGAACCACCCATGGCGATATCGAGGGCCATGGCGTTCATGAATGCAGGACGTGTGGCGATGTTCAATGGAAGCATTGAATCGTCGTTGTCGCGGTAATACTTGTAAGCGAGCTCCACGATGCGCTTGCCGGCATCCTGGAAGAGTTTCTTTCTGTTTACGTGAGTAGCCACGATGGTGCCGTTGCCGGGGAGAGAGAAACCGAGAGCCTCGGTGAGGCAGTTCATAGAGTTGGCTGTAAACATTCCCGAGCAGCATCCGCAGGTAGGACACGCAATCTTCTCTACCTTAGAGAGCTCCTCCTCGGAAACTGTGTCGTCGCCGCCCATAATCATGGCGTCGATGAGGTCGATCTTGCCCTCCTTGTAGCGGCCGGCCTCCATAGCGCCACCCGATACAAAGATTGTAGGGATGTTCAATCGCATTGTGGCCATCAGCATACCAGGGGTAATCTTGTCGCAGTTGGAGATGCAGACCAGAGCATCAGCCTTGTGGGCCTGACACATGTACTCAACGCTGTCGGCGATAATCTCGCGGCTTGGCAATGAGTAGAGCATGCCGTCGTGACCCATGGCGATACCGTCGTCGATGGCGATGGTATTGAACTCGCAGGCAAAACAGCCCATGCTCTCAACAGTCTCCTTAACAATCTTGGCACACTCATCGAGGTGAACGTGGCCGGGAACCATCTGTGTGAAGGAGTTGGCGATAGCGATGATAGGCTTGCCGAAGTGCTCCTCCTTCATTCCGTTGGCGCGCCAGAGACCGCGGGCTGCGGCCATCAGGCGACCTGAAGTATTTACTTTACTTTTAAGATCCATTTTTTATTCTATTTATACAAAAATTATCGTTTTTTTTGGGCGGACGCCTGACGGCGTCCTTGGTTTTGCTTTCGCCAAAAATTGAAAGAATGGGAAAGAATTAAAAGAATTACGTTTTGTTTTTTAGGCGTCTTCGGCGCTGGGGAGAACACGAATTACCATAAATTATCACGAATTACCAAAAATTTTTTTATTAAATTATTTAATGTGAATTCGATGAATTGTTTTTTTTTCTCTAAGAGGGTAAGAGTATAAGAGAAATATATATATAAGAGAAGTAATTTTTTTTCAAAAATTACTTTGAGGAGGTTAAGAGCTATCCAGATTAGAGCTCTTACTCTCCATAAAGGAGATTTTTCGGAGAAAAACTCCGTCTCTTAATTTAGTTATGCTCTTAACTCTCTTATTCTCTTAGAGAATAGTAAATTCGTCGAATTGACGTTATTTATGATAATTCGTGGCCATTCGTGGTAATTCGTGTTCTACCCAAAGCCGTAGGCGAAAAAAAAATTCTTTTAATTAATTTTTAATTCTTTTCATTTTTGGATAAAAAACCTTTCCCCGTCAGGGAAAAGACGGATAGCGACGGCTACTGCTCGGGAACGGCGGCGAAGAATACGAGGTCTTCAGAGCCATCGTTCATCAAGGTGTGGCTGCTACCCCTGGGGCAATAGTGGGCCATGTTGGCTGATACTCGCTCCTCTACCCCATCGAGAATGAACTTGCCGCTGCCGCTGATGAAGTACATCATCTCGCTGCTGGTCTCGTGCTTGTGGAGGCCGATGGATGCGCCGGGAGCAAGGCTGGCCTTGAAGAAACGGCACTTGCCATCGAAAAACATGCAGGCGTTCATTTCCTTCTCGCCGCCCTTGAAGTTGGGGAGTACCTGAAACTCCTCCTTGTTGTAATCCTTTATCATGATTGTCGGTTTATGTAACATTAATAAATTCTAAAAACGGGCATGTAAGCCTGAATGCCCTCACGGTTTCTGATGCTGGACAGGAATCTGGTTTTCTCATAAACCTCCTGACCGTATACAGCCTTGGCCGATACCTCCATGAGATCCTCCAGTATCCTTGAAATCTCATCCTTCTGATACGGCAGTTCCTGCAGACGGTAGCTCTTGATGTCGGCCAGGTCGGCTGCACATTCTATTGCATCGCTCAATCCTCCAATCTCGTCCACAAGGCCAATCTCGAGAGCGCTCTTGCCAGTCCAGACACGGCCCTGCGCAATGGAATCCACAGCCTCGGTGGTCATGTGGCGGCCATCAGCCACGTGGTCCAGAAACTTCACATAGATATCCTCCACGCTACGCTGCATTATGGATATTTCCTCGCTGGTCATGGGATTCATAGAGTTCATCATGAGCGAATGCTTGTGGGTCGCCACATCCTCCATGTTGATTCCAAGAGTGTTTTTCATCAGGTTGTAAGGACTCAGCATCAGCCCGAACACACCTATGGATCCCGTTACAGTATTGTTCTGTGCAAAAATCCTGTCGGCTGGCGACGATATCCAATATCCGCCTGATGCTGCATATCCACCCATCGAAACCACCAGAGGCTTGCCTGCCTCCTTCAGTTTCAGGAGCTCGGCATATATGATCTCGGCATCTATGGCCACTCCACCCGGAGAGTTCACCCTCAGCACCACAGCCTTTATATCGTCGTTGCTGATGGCGTCATGTATGGCCTCGCAAATCTCCTTAGAAGAGAAAGCGTCCCTGCCGGATTCCTGTGCAATCTCGCCATCGGCGTATATCACGGCAATGCGGCTGTTGGGTTTTACATCATCATCTATGGTTTTTATGTAGTCTGATACTGACACAAAAGATGGCTCGTCGTCCATGCCGAGTCCCATCATGGCCTTAATCCGGTTGTTGAAATCGCTCTCGAAAACAATGCCATCCACAAAACCCTCGCTTATGCAGAGGCTGTCGTTGGCATACAGGTCCATGGCGTCCACATGCTGGTTTATCAGGTCGACAGGAATGTTTCGGCTCTGCGATATGGCATCAGCCATCACATCCCAGAAATCGTTAAGGTATCTCGAGATCTGCTCGCGGTTGGCATCAGACATCTTCTCCTGAAGGTATGGCTCGACTGCGGCCTTGAATTTACCATGGCGCACCACAGTGGCTGATATTCCAAACTTGTCGAGAGCGCCCTTCAGGTACATCTGCTCGCTGCCAAGTCCGCACAGCGAGAAATCGCCCATCTTGCGCATGAAGACGCTGTCGGCAGCCGATGCCAGGTAATAATCGAAGTTGTTGAAACTGTATGCGAAAGCCACAACAGGCTTGCCCGACTTTTCGCGGAAATCCATTATCATGTCCCTGATGGCCTCGGCGGTTGCGGGATCAGGCACTTCGAAATATGGGCAATAGAGATACACCATCCTTATCCTGTGGTCGGTGGCGGCGTTGTCAAGTGCACGCTCCATGTCAAGAAGACCCTGACACGAGATTTTCCTGGGTGTCATATCGAGATACGACAACGAGATATCGTCGCTCGAGCGCTCAGCCACAGTATTCGACAAGTCGATTTTCAGGATAGACTCGTCGCCCAGATATACAGGTTTCTCTGTCTTGACGCTGCTGCCCAGCATCACAACAAATAAAAAGAGAGAGAACACAAACGACACCAGTCCCCAGATCATGAGACCAAGCAGCACGGCGCCCGTCATTTTCAAAAAATCTTTCATGCTATACAGTGTTTATTTATTAGTAGTATCCTTGGTAATGACAATAGGCTTGCCCAACAGCTCCAAGAGCCTGGCGTCCAGCTTGTCGGCCTGCAGGTTTATCTCATGAACCGTAAAGTCCGGATATATCAGGTAGGTGGCAGGCAGCTGTCTTACTCCATAAGCCTCCACAGCCTTGGAATTCCATCCCTTGAGGTCCGAGACTGATATCCAAGACAGGCGCTGCTCCCTGATGCCCTGAGTCCATGACTCGCGGCTGTCGTCCAGCGACACCTGATACACGCTCAGCTTGTTGTGGTAGAATTTCCAATACAGCTTGTTGAGGTTTTCGGAATTCTTGCGCGACACATCGCTCCACGATGCCCAGAAATCCAGCAGGATATACCTGCCTTTCAGTGATGACAGCCTCACAGTGTCGCCGCGCTGGGTAGGCAGGGCAATGTCAGGAGCCTTGTCGCCGGATTTCACATGGCTGTACAAAGTTGTCTGACCGGCCTGAGCCAGCCTCAGCTTGTCCACGTATGCCACCAACTTGCGGGCGTGGTAGTTTTCGGGATAGAGCTGCGACAGATTGTCGGCCACATCCTTATAAATAGAGAAATCCTTCTCGGGATCGAAAACCGGATTGCGTGGCGCAATGTACTGCGACAGGCATACAATCTGCGACAGGGCATTGGGATTGTCCTTGAGGAATCTTTCGGAAAACTGACGCTGACTCTTCTGCGCCACCGAGTAGATGGAATCCAGGCGCTCCTTGATGCCGGCCAGATTAGGCGCATTTACATTGGCCCGGAAAATCTTGCCCAGCGAGTCGCAGATGGAGCGGGTATCAGCAATCTTATGTATCAGAGAGCATATAAGCTCGCTCTCAGGCGATCCCGAAACACTGTACTCGTTTTCGAAAGCAGGCGATGCGCAGCTTATGGATATGCGCTGGCAGGTATCAGGCACGATGGTAATCTGCCTGTCGCTGTTGGAGAAGTGCAGGATATAGAAATCTGGCTTGGATATGGGGCTCTCCAGATGGAACGAGCCGCCAGCATCCACCCTGGCCGAATCCACAAACTCGTTGCCGTTTTCGGTGATGAGCTTGAGGAACGCCGTATCGCCAGCCATGCCGGCAAAACTGCCGTCTATGCTGAAATTCAATCTATTGGGCTCCTCCACCTTGGGTGAGCAGCTCCACAATGCACCTATGGCGAGGGCCAAAACCGCTATATTGAAAAATGTCTTCATCATTAAAAGAAAAAAATGCTTTTGCAAATGCAAAAATAATCACTTAGCCGATTATAACAAAATTTAGTTTCCTCAAACACAACAAAAAAACACAAATTTTAATTTTATTTTCGGAAAACAGCGAGAAATATCGCAAAGAATTATTAATTTTGACACGGAATTGAAAATATAAAAGCAAAACAGAAATGGAATATCTGGAAATACTGAAATACGTAACCCCATCCATAGTGGTGTTGGTATGTGCGTACTTGATACTCAACAAGTTTATGAAACGCGATGCCGAGAAGGACATGCTGATACTGAAACAGAAGCAGGCCGACATCATGATAGAGAACAACAAGCAGGTGCTTCCTGTAAGGATGGCCGCCTACGAGAGACTGGTGCTGCTGCTGGAGCGCATCGAGCCCCAGAGCATACTGGCCCGCACCGTGGAGCCCAACATGATGGCCATAGAGCTCCAGAAGGCGCTGCTGATAACCATAAGGGCCGAGTTTGAGCACAACTACTCGCAGCAGCTGTATGTAAGCGACAACGCCTGGAAGGCCGTAAAGGACACCAAGGAGATTATAATACAGCTGATAAACCAGTGCGCGCAAAACGTAGCGGTGGACGCCAAGGCATCGGAGCTTGGCAAACGCATCATAGAGACCTACGCGGCCCTGGAGCAGTCGCCCATAGATGGAGCCATCAGCATCCTGAAGCAAGAGCTGGCCACCACAGCATAGCAAGACACATATTCATTAACAAAGTATAAACACCCCAACATGAAGAAAATTATTTTCACAATGCTGACACTGCTGGCCATGGCCAACATTTGCAGCGCACAGAAATACTTCGACAAGCAGAAAATAAGCAGCGGCAACGATTCGCTAAGCTACGCCATAGGCCTGGTGATGGCGGAGAGCCTCGGCCAGCAGGGATTCAACGACCTGAACGCCACAGCCCTGGGCAAGGCTTTTGCCGATGTACAGCTCAACAAACCAACTGTAATGAACAACGAGCAGGCTGAGGAATTCATACACAACTATTTCGCCAAGGTGACCGCCGAGAAAAACGAGAAGGCCAAGGCCGCCGAGCAGCAGTTCCTCGAAAACAACCTCAAGGAGCCCGGAGTGAAAGTCACCGAATCGGGCCTACAGTACATTGTGATAAAGGAAGGCAACGGCAAGCGCCCAACTATCGACAACAGCGTGAAGATCCATTACGAGGGCAAACTCACCAACGGCATGCTCTTCGACAGTGACTTCGAGAACGACGAGCCCACACAATTCAACCTCGACAACCTGATATCGGGCATGAGCGAGGGCATAATGCTGATGAGCGAGGGTTCGGAATACACATTCTACATACCATCGGAGCTCGGATACGGCGAATTCTCGCCAGCCGAAGAGATTCCTGCATACAGCACACTGGTATTCAACGTTGTGCTGATATCCGTGGAAGACAAAATGCCCGAGGGCCAATACGATGTCGATATCGACGACATGGAGAAGTATTTCTCGATAGAGGAATCAGAATCCGACAATTAGCAAAAAAAAACAAAAACCACATTATAAAAAAAATGAAATCGTTAACAAAGATTCTGTCAGCATCAGCAATATCAGCATCAGTAATGCTGGCCTCATGCGGCGGACAGATAAACAAGGACACCCCACTCAAGAATGACAGCGACTCTCTGAGCTATGCTTTCGGCACCATCATGGCCGCCCAATATAAGGAAACCGGCAAAGGACTGTCTGACCAGTTTGACATCCAGCTCAACTACGAGGCATTTCTCGCAGGTCTCCATTCGGCATCCACAAACGACACCAGCAGCATGAAATTCAAGAGCCCAATGGAGGCCAACATGTATGCCGAATCGGTAATGAGCCAGCGTCAGCAGACAAAGATGGCCAAGGACATGGAAGAGGCCAAGAAGTTCTTTGATGAGAACGCCAAGAAGGAAGGCGTGGTAACACTCGAGAACGGACTCCAGTATCAGATACTGGAGGAAGGCAACGGTGAGAAACCCGAAATCACAGATACTGTGCTCTGCGATTATGTAGGCACACTTGTAGACGGCACAGAGTTCGACAGCTCTATTAAGCGCGGTGAGCCCGCCAAATTCCCTCTCAACAGGGTGATATCAGGATGGACAGAGCTGATACAGATGATGCCCAAGGGCAGCAAGTGGAAACTCTTCATCCCATCGGAGTACGGATACGGTCCACAGGGCAACCCACCTGTAATACCACCAAACGCCGCCCTCATTTTCGAGGTTAAGCTCATCGACATCATGAAGGGCAAGCCAGCTGGCAAATAATAAAAGGAAAAACAAATCACTAACCATATAAAAAATTAAACACAATGGCATTAGAAATTGAAGGCAAATTGAAGGAAATGCTCCCAGAGCGCTCTGGCGAGGGCAGAAACGGCCACTGGTCGGTAATCGATTTCGTAATAGAGGTTCCAGGACAGTACCCAAGAGACGTGGCTTTCTCTGTATGGAACAACAGAATAGACCTCAGCACACTGCAGATGGGCGAGAACCTGAAGGTATCTTTCGACGCTCAGAGCCGTAAGAGCACATCCACTGGCGGCTACTTCACCAGCCTCACAGCCTGGAAGATCGAGAAAGTAGGCGCACAGCCAGTAGCAGCCGCTCCCGTAGCAGCCGCAGCCGCTCCATCAGGTCCAGTAGAGCAGCCTCAGGCCGGTGGCGACGACTTGCCTTTCTAATTCTTTCATGACAGGCAGTCATAGCTAACAGATATAAAAAACGGATTCCCTCTAATAAATGAAGGAATCCGTTTTTTGTCAATATTTTAGACAGTGGAATACAGGCGGACTTGCTATCTTTGCATCAAGAAAAAGAAAAAACCGCTGTCAATAAACAACTAACACTATCTTCCGTATGTAAGCCAAGGCAACTCTGACGTACATACGGTTATTTTTTTTATTTCTCCTTGTTGCTGAGCTTCCAATCGCGGATCTTGTTGGAAGTCTCGGCGGCCTTGTTGAGCTCCTGGAGATAGTAGGTAAGCTCCTTGGCGGGCTTGGTGACGGCCACGCGTCCACTGCGGGCAAACTGGAGAATGCCGTATGGCTTCAGCTGTTCGAATAGTTTCTGAGTCTCTGACTTGAAACCGGTTTTGGCTATTACAAAGAAACCATCCTCGTTGTCGAGCACACGGGCATTGTTTTCGTGGATGATGGATTCCATCACCTTGTCGCCGCAGGATATTTTCTCCTTCGACACCTTGTAGAGGGCTATCTCCTGGGCAATAACCTCCTCCTCCACGTAATAGAAGGCGCGGAGCACCTCGGTGAGTTTCTCTATCTGGTCAACCACCTTCTTAATGAGGCTTGGGGTACACTGTGTCACAATGGTGTAGCGGAAGATGCCCTTTACCTCGCTCTCCGATGTGGTGAGCGAATCTATATTGAGGTGACGGCGTGTAAATACTATGGTGATACGGTTAAGGAGGCCAACCTTGTCTTCGGTGAAAACCGTAACTGTATACTGCTGTGGCTGTTCGTCTATATTCTGAATCATTTTTTTTCTAACAATTAATATATAATACTACATCGGCTGCCGTAGAGACGGACCGCGGTCCGTCTCTACAGACATTCAATGCAGATTTGTAAAAGTCTTATACAAGCTTCATCTCGTCGACGGCAGAGCCCGGGGCTATGAAAGGCATCACCTTCATGTCCTTGTCCACGATGATATCGAGGAGGTATGGGCCGTCGAATGCGAGCATCTCGTCGATGGCTGATTCCAAGTCCGCACGTGACTCCACCTTGCGACCCCTGATGCCGTAGGCGCTTGCAAGTGTCACGAAATCAGGATTTACCAGGTCGGTCTGTGAATAGCGCTTGCCGTTGAACATATTCTGCCACTGGCGAACCATTCCAAGTACGGAGTTGTTGAGGATCACAATCTTTACAGGCAGATGCTCCTGGATGATGGTGCCGAGCTCCTGCTCGTTCATCTGGAAACCGCCGTCTCCCGTAAAGAGGATTACAGGCACGTCTTTCTGGGCAATGGCTGCACCTACAGCGGCAGGCAGTCCAAATCCCATGGTGCCCAATCCGCCCGATGTAAGGAAGGAGTTTGGATTCTTGAAGCTGTAGTATCTGGCGGCCACCATCTGGTTCTGTCCAACGTCGGTGCATACTATGGCCTGGCCCTGAGTCTTGCGGCTGATGATGTCCACGGGCTCGCCGGGCTGTATGATAGGGGCATTGGAACGGGTGTCCTTCTTGATAACCTGCTCGTATTCCATATTGTAGAGCTTGTCGAACTCTGCCTTCCACTGCTTGTGGCTCTTCTTGTCCACCATTGGAGTCAGGTAGGATATTGCGGTCTTCAGGTCGGCGTGGATTGCCACGTCGGTATTCACGTTCTTGTCAATCTCCGATTTGTCGATCTCTATGTGTATCACCTTGGCCTTGGTGCCGTATGCGTTCAGGCGTCCGGTAACACGGTCGCTGAACCTCATGCCTATGGCGATGATGAGGTCGGCCTGGTTGGTGAGTATGTTGCTGGCATAGCTTCCGTGCATTCCAAGCATACCCACGCACAGCGGATGGTCGTTGGGCACTGAGGTAAGTCCCATGAGGGTCATGCCGAAAGGAATCCCGGACTTCTCTATGAGCTCGCGCACCACATTCTCGGCATGGGCAATAAGCACGCCGTGGCCCACAAGGATCATAGGCTTCTCGGCATTGTTGATGAGCTCGGCGGCTGCGGCTATGCTGTCCTGGTCGATCTCGGGATATGGAGCGTAGCTGCGGAGCACTGGCGCCTTCTTGTACACAAACTCGGTCTCGGTAACCAGCGCGTTCTTTGTAATCTCTATCACCACCACTCCAGGACGGCCTGATACTGCTATATAGAAAGCCTTGGCCATGCTCTCGGCAATGTCTTCGGCGCGTGTGATCTGGCAACTCCATTTCGCGATGGGCATGGAGAGTCCGAAAACGTCGGTCTCCTGGAAAGCATCAGTGCCAAGGAAGGCGCTGCCCACCTGTCCTGTAATCACCACCAATGGCACCGAGTCCATGTTGGCGTTGGCTATGCCGGTAATGGCGTTGGTGGCGCCCGGGCCCGATGTCACCACGCACACACCCACCTTGCCTGTCACCTGGGCATAGGCCTGGGCCTCGTGGACGGCGGCCTGCTCGTGGCGCGATAGAATATGATGAATCTTGTCCTGGTTCATGTAGAGACGGTCGTAAAGCGGAATCACCGCACCGCCTGGATAGCCGAATATTGTATCCTGTCCCTCCTGGATGAGCGACTGTACAACGGCTTCTGCTCCTAATATCTTTTCCATATTTTCAAAAAAATACAATTTTGTGCGAAGTTATTAATTTTAACCGAAAAATTGATAATGAAACCGATATTTTTTTTGTTTTTGAATACAGCCATTAAACTTTTTTGTATTACCTTTGTTTAAATAATATAACGTGATTTCGAAGAATTATTCCCGCACGGAGATTAAGAGTTTAGAAGATTTACTTTTTTAAGAGCATACATTTTCAAAAAGCGTTGTTTTTTTTGAAAATGTGAGAATAAAAGCACTCTTGTAACGCGCTCTTAAACTCACATTTTGAAAACTTCGTTTTCAAAATGTTCTCTCTAAAAAGTGCTCTCATTCTTTTATTATCCGTGTGAGAACTTTTCCCAATTCGTCGAACTCACGTTAATATAACATACAGATATGAGAAAACAGATTAGAGCATTTTTGCTTTGCCTTGTAATTATGGTGTCAGGATCCGTTACTGACTCCAAGGCGCAGTTCGTGAAGAGAGCCACCGATGTGGCCTGCCTGATGCCTTCGGCTACGGGTTTGGGCTACACCATAGCCAAGAATGACAGAAAAGGATTTTTCCAGCTGGGATACAGCAGCGCGGCGTGTCTGGCTGTAAACTACACCATGGAGGCCCTCATCACCAAGGACAGGCCCGACGGCACGGGTCATCACGCTTTTCCGAGCACCCACACCGCCATAGCGTTCAACGGGGCCACGTTTCTGATGCGCCGCTACGGATGGAAGGTTGGAGTGCCGGCATATCTGGTGGCCGGTTTCGTGGCATGGGGCCGGGTGCATGCCGAGCGCCACGACTGGTGGGATGTGATAGGCGGCGCCGCTGTGGGAGTGGGCACTGCCATGGTGTTCACGCGTCCGCTGTCCAAGAGCGAGAAACGCAGGCCTCTACCCGCGACAGATGAGATATAGGAGATACGTAAGTATCAGCCCGATAAAAAAACATACTAAAAAACCAAGACATGAGAAATCTGATAGTTGCGGCCGCGATGGCCGTATTGCTGCCCACCGCATCGATGGCGCAGAACACACAAGAGGTCATTGGAAAACTTACGATGCTGAAGAGTTTTCCGGTGCAGAACATGACTGTGACATCGTCGGCAACAGGCAACACAGCCAAAAGCAACGCCGACGGCGTATTCAGCCTGGCCATAGCCGACAAGGATATCCTGAAGGTGGAATGCCCCCCTTTCAAGCCGGTTAACTACAAGGTAAGGGCCGGCAAGGTGGACACCATACGCATAGAGATGACTTTCCCGAGAAAGCCGATGTACCTTACCCAGATAATGGACAATGGCTACCTGGCCGCCCATTACGAGCCAGACGCCTTTGCCGCAATGACTTTCCAGAAAGACTACTCTAAATACAATGACATAGAGCAGGCCATATCTCTGGAGCTGCCCAGTGTGAGGATGGCATACACCGACTGCTATCAGCTGCCGGGCAATACATCTGTAAACAACGACGGATGCATGCTGATGGTAGTGGGCAACAACGTGGTGAACACCATTCAGGATATCCCGACTTCCAACATAGAGGACATAATGGTGCTGAAGGGTGCCCAAGCCACGGTATATGGAGTGCAGGGTGCCAACGGCGTGCTGGTGATAAAGATAAAGAACACCGACGACGAGATTATCAAGAAGGACTAATGAGGTCCCAATCGTAAAAAAAAGGAACAACACACAGGGCTGGCGGGCAGGCTTAGTTGCGGTCCCACCAGCTCTTGTTGTATATCATGATACCGATATTCACCATCATGTAGTAGTGGCTCTTGCCATGGGGCTCGTATCTGAGGTTGATGGCCACGGGGCCCACCATGGTCTGATATGCGATGGTGGTATTGAAGAAGTACTTGTAGCCGGCCCATTTGCCGCGGGTCTCGGACAGATACTCTGTGCCGTTGGATACAAGGAACTGCTTCTTGTATGGCTGGAAGTAATAGCCATTGACACGCCACGAGAGGCTCTGGCTGAACCGGTACATGAGCCCCAGGCTTGCGGCCATATACTTGTCGGCGCGATAGTCCTCGAAGAGCATGGTCTTGGTATACTCGGTGGGACGGTATGCGTTGGTTATAAGCATGTTGGCCATGTCGTTGGAGAGAGCGTCGTGACGGCTGAGGCTCAGCTCGGCGGAATATGGAAATGTCCATTTGTTTTTCGTAAGCCTGTAGTTCTCGTACATCAGATAGAGATCCCAGAAATTCTTGTCCTTCTTGCCTCCCTCTATCTTGGAATCGGGCACGTAGCCTGGACGGAAAACCTCGTCGGCGGCGGTGTACTTAAGCTTCGCCACAAAGTTGTAGCCCTGGCTGGGGTATGAGAAGTGGTCGAGCATGCTGGACTGGAATGTGGCGTGCATGCCACCGTATATGAGGGCGGTCTTGTCCTTGCGGTCGGACGACACGAAACTTGGCGAGAGGTAATAGCTCTCTGTTACCCTGCCCAGAGATCCTCCCACCGACACCTTGGACGACATACCTACCGGCAGGAACAGGTTCATGTAGCTTTCCATGTCGTTCTTTATGGATACCGGGCTCCTGGTGTCCACGAACACTATGTCGGGGTCGGCCTCCACGTAGTCGTATCTGTTGAGCTGTATGGCCGATTCGAAACCGAAGTGTGTAGGCACGGGGAAATAGGCCTTGAAGTAGGCCTTGCCCGCGGTGTAGAATTTTCCGAAGTATCCGTTTACAAGAATCTCGAATGGCACATATCCGTACCACCTGCGCAGCAGCTCCACAAAAGCCTCGCATGTGGCCGAGGTGGATATGTTGCCGCCTATCTTAACGTCCACATTCTTGCTGCGCGACAGACTCAGGTTAAGGGCGTAGCCATCGGTGTAGGGGTTGTAGAGCGTTGTGGGATATATGCGGTCGAGCGTGGGGTCGGCCACCAGCTTGTAGAATTCGTTGCGCATCTGGTCTATGGGCATAGGCTCGTTTCTGAGGGACCTGAAGTGCGACAATATGTATTTCTCGTGCTGGCTGATTAGCGAGTTGGACTGGCGCGATGCGGGGCTTGTGCGGCTCGACATATCGCCGTATTCCACCAGGTTTACCGAGTTGAACATAAGCGGGCGTAGCCTGGCATTGAAGTCCTGACGCTTGCTGGCGAGCAGGCTGTCGGGCATGCGGCGGCTTATGGCGGCCTTTATGCTGTCCATCTTGCCAATGGTCTCGGCATAGCCGAGCTGTATCAGCTCGTCGCACTTCGTGAAATCGAATGTGCTGTGCGACAAGACGTCAGGCTCCAGCATTATGCCCTTGCTGGATGGTATCTGGTAATTGCTTGGGTCTTCTATCATGTTGTAGACCATGGTCATAAGGTCGTCCTCGGATGGGTTGGGGTTGTTGGCTGATACTTTCACACCTATTATATAGTCGGGGTCGAAATCCTCTGTCATGACATCGATGGGGCAGTTGTTGTAGATTCCTCCATCGAAGAGCAGGCCCTCGCGGTACACCACTGGCTTGAAATAGAATGGTATCGACATGCTGGACCTTACCGCGGTGGAGAGATGGTCGCTGCTGAACTTGATTGATTTTTTCTTGTAGACATCAGAAGCCACACACCTGAACGGCACCATCAGGGAATCGAAATTGTATCCTGCCGCGGCGGCGGCCGGGCCCATTATCTCCTCGAAGGCGAAATCCATCTGATACGACGATATGAAATTGGTGGGCAGATAGGTCTGTATATTGGTGGAATCGCTGTGGAAATTGATCTTGAGCGACAGCCACGCCGCATTGGGGTCGGGCTCCTTGAAGAAATACCTGAGTTTCTCGTCGGTCTTGCCATCCAGCCAGTTGAAGAACTCCTTGGACTTGAACAGCTCTTCCATCTGGTCGGGAGTGTATCCCATGGCATAGAGGGCGCCCACAATGGAGCCCATGGATGTGCCTGCAACGTAGTCTACCGGAATATTGTTTTCCTCCAGGGCCCTTATTACGCCTATGTGGGCCAGGCCCTTGGCGCCGCCTCCGCTAAGCACCAGTCCTACACGCTGTCCCGATACGGGTATCGCAAATATTGACGCAAGAATAATAAGTATCAGAAATCTTTTCATATCAGTAATAAAAAAATTGTTTGTTTTGGTTATAATCTATATTTGAAAGAATAATCATTTCAGGATCTTGATGCCATCCTTGTTGAGGCAGTCCATTCTGGGCAACACCCCTGCCGGCAGCACCGATGGATCGCGGTCCATGCTCTGATTGATGTAGTCGTATAGGGTCTTGACATCAAGGGTGTTGCGGTTTTTGCCGAACTCCTGCATAGCGGTAAGCAGATAGTGGGTAAACATGCCGTGGGATGTGCGCTCCATGACGGGGTTGTAAGCCTTGTTGCCGGATGCGTACATTACACATGTGCGGTTGTCGTTAATGAATGGGAATCTGCAATATGTGAATGCCGAGCTGGCCACATCGCTTACGGGCTTTCCAGTCCTGTCCAGGGCGGCAAACGAGGTCTCGAAGATGCAGATCACCTGGCCAGATATCAGGCTCTGAAGCTGCTCCACAATCTCTCTCACATTGTAGCATGTGCCCTTTATGTCCTGGTCGTTGGAGTCATAGAGCATGATGTAAGGGTCGTTTTTTCCCGGCTCGCAAATGCCGAACCCCGAGAAATAGAATATCACATTTGTGTTGGCCTTGGCAGACAGCTCGCCTCCGGGTCTCAGGATGTTCCTGAGGCGCGCCACAGTCGCATTCTGGTTTGCCACGGCTATCACATTTCCCTGAGGCACATTCATCACCTTCAGCAGATACTGGCGCATGATTTTGGCGTCGTTGGTGGCGTAGATGGCCTTTGGCAGGTGGGCGTGGCTCTCCACTCCTATCATTACTGCCGACACATTCCTGGAATTCTGCAATGTGATTGGGAAAAACGTGTTGATATCGTCGGAGTTTTGCTCCCTTACGTTGAAAGTGAATGATATCTTGCCATTGTTCTCCTTGTTGATGGGCGATATCCTGGTATACAGGGGCACCGACAGCGGCACCGATTCGGCCAGGCGGCCCTGGTCGTCGGTAACATCCACCTTGAAACTCAGCTTGTCGAGGCTGCAGTTGTTGGCGACCCTGAATTTGAGACTCATGATCTGGCTCTGCATCCGCTCCAGGTCGTAGAAAGTCTGCACCACGTCCTGGTCTATGACGCTTACGAAATCGCTGATGGTGTAGAACTTTGCTTTCAGGTTTTTGCATGGTCCCTTGCCCATGTTGCGGAATGTCACGGCCAGCTGGATTGTCTCGCCCGGCTGCACCTTGCAGTCGCCATTGCCGAGATGGGCGCCCGCGTTGTCGAATCCGTCCTCTATCTCGTAATATGAGACCTTGAGTGATGCGTCGTATCCGGGCACGGCGTCGTAGTTTTTGGTGCCGTATGCGCCGAAATTGTATATCTCGGTACGCTGGCGGCCATAGAGTATTATGCCCGCATTGATGCCGTAGGTGCGCTCGGCAGGCATGTGGCCCACGTACTTGTTGTTGATGAAAAACATGAGCTCGTCGTTGGCATACTGGACCCTTATCTTGTTTGGTCGGCTGGCATAGAGGAACTTGGTGTATGTGGGGCTTATCAGGTACACGCCTTTCCGTCCTGATACCCTGCGCACATAGAATTTGCCATCCTCGGTAACGGCGAATGAGAAGTATCCCCCATTGCCCTTGCCCCATACAATGCCGAAGGCTGCGCCGCGCTGCCGGCCCACGTCGGACATCTTGCCTGATGCCTCGAAAAAAAAGTTTTGCGAGAGGTCCATCTTTACCGGTACGTCGAATATGCGGGAGCCCTGGTTTTTCTGAAACTCGAGGAAATATGTACCCGAATTTATGTGGGCTATATAGTCGTACATGACGGAGCCCTCGGTCCATCCGGTGGTGTTGTCGGCAAAATTGTCGCACAGCACCACTTCCTTCACCTGGGCCATCAGGCCCGCAAGTGGGGCCATCAGCATATACAGCAGCATCAGCAGCCTGATACTCATAGATCTACAATTTTACTATTAATGTGAAAACCAGCATTACCACTATTGCCAGCACGCAGCCCTTGGATGCGTTGGTCCAGTTTTTCTTGTTGAACCACCAGAACACCAGGAGGTCGGGGCTGGCGCATATCGAGATTACCTTCATCAATCCCTGGGCGCCTATGTCTGTAAACATGGATCCCAGGCTCATCTTGCTTGACAGCAGGGCATACCAGTACAGCAGCATGACGATAAATGGCAGTATCAGCGCCACCAGAAGGCCCACCCACACGGTGTCCCACTTGCTTCTTGATTCTTCTCTCTTGTGAATTTCCATTTTATATGTTTTCTTTTGTTATAGACTGAAAAAATATGCGCAAATTTAGCAACAAAAATCCGAATTATAAAAAAAAACTGGAGCCTACATAACGGGGGGCGCAAAAAAAGCGGGCGGCAGGATTTCCCGTAATGGGAATCCTGCGCGCCCGCACCAAAAAATCTATTATCATGAAAACTTTTACAATGAATTGCCGCCATGAAGCTTGCGGCGGATTTTCTCGGCAGTCCAGTTGTGGATGCTCAGCCAGCGTGTCATAGGCACGTTGAGGCTGGTGCAGAGATAGATATGGCCCTTGATGCCCTTGAATGGGCAGTTGCCTTCGGTATCAGCATACTTGGAATCCACAAAATCCATGAACATGTAGTTTACGTTTACATTGAACATGCCGGTATTGAACCCCACAGTGGCAGCACATGAGAGGGCGCTCTTGCCGTTGGAGAGTTTTTCTCCGAACTTCTCGTCTGCCCATGAGGCCTTTTGTCCGCGGGCCACTGCCAGGTTCATGTTGGCTTTTACACCTACGCAAATATACTGCATGTCGCTGTAGATGTCGTTTTTGCCAAACTTGAAGAGGATTGGCACTGTAACGGCCATCGACCTGAATGTCTCTTTCACGTTCTCGTTGCTGATGGTTGACTTGTAGCTGTTGGTGAAGCCATAGTTGGAGAACTCGATACCGGCCACTACTCCTGTATGGTTGTTGAGCAGGTCGTAGTTGTAGAGGAATCCTATATGATAGCCGGGGGTGTATGTGAAGCCCTTGGTCTCCTTGAACATATCGCCGCTGGGATGATATATAGGATCGTAGGTGGTGGTAAGGTCCGACGACAGGATGCCGTCGCCATACTTGTGGAGCATGTACTCATCGCTGCCACCGCCAAAAGCCGAGCCAAAACCGTGATTGATGCCCAGCACGAAATTCCAGTAACGGTATTCCGACTTGCTGAGACCATCGTATCCAAATTCCTGGGCCATTGCGGAGCCCATGCCCAGCAACGCCATTATTATAATGAATGATATTCTTTTCATAATGATCTATTAAATTATGTGTTCCACAAGATTAGGGGAGATACTCCCAGTTGTCGAGCTGAACCTGGCCCTGCTCGTCAGGCATGCCGTCGCCATCCTTGTCGGTGTATCCCTCGCCAAAGGATATGAAGCCTCTGAGCTTGCTGCCGCCCTGCTTCTCATAGTCGTCGTCGTTGCGCAATACAGTGAATCCCAATGCGCCCTGACGGCAGACGTTAGAGCAGTTGGTTTTCTTGCTCCACTCGTTGGCGCCGAAATCGTAGCACCAGAAATCGTTGAGCAGCTCGAAACCGGTGTAGTCTATATCCCTCACGGTACGGCCTGTGCCGATATAGAAACATTCGTGCGACTCGTGGTCAGCCACATAGTTGAGGTAGAAGCCGGCAGCGTTGGCCCTTGGCTTGAAATCCGAAGGGGGCTGGGTCTTGAGCTCCTTCATCAAGAGGGCGTTTCTCTGGTCTGGATCCAGCTCCACGGTGTATATCTTTGAGCTTGGCTGATGATTCTTGAGCTTGGTGCTCTCTCCAGTTCCTACCAGTACACGGTCGCCACAGGTTACACATACAGGCTGGTAGAGTCCGAAGGATGACCTGTTGTCGCCCAGCGACCTGCTCTCCCATGCGTATCCGCCGGCTCCGGCACGGTCGTTGTCTGGCAAGTACTCATACACATTGGTGGATATTGGATTGTCGGAACCCCAGTCGGTGCGTCCGAATGCCACGAAATAGCGCTCGGTCTCGTCGATAGGGTCGATGAGGACAAACGATGTCATGCCCTCCAGACCGTATGGGTCGGTGGTGGCGAAAGGATCGCCGTTGACAGGGAGCGGGAACACTGAGCCCCTGGATCCGTCAGCTGTGGCCTGTGTTGGAGGATTGGTGGTAAAGTTGCCATCCTTGTCTGTTTCAAACACAGGATCGAAATTCTCATCAAATACAGGCAGCTGTCTGCCGGCGCATGGGTGAGCCTTTGGATTGTTCCACTGGTTTGTCTTTATGTCATAGAAGAGTACGGTGGATGTAAGTTTGTCGCTGCTGGTTCGTCCTCCAATGATATATATCAGATAATCTCCATTGATTTTCTTGAAGGCGAAAGAAGTGCCGTTGCACCTCTTGGCTTTTGGCTCGTCGCATTCGGCCACCTGCTTCCATGAATCGTGATCGTTGTCATATACATACATATCGTTGAACATAGTACCTCCCTGGCGTCCGCCATACATATATGTCTTGGTGCCGGCCTGACACACAAAGGCCTCGGACCTCTTGGTTACATCGGCATCGTTTCGCTTGAACCATACATCGTGAGGCAAAACAGTCTTCACCTCCAGGGATCGTGGATTGTAGATTGTATCGCCCTTGGTGCTTACAACAAACGACCGCATATAATATGTAACATCGAAATCAAGGTTGTGGCCGGTAGCCTGGAACTCCAGGTCTCTGGCAGTGGAATCCATCTTGGCAGGCTTGTTGTTATTGTCGGTCACCCAGAAATAATTGCCGTCAAGGGCGGACACCACAGGTTTCTTGTCGGTGCGTGAGTAGACGTATCCGGCCCTCTGTACCGCATTCTGGTCAAGATTTAGGTTGTAGAACTTGGAATTGAGTGTCACATAGCAATCGAGCACCAGTCGGTATTCCTCGTCAAAATCATGCGTGAAACCTTTCACTACCAGCGAGTCGGCCTCGGCGTCGCCATACATGTATGCGTTGGTGCCGGTCTGTATGGTGGCCCTTATGGCGCCCTTGCCTGTCTCGTCGTCTATTGTATTCACCTTTCGGGTGATGGTATACGGCTCCGTGCCTTCGTCCTTAATACAGCCGGAGGCAAGGGCAAGCACAATGAGACATGGAATAAAGTACTTGTTTTTCATATTCAATTAAAAGTTTTCTTTTATAATAGATTTGTTAATTATCGTTTACTAATTTTTACTTATTATCCAAAATCGTTCCAAAATGGCTCAATAATCTCAAAAATTATCAATTACTTAGAATTTGAGCTTCCACACGGCGGTTGTTCTGCCGGCCCTCCGCAGTGTTGTTGGTGTCTCGCGGACGGTCGGGGCCATATCCCTTGGCTATGACCTGCACGGGCTGCACTCCCACATCTATAAGATACTGGCGCACTGCCTCAGCCCTCTTCTGCGACAGGGTTATGTTGTAGAGCCTGTTGCCCTGATTGTCGGTATGGCCCGACACCTCTATCACCAGTCCCGGATACAGCTTGAAAACCTCAGCCAGCCTGTCGAGCTCGCCGTGGGACTCGGGCCTCAGGGTGCTGCTGTTGGAATCGAAGAAAACATTATTGAGCACCACCTTGCTGCCGGGGTCCATGGGCAGCAAGCCTATGTCCTTGCGGATCTCCTGATAATTGGTGGCCGGCGGAATGTTGAAGTTCTCGGAATGGAAGAGGTATCCGTCGGAGTTTACGGTCATAGCATAGTTTTTGCCCGATGGCAGGGTCACTACATACTCGCCGGTCTCAGGATTCGTCATGATGGTCTGCAGGGTTGCATTGCTGGCATTGTCGGTAATCGAAATCTGGGAATAGAGGTTCCTGGTCTTGTCGAAATCGGTAACGACACCCCTCACCACTGTAAGGCGCATTGTCTTGATTGGCTCGGGCTCCTCCAGCGGCAGGATGGGCTCCTTGGCATAGTCGGCCGCGAGATACCTGAATGGGCTTGGCGGATACTGATAGATGGCCTCCCTGAGCAGCAGCACGCGGTAGATATCATAATCGCCCTTGCCGCCGTCGCGTGTAGACGCCATGTAGCCTATCCTGGTGTCGCCGGGCGACAGCTGGAAATAATTGTCGTCGGCGCCGGAGTTGATTCCCAGTCCCATGTTTACGGGCTTGGTCCATTTGCCGTTGTGGAAACGGGTTTTCATGATATCGAAGCCGCCCACGCTGAGGTGGCTGTTGCTGGCGAAATACAATACTGTGTCCTCGGCGCCGAAGGTGGCCCACATGTCGTCGTACTGCGAGTTTACATCAGGTCCAAGATTCTGAGGCTCGGAAAACTTGCTGCCCTGCCGCCTCATTATGTATATATCGTAACCGCCCTGATGCCCGGGTCCCTTGGCGGCTGTATATACCACCATCGACGAATCGGACGACCACGATGCGGAGATTGAGTTTTTCAGATATTTCTCGCCCTGTTTCCACCGCGAGTTCACAGATTTCTTGTAGGAGACAAATATATTCTTGTGGCTGCCGTAGCACAGTTTGGATCCGGACACATTCATATATGCTGGATATTCGTTCTTCTTGGTGTTGATGGTGTTGCCGGCGTTGCGGATGTCAGAGTATGCGCCATGGTCGGTAAATGCGGCAAAAATATCCGCCGTGGGATCCATGTCTTTGCCCGGTTTCTTGCTGATATTGCCGTCCTTGCGCTTGCCTGCGAAATACAGCGCCGAATCCAGATTGCAGAATACGGGAGCGAACTCTGGCATACTGGAGTTCACAGTTCCCGACAATGGCTGCACCACGCTCATGTCCTGCTCCTTCTGGAGGCGCATTCCATTGTCGCACTGATTGATGCGCAATTCTATGTCGGCAGCATATATCTTCAGGCTCTTCTCGTCGAGATCGCTCTTGCAGTCCTCGAGATCGCTCTTGGCCTCCTTGAACATAGATAGGCCCTGCTTGCTTACGGCTATCCAGTATTGCACATCGCGCGGCACGCTTATTCCCAAGTCCTGGGCGTCCTGCAGATGGCTCTTGGCCAGCCTGAAGTTGCCGGTCTTTATCTCGCTGATGCCTGCGCGGTAGAGCAGCGGACTGCACATCTCGTTGGCTTCCAAAGCCTTCCCATAATTCTGAGCGGCAATCCTGTAGCCTCCCACACTGCCTTTCTTGTAGCACTTGTTGGCCTTCTTCAAAAGTTTCCAGGCAGCTGCGCTTGAGGCGAACTCGCTCTTGGGAATCTTTGGACTCTCCTGAGCCATGGCCCAGAGCGGAACGGCTGCTATCAAAAGCAATATCAAAATCTTCTTGTACATAGTATCGGGTTACAGGTAAGCTATTTAATTACATATTTTTTCTGAGCGTCGCTCAGGTAGTTGGCCATCTTGCGGTCCGATTTGGCACCAGTATGTTTCATCTGCAATTCCCTGGCATTGGCCCTGTTGTGGAATGCCGAAATATTGTATCCATCAATATTGATGGCCTTGGAATACTGCTGCTCGGCCTCGGCGTATTTTTTCTGGCCCATCAGCATGTTGCCTATGTTGATATAGGTATCAGGGCTCTGAGGCCGCTTTTCAAGACAAACGCTGAAATCCTCCATGGCCTTCTTGTACTTGCCGGCACGGCCATACATAACGCCCCTCGCATTCAGGAAAACAAAATCGTCGTCATCGTCAGCCATCTGCACAGCGTAGTTGATGTCCTGTATGGCGGCATTGTAATTACCCTGGGCGGCCCTGACATCGGCCCTGAGCATGTAAACGAAATATGCGTTGGGCATTATCTGGAGGGCGGTGTTGTAGTCGTCGAGGGCGGCCTTGTAGTTCTTCATCCTCATGTGGGCAGTAGCCCTGTCGCAATAGGCATGGGCGAAATTGGAGTTGGCCTTTATGGCCAGGTCGTACTGCTTAACGGCATCAGGGAATTTACCCATCCTGAAGTATATGTATCCGTAATAATATCTAAGGAGAGTGGCGCTGTAACCCAGTTTCTCGGCCTTGCGTATTGCCTCCAGGGCATCATTGAAAAGATCCAGACGGCACAGGGCTATCGACCGGCCAAGATGATAGACGGCCTTGTTGGGATTCAATGCGATGGCGGCATCAAACTCGTCGAGGGCAGCCTGACTGATAAACTCATGGAGTTCCATAACGCCAAGATTGTATCTTGCCTTGGCGAACTGAGGATCCATATCCACGGCGTTGGAAAAATCCACAAGGGCCTGGGTGAACTGCCCCTCGCCAAAATCGGTAAGGCCCTTGTTGTAGCTGAGCGCAGCCTCCTGACCAGCCACTACGACCAGGGTTTTGGAAGTATCAGCCTGAGCGACAACCTCTGCGGAAAACAATGCGGCAATTGTAAAAGTTAATAGTATTTTAGTAAATATCTTCATACCTAAACTGTTTCGTTAATTATTCAAAGAGCAAATATAAGCAAAGTTTTTTATAATACTGTGATTTTGGGGAGATAAAATAAAAAAAAGACCGACACCTCCTGCAAAAAACGCAGAAGGGGTCGGCCTTGTATAAAAAAATCAGCTAATAATCGCTAAATGCCTATTAGTTGTTCTCTGGACGGAGCTGACGAACAGTAACAGCTGTCTGCCACATCTCGCTCTCGCGGAGAGCCTTGAGCTCCTTCTCGAGACCGTCGCGGTAGTCAGGCTTAGAGTTGCTGTCGATAGAGATCTGAGCCTCGTTGCCAGACTTAACTGAGTAGTAGAGCCACTGGAGAACAGGCTTAACAGCGTCGTGGAAGCGTGGGAACCAGTCGAGGGCACCGCGCTGAGCTGTTGTAGAGCAGTTGGCGTACATCCAGTCCATACCGTTCTTGGCGAAGAGTGGCATGAGCGACTGAGTGAGCTCCTCTACAGTCTCGTTGAAAGCCTCAGATGGAGAGTGGCCGTTCTCGCGGAGTACCTCGTACTGAGCGAGGAGAAGACCCTGGATAGCGCCCATGAGTGAGCCACGCTCGCCGGTGAGGTCGGAAGTAGCCTCGCGCTGGAATGTAGTCTCGAACATGTAGCCAGAGCCGATACCGATACCGAGAGCGAGAGTGCGCTCCATAGCCTTTCCGGTGTAGTCCTGGTAAACAGCGTATGAAGAGTTGAGGCCGCGACCCTCGAGGAACATAGTACGGAGTGAAGTACCAGAACCCTTAGGAGCAACCATGATAACGTCGATATCAGCAGGAGGAACAACGCCTGTGCGGTCGTCCCAGGTAATAGCGAAACCGTGAGAGAAGTAGAGAGCCTTGCCTGCAGAGAGGTAGTTCTTGAGGGTAGGCCATACAGACATTACAGCAGCGTCAGAGAGCAAGCACATGATGATGGTAGCCTTCTCGCAAGCCTCCTCGATAGAGAAGAGGGTCTTGCCGGGTACCCAACCGTCGGCTACTGCCTTGTCGAAAGTCTTGCCGGCACGCTGTCCAACGATAACGTTGAAACCGTTGTCTCTGAGGTTGAGAGACTGGCCAGGGCCCTGTACGCCGTAACCGATTACAGCGATAGTCTCGTTCTTGAGCACCTCACGTGCCTTCTCCAATGGAAATTCCTCGCGGGTCATTACGTTTTCCTCGACACCGCCAAAATTCAATTTTGCCATTTTTTATTTAAAATTTTTAAGTTTAACGTTTTTTGCTAAAAACCTCGCAAATATACTGTTTTATTTTTGCACCTACAAATATTTTTTTGAATAAAGAATTAATAGAGTTTCTCTGGTGCGGTGGCCCTTGCGGCCACTACATTGGTAAAGGGTGGCATCGCCAGCGGTTACCAAAATATGCCTTCCATGCGTAAGCCGCAGGCGATGCCAGCGGTTACCCACGTGCAGCCCACGAGGGGCTGTGCCGCACATCTGAAAAGCTCTTAATTCTTAATTATTAATTCTTAATTATTAATAATTTGCACTTCAACAGTGTCGGTCCATCCGTTTTGTGCGCGCCGCCACTGCCTCAGGAGTCCGCATTTCTGGAATCCGCAAGTCTCGAAAAGCCTGATACTTGGCTCGTTGCCGGCATCTATCCTGGCGAAAAGCGAGTGCAGGCCCAATACGTGGAAACAATGGTCCACGAATTTGCGGAGCGCCTCGGAGGCGTATCCCTTTCCGCGGAAGTTTTTGTTGTTGATGGATATTCCGATGCTTCCGTGGCTGTCGCGGAGGTCCACATCGAAGAGGTCCACAAGTCCAACGGGCTCATGCGTGGACGAATCCTCTATCACGAGCCTCAGCTGCCCCTGCTCAAAAACATCCTTGCCCATGCTCTCGGCCACATACTGCTCCAGCACGAAACGGGAATATGGCGCCAGGGTGCTGCTTACTTTCCAGATATCAGGATCGTTTTCCCAAAGATAGAGATAGTCGACATCCTCGGGCTCCATGGCGCGGAGCCTCACCTTGATATTATCCATAAACAGAAAAATTGTCTGCTAATTCTTGAGGGCCTCGATAAGTCCCTCGGGGATTGTGATTTTTACGGTTCGGATAGTGTCGTTCTCGTCGAGGATCTCGGCGCAATTGAGCGGCACAAGGATTTCCTCGCCAAAACTGTTGTGGATCACGATAAGGGGATTGCCCGGAATATCGTCGATATCCACAATCTTGCCAAGCAGCTGCCCGTCCTGATCGAATACGTCGTAGTTGGCGTATTTGAAGTCGGAATCCCAATCGTCGTCGTCGGCATCAGCATCCATCACGAGGTCCTCGGTGGATACGTAGACATCTTTTTTCATTACGCGTGCCGCCTCCTCGTTGCTGTTGATGGTGTCGAACTTTAGCGACAACTCGCCGTTTTTCGAGAAGAAAACGGAATTTTCCTGAATGAAAAAAGGAACCAGGTACCCGTCGATTTCGACGAGCACCGGCTCCTGTTCATCAATGTCATAATCAGGGGAGCCGAGTCTGATGACTACGTCTCCCTTGGTGCCTTTGAATGCTACGATAGAACCCAGCTTTGTGAGCTTGGCCTTGTCGAAGTATTTACTCAGCTTTTGCTTCATCGGCAGCAGGTGCTTCAGCGTTCTCAGACTCAGCAGCAGCGGCAGCAGCCTCCTCAGCGGCAGCCTTGGCAGCAGCCTCAGCCTCAGCCTTCTTGGCATTGATAGCCTCCTGCTTAGCTTCCTTCTTCTTTGTCTCCTCGGCGAGAGCAGCCTTCTTAGCCTCAGCCTTGGCGTTCTCCTTAGCTGACTTCTTGGCTGTGAGCTTGTTCTCCTTCTCAGAAACCCAAGCCTGGAACTTAGCCTCGGCCTGCTCTGCAGAGAGAGCGCCCTTCTTTACTCCGCGGAGCAAGTGGTCCTTCAACAATACACCCTTTGTAGAAAGGAGTGTTCTGCAAGTATCGGTAGGCTGAGCGCCTGTCTGGATCCAATACAAAGCTCTGTCGAACTTAATATCGATCTGCTGTGGTACTGTGTTTGGGTTGTAAGTACCAATCTTCTCAATGAATCGACCATCACGTGGTGCTCTTGCGTCGGCAATCACTATCGCGTAGTGTGCGTAGCCCTTCTTACCTTGTCTTGCAAGTCTAACTTTTACAGGCATTTTAAAATTAGTTTTATAATGTTTATGTGGAAAAATTTCCGAGTGCAAAGATAGTGCTTTATTTTGTATCTGCAAAATGTTTTTCCGCTAAATTCAAAATATTTTTCACCACTCAAACAAGCAGCCTTCTATAGATATATTGTCGTTATCATCCAGTTTTTCGGGATATACGGTAAGGAAGGTATGCTTTATTACCAAAATCGAATTGTCGTTTACCAAAACCATTTTGTCGGGGCCATCGTAAGTAAAATCTCTCTTGGGCACTACGTATTGGAAAGTTTTGCCTCCACGTACAATCGCTATATTGTAAACGCTGTCAGGATTGTCGGCGTGAGGCAGTTCAACACTATAACCGTACAATCCCCAAAACTTGGGAACAGGATGGTCGAACACAAGGCTGTCTACCTCGAAATAACGGAGGTAATCTTCAGGCGCCGGGATTTCGCCGTCGCCATCGTCGCCATCCAGATCTTTCCATAATTGGTAATAATTCCAGGTGCGGTCGGCAATATCGGAATAATAGGATTGCGGATAATTGTCGTGAAGATAACTCAGCTTGTCGCAGAAATCTGAATCCAACGCATCCCCGTCTTTAACGCCAACCGGCAGAGCGTACCCCTTGGCCTCGGCGATGCTCCTTGCCTGAGATTTCAGCGAACATCCGGTGATATTTGCCACGCTCCAGGGCCCAAAGGACATCAGCAGGAAAATTCCGGCAAAGGATACGGGAATCCACACAATCCTCTTCTCCTTAGATAACACAAGATACAGGCAGACAGCCCAATACCAGAGATTCACAATCAGGAGCCAGAGGCGTGATATTGTGATTCCATAATCGATGAAACGCTTGATTATGCCCACCGACATCAGGGCCACCAAAGGCAGCATCAGGGCAGGCAAATACTTGAACAGAGCCTCATCGAACTTGTTGGACTTTAGCTGCTTGTTGGGATATACGCAGAAAAGGACTATCAGCATGCCCGCCATACAGATGGAAACCAGCACCGACACCCAGCCTTTGGGCAGATCGAGTGTGAAAAGGAATTTGAGGCCATATACATAAAGCGACAGCATATAAAGCGCCAACAATCCCAGCAAAAGGAAATGGACAATGCGGTCGAAGACTTTCGACAGACTCTCGGAGAGCGGCTCCTCGATCTCGTCCTTGCTGTTTATGGACGATAGGGCCACCACCGGCATCAGACCCAAATACGCAACAATGGCCACATCGCCAAACAACTCGCCATCCACCTTTATATCGAACAGCATCTTGAGTATCAGGAAAAACAATGCTATTCCTGCAAAAAGCGCAGTAGAGACAAAGAGTCCAAGGGAAACCGACTTCAGCACATTGGAACCGAATTTCCAGAACTGGAGGTCGTTATGGCGCCTTACGAACAGAGCCGTAAAGAAGAAGACCAGCACAGCCAATGTCATAGAGCACAACAATGGAAGGTAAAGGTTCTTGGTAGTCACACTATCTATCAGACAGAAAAGCCAATAGCAGGCGCCGCCCCACAATACAAGGGGCACTATCCTTACCGCCCACGATTTAGGCGCATTATCGATACGCTCCGACAAAAGCCTGAGCCCCGCCGAGAGCACAAAAGCAGTAGCGAGAAAATATGCCCACTTTGCAAAAAAGTCGTCATCGGCACCATGGGCGTGCACAATATATAAACTATAGCACATCAGCACAAAAGCAAGCCCCAACGCAACAGGGAACCGCTTTACAGCATCCAAGGCGCTGCTGAGAACGGCCTTGGGATTGAGTTTTTCGGATAGTTTCATATTATAAGTTTTTGATGATTATGCATATAGTTGCAGCTGACCCTATATATTGAAGAATTTTAAAATTATTCCTCAAAATACCGCAAGCTCACCTCGCCATCCTCCAAAACCGCGTAGGGCGATTTGCGGAACCAGACTCCGGTGTTTATGTATCTGATGCCGCCGCCAAGATCGTATACCGAATCTATGTGGCGGTGTCCGAAAATGTAGCAGTCGGCCTTCTCCTTGTCCATTACGGAGCGGATATGCTTTATAATATACTCACCCTCGTTTTGGAATGGGAAAATCTCGCGTGTGTATTGATGACGCGCGGAGCTCCAGGTGTGGCCTATCCACATCGCAAAGTTAGGATGAAAAACATTGGAATACAACCACTGGCATATCTTATTTGTGAAAACAGTCTTTATAATCCAATATCCGAAACTCTTGGAACCAATGCCGTCGCCGTGGCCCATATAGATTCTCTTGCCGTCCACATCCATAAGCTTCGGCTCCTGATAGACCTTTATTCCGAGTTCCTTCTTCAGATAGCCGTATTGCCAGACGTCGTGGTTTCCGGTAAAATAAAACATCTCAACGCCCAGCTCGCGGAGTTCGGCAAGCTTGGCGAGGAAACGGTAGAATCCCTTGGGAATCACGTTGTTCCACTCGTACCAGAAATCGAAGATATCGCCAAGGAAATAGATTGCCCTGGCATTGTCCTTGATGGAATCCAGCCAGCGGATAATCCTCTTCTCCCTCTCCAGCGAAATCTCCCAGTCCGGCGCCCCGAGGTGAAAGTCAGAGACAAAATATGATTTGGTTCTTGTCATAAAACAAAGTAATTGAAGTGATTGAAATAATAGAAGTGATTGAACGCACCATTGAACAACTTCAATTACTTCAATCACTTCTATCACTTCAATTATTTATTAGAACACTCTTGGGCTTTTCTGGGCCACGAGGCTGAGGTCGGCCAAGGCTACTGCGGCGGCGGCCTCCAGGACCACTGGCACGCGGAGGGCTATGCAGAGGTCGTGACGGCCCACGATGGTGAGCTCCTCAACCTTGCCGTCCTTTATATTATAAGTGTTCTGAGGCAGCGATATTGATGGAGTTGGCTTAACGGCCACACGGAAAACAATGTCGTTGCCGTTGCTGATGCCGCCGTTGATGCCGCCGGCGTTGTTGGTCTCGGTAGAGCCCGAGGCGTCAAGAATATTGTCGTTGTCCTGAGAGCCTGACATCTTGGCAACTTGGAAACCTGCGCCAAACTCGATACCCTTGATGGCTGGAATCGAGAACACCGCACGGCTTATCTCCGACTCCACGCTGCCGAAGAATGGCTCGCCGAGTCCAACTGGAATTCCGCTGATATTGCACTCCACTATTCCGCCGATGGAATCTTTCTTCTCCTGGGCAATCTCGATGGCCTTGTCGAAATCTGTCATTCCGCCAATCTCGAGAATCTTGGCCTCAATCTTGGCAGGGTTGAGAATCTTCTTGGCGATAACTCCGGCAGCCACAAGGCCCAGAGTGATGCGTCCAGAGAAATGTCCGCCTCCGGTGTAGTCGTTGAATCCGCCGTATTTGAGACGTGCCACAAAGTCGGCGTGGCCGGGACGTGGGTGGTCGAAGAGCTGGGAATAATCCTTGCTCTTGGTGTTGCCGTTGCGGAAGAGCACTGCAATAGGCGCGCCTGTTGTCTTGCCGTTGAAAACTCCTGAGAGCAATTCAGGAAGGTCCTCCTCCTTGCGCGGAGTTGTGCCCTTTGCGCCAGCCTTGCGGCGCGAGAGGTCAGCAAGGAAATCCTCCTCGCACAAATCTATTCCACATGGGCAGCCGTCCACCACGATACCGAGACCGTGGCCATGGCTCTCGCCAAAAATGCTTATCTTGAAGATATTGCCGATTGTATTCATTTTTATGAAAAAATATTGCATTAATAATGGACAAAAGTAACAACTTTGACCAAAACACACAAATAAAAAACCTCAAAAACCGCTACAATTTGCCCATCCAGAACTCACGTACATCCTTCCAATGGTAATATGGATAGATATCAGTCTTTACGGGAATCGAAGTCTCATTCTCGTTGTGCAGGATTTTCACAATCACGTCGTTGCTCTTGTTGCGGTAGAATATCAGCTGGATATTGGCACCCATTGGAGAAACCTTGTAGTTGTGCCAAACCTGGTCTACCTTGAAAATATCAGGCTCGCTGGCATAACAGCCATCCAGCTGCATGATGGCCGCCAGAGGAATAATATTGCCATCATGGCCAAAACGCAGATCGGCAGCCACATATCTGCCATTGATTACAGAATCGGCACAGTCGATGAAATTCTTCAGCAGCGGACGTGTGCTCTCGATGGCCGTGCCGAGATTGTGAGGGCTGTCGGCGTCGCAGTGGTAAAACCAGCTGTTGCCGTTGCGCCAAAATTCATAAAGCTCCTCTGTAGTAAAAAGGTCATAGAGCTGTATGTCGGTCTCCATATCCTGAAGGTTGGCAGCCACCTCGTAGATTCCGTTCATGAGCATGAATGGGAAAACCTTGGCCTGGCTGAAAAACGAAGTATCGCTGATGATGGAAGCCACAAACCTGTCGGTGCTGATGCCTCGCGCGCAGAATTCTCCATGCTTCTTCGACCAGCCCTCGCGGTCGCGCTTCAGGTCGTCGTAGCGCTTGGTATGCGAGTTCAGATAGCTCATATTGGCCCTTGTGGTCTCCCATTCCAGATCCAGCTTTGGATTCAGCTCCTTCAGCCTCTCGCAGAATGCCACCATGCTCAGGGCCACACGCATCGATGTGGTGGAGCGTGCGTATACTCTGGCCTGACCCTTGAAAACCTGTGGATAGTTTGCGAACATTCTCTCGGCAATGCCGCGGTGCTGCCTTTTGCCAAGGGGAGCCAGCTCGTCGCCATGGAACTCGGCCTCCATCCAGATCTTCTCCATGCGGTCCAGGGCGCTTTTGCCCAGATCGGTAAGGGCGTTCATCTCTGACGCCTTGCGCAATGCCTCCAGGGGACGTCGGTAGTCGTTGTCGTTTAGCAGATAGCGGCTGCCGTGGCGTCCGTAGTGGCTGATATAAAACGGCTTGTAGCCCTTTGGAGCGTCGGTGAGGCTCTTTACCGGGCCGGGATAGGCATAGTAAACTCCGCCGCACTTGTCAGGGTTTTGCCCTATCTCCTGCAATGCTGTGGTCTGCGCCTCAGATGGCAGACTCATAAAAGTGGCGGCTATTGCGAAGACCGCCGTCCTGAAAATGTTGTTTTTCATAGTGTGTGTATTATATTTGATTAATCTACATTACATTGGCAATAGCCTTCACCAGCTCGTTCACATCAATAGGCTTGGCCAGATGGCCGTTCATGCCGCATGTTATCGACCTGCGCCTGTCCTCCTCGAAAGCGTTGGCGGTCATGGCTATTATCGGGATAGAAGCCTTGGAGGCGTCGCCAATGGAGCGTATGGCCTTGGTGGCCTCGTAGCCGTTCATCACGGGCATCTGGATATCCATAAGCACCGCTGTGTAATATCCCGGGGCGGCATCAGAGACCATCTCAGCAGCCTCCTGCCCATTGGAGGCGCGCTCGCACACAAAACCATATTCGCCCATCAGCTCCATGGCTATCTCGGCGTTCAGGTCGTTGTCTTCGGCCAGCAGTATGCGCTTGCCAACAAAAAGCTCCGATTCAATCATCTGGGCCGGAGGCTCTGATTCCACGGGGTTTTCCACCACCATGTGCGGCATGCTCAATGTTATGGTTGTGCCCTCGCCCTTGCGGCTGGCCACCTCTATTGTGCCGTCCATCAGCTCCACCAGGCGCTTCACTATAGGCATGCCCAGTCCGGTGCCCTCTATCTTGTTTTTGGAGCTGACGCGCTCTCTGGAGAATTCCTCGAAAATATGGGGCACAAACTCCTCCGACATTCCTATGCCGGTATCGGAAACAATGGTCTCTATATAGGCATATCCCTCCTCCTGATGCGGTTTCTCCCGTATGTCCACATGCACCGACCCGCCGCGGTTGGTGTACTTGTATGCGTTTGACATAAGGTTAATCATCACCTCGCGCACCTTTATGGGGTCGAACCTGAAGCACGGGTGCACGGCATCTATCGAGTGGGTGAATGTAATGCCCTTCTGCCTCATCATATCGCGGAATATATCGCCCACCGACATCGCAAACTGGTAAATATTCACCTCGGTCTCCATCAGCTCTATAGACCCCTTCTCTATGCGCGCCATCTCGAGCACGTTGTTTATGATTCCGAGCAGCACATTGCTGGAATCCTCCATCTTGGCCAGATAGTCGGCGCGGCGGGCGGGATCGTCCTGATGCTTCTCCAGCAGAGTCCTGAAGCCTATTATGGCATTCATGGGCGTGCGTATGTCGTGGCTCATGTTGAACAGGAACGAAGTCTTGGCCTCGCTGGCGGCCTCGGCGGCGCGGCGGGCGTCTTCCAGCTGCTGCTTTATGGCGCGCTCCTCGTTTACCACGCCGTCCACATTGCGGATTCCAAGTATGAAGTAGCCGCTGCCCTCGGGCGAATCCAGGTCCGAGAAAGCCATCTGATGATAGGCCAGCATGCCCGACTCGTCGATGCGGAGGTAGTTTACGGAAAAGTAATTTTCGGTCACCAGCCTGGCCATCACCTCGCGCGAGGACACCTCGCTGGTTATGCGCTGGCGGTCGGTCTCAGCCACGAAACGCTCCACATAACGCGCGCGCACTGTATCGAAATCATCGCTGCCCATACCGAGCACTTCCGATATTCCGGCCCTGAAATTGGCATCGGCGTGCATCACCTGCATGCGCATATTCTGCTTGTTTACCAGACAGATGGTGTGGTAGTCGCGCAGCAGTCCGTCTATCATGGCGAACTGGAGCCTGAGCTCGTCCTCATGGATAAATACGTGTATCACCAGAGTGCCCACCATGATGCCCAGCGAATATGTCGGGAAAAACGGGAAGGAGGCCTGAAGTATCAGGGCCGCCACCATCACGCCGCCAAAGAGACATATCGTGCGGTACTTGACGCGCTTGTAGTCCGACTGGCATATCCACGCATGCAACGACAATGCCGACATTCCCGCAAACATGGCTATCTGGGAATAATGGACAAAGTATCTGCCAGGCCCCGAGAAATACTGGCATCCGGGATCCACTCCAAACAGCACGGGATAAAACAGATTGACAATCAACGCCAACAGCTCCACTACAAAGAAACCGACACCCACAATGTTGATGAGCCGTCCCCAGAAATTCCTCAAATCGAGGAACGCGATCACATATCTGCAGCATATAACCACAGAGAGTCCCATGGCGAGGTAATACAATACGGTGTCGATATAGAGCATTGTGCTGGCTCCCAGCATATTGATTATACCCCAGGAGGCATCGAACACATAATATAGCGAAACAACCGCGAGATAGCGCTTGAACTCCTTGGCCACATCGGTGATGGCGGGTTTTCTGTAGAATCCGCGGTGTATTATCCAGTGCACCGTAAAGGCTATCAGCACAGGCAAAGAATATTCCATAATATCAGATAAATGATTACACAAAAAAAAACGGGGAAATCAGGCAAGCAGCTGCTTGAGGGTTTCCGTCAGCTTGTCGACCTCTATGGGTTTCGACAGGTGGCAGTTCATGCCGGCAGACAATGCGTTGCAGCGGTCGTCCTCGAAAGCGTTGGCCGTCATTGCCACTATGGGTATTGCGGCCTTGTCCCCGTCGGGCAGCTGCCTGATGCGCATTGTGGCCTCGTAGCCGTTCAGGTTTGGCATCTGTATATCCATGAGTATCAGGTCGTAATAACCATCGGAGGCATTCGTCAGCATCTTGATGCACTCCACTCCGTCATGGGCCACCTCCACAAGCAGTCCCATGTTTTCCAGCAGGGCCGTGGCTATCTCGGCATTTAGCTCGTTGTCCTCGGTCAGTAATATGCGCTTGCCCTTGATGCTGCCGAGGTCATCGGTCCTACCGCTGCCTGCAACATAATCGCTGGGATTATCCACAATAGGATGGTCGAATGTAACTGTAACCTCGGTGCCCTTGCCAAGCTTGCTGCGCAGCTCTATGGTACCGCCCATCAGCTCCACCAATTCCTTCACAATGCTCATGCCCAGTCCCGAGCCCACCACCTTGCTGTCGGTGGTGTTGCGCTCCCGGCTGAATTTGTCGAAGACATGTTTCTGAAACTCGTCGCTCATGCCTATTCCGTTGTCGGTGATAGTGGTTACTATGTGCGCCACGCCATCCACGGGCGATGGCTCCTCCACCATTCTCAGACTCACTTTTCCATACTCGGGGGTGTACTTGATGGCATTGCCGAGCAGGTTTATGATTACCTGGCGCACCTTTACCTTGTCCAGAAGCACATAGCGATGAATCAGCCGCTGAGAGGCTTGGAAATCAATATGTTTCTCAGCTATAAGGGCCTCGAACATTGATATCGATATGGTCTTGTCGGTAAGGTCGAAACAATCGAGATCCAGCAGTGCCTTTCCGCTGTCTATCCTTGCGATATCCAGCACATTGTTGATGACATTGAGCAGATATTCTCCCGACTGCTTCATTTTAGCAAGATAGTCGGCCACGAGCTCCCTATTGTCCAGATTCTGCTCCATGAGGGTGGCGAAACCCATTATGGCATTCATTGGCGTGCGTATGTCGTGGCTCATGTTGTTGAGGAACACGGTCTTGGCGGCATTTGCCTTCTCGGCCTTGTCGTAAGCCTCCTGAAGCGGAATTTTCATCCTCTGCTCGTTTTCCAGTATGCGGATGTGCATCAGCTCGGCATGTATCGACGACGCTATCACAGAGAGCAGCAGCGTATGACCGATATTCCTGTGCGGATTGTCGACCCCCACCATGCCCACGATGCTGCCTGACTTGAACAGGGGCGCGGTTATTATCGAGCTGATGCCCTGAGGCTTCAGGATCTCATAACAATCGGGGTCGTCGGCCAGAAGCTGGTCATCCACCTCCACAAAGAAACTGCCCTGCCGCAAGAACCTGTTGTACCAGACCGACAGTGCGCCCTCAGGCACCAGCTGCAGATTCTGTATCTGAGGCTCCACCCCATCGCGGCACCACTCGTAGGAGTTGGTTATAAAGCCCTCAATCTCGTGAGGCTCAAAAATATAAGCGCGGTCGGCATCGTAATGCATGCCTATCACCTCCAGGGTGCTGTTGATATACTCCCTGGAGCCATCGCCACGTCCCGTAAGCATCAGGAACGACTTTATGGCCTCCTTCTGGCTCTTGCCTGACAATCTGTAATTCTTCATGGCAGTGATTTTGTTTGTTGGGATACGCCTGTGAATGTCACCTTGAAATATCTGCGTCCACAATTGTTGTTTTTCATGTAAAATATTGGCAAATATAACCCATTAATTTTATGATTGCAAATATTGGAGCAAGGAATTTGTCAGGTATATCATCAAAAAAAACTAAAAAAATTGGCTTGCCTAACAAAAAAATTATTTACCTTTACACCCACATAGAAAACAACAATATGCCGCATCAGTGTGGCGATAACGAATTAAAAGAAAAAAACAAATGGAAATCAAGAAAATCACTGACCCAGCGTTCAGAAAATACGGACGCCTTGTAACAAACGTTGACTTCACAGAGCTCATCGAGGCTCTCAAGACCAAGACTCCCATGCCAGAGGGCGTAGGCTACGAGCCATCGGTAGCAGCATTGGAGGCCACAGCCACAGCCAAGCAGCTTCAGACCATCGCCTGGGGCGAGAATCCTATCGAGGTAGGCTACTGCAACGGCCACAACACAAAGCTGAACGCCGTAGAGTACCACAGAAACTCTGAGATCAACGTTGCCGCCACCGACGCAGTGCTCATCGTAGGCATGCAGCAGGACATCACCGACGATTTCAAATACGACACAGCCAAGATGGAGGCATTCCTCCTGCCAGCCGGTCAGGCTGCCGAGATCTACGGCACAACTCTCCACTACGCTCCATGCTCACTCTCTCCAGAGGGCTTCAAGGTAGGCATCGTGCTTCCTAAGTACACCAATTACCCATTGGAGAAGGCCCACAACGCAGGCGGCGAGGACAAGCTCCTGATGGCCAACAACAAGTGGCTTATCGCCCACAAGGACGGTGGCCAGGATCCAAAGGCATTCGTAGGCCTCATCGGCGAGAACCTCGATATTGCCAAGTAATCACAAGTCTTTTACTGAAAAGTCTATATAATAAACGGAAGCTGATATCAGAATTGAAATCAGCTTCCGTTTTTTTGTGAATATTCCCTCAGCCCTTCCCATTAATACACTGCGATATATCAATGAGATTGTTTACGATGGCGTAAATGGTGAGACCCGCCGGCGAATGAATCTGAAGCTTGCTTGCGATATTCCTGCGATGGGTGCAAACAGTATTTACCGAAATAGAGAGGTGATCGGCAATCTCCTTGTTGCTCATGCCCTGCACGAGACACACTATGATATCCTTCTCGCGGTCCGACACCGCCTCGGCAGAATCGGGCGCCGATATCATGTTACTGATGCGGGCTGTTACATCGCCGTTCTTTATCCTGCGCTCCAGGCCACGGATGGCCGGAATAAAAATCTCGTCCTCCACATGACTGTGGTTGTTGAGCCACTCCTCGTTGTTGTAGATATCATAAAGGGTGGAGGTAAGCTTGTTGTTGGAGAGTCCGTCGCCGGGCAAGTATTTAATAATCACACTTTTCAGCTCCAGCAGCTTGCCTGTGGCATCGCCATGGTGCTTGCTGAAAATCTCCACATTATAGTCGGGCTTCTGCTCGCCCTTCAGCAAAGCCTCCACGTAAGGGAACAGAGTCTTCTCCTCATACTTCATGTGCACCACAATGGAATGCGCATACTCATCATAAATCCTCATGATAAGCTGGGCAATGTTGTTATCAGCATCAAGAGCGTCGGCAAGCTTCTTCCGGATTGTAGGCAATTGAAAATCAAGAAAATACCTATGCGAGGCACGCAGATAAGTCATCAGGGTGGCCACAGAGATATTCTCGTCGTTGGCCTTTGGGGTGTAGCCGTTTATGATAAAATTCACCACCACCAGAAAGGTGTAGCAATCCACATTCTGCTCGCGGCAAACCTCGCGCACGGTTTTGTCGCCAAATCCAAGCGATATCCCAAAAGCGCCAAGTCCCTGAAGCACACTGTAATTATCGCGGATAAGCTCTATCATCCTATCATCCGCCTCGTATAGTTTCATCCTTTTCATAAGAAAAATTTATATTCCAACGTGCAAAATTAATCAGAAAACCCGACATCCGCAATCACCTCTTATAGGTATTTGCGAATGCCGGGCTTAGTAATCAATCATCAAAAATGGGTACTCCCCTACCCCATTATCCTCGTAACCTCCGCAGGATTGAGCGCCCACTCGTAGGTGTAAGCCTCGTCGGCGAGGTCGGGCGAGGATACCTTTTCGAGATTTTGGGCTGAGGCTTTCAGTTCGAGCAAATCGCCGATTTTTGTCTTGGCTTCCAACTGCTTCATAAAGGTTGACACACTGCTGAAATTAGCGCCACCTATTGTCTGGTGGTCAAAGGGCATCTCGAGCCAGATAATCTCACGGCTCTCAACATCCAACACTCCAAAAACCAGACCCTTGGAAAGATTGTTCTCGGAAATGCGCACCTGGTGCTGAACGCAACTTGGGTCGTAGGCAACGCCCGTGGCATCAGAAACCTTCATCGGGAATTCGCAGTTCATCCAGCCCACCACAAGGTTGGGAGATAGTGTGCCACAGGAATACGAATTGCAGGTGAACATCACATATTTCGCATCCTGCAACTCATTGAGGTCCAACTCAATATACTCGGCAGTACCAACCAAATCGGGAATATGACGAATATCGCCAGAATGTTTTGCGCCTTTTATATCCAATTCATAATAAGCGCAGTCAGCAAATTTGCCGTCCTTATAGAAAATCCTGCAACTAAGGTCCATATCAAGGTGCTGAGCCTTAAGACCTTTTCCCCACTGAAGGAAAAGCCTCACGCTATCGCCCTCCACCTTGAAACGCGTTCCCATCAATGCGCAGGAAGTGTCCTGAATGGTTGTGGATCTGTCACCGACGCTAAGCGGAATATTGTATAGCGCATCGTCGATGAAAATCGTCTTGCTGTCGGTCTTGGCCTTCTGATACCTGCGGAACATCGATTGGGCATAGAGTTTCTGCACCTTGTCGGCCAAAAGCTCAAGATAATCCTCACGGAAATTCTCAAGCAACTTGTTGGATTCCAGCGGATAAGTACCACCAGTAATCGGCTTGGCAATGCGCTTTGCATTCCTGTTGAAATAAGTCTCGGCGCCATTTCCGAGTGAGACCAAAAGCCTTGCGGGCAACTGATCCGAAACGCTGTCGAAAGCCTTCAAAACATCATCGGGATTGAACCTCAGCATTGTGGAGAACAGACAGCGCGCAAAAAGTCCAGGACGCTGTTTCAGCAACTTGAGAGTGGAATCCTGATTGTAATCCTTCTTGGCCTTATCGACCTTTCCCTGCCAGGTCTGATACTTCTGATTATAGAAAACATCAAGAATATCAGCAAGTTGCTCATATCCAGGACGGCGCGAATACTCGCCCAGACGCAGTGCGTGGATAAACCTCACCCACATTCCGCGTTTGGGATTCATAATCTCGCAACATTCCTCGGGAGTCAGATCCAAATCATTGAGCCAGTTAGCCACCATAGCGCACTGTGTGCGGGAATACTTCAACATCAGAGATTCCTTCATCAAAAGGCCAGCCTCAGCGCTCGACTTGCGGAAATACTCGGCAATATGGCGGTTGAAAATCTTTGCCTTCTGTATAAGAATCTTAGGCTCAATGATTTGAACGTGTCCCGACTGCTTGTACCAAAGATAGCGGAGAATGTCAGTAGGAGTTTTCAGATAGTTGAGTGCCTTGTCGGGTTTTCCAGATTTCACGCACTTGTCCACCACCAGCATCGCCGTCTCCTTCATTTTTATTGTAGCTGACTCTGGGATTGGCAAAACCTCCAAAAGCATCTCAAGCGAATCTTTCTGAGTGGCATCGAGAGGCGTGTTGGAATTCAGCAACGAGAGGAAAACATTCTTGATATCGTCGCTATTGAAAAGTCTGAGTTCCTTGAGTTTCGTGTTCTGACCCATAAAGACATAATCCGCTGTCCTGAAAGGAGTTCCGCAGAAAGGACAACCATTGTAACGCTCTATCGGGAAAGTGCCCTCAGGAATCAGATGACAACAAGGCAAAACAGTTCCCTTGGGCTGAACCTTTCCACAACAGTAATTAGCCCAATAGGTAACCAAATGATCCACAACGCTTTCACCAGTAGGAATATTCCAACCCTTCACGAGAGGTGCCCAATTGAGTTTCAAGCCCAAAACATCAGAAATCACGTCCGTAATCTCATTCAAGACATTATCGCCGACGGCGTTAAGTGCGTGAAGCAACTCCTCCGACACGCAAAATCCATTATTCCTGAGTCTGCCCACAAACGCCATAACAGAAGGCTGTATAACAGACTGCATATCAATCGTTTCCCTGTCAACATCGAGATAAATGGCCTTAAGACGAAGCGAAACCCTAAGCAAAGAATTGTTGTTATCCATAGCGAGCGAAGTTTTAGGTATTAAATAAAAAAGGTAATTGGGGAACTGTTTACATCCTGAGAGTTGTTTTAGAAGTAAGTCCCCCTTGGACCTTTAAAAATGTCTTTAAAAAACAAGAGGCAATTCTGGAACTAAAACTACGACCGGGTGCACGATTGCAAGCAATGTGCACATTACGGCGTCCTTTGATTGGAGAAGTAAGTCCCAGTTGGGCCTCATTGTTTACGGTGCAAAGATAATAACACAAGTACGCAGTCTTTTTGCGTAGTGGGAAAAATTTTTTAGGGAAAAGAAAAAAAAGTATATTTGCAAAACAAAAACAGCATATATATGATAGAAAAATACATTTCGGCTGACTGATAATTTGTGCAAGTGCCACTTGCACAAATTATCTGGTATCATCATATCTCTCTGATATCCAAGATAGATGACTTGCCATTAAGAGCATTCTGTGAAACTATCGATTTCCTCAATTGCAGTCAACATATCGTGAAGATATTTCTTTACATTATCTTGCATAAACCAATGATTTAGTAGCGTTTACGTTTTTAATAAAGTACGGATTTTTAAGGAACTGACTCTCCACCAAATCAACATTGCGACTCAGCAAATCCTCCAATGCATATTTGAAATCAAAGAAGTTGGAAAAATAATCAGAAATCTCATCCTTGCTGAAATCAACCAAAAAATCAACATCACTCTCCGGTCTGAAACGGTCAGTAAGGATTGACCCAAACACAAAAAGAATCTTCACCTTGTATTTTCTACAAAGTTCATTTATAATGCCGATATATCTTTCAATGATTTTCATACCGCAAATGTAGATTCTTTTTCTGAGAAATTCAAGGGAGTAAGCAATATTATAAATAAAAAATCAGCAACCAAAGGGGAGGCGAGGTTGCTGAAATTCACTCTGGGGCAATATGGTGCGGATGAAATCCTAGTATCAATCAAAATAACTCCATTTCGAGTTGAATATGTTTCTGACGTTTCTTATACAAATCAATATTATTAGAATCTGCTGAAACTGAAAAATCAGTATTCTCTATCGAATTTCTTAACGCACTGACAATATGCCACATAAACACAGGCGGTACGGCATTTCCAATAGCCTTGTATTGCTTAGACTCTGAGACAGAAGATAAATCAAATGTTACAGGGAATGATTGAATATTCGCACATTCTCTCGGAGTAAACCTTCTGTACCGATTATTGCAAAACAACACAGGATCTGTGGAATTCAGACTCACCTTGGCCAAATGAGAACTTATGGTATTGCAAGGCTCTTCAATGTTCTGAATTCTGCCCTTATTCATCTTGGCCTGAACAAGAAGCATACCCTGCACAGCCTTTTCACTAAAATACCATTTCTCTTCACTATTGGCATTATTGTCGATTACTGCTTTCAAAGGCACTTTTACATCCTCTGTTGTGGGATTAGGAAAATTAAATTTATAATAATCCTCTTCATCCCTAAAGCCAACGATTATCACACGTTCCCTCTTTTGAGGAATTCCATAATTCGAAGTATTGAACAACTGGAATTTTGTTCTATATCCAACAGACTCAAATTGCTCAATAATCATCGGGAACGCCTTTTTATTATTCGCAGACAATAAACCCTTGACATTTTCAGCAATAAAAAACCTTGGTTTCTTTTCTCTGATGATTTTAACCATCTCAAAGAAAAGCATCCCCCTTTCGTCCTTATATCCAAGCCTAGGTGGATTTTGTGCCGAAATAGAGAATGACTGACAAGGGAAACCTCCTATCAATATATCAAAATCAGGAAGATTAGGAATGTCAATCTCCCTAACATCCTTAACTTCACATTTGTGAGAGAAATTTGAATTGTAAATGCGTGAGCAAAAAGCGTCATTATCCACAGCATATACAATCTCACAATTATTGGAAGGATATTTTTTGCCAAGATATTCGAACCCTCCAAGAAGTCCCAAATCCATTCCTCCACAGCCACAAAACAATGATACAACCTTTAGACTATGCACGTTAAGACCTCCGTAGTTTTAAAATTATTACTATCAAAATGAACATCCATTCCATCCCTTGGAACAGCATCAATCTTGTCTGTTTTATATAATGCGACAGGATTCCTGAGTATATATAATTTCATACCCTCAGAATTCAGCATCAGTCGATAGACACAATAATGGTCAAGATGAGTAGAAGCAACACTCCATTCATTTGTTGACATATGAAAATCGTATTGCTGAATCTTGTTTTTGCTTATCGTAGTTTTAACTTCGATATATCTATGCAGTTGTTCCTCGTCGCCCTCAAAACTATCAATATCAAAACCAGGATGATATGCAGGACTATCAACAATTTGAACTCGCTTGCTCAAATCCGGATAACCCATATTTGTCAATCTGACCTTTTCGTGTCCTTCCACAATAGACTCTCCAACATTGCCTGTATCTTTCTTAGTGGATTTATTGTTGTTAAGTATCCACTGAATTTGCTCCTTATAAATCTGAGGAATATTGTTGTCGGCAGACACAATATCGGCAATATCAGTTTTAAACAACTCTGGTCTCAAGTTGTCATCCACATATTCATACCAATATGGTTCTATAGCGGAAACCTCAGATACATCAATATTCCTTTTGCCATAAAAACAATCATAGCCAGTAAAATAATTATTGTCATCAGCAAACAAGGTTAGAGTCTTCGGATCTCCGCACAGACTATAATAACCATAGCCATTGTTGCTCAACAATGAGGCAATTTCCATATAGTCCAAAATATCACCAGCGTATCTCGTAACATCACCCTTGGTCCTTGCGGTTCCCTTGCTGGAAAATATAAATTCATCCGCTGTGTCGTAATATTTCACCTTGTTGTTTCTGTTGTTGACAATAATCTCTGCAACTTGCCTTGGGGAAACACTTCCATTTGTCACTCGCGTGTCATCAAAAATGCAATATGTAACCTCCTCGGCAGAAATACTGAAGTTTTTGTCACCCCCATTATCTCTCAGGATTTTGTTGCATTCCATCAATACCTGAATTATCAACTTGGCAGGCTTGAATTTCACTCCTCTTGATATCAAATCGACATTCTCATTTGGTTTCAAATGGCCTCCGGGAAACTGAAATGAGGAAAGGAACAATTTGAAAAACTGAGTCAGATCCTGATTCTCATTCAAGAAAAAAGCCATCTTGGAAGTCTGTGTCATATTCAGTACTTTGTTCTCTTTATAAAAAGAGAATAAGGCTGGCGTTTCCGTTCTCCAATTTGCAATCGTTTTTTCCGAAGCGGTGATATTACCCGGAAACAAACGCAATGCATTGGTGAATTTTTTATTAAATTCTGAACAAGGACACGGCTCTATCCTGCAACAAGCATTAGCCATATAGAGCAAAACACTTTCAATGTTCGCCTTGAAACGAGGTCTCACAAAATGAATCCTCTGTCTATATTTTGAAGGTACTTTATAAAAACTCATAAGTAAGCAATAATTTGTGTAGCAACTGCTTGGGCCAACAAAGGTGGGACAGCATTGCCAACTTGTTTGTATTGACTTGTCCTAGTCTTTTTGATAATAAAACTATCAGGGAAAGACTGAATTCGGGCAGACTCTCTCACAGTAGGTATCCTATTAAAAGAATAATGGAAATGGTGACGATGACCACAATCAATCGTAAAACTTGGTTTCTGACTATTCAGTCTTGTCCACGCAATATGGACTTTACGTGTCTGCTGAAATTCTTCTGGCAAGTTTTTGTAATTTCCACCATCCGGAACCATTGCAATAATTCGCTTGGTTTGTTCATTATGAATAGTTATCTCGTGGTTATATACACCATTGCTTCCATTTCTCGCATATTTCTGATAATCACTTGAGGCTTCCTGAGGATATGGACAACCATCAGCCAGCGAATCCTCGGGCAAGTCACTCAATGCCTCCATTGCGGTAACTTTGGCAGACGAAAACGGGTTGGGGAAGTCAAAACTTTTGCCATTCAAAAAACCTACAAACAAAGCACGCTTCCTGTTTTGAGGAACTCCATAATCTGACGCTGTTAATACTTTAACATTTACAGTATAGCCCAACCTTTCAAAATCACTGATTATAGCATTTTTAACAACCCCGTCACCTATGCTCAGGATATTTGGAACATTTTCTAAGACAAAGGCTTTCGGCTTGAAAACATCCACAAATCCAACAAAAGACTTGTACAATTTATTTCTGTCGTCATCTACGATTCTTTTGCCCGCAATAGAAAAACCTTGACAAGGAGGACCTCCAATAATGACATCAACCGATTTTATTTCATAATCTAATTTCACCTTACGAGGATCCAATTGGGACAAATCAGCACATAAAGTCCTGGCTCCAGGTCTATTATAAGCATAAGTTTCAAGGGCATCTTGCCAATTGTCAATAGCAAGAATACTTTGAAATCCAGCCATTTCGAACCCCAAAGACATTCCTCCACACCCAGAGAATAAATCAATAAATGTATATTGTTCAGCCATTACGTATTACTATTTCAATACACAAAAGTAGATATTTTGTTTTGATTTGCCAAGTATTTTTTTTCATAAAATAAAAATCAGAACTTATGTTTCTATATATCTGAAAACATTTGATAGAAAATCTAATATCATTCTCCAAACGATTTTGAGATTTTTTTTATCTCTTTGGAGTCTTGATAATTTTCCAGTAGCCACGCTTGGTAGAGCCAACGTGAATAACATACTCCTTCATAGACTGCAAATCACGTTTTACGGTCCTTGCATCCACATTTAAATAATCAGCAATATCCAAAAGTGTTGCTGAAACATTTTGTCTCAAGAAATCAAACAATTTATATTGCCTATCGTTGAAAACATAATCCCCAATGTCCCCAGAAACCGATTCTGAGGCTTCAGTTACATTTACAGGGACATTTTGGGTTTCATTTTTAGTATCATCTAAAATGTCCTTAGAAACCAATTCTAAGGCTTCTGTTTTACTTATAGGGACATTTTTAGTATCATTTTTGGTATCATTATCACCGCCTAAAATGTCCCTAGAAACCGATTCTGAGGCTTGTATTGGGTTTCTAGTATCATTTTCAGCATTTGTTTTGGTGTCATTTTTGGTGTCATTTTTGGTGTCATCCAAAATGTCCCCAGAAACCGATTCTGAGGCTTCTGTTGAGGTTCTAGTATCATTCATATACGCAGTGGCGCGCAATATGAACGAGGTTTTCGAAAAATCAGGATCGGGCGAGCCTATCTCGGAAAGTTCGCGGTAAATACGGTCGATACCCTCGCCAAACTCACGGACATATTTGTAATTCTTGAGGAACTTGGCGATATGCGGATTCCGTGAAAAATGAACGTGACGGATATTGTCGAGATTTACAATTCCAGGCAAATTGCCCGGACTCTCCACGCAAATCCTGTTGTCGAACATCTTGATTTGGATATCAGTACCCAAAATACTATAATCCCTATGAGTGATAGCGTTGATAATCAACTCTTTCCAAACAAATTCAGGATAAGCGGGGAAAGTCTCGAACTTGGCCTCCTTGGTCAAATATGTATGCTCGGGAATCTGAGTCTGCACAAAATCCAACGACTTCTGAACAAGTTGCAAAATATTGCCCTCAAAAGTAACATCTTTAATCACATTCATCTGAGCGCCAGTAAGTTCCTCGGTTCCATAATACTTGATGAACCTGACACTCGACCTCGGCAAAAAATTCTGAGGCTTCTTGCCAAACAAGAGCACGGCGGAAACGCTCAACACGTTCTCGTCTCCCTTTTTGGTAAGAAACTGATCGTTTTCCTGCAAGAACTCCAAAGCCGACTTGTGGTAACCGATAATCCTGATATAGTTCTCAACAGCCTGAAAATCAATATCTTCCAAGCGTGCATTGCGGACGGCGGAATCCTCGTAAATCATCTCGCCCTTATCATAGAGAAGTTGGAGGCGCTCGTCGAAATTCATCTTTTTCGACATATCACCGATACGGAAAAACACCTCGTCCTTGGTGTTGGCGTGGAGTTTCTGACTCTGAGCCACATCCATCAACAATATGTGGTTTGGATTTCCGTTCTTATCCACACAATCCATCATACTACAAGAAACCTTTACATTAGGCACACAGAAATCGAAAGGCGTCTTGATAAGGCTGTTAACCTTTTCAGCCTGATTATCAACGCCCTCTATATTTCCATCGTCGTCCACACCAATAGCCTCCAAACCGCCATCGGCATTGGCAAAAGCAATCAAAAGCACAGCCAAATCCTTTGGACTGATCTTGATACTTTTCCTGTCGAACGTCTGCCCCTCGGGGTTATGAGTGATTTCTTGTAATGTCATCACGGGTTCGGATTTTTATTAAATGCAAAGATAGTTTATTCTTCCCACCTTTCCAAATTCCAACGTTTTTTCTTACCTTTGCCATTAATAACCAAACAAAAATCCCGCTATGCCATCCAACAAAAACGCGCTTATCCGCTACCGTACTATCGACAACTGCCTGAGAAACAGGTACAGGAAATGGACTCTCGACGACCTCGTGGAGGCGTGCTCGTATGCGCTATACGATATGGAGGGCATATCCAAGGGCGTGTCTGTCAGGACCATACAAAACGACATCCAGATAATGAGGTCCGACAAACTTGGCTACAACGCTCCCATCGAGGTCTATGACCACAAATACTACCGCTACGCCGATCCCGACTACTGCATTATGAATATGCCGATGAGTCAAAACGACCTCGAGGTAATGCAGGAGGCGGTGGACATTCTGCGTCAGTTTGAGGATTTCGACCAGTTCTCGGAAATGCAGGACGTGGTGGGAAGACTTCAGGACAAACTCTCCGTGAGCAAATACAACCGCAAGCCCATCATCCATTTCGACAGCGTAAGCAACCTGAAGGGCCTCAAACTTCTGAACCCGATCTACAACTACATAGCCCACAAACAGACCGTAAGGATTATGTACAAATCATTCTCGGCCACCGAGAGCACAGAGTATATTATGTTCCCGTATCTGCTCAAGGAGTTCAGAAACAGGTGGTTCGTGTTTGGGTCGAGGGCGTCTGATATGGTGCTATTCAACCTTGCGCTCGACAGGATTGAGAGCATCGAGGCCGTGGACCTGGAGTACAAGGAGAATCCCGACTTCGACAGCGAGCATTTTTTCGACGACGTGATCGGCGTGAGCAAAAACATCAACTACTCGCCCCGCCGAGTAAAATTCTGGGCATCGGAGGAGCAAAGCAACTACATAAAAACCAAGCCCTTGCACAAGAGTCAGAAACTGATATACGAAAATCCCGAAGACGGCAGTTGCATCTTCAGGATAGTGGTCTGCCTCAATTATGAACTCTATTCAGTACTAATGAGTTACGGTGCAGGAGTGAGAGTCCTGTCCCCAAGAAACGCCGTGGCATATATGAAAATGCAACTGCAGGAGGCGGTGAGGCTGTATGAGGAGGGGGAATAGAAATTTTGGCAAATATTTTGATTTTTTGCCAAAAATGTTATATCTTTGCGGTGTAAACAACAAACAGTTCCGTGAGAATAACCGATGAGATATTAAATTTTGCGTCAAGGCA
>JAZLKG010000083.1:0-13662 GCA_045597465.1 Bacteroidales bacterium | reverse complement strand
AGAGATATAAGTTTGTCGTTTGCATAGTATAGGTTTACACCTTTTATTATATCCTCGCTTGATAGGTCGGCAAGGTAACTGTGCATGGCATTCTTGAAATCCGAACCTCCGCTTACATAGCCGTCCATACTGCCTGAGTTTTCTACGAAAAGTTTCAGGTTGAATGGTTCAATCTGATTTGAATCTTCTATTTGTTCAGTTGGTTCAGAGTATTCTTCCTCTGAGTCAGAGGAGATAGTTTCATCAGTATCATTGGAATAGTCATCGGCTGTGCTGTTGGCTATTGTTTCCTCTTGTTCCTGTTGAGTTCCACGCTGTCCGCGTCTCTCTCTAGGATTTCCGCACGATACTCCTGTTATCAGAAGTGCTGATAATGCGATTTTTGTGATATAATTTATATTGTATCTCATTTTGTTAAATATATTTTACTTGTTCGCAACCAAGCATAGCAAACCCTTTCCGCATCATTCTCACGATACAGATTACAATTTGCGAATTTGTAATGTTTACTTAGAAGAGTGTGGGGGGGGGTAGAATTCTGCTATCAAAAATATATTTTTTGATAGATGCCTGCTTGTTTATATGTGGTGTTTGGCAATTCATTTGCTATGGTTTCCCGTTTTCACGTTGCAATTATACGAAAATTATTCCAATTTGTTCACAAAATTCCGTTATTTTTTTCACAAATATGATAACGAGAAATATCTCACAAATTATTCTTTGTCTTTAACGAATAAACATTACATTTGCAAAAACAAATCAAACACAAAGATATGAAAAGGACAGAGGATTTTTATTCCATCGAGGAGCTGAGCGAGAGGCTGTCGCCCGAGGGGCTCAAGGTACTCGATATGGTGAAGGGACTTGGAAAGGCTGACCAGACTGCGATTTTCGGAATACTAACTAAATTGTTGCTTGAGCCATTGGTATCGGGCGATGATGAGGAGTATTGGGATGATGACGAAGATGAATGGGATGATGGGGATTTGCCAACCGATGGACCTGACTATCCATGTTTCAAGCCGGCGGCCAATGTGCAGAAGTACACCATCCGTATCCAGCTGAGGAATATAAAGCCTGCCATATACCGCAAGGTGGAGGTGCCGAGCAACATTACGCTCCGTTTTCTGGGAGAGTTCCTGCTCGATATCATGGGATGGGAAAGAGCTCATCTCTGGCATTTCAGGTCCAAGGAAATCTTTTACGATCCCGAATGTGAGGCTGAGGAGAAATCTTTGTTCTCCAATAATAGGAAACTGCCTGCCCAGGATTACACCATTGCTGATGTCCTGACTGACAAGGGCAAGTCCATCGAGCTGGAGTACGATTTCGGTGATAGCTGGCTCCATGATGTTAAGCTTTCGTCGGTGGCTGAGTATAAGGAGGGTGAGGAGCGTGGATTCCGTTTTGTGAAGGGAGAGCGCAATTGTCCTCCCGAGGATATAGGCGGTATCTGGGGATATCAGGACCTCTGCGAGATATTGTCAACGGCCAAAAACAAGAAACAGGCACTAAAGAATACTTTGTTTGTGGGTTTGGAAGGTTATGATCCGCAGTTTTTCGATTTAGAGGGCTGTGTGGCGATTTGCAAAGGTTATAATTTGCAATACAGATAGATGACAAAGCGTGGCTTGATTTCTCGAATTTGATAACAAAAAATCCCCGTCCGATTGAGAGGCAATTGGACGGGGATTGTTTTTGTAAAAGAATGTTTTATTTCACAAAAAAAGAGGAACGAGTGTTCTTCCCCGTAGGCCATCGGTGTAAACGGACACTACTGACATGGCTAACGAAACTAGCCGACCTAATATTTGGTATTGCAAAATTGTAAAAAGTTTTTGAATAATCCTATTTTTTTTGCATTTTCCGGTTTAATCGTTACCTTTGCAAAAATAATCATTGCAAAATTATGGCAAGAGTCATTTATCACGGAAGCGGAGAGGTAGTGCAATTCCCTGAGGTTCGGAAATCAAAATATACAAAGGATTTCTCTTGGGGATTTTATTGCACCAATGATTACAAACAGGCATTTCGCTGGGCAGACCGTAATTTACACGGAGTTGTAAATCATTTCTCTTACGAGGAGAATCCTGATTTGCGTATCTTACGATTCCCGAAAATGACAGATGAGTGGTTAGACTTCATAGCCCAATGCCGTATTGGATTTGTTCACGATTATGACATTGTGGAAGGTCCTATGGCCGATGACACTATATGGAATTTTGTAAATGATTTTTTGGCTGGGAACATTAGTCGTGCTGTGTTTTGGGAATATGCCAAATTCAAATATCCCACGCATCAGATTAGTTTCCATACATTAAAGGCACTTGATTGTATAACATATATTAAATCAGACATTCAGTCATGACCCCATCCGAAAAAGACGATTTGTTTTATGTTTGCTCGCTTATTGAGTTTATAGCCCGCAAGACCTGTAATCACCGCAAGGACGTTATCAAGTATTTCAATAGAGAAGTGCTTGAATGGCAATTGCGTGTTGCTGGGGTTAACCATTGTCTGTCGTTCGATCAGGTGAGCGACGAATTGATTGATAAATTGAATATTCCTAATGGCGATTTCGACAGCGTGGGCCTGTGCAAATATTCCGTTCCCACATACCTTTCAATAGGAAGGGTTTATCAGATGCTGATTCTTAATGTTGCAGCCGATGACGTTGTGCAGACTACAATCGACGTTTTCAGCTCATTTATCAGCGACGAAATCTCCAACTTCAATTCTTCGGTATATTATTCCAATCCCGACTACATCCGTTGCTCGTATCTGGAGGGAAAACTTTGCGCGTAATTATTTCTCCTTCTTCTCTTCCTCTTGCCCTCTCAGGCAGTGAGGGAGTTTGCCGTGCTCGCGGTGATGGGCTACGCAGGCGCAGCATTTGCCGTGGCGGGGACATTCCTTGGGACAGGTACATTCAAAGTAGCTGTTCTGTGGTATTGTTGATGATCTGTGTGGACATTCCATAGTGATTGATTGTTTTGTAGTTTTATAAAAATTAATGCTCCCAAAAGTATTAATCGTCAACATAATTTCCAAATAAAATGAAGAAAAAATCTCATCGACCAACCTTTTAGTTTTTCAAAAAATTATTCCTATATTTGTGGCCTGAAATTCACCCCCAAAAACACAAATCTATGCAATCCTCTTCAACAACAGCCTCGGCGGCCCTCTTGGGCGTTGCGATATTCTTGATGGCGATTATGAGCGCCTCGGTATCCTTTGCGCAGGACGCAGCAAAAAACAATCCTTGGGCCTGGGACTTGGGCCTGGGCGTTACGCAGAATTCCGGAAACGTAAGCAACTTCTCCCTAAAGCACAACCAGGAACTCAGCCGCAACGACACCGTCATCAGCATGAACCTCAATTACAAGATGGTGTATCAGAAAGAGGATGGAAAGGAGACCAACAAGGGTATCAACGCCGGCTACAAGCTCGACCTATTCCAGTATCGCAGATGGTCGCCTTTTGTGGCCGTGGAGAGCGAGAGCAACCAGTACAAGGGGTACGACTTCAGGATAAGCGGCCTGGGCGGCTTGAAGTTCCGTTTCAACAAAAATCGCAACGACAACTACGACTACTCGCTTAGCGTGGCTGCCGTATACGACCACGTTGACTATACCGATGAGGCCACCGAGCTCAACAAGCAGTTTTGCCGCCTGTCGCTGCGCCCAAAGTTCAAGCAGAAGATTGGCGAATCCATCGTGATAAAGCACACCACGTTCTATCAGCCTGCCGTAAACGATTTCTCCGACTACATCATCAATTCCAAGACCACCTTGTCAAACAAGATATCCAGCAAGCTGTCCATAGATATAGGATTCAACTACGAGTACAGGTCGGTGCTGCCGGGCGACGGCTACAAGCATTACGACTGCTCCTCCGACATCAGCCTTAAGCTGAAGCTTGGCAAATAGCGGCGGCATCAGGATCGCGGGTCAGGATTTTGGGGGGCTGAGTGGCTTCAGTAATGTGTGAAGATGGGATTTACCTTGTACCTCAGCTTTCCCTCCTTGAGCCTGTTCTTGAACTCCAGGGCGTGGAATACCGGCATCTCGCATTTGTATTCTCCGCTGCCGTCCTTGAATGTGATTCTCGGGCTTCTGCTGGCGGGCTGGCCGTTCTCGTCTACGAACATCAGCTGGAATGCCTCCTTCTGGCTGTTTTTCATTACTACGGCGAATATCCTTATGCGCAGCTCCACGTCTATGATGGTGTCGCTGTTGTTTTTGGTCAGGTTGTTCAGGTCCATGAACATCTCCACCCTCATCGAGTCGCCGTATTCCTTGCTTGGCTCATGCGCTTTTACGCTGAATAGGAAATCGTTTACCGGTGGCTGAAACTCGTCTATCTGATGGAATGGCGCTATGGCGCCTATGCCCAGGGCTATCAGGGCGCTTATTACGAAGAATGTGGGCTCGTATTTCTTCTTGGAGCTCTCGCAATCGTTAAGGCGCTGCATCAGTGTGTCGCAGTATCTTTCCACCTCCTCGTAGTCGTAGGCGCGGCCCTTCAGGTTGCTGATTCTGCTGCGTATTCTGTCGGCCATTTCGGGGTCCTTGTCTTTGCGCTTCATGTATTTATAGGCCAGCCACATGGTGATGCCGCCTATCAGGGACATTATGCCCAGCATCCTGAGGTCTTCGTTTTTGCTCCAGCCTATGCCTGTCAGCGCCAGTCCTGCCAATACGAATATCAGTGCTATGTTCCACTGCGCCACGTGGCCTATGTTTCTGGGATACAGGTTTATGTAGTCGGCCAGCTGTTGCTCTATGGCGGCCGATTCGCTTTGGAAATATGTTCTGTCTAGTTTCATGGTTTACTCATGTTTTTTGCTGAAATCCAGTATCATGTAGTATTTGGCGTTGCTGATGCCCTCTTCCAGGTCGTTCATCATTATGCGGTTGAATCCTTTGGTGGTGAATGTGGCGTATGCCTCGCCCTTGCCCGATTTCATCATCTGCATTACGTCCTGGTCGTTGTCGCAGATTAGGAAAAACGAGTCTCCTATGCGGTTGTAGCTCTTGTCGAGCAGCATCAGGGCCAGGCCGGTGCTGTCGGTGTTGCCGGTAAGTTTGTTTCCTGATGCCTTTATCAGCACGTTCTCCACACGGTATTGCACCTGGTTGTCGCTCATCAGGATGGGCTCTATGCTGGCCGGCTGGTCTACCTGTCCGTATTCGTTTAGTCTTCCCAGCTGATTTCCTTCAATCTCTACGGCCGCCAGGCTCTTCGATCTGGTCATCACTGATTCCAGCTCGCTGTCGAATTTGAAGTTGGCCAGATGGTCGAGCCTTACTTCCGAGCTTGATAGCGCTGATACCGTCAGCAATGCCATGAGCCCGAGTATCAGCAGGTTCTTGAATACTATTCCCATGGTTTTGGTTCTGCTGTTGGCCAATGCCTTGTTGGATTGCTTCTTCAGGTTTTCCAGCATGGCCTTGCATTCCTTGTCGGCTCCGTAGATGGTGTCTATCTGGTTCTCGAGGCTCTGGAGGTCGGCCTTGCACTGTGCCACGGCCTTGTTGCGGATTCCTATCGGCGATTCGCCTCTTGTGAATGGGTAGGCGAATCCAAAGTGGGCGGCCTTCTCCTGATTGAAGGGGAATATGAACGCCGGGGCAAAGAAGAACAGGCCCATCATCAGCAGTATCAGGTCCAAAACCGGCACTGTTCCGTATTCTCCGAAGTTGGGATTCAGCGCCAGTGCTATGGTGCATGTCGCCAGTGCCACAAAACAGTATTCGGGATGCCTGTATTTTATGATGTGGAATATCGATACCTTTGGCAGCAGGTTCAGCTCGTTTATCCTTATGAATATCTTGCCTGTCAGCCGCTCAATGTTTTTCTTGTTCTCGTCGCCGTAGTGGAGCACGTGGCTGCATGCCGGGCAGATGTTGGATATCAGTGGGTATGGGTGTCCGCAGTTGGGGCAGTTGCCAATGTTTTCGCGCTCGTTGTAGGTTTTGGCGTTTTCGGCGCGTATCAGATTGGCGTCGTAGCTCTCTATCTCGTCGAGGCTGCGGCGCGAGTGGTATTCCTGATATTCGTAGTGGCAGTATGGGCAGCATTCGGCAAGCAGCGGAATCTGGGCGCCGCAGTGAGGACACGCTTTCAGGTCGGCCTTCGATTTCTGCTTCAGCCTCTTGTCCAGCTGGTTGTTTATGTAGAGGTTTATCTCCTGCTCGGATATTCCCTCCTTGGCTGCTGCATTCACCAGCACCTCTCTTTCCTTCTGGGTGAGTACGGCGTCGGTGAGCGCCAGGTCCACCAGGTCCACTAAGTTTTTGCTGATCATTCTGTGTCTTTTTTATTGGTTTTTCTTATGTATTGCTTGGCGCCCTGGGGCTTTTCTTTTTTCTTGTCCATGGCCATTATTATGTTTGATATCACTGAGAATAGCACGAAGCTTATCGGCAGGTAGCAGCAGATTCCGGCTATGAGTCCGTCTTCCGCAAATGAGTGCAGCTTGTCTACAGTGGTGAGGGTTTTCCTGACATATCCCATGGCGAATTCTTTTATGTTTTTCCCGTTCAGGAATTCCGTCTGCGAATTGTCTGTCAGTATCTTTTTCAGGTCGTCGTAGTCGCTGACGCTCAGTGTGCGCGATCCGTCGGTGTCGGCTGCGGGGGCCAAGTATGTCGCGAAATCGCAGTTGTATTCGTTTATCAGCAACATCTCGGGTATTACGGACGGCATTCGCTCGCCTATCTGTCTTGCAAGGTCCTCCAGGTTACGCTTGTTGAACGATGGGGCCATTATGGTGGCCAGATACAGCTCGCGGTTTGTCTTATTCTTTATATTCACGCATAGACTGTCCAGTATGAGTGTCTCGCTGTATCCCATCAGTCCTGACAGGTCTATTACGCTCTTTTCTTCCTCTATCGCCTTGTCGATGGCCATGTCTATGGATGCTCCGTATCTCAGCAGCGGCTTGCTCTCATACAGGCATTCCACCATGTCGGCTATCTTCTCTGGTATGTCTTGGGCCGTCCAGGTCCTTAAGGTCTTGTTTATCAGGTCCGTTTGTTTTTGTACGTAGTTGCTGTATATATCGCCGTATCCGCTCCAGCTGGAGGCTACACCTCCTTTGGGGCCTACGAACATGGCGAAGGCTATCATGCCGTAGGGCTGTTTGCCGTCTTCTGGTATGTAGTTCCATTCGTCGTATTTGGTGTCCAGGTATTTGCCGAGTTTTTCGAAATTGTCGTTGTTCGGATTCATCTCCGGGTCGGCTGTCACGAAAAACAGCAGCGGAATGTTGTGCTTGTCGTAGAACTGCTTGCATCTGTTTTGCGATGATACCCAGTCAGTTTTCTTGTACTTTCCCGATTCGTCTTTCACGAAGGCGGACAGTGGCAGGTCGTTTTCCTGGGCCATTGTCTTCAGCGATGCCGCAAGCATCAGCAGCAATATTATAAGGTGTCTTTTCATAATGTGTCGTCAATAATGTAGTACAAAAGCATTATCAGCTCGGCTATCGCTATCATGCCGATTGTCGCGATTATCGCCCATTTGATGCTTTGGTTGCGGTTTGGCTCCTGATAGAATGCCATGTGTCCGCTGTTGGCGTTTACTGCGAACAGGTGTCTGGCGCCGTTTTTCTCGGTGCTGTATATCCACAGCGGCACCAGTGTTGTCTCTGAGTATTGCAGCCTGGATATGTCGTGTACCTGCATGCATTCGGTGCCGTCCTTTATCCTGGCTACTGTCTCGGTGGTGAGCTTGGGGTCGTTTGGGGCCTTGCAGTCGGCCACCATGCTGTACGCTATCATCTCGGGCCTGAATCTTTCAGCCATCCCGGGGTCTATGGGCTCTATCATCTCCATCATCGATTTGCTCATTATCCCGGCGGGCGCCACTGGCATGTTAGTTATCTCTATTATCTCGCGGAAGTTGATGCCGTTTTGCTGTATCGATGCCTGTCCTGATACAAACCACACCGGCATGTACACCAGTGTTATGTTCTGGGCGTCGTGGGGGTTGAAGTATTGTGTTGCGAACTTCTGTCTGCCGAGTGTCTTCTTCAGTATTTCTATGGCCTCGTGCTTGCTTGTGTTTTGCGGCAGAATCAGCCTGGGCTCCCACTCAGTCACCTTCTTGTCGGTATCCTCCAGGGGCTTTCCGCAGAATGGGCATGGAGTCATGGCCGCGTCGTATGTTGCGGTAAGTTTCTGGCTGCATCCGGGGCACAGGTATACCTTGTAGCTTTCGGCGCTGATGCTGCTTTTCTCGTATTGGGTGCTGTACAGTATGTCCGCGTCGGAGAATTCCTGGTGGCATCCCGCGCATTTCCATACGCTGTCCTCCCTGTTGAAGGCCAGTTCTCCGCCGCATTTGGGGCATCTTACAGTGTTGTTGTTTTCTTCCATCTCTTTGCTGATATATGTTCTCTTATATTACAACGAAGCCCCAAAAGACAGGCGCGTCCCATGGTCTTGCGCTCTTTCTTTTGGGGTGTCTGGCTGTTAGTCGTACATTATCTGATAGTCTTTCTTGCGGCCTCTGGTCCAGAATTCCTGAGGCACAGCCTTCCAGTTGCCCGATGCGCATGGAGTCATCACCCGTGCATCCTCTATGTGCTTCATTATTATGTACCTGAGGTCTTTCACCGATGAAGACGCTATCCTGTCCAGCAGGTCGTCGTGTTTTATCTTGGCGCCCTCGGTGAGGTGTCCGCCTCCGCCGTTTCCTCTGTATGAGTTTATGGCCACGATATATGTCTCGTCGAGCCTGAAGTCTCTTCCGTCGCTGAATCCTGTGATGGTGATTTTCTCGCCGGCGGGCTTGCAGAGGTCTACGGTGTAGTTGATTCCTGATGCCGACGAGTAGTTGTAGAACTTGCCGGCGGTGCGGTTGTTGCCCTTCTCGTCCACGTCGAATAGCACCAGGTGGTCTTTCTTGTCGCTCATCTCGTTGAACCACCATGAATAGGAGTATTCCAGGTAGTTGAGCACCTCCTGGCCGGTAAGGCGCATTGTGTACAGCAGGTTCTCGAACTTGTATAGCTTGAACATGTCGCGCACGCATACTGTGCCCTTGCTTATCTTGCTGTCGAAGGTGAGGGGCGCTGCGAATGAAATGTCGGCGCCGGTCTCCGCCAGCTGTATCGAGTGTATCAGGTCCACGAATGCGGAATTGCCGAACAGCGCGTCCCTTGAGCTTATTGTCCTGTTGAACTTGGCTATGGGCTTCGATACGTATTCCTTTATCATGTTTATGTAGTCACGGTATCGGCGCATCATCTCGCGCTCGGGCTCGCAGCTGTTCATCTCCATTATGAGGCCGGTGATGCGCTTGTCTATCACCTTGTCGCCCTCTTTCTTTACCTGTATAGAGGCCACTGCGGCCAGCCTTGCGCAGTTTTTGGGGTCCAGTATTATCACTTTTTGGCCCTCGCAGTTCCTTACCACCATGTTGAATTCCTGATGGTCGTGGCCTGCGAATATCAGGTCGAAACCCGGCACCTGCTGCGCCACCAGGCTTGTGGCGTTCTCGTTCATGTAGTCCTGGTCGCTGCGGTTGTTGTATGAGTTGTCCACGCCCGAGTGGAACAGGCCCACGATTATGTCAGGGTTCTCCTTCTCCTTTATTATCGGGATCCATTTCTTGGCGGTCTCCACCATGTCCCTGAACTCTATGCCGCTCCATATATTCTCGGGCAGCCATGTGGGTATCGACGGGGTTATCATGCCCATCACGGCTATCCTCACACCCTTGCGCTCTATTATGGTGTATGGCTTGAAATATGGCTCTCCGTTGTCCTTGCGCACGGCGTTGGCGGCCAGCCATGGAAAGTTGAACTCCTTCACCAGTTTGTCGTACACATCGTGTCCGGTCTCTATGTCGTGGTTGCCTATCGATGCCGCGTCGTATCCCATAAAGTTCATTACGTCGGCGCAGATATGCTGGCCGTCGTGCTTCTCATAGTTGGAATAATAGACCACTGGCTGCCCCTGGAGGAAGTCTCCATTGTCGAGGAGCACCACTTCCTGGCTGTCCACTGCTCTCTGCTCCTTTATGTAGGTATACACCTGGGCGAGGGAGGTGTTTAGGGGTTCGTTTTCTATGAAGTCGTAGGGAAAGATGGCCCCGTGCACATCGCCGGTGGCTATTATCTTTATCCGTACTACTTCCTGTGTCTGCTGTTCCATTTATGACTATTATATTTTTGCCTCCTGGCTCTCAGCCACTTGGCTTGCTTTTGTATTCTGTGTGTTGTCGCAAAAATTTGCAGTTTCAAAGATATAAATAAATATTGATAAAACATTCAATAATTTAGGATTTTTTTTTAGTCGGATGCTTTTTTTTAATGAATTATTAACATGGCATTAATGATTAGAATAAATTGGCGTTGTATCTTTGCATTATAGAAAATCGAAATAATTGTCTTTTCATAATATTAGGTTTAAGTTAAAAAGTTAGTAGCAACAATGGCAGGCAAACAACCTGCTTTTGTTGTTTTTATGAAGCGCCTTAGACCTGCTGCGATAAAAAAAACTTGCAAAAAATTTGGAAAGTTTTGATATTATACCTATTTTAGTTGCATCATTTGTTTGGTAAGTCATACTTAAAAAAATAGAGAGGCGATTGCCTTAAAAGATATAGATCATGGTAATTACATTGAGAATAAACTACCTTACCTGCTATGGACAGCAGCTTATGGTGGACAGCATTCCCGGAATAGGCCTGGCTGCCATGGAGGCCAGACAGAATGGCGACTGGGAGCTTACTTTCGAGTGCACCGGTCTTGTGGAGAAGGGTTTCAGATACAAGTACCTGATGCGCGACAACAACCTCGGCACCACTCTGTACGAGTTTGGCGAGAGATATTTCTCGCTGCCGGAGCTCAAGAGCGACAGCATCCTGGTGCGCGACTATTGGAAGCCGGCCGTATCGCCCAACAATGTCGGATACACCTCTGCATTCAAGGACGTGATATTCAAGCGTGTGCCCGGCCCCAAGGCCAAGCCTCTTGGAGCGCTGGATAGCGACGCGGCTCCCATGGTGCCGCTGCGCCTGTCCATTCCTCTCTCCAGAGTCCTCAGCAATCATTATGTGGCAGTAAAGTTCCTGGGCTCATTGGCCGAAAACGACATCGTGGTGCCGATGGCCGATGGCGCTTTCCCTATGTGGGAATGCGAGATGGCCATCGAGAAGCCACGCAAGTATGCTGAATACAAGTACTGCATCTGCGACAAGGACACCAAGAAGATTGTGCTGGAGGAATACATTACAAGGTATTTCACTCCCGAGGACGGCAAGGATTTCTATATCCTCAACGACGAGGACTTCAAGTTTCCGCGCTACCCATGGAAGGGCGCAGGAGTGGCCGTGCCTGTTTTCTCGCTCCGCAGCCAAAACGGCCTGGGTGTAGGCGAGTTCGCCGACCTCATCGACTTCATAGACTGGGCCAAGCAGGTGGGCATGAGGATGATACAGATTCTCCCCGTAAACGACACTGTTCTCTATCACAACTACAAGGACTCATATCCATACAAGTGCGTTTCGGTTTTCGCGCTGCATCCGCTCTATATGCGCGTGCAGGACATGGCCGAAAACCTCAACCACGTGGCCAAGGACCTTATGGACGAGCGCATGCAGGAGCTCAACCGCCTCGAGAAAATCGATTACGAGGAGGTGATGAGGCTCAAGAGCCGTCTCTTCAAGATCATATACGACGACAACAAGCGCGCCTTCCTCAAGGATCCGCAGTATCAGCAGTTCTACAAAGCCAACGAGCACTGGCTGAAGCCATACGCCGTTTTCAGCTACCTGAGAGACCTTTATAATACTCCCGACTTCCACAAGTGGGGACAGTACGCCACATATTCTCCAGACATGGTGGACAATCTCTGCCGCGAGGACCAGTCGGGATTCGACGACGTGGCGGTGCATTTCTTCATACAGTATCACCTCCATCTGCAGCTCAAGAAAGTCTCGGACTATGCCCGCGCCAACGGCATTGTAATAAAAGGTGACATTCCTATAGGAATCGCCAGCCACAGTGTGGACGCGTGGGTGGCTCCCCATCTCTACAATCTTGACTGCCAGGCCGGAGCTCCGCCCGACGATTTCTCCGACGATGGCCAGAACTGGGGATTCCCGGCCTACAACTGGGACGAGATGGCCAAGGACGGCTTTGCATGGTGGAAGGCCCGCCTCACCAAGATGGCGGAATATTTCGACGCCTACAGGCTCGACCATATCCTTGGATTCTTCCGTATCTGGAGCGTGCCGAGCAGTCAGACCCGCGGCCTCATGGGCGTGTTCGATCCCGCCATTCCTGTAAAGCGCCAAGAGTTCGAGAACCGCGGCGTCCAGTTTTCTGAGGAGAGATTCTGCCGCCCATACGTGGCCGAGCAGAATATGCGCGATATCTTCAAGGACTCATACGGATACATAAAGCATCAGTTCTTCAACGAGATACCTGGCAAACCCGGCATGTTCGAGTTCAAGCCCAACGTGGATACTCAGGCCAAGATAGAGGAGGTATTCCGCACCATGGCCTGCCCAAATGCCGAGGAGATGCTCCACATGCAGAAACTGAAGCACGGTCTGGTATACCTCGTGTCGGAGGTGCTCTTCTTCAAGGACAAGAAGGATCCCGACGGATACCATCCAAGACACTCGCTCTTCAAGACCAACTCATACAAGGCCCTCGACGACCACACCAAGCAGGTGGTGGCCGACCTCTACAACGACTATTTCTATCACCGCAACGAGGAGCTCTGGAGACAGCAGGCCGAGATAAAGTTGCCCGGACTCACCAACGCCACCAACATGATGGTATGCGGCGAGGACCTCGGCATGATACCCGCATGTGTGCCCGAGGTGATGCGCAAGCTCAATATCCTGAGCCTCGAGATTCAGCGCATGCCAAAGGAGACCTCTGTCGAGTTCGGACGCCCCGCGTCGTATCCATTCCTGGCAGTGGCCACTCCAAGCAGCCACGACACCCTGCCCATCCGTGGATGGTGGGAGGAGGATCCGGCACGCACCCAGAGGTTCTACAACAACGGTCTGGGCAAGAACGGCCAGGCGCCCTTCTACTGCGAGACATGGGTGGTGAAGGATATCATCAACCAGCATCTGTATTCGCCGGCCATGTGGGCAGTTTTCCCTATCCAGGACATCCTGGGTCTCAGCGAGCAGTACAGGAGCCTCGATCCAAGGGGCGAGCGTGTAAACGTTCCTTCCGAGGCCAACCACTACTGGAGATACAGGTGCCATGTGGATATCGAGACCCTCAAGAAGGCCGACCAGCTCAATCAGCTTGTACGCGAGATGCTCCACTATTCGGGCCGCGACATAGCTTATTAATCATATTGTAAATCCTTAACCATTATTCATATACATTATCATGGCATATCAGACTCCTGAATGGACCAAGAACTCTAATATCTATGAGGTGAACCTCCGCCACTACACACCGGAGGGCACCATAAAGGCTTTCTCCAAGCATCTGCCCCGCCTCAAGAAGATGGGCGTGGACATTGTATGGCTGATGCCCATTTTCCCCGTGGGAGAGATAAACCGCAAGGGAACATACGGCAGCCCATACAGCGTAAAGGACTACAAGGCTGTAAACCCCGATTTCGGAACCTATGACGACCTCCGCGCCCTGATCTCCGATATCCACAAGATGGG
>JAZLKG010000082.1:0-41847 GCA_045597465.1 Bacteroidales bacterium | reverse complement strand
CGCCGTGTCTGGGAGTGGGACGACAAGTTCAAGGACTATCTCCGAAAGATACGCACAATGGGAGTCGACATGGAGACTGCCACCCTCTTCACCGTGGCCTTCGCCAACCAGATTCCGTGTGGAGCGCTGCTGCTGGTGTCGGACCAGCCTATGGTGGCATCAGGGGTGAAGACCCGCGAGAGCGACGGAAATGTTACCAGAAACTATGTCTCCGACCATCTGGAAATGGGCGTAAGGGCCCTGAGCGAGATTATGAACAACTGCAAGTGTGTGAAGCATCTCCGTTTCGACGAGGAGTAGCCTCCGCACATTTTGCCCTACACAAGAAAAATGGCTGCACCTACTTTTGAATCCATAATGAGCGACCTGAAGGCCGGGAAATTCGCCCCAGTATACCTGCTGCAGGGCGACGAGCCTTATTACATAGACCGGATATCAGGCTACATAGAGGAAAACGTCCTGACCGCCGACGAGAAGGTTTTCAACCAGACAGTGGTATATGGCAAGGACATAGATATCAGGAACCTGGACGCCCTGGCCAGGAGGTTTCCCGCAATGGCCAAATACCAGGTGGTGATAGTGAAGGAGGCCCAGGACATGAAGAAAATCGAGGACCTGGCTTTCTATGTGCAGAAGCCCCTGGCATCCACCATTCTGGTCTTGTGCCACAAATACAAGAAGGTGGATAAGCGCAAGAAGCTGAGCCAGCTCGTGGAAAAAGGCGGGGTGCTCTTCACCTCCGACAAGCTCTACGAGAACAAGATTCCTCAGTGGATAGACAGCTATGCACGGCAGAAAGGCCTTCAGTGCGATGCCAGGTGCACAAGGCTGCTTACGGAGTATCTGGGCACCGACCTCAGCAAGATAGCCAACGAGCTCGACAAGCTGGCCATATCGCTGCCAAGTGGCGCCGCCATAACGCCTCAGGCCATCGAGGACAATATTGGCATATCCAAGGACTACAACAATTTCGAGCTGCAAAACGTGATATCCAGGGGCGATGTGTACAAGTCTGCACGCATAGTGGAGCATTTTGCCAAGAATCAGAAGGACAATCCTCTGGTGCTTACCATTACATCGCTATACGGATTTTTCTCAAAGATGCTGATATACTGGCAATACAAGGCCTCCGACCCGTCCACCAAGGCCGCAGCCATGGGCTGCTCGCCATATTTCCTGCGCGACTATGACGAGGCCGCCCGCAGGATGCCCCTGCCAAAGTGCCTGCAGGCGATATCGCTCCTGAGACAATATGACCTCAGGAGCAAGGGAGTCGATAATGCCTCCACCGACGCCGGCGCTTTGCTGAAAGAGCTTGTTTTTAAACTGATGCATTAAAATTTTTGCATTTTTATTTGCATTTGGCGTATTTGTTGCTTAACTTTATGCAGAAAATCCAAGGTGTTTTGCCTTGATATGCAAATAGTTGATTATCAAGAAATTAATATAAATACGGTATGAAATACAACTTCCGATTCTCGCTGAAACTAAAGATAATGCTCGCCTTTTTGGTGCTGGGCGGTCTTATTTTGCTGATGTACATGGGACTAAACCGCACTCAGAAGACCATCCGTGATACTGTGGCTGATGATATCGACCGCGGATATCCCGCCATGGTGTGTGCCGAGGCTCTCAAGGACATTATAATGGAATCCCAGTATATCATTACTCAATACACCCTAAAGGCAGCGCCCCGTGAGTCGAAGCTCACTGAAGCTTTCGCCTCCATAAAGGGAGAGCGCTACGACAATATTAAGTCGCAGCTGAACAACAACATAAAGATGGAGGAGTGGAACACCGAGGGCTACAACCTCCTCTTTGAGCTGTATTCCGTAACCGATTCGCTGTTCTCGCTGCAGGAAGACCTGATGGAGGAGCTGGACAACGCTGAAAAATTCAACGACATTACCGGATTCTCCTACAAGAAATACAGCGTGGTGGATGGCGAGATATACACCTGCTACAAGAGGGCTTTGATGAAGGCCTCAAGGCTGGCCGGCATGCTTCAGAAGGCCCAGGAAGAATCTCTCCTGTCAATCGACAACGGATTCCAGGATTCCGACAAGACTTTGATATACAGTATTCTGGGCTGTGTGGCCTTTGTTATCATAATAATGCTGATGATAAACCACGCCATCAGCCGACTCAACAATGTGAAAGACAGGATAAAGGAGATGGCCGATGGTAGCCTGCCCGAGATTGCTGAGAGCGGATCTGACGAGATTGGCGAGATTTCCCACACACTGAAGACTCTGGTTTCGAACCTCAAGGAGACATCGCAGTTCGCCATCAAGATCGGTGAGGGCGATTTCGCATCGGAATTCCATCCACAGAGCAAGCGCGACGTGCTCGCAAACTCCCTGCTTGTGATGCGCGACAACCTTATAAAGGCCGACAAGGAGGCCGAGCAGCGTAAGGAGGAGAACTCGCAGCGCAACTGGCAGGCACAGGGTCTCGCAGAGTTCAACGAGGTGCTCCGTAATGCCGGCGACGATATGCAGGTGCTCTCCAACAGAGTTGTGGAGCGTCTGGTGAGATACCTCGATGCCAACATGGGCGGTATATACATCCTTGACGATTCCAACCCTGACGATACACATCTGGAGCTTACCGCATTCTATGCCTACGACCGTCTCAAGTACGTAAAGCAGCGCATAGAGATAGGTGAGAATCTGGTGGGACAGTGTTTCCGCGAAAACGAGACCGTCTTCATGACCGACATCCCCAAGGGATACGTCCACATAAGCTCGGGACTGGGCGAGGCCGATCCTACATGCCTCGTTATTGTGCCCCTCAAGGTAAACGGCGAGACATACGGTATTGTGGAGCTGGCATCGTTCCAGCTTATCGAGAAATACCAGGTAGAGTTTATCGAGAAGATAGGCGAGACCATCGCATCCACCATAGCCAATGTTAAGATAAATATGAACACACAGCGCCTGCTCGAGGAATCCAACCAGAAGACAGAGCGCCTGGCCCAGCAGGAGAGCGAGGTTCATAAGATTATCGAAGGCCTGAAATCAAAGATTGAGAATCTGGAGGATGCCAACAAGCGCGAGACCGTGAGATACCAGAAGCTTCACGACGATTTCGAAAACCAGGCAGAGACCAATCAGTCGGTGATACAGAAGCTCAACGAGAAAAACGACCAGCTGAAAGACGAGCTTATAATGAACCAGTTTGTGATGAACAACTCTATGGGATACTACGAGCTCGATGCCCAGGGCTTCTTCATGATGATGAACCCAAGGATGCTGCATGTAATAGACATGCCTTTCGTGGAGCTCGAGAACCACGATGTACGCTCGTTTATGACTCAGGATGCTGATATCAAGGCCTTCAACGACAGCATGAGGCGTCTGTCCGACGGTCTGATACATTCCGCAATCACAAGATACTCATTCAACGGCAAGGAGTTCTACCTGAGCGAGACATTCTCGCCCGTGCGCGACGAGTACAATGTGCTCCTGAAGATATGCGTGGTGGCAAAGGATATGACCTCCGAGTATCAGAGGATATCAGACCTGGAGAACCGGGTAACCGCCCTTATTGGTGATAAATAATAGCTACGGAAAGCCAATAACCACACCTTATATTATATATATGTGGAAAAACATCAAAGCCACGGCCCGCAATCGCCGGACCGTGGCTTTGATGTTTTTTCGTTTTTGCCGCAGATCAGAATATCACGCTGAACCTTATTATTGGATTGGAGAACGAGGTGTTGTTCCTGAGGCCGTCGGTCTCGTTCAGGTTCCATAGAAACATCAGGTTGATGCCTGCCCTGTTGCTGAGGCTTCTGTGGTATCCGCCGCCTATCAGGATTGGGGCGTCGCTGCGGCGTGTGGGATAATAATAGTCGTCGTAGCTTATGTACTGCGCCTCGGCATGCAATACCAGGAAATCTATGGGATAGATTTCGGCGTATGCCCCGCCGCCCAGGTTGCTCTTGGAATATGCCGGGCGATACGAGGTCTCGCCATAGCGGTAATATTCGCATGTGCCTATCACTCCGGCTGTTACATACCTGTTTATGCAATATCCCACTGTCGGGTTCAGGCTCATGGCGAATCCGTTGGTGGAGAATCCGAGTCCAAAGTTTCCGCCGAATCTCAGCCTGTCTATCAGCCGCTGGTTGCTGGAGCCGTTGTTGCCGTTGTTGCCGCGGTTGTTGGTCTGCTGGCCGCCGTTCTCGAAATCCTCGAACTGGGCGTAGGCGCTTCCCGAGAATGCCACCATGGCCATCAGCATCAGCAAGAATATACTTTTTCTCATGTGTAGCGTTGTTTTTGGGGGTTATTTCTTTTTGCCAATCTCCTGAGCCTGCCTTATGAGGTCGGTCTGCTCCTGGCTAAGGTTTTTGGGCATGTAGTATTTTATCTTTACAAACAGGTCGCCGTACATTCCGTCGGTGCCGTATACCGGCATTCCTTTGCCCCTGATACGCAGTTGTTTGCCGTATTCGAAGCCCTGAGGTATGGTGATCCTGATATCGCCGTTGAGGGTCGATATCAGCACGTCGCCGCCCAGCAGTATAGTGAAAATGTCCACAAACACCTCGGTGAAGAGCTCGTCGCCGCGGCGGGTGAAGATATTGTCTTTCTCTACCTTTACACGTACATAGAGGTCGCCGTTGCGTCCGCTGCCTATGCCGGGATAGCCCTGCTCGGGAATCTTGAGCAGCTGCTCGTCCTTGATGCCGGGTTTTATGGTTATCCTGAGCTTCTTGTCGAGGATATTAAGGATTCTGTTGCTGCCCATATACGCCTCCTTGAGCGATATGGTGATGCTTCCCGTAAAATCGTCGCCCTTGAACAGGTCGCTCTTGCGGAAGAAGTTGTTGAAGAAGTCGGAATACTGGCTTGTCTTTTTCTTGAAATAGTCGAAACCGAAATCGTCGTCGTCCTTTGAGCCGGCCTTGCGTGTGTTTTTGGCGTAGAAATCGCCGGTGTTGTTTTTGCCATCGCGCATCAGGTCGAATTTCTTGCGTTTCTCGGCGTTCTGAAGCACCTCGTAGGCCTCGCTTATGTCCTTGAATTTCTCCTCGGCCTCCGGATTGTTGGGGTTGCGGTCGGGGTGGTAAGTCATGGCCAGACGTCTGTACGACTTCTTTATCTGATCGGCTGTGGCGTTGGGCTCCACCTCCAGTATCTTGTAGTAGTCCTTGAATTGCATTTTGTAATGTAAAATTATTTTTCTAGTTAGTTGAAAATTTCTGGGTGTAAATTTAAAAAAATTATTAACTTTGAGCCAAAATTTCAACAAAAAAAATTGGCACTATTAAAAGTTAGCGGTCTGTCGAAGACTTTCAGCAAAGGCGACAACAAGATATACGCCCTCCGCAACATCAATTTCGATGTGGAGGAGGGGCAGTTTGTGTCCATAGTGGGCAAGAGCGGATCGGGCAAGAGCACCTTGCTGAATCTGCTTGGCGGCATGGATACAGATGCCCAGGGCGGTGTATACTACAGCGGGTGCAACATTCTCGAGATGAGCGAGGCCCAGCTGTCGCAGTACAGGAAGTTTACGGTGGGCATGATTTTCCAGTCGTTCAACCTGGTGCCCACACGGACGGCCATCGACAATGTTAAGCTGCCTCTCATATTCAGCAACTATCCACGCAGCCTGCGCGACACCCGTGCCTGCGAGCTGCTCTACAACATGGGCCTCTACAACAGGGCCATGCATTATCCGAGCGAGCTGTCGGGCGGCGAGGCGCAGCGTGTGGCCATTGCGCGCGCCCTGGCCAACAAGCCTAAGATAATACTGGCCGACGAGCCAACGGGCAATCTGGACACCGCCACTTCGGCGGAGATTCTGGAGCTTCTCCAGATGTTCAACCAGAGACACAATATCACCATAATCATGGTGACCCACGACAAGGAGACCGCCTACAGGATATCGCATAAGACGGTGCTGCTGTCTGATGGCGAGATTATCAAAATTTCACAAAACACCAACCAATGAACTTTACCGACATAGTATTGCTGGCCTGCAACAACCTGAGGCGTAACACCATGCGCACCATACTCACAATCCTGGGTGTGGCTGTGGGCATAGGCGCATTGTCGTCGATGTTCTCGTTTGGCAAGGGTATCTCGGAGAATGTTTCCAAGTCGCTGGAAACCAACGACCTCTTTACGGGCCTTACAGTAAGCTCGCGCGATATCGACATCCATGGTGTGGGCAGCAGGGGAGGAGCCTTGGGCGTGATGGACCGTGATGTGGTGCCTCTCAGCGATTCCACAATAGAGGTGATGGAGGCATGGCCAGAGGTGGCCCTGGTGTTTCCCGAGATTGTGAAACCTGCCATGGTAAGGTTCAACGGTGTGCAGGAGAGGGTGAACCTGAAGGCTGTGCCTGTAGAGATGGGCGATTTCGCACCATTCAGCACCATTTCAAGAGGCCGCTTTTTCGACAGCGATTCCGAGGAGGCTGTGGTAATCAGCAAGAGCCTGCTTGCCCAGATGAACATCCGCATCAGGGACGATAATTCCAATTTCGCCGTTGACAACAATATGACTGAACTGCCCCTGGATTCCATACTTGGACATGACTTGGAGCTGATTACCAAGGTATACGACTCCGAGAGGATCCTCGAGACCATGGGCCGCGGATATGGCGGAGGCATTCCTGTAAAAGACCAGTCCACGTTGATGAAGATAGTGGGAGTGGTGGAGAACAACTCTTTCACGGCGGGTATGTTTGCCGGCGGAGTGTTCCTGCCTGACAAGTCCATGCAGGACATACCGTCCATCGACTTCCGCGATCTCTACGACCTCATGGACGGCATAGAGGGCAAGTTTGGCAAATACAATACCGCGCATATCAGGGTATTGGAGCATAAGTATCTGAAGCCTGTAAAGATAAGGCTGGAGAAGATGGGTTTCCAGGTTTTCTCCGTGGGCGACAAGCTCGACGACATCGAGCGCCTTTTCATGATATTGGATTCCATATTGGCAGCCATAGGAATCGTGGCGCTGCTGGTGGCTGTGCTCGGAATAGTGAACACTCTCATAATGGCGATATACGAGCGCCGCAAGGAGATTGGCATCATGAAATCGCTGGGAGCCACGCAGCATCAGATCCGGATGATATTCTATCTGGAGGCCGCCATCATTGGATTGCTGGGAGGCCTGCTGGGTGTTGTGGGCGGTACAATGGCATCGCAGGCGGCAAGCTCGGTGGCCAATTCCCACATTGGAAGGATTCTGGACTGCAATATCGACCTCTTTGACTATTCGTGGCCCATGATGGTTGGGGCATTGCTGCTCTCGGTGGTGCTAAGCGTGTTGGCATCGGTATATCCGGCCAGCCGCGCCGCCAGGATAGACCCGCTCGATGCTCTCAGGAGGGAGTAGCCCGTATAGAGTTTCAATATAAACGGAAAGCATGCAGGATGCCATTGCGCGGCTTCCTGCATGCTTTTTTTATCTCTTCCAGAAGTTCATCTCGTCGATATATTCGAAAGCCTTCTCGGGCATGAAGAACCTTACGTCTTTGCCGTTGTGTATGCTCTCTCTTATGAATGTGCTCGACACCTCTATGATTGGAGTATCCACCAGCTGCACTTTGGGGTGGCTGCGCAGCTGGCCTCCGTCGCTGCCATTTCTGGGGAACACTATTATATTGTGCTGGGCCAGTATCTGCTCGTAGTTTTTCCATCTGTCGAGGCGCTCCAGATTGTCGGTGCCCATTATCAGGAAAAACTCACGCGCGGGATATTTCTCCTTCAGGTACGTGAGGGTGTCGATGGTGTAGGACGGCTTGGGCATTCCAAACTCTATGTCGCAGGCCTTGAACTTGCCGTATCCGTCTATGGCCCTGCGCATTATCTCCAGCCTCTGATAGTCTGGCAGCAGCGATTCCTTGGCCTTGAAAGGGTTCTGGGGGCTTATCACGAACCATAGGCAGTCGAGCCCTGAGTTTTCCACCAGATAGTTGGCCAGCATCAGGTGACCATTGTGCACGGGGTTGAACGACCCGAAATACAATCCTGTCTTACTCATTCATTCGGTAGATTTTCTTGGCTTCCTCTGCCTGTGTGTGGTCCCAGAAAGGTCCGATGGACAGGCGCTGGAATGACAGACCCTCATACAGGGCATCGGTGAACTCGGCCGACGATCCGTCGCTTACGGCTGCGGGGCTGTGGGTGTACTCGTAGCTGCGCAGGCGCTTCAGCTCCTTGAATGAAACCTCGAACCAGCTCATGGTGCTGGGCGCTGTGGCCTGTGGCAGCTCGTTTATCTTGTCTTTCGATTTCTTGTAGTAGATCTTGGCGTTCAGGGCCTCGGCCTCGCTGTAGAATGGGCCTATGGCCACCTGTCGGTGCGCAATGCCCCACCATACGGCTTTGTTGAATCCCTTCTTGGTGCCCATGGTGATCTTGGTGCCTCCGCTGGTGATCTCCAGGTCCTTGCCCTTGGGGTCTATCCTCATGCGGATAAAGAACCAGTATACATCGGGCTCGGGCTCCTTGTCGGACACATCGGCGGGCTGGCTTGTCTGGATGCCGTCATTCTCGGGATCGATGCCGCCGGCATTGGCTGACAGGCTTGCAGTCAGCATCAGCAGCGCCATTATCAATATGCTTGATAGTTTTTTCATAATGGATGTTTATTTTACTTTAGTTAGAGTTTTTTGTCTGATTAATACCTTATTATCCCAAAACAAATTCCATACCACAAGATTTTGGGCAAAAGAATTTAGTTTTTTTTATTCGGAATGCAAAGTAAAAATTTTTTTTTTTATATTTGCCAATAATTTACCAATAAAATTTGTTTAAAAAGTATGAAAAAATTAGTTCTTATAGCATCGTTGTTTGCCGCAATGCTCGCAACTTCTTGTATGGAAACTACTTACCAGAACCGCACCAACGGCAATGGCACCTCAGTAACCGACAACAAGAATAATGTGGAGAAGAAATCGTTCCATTCCGAGAACGGCAAATTCTCCATCAATTTTGTAAACGTTCCCCAGGGCCCCGTATACAGCGAGGAGAAAAACAACGCCGGCCTTGTGCAGACCTATCAGTATATCGACCAGGTATCCGACAATGCCATGTATGTGGCTATGTACAAGGACTATCCTGTGGGCGCCGTTACAGCATCCAATACAGACAGCAAGCTGAAGCTCGAGGCTGACTCGTTCATGAAGGCATTCGGCAGCAAGGTAAACACCACACAGGAGGAGCGCCTGAACGGCAACAAGGGTCTCTCGTTCTCCGGCACCCTCAACGACACCATCTCCATCATGATGCGCAGTTTCTTTGTGGGCAAGCGCTATTACCAGTTCGGCACAATATCGGCCAATTCCGAAATCTCCGACAAGGCCTCGCGCAAGTTCATCAACTCTTTCGAGATCGACAACTAATATAGTTCTCGCTGCTCATGCAGCACATCTGTGAGAAATTCACGGCATGGCCCACCATATCATCTATCTTCTGGCAGCTGATGCTTCCTTTCAGGATATCGGCTGCCATTATTTCGTTCTGTATCAGCCCGTACACTATGCCCGCGTTGAAATTGTCGCCGGCGCCTATAGTGCTTATGGGCACTATCTGAGGCACGCTCCAGCTGCGGTGCTGGCCATGGTGGAAGTACTCGCATCCGTCCTTGCCCTTGGTGTAGAGCATCAGGGCGTCGGGATTCAGGTCCCTTACGCGGTCATAGGCCTGATGCGCGGTATCAGCCCCGAACACCAGGGCGAAATCCTCGTCGCTGCCCTTCACGACATGCGCCAGGCGTATGTTCTCCTCTATGTACGGCATCACCCGGGGCAGGTCTTTCAGGTGTGGACGCCTGAAGTTGGGGTCGTACACCACTATGGCGCCATTGCCGCGCGCCTGGTTTACAAGGTGGCTGACTCCGGCGCGTATCTCGGGCATTATCCCGTAAAACGAGCCGAACAGCAGTATGTCGTCGGGCCTGAAATCGGCCGAGAAAAGCGACAGGTCGGGGTTCTGAGGCTTCTGTTTATAGAATTCGTATTTGGCGTTGCTGTGCTCGTCGAGAAAAGCCAGGGCCACCGAGGTCTGCATCCCGGTATCTGATATCACCTGCACCGGCCTTACTCCATTGGCCTCAAGGAAACTGCGTATCTCCATGCCTATCATGTCGTTGCAGAAATCCGACAGGAAAACGGGCTCCAGGCCCAGGCGTCCCAGCGATACCGCGCTGTTGAGCACCGAGCCGCCCGGATTGCCGCCATGGGGACGGCCGTTGCGGAACATTATATCGAATACTGTCTCGCCTGTAGCGTATATTCTTCTCATGATTCTGGTTTTGTGATTGTGTATTCCAAAAAATTTTCTAAAATTATTAATTTTTTTTTGTTTTAGTTATAATAATTATTGTATTTTTGTAAAAACATTTTTCTAAAACGCAAATCATGGCAAAAATACTGATTATTGACGACGAGCGCTCGATACGAAACACTCTCAAGGACATACTTGAATACGAGAGCCACGAGGTGGTTTTGGCCGCCGACGGTATCGAGGGACTCAAGATACTCGAGAAAGACAAGTTCGACATTATACTGTGCGATATCAAGATGCCTCAGATGGACGGCATCGAGGTGCTCGTGCGCATCAAGGAGATGGGCATAGACTCGTCGGTGGTGATGATATCAGGTCACGGCACCCTCGAGAATGCCGTTGATGCCATCAGGAAGGGCGCCTACGATTATCTGGAAAAGCCATTGGACCTCAACAAGCTTCTGGTGATAGTAAAGAACGCCACCGAGAAAAAAGCCCTGGTGGCCGAAAACAAGGTGCTGAAGCAGAAGGTGCGCAATAATGCCAACAAGTATCCCATGGTGGGCGAGTCGCCTGCAATGCAGCATGTAAAGGAGATGATACAGCGTGTGGCCCCCACAGAGGCCAGGGTCCTGATACTGGGAGAAAACGGATCGGGCAAGGAAGTGGTGGCCCGCCATCTGCACGAGCAGAGCCCAAGGGCCAATGGACCTTTCATTGAGGTAAACTGCGCCGCAATACCATCGGAGCTGATAGAAAGCGAGCTTTTCGGGCATGAGAAGGGCTCGTTCACATCTGCCGTAAAGACCCAGAAAGGCAAGTTCGAGGCCGCCCAGGGTGGCACTATATTCCTCGACGAGATTGGCGACATGAGCCTTGCAGCCCAGGCCAAGGTGCTCAGGGTGCTTCAGGAAAACAAGATCTCGCGCGTGGGTTCCGACAAGGAGATAGCCACCGACGTGCGCGTGGTGGCCGCCACCAACAAAAACCTGAGAGAGGAAATCCAGTCGGGCCGTTTCCGCGAGGACCTCTACCACCGTCTAAGTGTTATCGTGATACAGGTGCCATCGCTGCGCAACCGCAAGGACGACATTCCATTGCTGGCCGATTTTTTCAACGAGCAGATAAATGCCGAATACAATCAGAAGAAAAAAGTGATAGAAGACGATGCCATAGAGAAACTCAAGGAGTACAACTGGACAGGCAACGTCCGCGAGTTCCGCAATGTGCTGGAGCGCCTTATTATTTTCTGTCCCGAAAAAATAACACGGGCCGACGTCGAGAACTACGTCGTGCCATTAAACTAAGCCAGTCTTGAGACAAGATTTTAATGAAATATTCGCCAGGTTCAAGGACATCAACGTGGTAGTGATTGGCGATATCATGATAGACTCGTATCTATGGGGCAGCGTGACACGCATATCCCCCGAGGCGCCCATTCCCATTGTGAACACCACCAAGCGGGAGATACGCATGGGCGGCGCCGCCAATGTGGCGCTCAACATAAAATCGCTGAAGGCCAATCCGATATTGTGCTCGGTGATAGGCGACGATCAGCACGGCAGCAGTTTCATGCAGCTGATGCAGACCGACGGGCTGGACACCTCGGGCATTGTGGCCTCGCCAAGCAGAACCACCACCATAAAGCACCGCGTTATAAGCGGGGGCCAGCATTTGCTGCGTGTGGACGAGGAGGTCACAACTCCAATATCCGAGAAATTGTCGCAGCAGCTTTTGGACAAAGTGGCCGCCATCATGGAATCGCGCAAGGTAGGCGCTGTGGTTTTCGAGGACTACGACAAGGGTGTAATCACACCTTATATAATAGACAAGGTGGTGGCGATGGCCCATTCCAGGAATATTCCGGTTTTGGTGGACCCCAAGAAGCGCAATTTCCTGCATTACAAGAATGTGGACGTATTCAAGCCCAACTTCAAGGAGCTGTGCGAGGGTGTGGGCGTCAGCATTGGCAAGACCGATTTTGACGGGCTTTTCGAGGCCGAGAAACGCCTGCGCGGTATTCTGGGCCATAAATACGGCTTTGTGACATTGTCGGAGCATGGCATATTCCTGAGCGACGGCATCAGCTACAACCGTTTCCCTTCCATGATACGCGAGGTGACAGACGTGTCGGGCGCCGGAGACACCGTAATAGCCACGGTGAGCCTCTGCATGGCCGCCGGCATGGATATGATACTGGCGTCGGAGGTGGCGAATGTGGCTGGCGGCCTGGTTTGCGAGAGGGTGGGAGTGGTGCCCGTGGAATACGACGCCCTGCTCCAGGTACTTAATAATATGGATTTGTAGATGATAACGCGTCTTTCCGAGATTACCGACCTCAACAATCTGGAGTTTGTGGCGGCCCATGTCACCGAGGGTTTCATTACCGGTCTCCACAAGAGTCCTTTCCATGGTTTCTCGTCGGAGTTCAATGAGCACCGCCTTTACAACAAGGGCGAGAGCACACGCCATATAGATTGGAAACTATATGCACGCAGCGAGAAACTTTTCGTGAAGCGCTATGAGGATGAGAGCAACCTACGCTGCCATATACTTATAGACACATCGCAGAGCATGAGGTATCCCCGGGATGCCAAGTTCAACAAGCTGGAGTTCTCATGCGTGTGCGCCGCGGCGTGCATCAATCTGCTGCGCCGGCAGCGCGATGCTGTGTCGCTTACTTTTTTTGATGGTAAGATAGATTTCGCATCGGATGCCAAGGTGAGCGGCACCCACGCCAAGATGCTTTTCCACAAGCTTGACGGGCTGGTGTCACACAGCCGCGATGCAGGTGCCGGGCAGCAGTCTGGAACGATAGCGGATTGCCTGCATCAGGTGGCCGAGAGTATCCACCGCCGCAGCATGGTGCTCATATTCAGCGATATGATGGATTCTTGCGACGATGAGGATTTGTTTTCGGCGCTTCAGCACCTCAGACACGCCAAGCATGATGTGGTTCTATTCCATGTGTTGGACAGGGGCACCGAGGTGGATTTCGATTTCGAGAACCGGCCCCACAGGTTTGTGGATATGGAGAGCGGTGAGCAGATATCGCTGAATCCCATGGAATACCGCGAGGTTTACCGCTCCATGTCGCAGGATTTCTGCGAGAGGCTGCGCAGCCGGTGCGGCATGTTCGGCATGGACTATGTGGCTGCTGACGTGGCGCTGCCATTCCGCGAGATTCTTGCGCCCTATCTTATAAGGAGGGCTGTTGTAAATTGATAGTGTCAGGGGCGTTGGTCCTCTGCCGCATAAAAAAAAATCGGAACGGTGTCCGCTTTTGGGATTCCGTTCCGATTTTTTTTCGTTGTGCCTATAGTCTTGGACAGGCGATAACCTGGTGTCGTTTCTTGCCTTTGGCCTTGGGCAGGAATTCGTATTGGATGGATATCTCGTGGCTGCCTCCGGTAGAGCTCAGGAGGTGTCCGATGGTGAAATCGTAGCTGTAGCCTACGTGGAAATCGAATATCTTGAATCCCAGCATTACCACCATGGCGTCTATGTTGCTGTAGGTCTCCTTGCGTACGGCAACTGGAATGCCTTTTATCCATGCGCCCAGTGTGAATGGGTCCTTGTGCCAGTAGGCTCCGAGATACAGGTTGTCGGAAAGTTTTGAGAAATCGTACAGGAGGGTGAATGATACGCTCTGCTCGGCGTCCTTGTCTTTGCGGCTGCGGCTTGTGGATCCCTGTCCAACATATATCTTTGCGCCTCCAAAGATTGTGAGTTTCATATCCTCGTGGTAGTCGTTGTTGTCGTAGAGGGATGCTTTTGGCCTAAGAAGGTGGTCTACCGACAAGCCTCCCCAGTATTTGTCGGAATACATGAGCGCCGATACCTGCATGTCGAGGAATGGCTTGTGGGTGAGGGGGGTGCTTTCCATTGTCCGTTTGCCGCTCACGTTGCCCATTTCGTCAATCATGTCGCCGAATATGAGGTCCTGGAAGTTGATGCTGCGCTGATTGTACTTGAGGCCGATGCCAGGGCGGAATATCCACTGCTGGTTGATGCGTGTCCACCAGGAATAGCAGATGTCGACTGTCGTAAGAGCCAGGTCGCCATCGCCCGCATCGTCGCGCAGCACCATCATGCCCACGCCGCTGTTTATCTTGTAGAGGTTTTGGTCGTAGGATAGGGCGTATGTGTTGAACATGCCTACCTCTGGCCACTGGTTGCGGTAGTTTAGCGATACTCTGCTGCCGAAACACTCTCCGGCGTATGATGGCGCCAGGAATAGCGGTGCGGCGTAGAATTGCGAGAACTGTATTATCTGAGCCTCTGCTCTTGCAAGGTTCAGCATTACCAGTGCCACTATTATTTGTATATATATAATTGCCTTTCTCATAGTTGGAGTGTCTTGTACAAATTTGAAAACGGACAAACTTTGTGGTTTATTATGTGTTTATGCAATTTTATTCACAAAGTTCGGGCATTTTCTTGCAAATATTATCCAAAATTTTTGCCAAATCTTGCGCCTCATACTCAATATTGTCGGATATTAGGTTGAGTTGTGTAGTATTTTGGTCAGAATAGTTCTTTTTGATTATGGATTGGAGTTTTTCGCGGTTGTTTTGGAGTTTTACGAAATCCTCGTGCATGTATTCCACATCGTCGGGCAGGGTGTCTCCATAGTCCTGCTCGAAATGCCTGCGCAGTATTTTCTCTTTTTGGAGTATGGTGAATATCTGGTCTTTGGCGTCGGAAATAGTGTTTTCGAGTCTTTTCTGGGCCATCCTGAGGTTCTCGGCATCCAGGCGCTGCAGGTAGTCGTTGATGGCCAGGTTTACGTTTTCGCGGCAGCTGCGGCAGTATGTGGTGTTCATCTCTGTCTTCAGGCTCTCGCAGTATGCTGTGGCGTCGGCGCTTGGCTGCATGGACTTTAGTTTGGTTACCTTCTGGCTGAAGATGTTTTTGTACTGCTCGTTTTCCAGCTTCTGTATCATTGCGGCCAGGTCGGCTATGTTGTTGAATTCGGGGTGGTCGGTTGGGAATTCCACCGAGTGCAGTGTGGCCAGGGTCTGCTCGTTGCGCGCGGCGTCGAATCCGATGGCCCTTGTTGGCTGCTCGGTCATCAGTTTGGCTATGTTCTTTATGTTGCGCAGGTTGTTGTCGGCATCCAGGTATACGTCGGCATTGGTGAGTATGCTGTTGTAGGTGGGCAGAAACTCGTTGCTGAAGATCGGGTTTTTGGAAAACTCTACCTTGCGTCCGCTAAGTATTCCCCTCAGCGATATGTAGTTGTCGTATATCTGGGTGTACTGCATCCTGAAATCGTCGGTTATCTTGTTTTTGTAGTTGAGCATGTAGTTGTTGATGCTGGATTTCAGGGTTACGAATGCGTATAGGTATTCCACGAGTTTCAGCTCCTGGGTGTATATGTCGGAGCTCAGCAGTCCTGATTCGTATGCTTTCTTTACCTTCGAGAGGCGGGCGTCCACGGTCTCGGTGGTGGTCTGGTCGCCTATCACCGGCTCCGATACGTATTTCGATTTGTAGCTCACTATTACCATGAATGGGTATTTGTCGTTGCGTATCAGGGAGTTCAGTCTCGACCGGTCCAGCTTGGGATTGTCGTTGCTGTCCAGGTATTTGCTTATGGCTGATGAGTCTATCCCGGCTGTGTGCACCTTGGATGGGATGAATGAGTAGACGCTTATGGAGGCTACTTTCTTGCTGAAGTCTTCTTCCTCGTAAAGGCGTATTGTTGAGTTGAATTTATATTCCTTGTTGGTGGTCTTGGTGGTGATGAGGTTGCCAAGCTCGCCCACCAGGGTTTTGGCTGCGGTAAGCGGCGTGGTGGTCCAGCTGGATATCTGGGTAAGCTGTGCCGCCACAAACTCGAATACCTTGTTGGGCTTGTCTTTGGTTATCAGGTCAACGTTTATGTTGCAGTCTATCTTGCCGTTGCTGAGCGACGACAGGGGCAGGTTGTCCATTATGCGGATGGCCTCGTAGCTGTCCATGGTGAAGGTCTGCAGCTCGCCGCTGGCCGAGGTGCTTATGTTGAAGTTGAATATCGGGTAGCTGAGGTTTCCGAGTGCTGTGCCGTCTATCTTGGCGGTTATGAGTATGTTTTCGGGGCTGGGCAGCGATGCTTTGGCTTTCTTGGGCACGTTGGCATACAGGGTGTTTATCAGCGACTGAAACTTGGAGCCGTTGAACAGGAACATCTCCGATGTCAGGTAGTGCCATTCTTTGTTGAACTCGAATTGCGATACCTTCTTGAACTCGGGGTTTACGGTCAGCATGTCTTGTGCCTGTGCCGCCATCGGCAGCAGGGTGGCGGCTGGCAGTGCCATCATGCCGAATATCTTGCTTATCTTCATATTGTCTTCGGGGCTGTTTTTTTGTGTGTTATTGTTTTTTGCAGAAGCCTATCCTGGCCAGTCTTAGAGTCATTATCATCAGCATCGGGTAGAATGCCGGGTCGTATTGCTGTGGCATCACTGGGCCTGCCATGGCCAGTAGTCCGCATGTTATGGCAGCTGCCTTGTAATAGTTGGTCCAGAATGGCGATGTGCTCCTGGTTTTCCATGCTGCCACTATGTGGGTGGGCCACAGCCACAGTATGTTGAGGTTCCAGGCGCATACAGTGTGTTCCGACATTGTCCATGCCATCAGCACCACTATGCCCAGGAATCCAGTTGTGCAGAGCATCAGCCTGTCGGCCCAGGCTGTGTATTTCTTGTTTTTTATCTCGAACACGGTGGCCGCGGCCCATGCCGCCAGTATCAGCCATAGTATCAGGCTTGGCGACACTGTGGTGAGCCAGTCTTCGCATTCCACTGGCGGATAGTTGATTACGGTGTGGGTGCCTGCCACCAGCGGCATCTTGTGCCCGTCGATCTCGATGCTGGTCTCATGGAGGGTCTCGTAGAGGTATTGGGGCAGAAACATTGCTGTCTCCCTTGTGGCCTTTTGGTCTACGGGCAGTCCCATCAGCAGCGATATTCCCATTCTGAGCCATGGCATCTTGTCCAGGTGGCTGTTTATGGCCTGCCTCAGTGTGAAGTTGTATGTGGTGTCGGGCATCGATATGGAGCTGCCGCAGGTTTTCTCCAGTATGTCGCGTATCCTGGTGGCGCAGTTGTCGTCCAGGAAATTGTAGCGGTAGTACCGGTTTTCCTCCCTGGCGTTCCAATCCAGAAAATCGAAGAGCTCCTGCTTCTGCTTTCCCGAGAGGTTGAGGGTCTGCTCCTCCACCTGGCGGCGTCCGCGTATGTATTCATAGCTGAAAAGCCTGAAATTGTATAGCGAGAGGGCATAGTCGAGATAGCCCCGGGCGAATTTGAGAGCGAAAAGCGGCTGGGCGTAGTCGAATGTGCCGTAGTTGTACACCCTGTCGATGCGCGCCTCGGGCCACTGCACCCTTATGGCCGTATGTCCGAATGCGGAGTATATCTGGTCGCCCTGGGCACATGTAAGTATGCTGATTCTCAGATTTATAGTATCGGGCTGAGCCATGCCTTGCACCACGCCCATCACTATAAGCAACGCTGTAATTAACTGTCTCATTGTTGTTGAAATTTCAAATTGTAAAATTAATTTTTGTTTTTCATAAATCGAAATAAAATTTTCAGTTTTTTTTGATATTTTTGCACTGCCGTAAAAAAAAGGACGGCGGACACCCCGGATGCGCGTATTTTTGTACATATTGCTGATAGCGGTGCTGGGCACCACAGTGGCAGAAGCCCAGGACTATTGTTTCTCGCAGTATTTCCTCGACAAGATGTCGCTGAGTCCAGCCTTTGTGTCGGTGGGCGATTACAGCGAGCTTGGGTGCGCCGTGCGCAGCCAGTGGCCGGGCATGGATGGCGGATACCGCATATATATGGCTGAGTATCAGCAAAAGATGCCGGGTATCAGCAGCGGCGTGGGCATCAGGGCTTATGGCGACATGCAGGGCCAGGCGGCATACCGCACCACGGGGGCATCAGCTCTATATGCCTACGAGTTTTCCATGAGCGACCGCCTGAAGTGCAGCATGGGCATGGAGGCGGGATACTGCTCCAGGGGCCTTCATGGCGGCCTGGTATATTATTCCATGATAGACAAGGCCACAGGGCAGGCGGGCCCCATGGACGGGCAGGCATCAGCCCCAAGGTGCGGACAGGTATACATGAGCGCGGGCGCTGTGGTGTACACCAGGCTTACGCTGCTGGCGTTGGGTGTGCAGAGGCTTGCGCGGCTTGATATAGGCGACGGGCCGGGCGATGCCATGGGATTCTCCATGATGGCCAACCACAAGTTTGTGATAGACGGCAATCCCGACCGGGAGAGGCAGTTCCTGGTGCCATGCGTCACATACAGGCACACACCATATTATAATACAATAATGCCGGGAGTCTACTATCAGGGCTACAGGCTGATGCTTTCGCTGGCCGTAAGGACCACCATCACAAAGTATATGGCGGCATCGGCCCTGTCGGCATACGTGGGCTATTCGTTTGGACGGCTGGAGCTTGGCCTGGGCCACGATATGGAGCTGCAGAGAGTGCTGATGCGCGCGGGAGGAGCCACCGAGGCCTGCCTGAAATACAAAATTAAAAAATATTAAAAAAACATTGCGGGCAAAACAATAATAAGGCAATGTTTGTAGTTATAATTGTGAAAATTTGTTTAAAACTCTATACAATATGAAAGTAAGTTTGAAGATAATGATGCTTGCAGGCCTGCTGGCTGGCGGATCGATGATGATGACATCGTGCGGCCCAAAGATACAGCAGCGCAGCGGAGCATCCAGCAAAACCGGATGGGGATACAACGATCCTAAAATGGGAGGATTCGAGGTAGCCGAATACGTGGAGCAGGACGCAGGTCCTGGCTTGGTGCTTATAGAAGGCGGTACTTTTACAATGGGAAGCTCGGAGCAGGACATTATGTACGATTGGAACTCCATGAGAAAGCGTGTAACAGTATCTTCATTCTATATGGACGAGACCGAGATATCTAATGTGGATTACCGTGAATACCTCAACTGGGTATACAAGGTATTCTTCGACGAGTATCCCGAACTATATTTCAAGGCATTGCCCGATACACTGTGCTGGCGCAGGCGTCTGGCCTTCAACGAGCCATACGTCCAGTTCTACTTCCGCCACCCTGCCTACAACGACTATCCTGCTGTAGGTGTTTCGTGGGAGCAGGCCAGGGAATACTGCCTGTGGCGTACCGACCGTGTAAACGAGAAAGCCCTCATCGACTACGGCGTTTTGGAGTATGATCCAGAGCAGAAGGGTTCCAACAACTTCAATACCGACGCGTATATCGCCGGCAAGTACATTGGTACCGTGCGCCACAACATTCCATCGCCATCATCGCCAGACGGCGAGCGTCCTGCAAAGATGGAGGATGGTATCATGCTGCCATCGTACCGTCTGCCTACCGAGGCCGAGTGGGAGTACGCTGCCCTCGCGCTCATCGGAAACTCTCAGGGTTCGCCAGAGCGTATCGTAAACCAGAGACTCTACCCTTGGAACGGACACTACGTGCGTAACGAGGAAAAGGCCAACAGAGGTCTCTTCCGCGCCAACATGCAGCGTGGCCGAGGCGACCTCATGGGTGTGGCCGGTTACCTGAACGATAACGCCGCTCCTACAGCCCCTGTTGACAGCTACTGGCCAAACGACTACGGCCTCTACTGTATGGCCGGCAACGTAAACGAGTGGGTGCTCGACGTTTACCGTAACTACACCAACCTCGACAACGAGGACTTCAACCCATTCCGTGGTAACATATTCGAGGTTTTGGCTAAGGACGACGCCAACGAGTACATCCTCAACGATACAACAGGCCGTCTTGAGTACCGCCGCATGACCGACGAGGAGTCGGCAAACCGCAACAACTACAAGACCGCCGACAATATCAACTACAAGGATGGTGACCTCCAGTCTTCCATCGACGAGAACAAGTGGCTCACCAACGAGGACGAGGGCAACGTAGGTTCAGAGCGTATGTACCACAACCAGGGTACAGAGAACAATCCTATGTCGTCTCTTGTAAACGATATGGTTCGTGTATACAAGGGCGGTGGATGGAGAGACCGCGTATACTGGATGGTGCCTGGCACAAGACGTTTCCTCCAGCAGGACCGCTGCGCCGACGACCTCGGCTTCCGCTGCGCAATGATCCGCGTAGGTAGCCCATCAGGCGTTTCTGGCAAGAAAAAATAGCACTCAATAGCAATTCGGTATTATAATATAAAGGCTGATTGTCACAATTTGACAGTCAGCCTTTAATTTTTTGCTTTTTTTATATTTTTAGTTTTTCTATATCTGAGTAAATTTATAAATTTGCACCGTTTTTTCATTACAAATATTAATTAGCAACTTTAGAAAATTGGATATCCAGACCCTATATAGCGGTATAATAATTGGTTTGCTTGCCGCCAGCCCGGTAGGCGCGGTGGCTATTCTGTGCATGCAGAAGACCATACAGCGCGGATTTTTCCACGGTTGGTTCATGGGCGTGGGTTCAGCTTTCGGCGATTTCGTATATGCGATAATAGCGGGATTCGGCCTTACATACATATCCAATTTCCTTATCGAGAACAGGCTGGTGCTTGGCATCGTGGGCGGCCTGCTCATGATATACCTGGGCCTCAAGGTTTTCAGGGCCAATCCCGTGGAGCAGTGGAAACAGGCCAAATCGCCCCAGGGCAACAAGAAAAACCCATTCTCGGGATTCGCAGCCAGTTTCGCGCTTACAGTATCCAATCCCCTTACTATCATTGTGTTCGGTACCCTCTTTACCGCATCGGGCTCCGTGAATACACCCGGCTTTGCCGACACATGCGTCGAGCTGCTTGGCGTAATCATAGGCGCCATACTGTGGTGGACCCTCCTGGTAAGCATAGTAAATATTTTCCGCCGCAAGATAGGTCCGCGGGTGCTGCTGTGGATCAACAAGATAATGGGCATATCCATAATGATTTTCGGCACTTCTGTAATGGTAATGGTGATATTCTTCAATGACAAACTTTAGGCCCGCGATATTATCAGCCCTGATTCTTTTAGTTTTGGGTGCGCTGTGCTCCTGCATCCCCGGCAAGCCCGGCAACTGCAATCTGGAGACCATCGAATACGCCAGTGTGGATGGACAGAGCCTCCTATTGGATATATACAAACCGCTCTCTGATGCCTGCGACACTGCCCCGCTCATCGTGTACTATCATGGAGGCACGTGGATATCGGGATCGCGTGAGAAGATACGCCAGCGCTACCGCAACGACGTGGTGTCGGCCCTGGTGGACAGCGGATGCGTGGTGGTGTCGGTGGAATACCGCCTGGTGGGCAGCCACGGATGCTCCATGGTGGAATCCCTGGCCGACTGCCATACGGCTCTCCAGTATGTGAGGCATCACGGCGGCAAGTTCCTCAATGGCGACGGCCGCCGGCCCATAGTGCTCTGGGGATCGTCGTCGGGGGCTCATCTGGCCCTGATGACCGCCTATGCCGATACCGCGGCCACGGAAAGCCCTGTAAGATGCGTGATAGACGATTTCGCGCCCACAAACCTCGTGGAGGCATTCCAGGTATTGCCCGAGTGGGCCAGGCTGAGGATGTCGAGTTATTTTTTCGGAGCTGATGCCGCCTCCGTCCAGGAGTTCGACTCCCTGGCCAGGATATTCTCCCCAATCAATAATATCAGCAGGCAGATACCCGTGATGATATTCCACGGCACCGACGACGATGTGGTGCTTCCCAGCCACTCGCATGCCCTCAGCGACAGCCTGGGCGACAGCCTCAGCAGCATGGTGCTCATACAGGGCCACGGCCACGGCCTCCACGCCATGGACCGCGCCGAGACCGATATGTACATAACGGAGCTCTGGAAATTCCTGCGCGGCCATATAGGCCCAGGCGATGCAAAATAATCCGCCGATGTGGAATCTTTTATAAAAATAATAATTACCTTTGCATCAATCTCAACAACAATTTTATTTTGGAGCTACTACCATGAAAATACATGCAGCATTACTGATAGCCGCTATGGCAGTATCGGCAGGCGCCATGGCACAGGATGGCGTGTCGAGGTCGTATTACGACAAGAACGAGACCCAGATATACTCCGAGGGCAGCTTGAAGGACGGTCTGGAGAACGGACGCTGGGTCTATTACTACAAAAACGGCAAGAAATACAAGGAAGTGGATTTCTACATGGGCGTGGTGAACGGCCGTGTGGCATACTACTATGAGAACGGAAGCCTAATGAACGAGGGCACCGTGATAAACAACCAGACAACGGGCCCCTACAAGGAATATTTCGACGACGGCACACTGCGCGTGGAGGGCCAGTACAGAAACGGGCGCAAAGACTCCATCTGGAAGGAATACAACATTGTGCAGCGCCTGATAGCCGTGCAGGACTGCTCTGACGGCATGCCAAGGCTCATGGAGGCCTGGGACAACGGCGGCACAAAGATGGTGGACAATGGCAACGGCATGTACAAGGCCTATTTCGCCAACGACCGCGACATAAAGGAGAAGGGACGCTACAAGGACGGCCTGAAGGACTCCACCTGGAACACCTACTGGCGCAACGGAAACGTGTCCACAGTGATGAACTACCTGAAGGGAGAGCCCACAGGCTCCATAACCACATTCTACGAAAACGGCAGCAAAAGGTCGTCCGAGAACGTGGAAAACGGCGAGTACCTCTTCTGGTTCGAGAACGGAGTGCTCAGCACAACCGGATACATGAAAGACTCCAAGAGAAGCGGCCTGTGGAAGATTTACAACCAGAACGGCGTGCTCAGGAAGGAAGGCGAGTATCAGGAGGGAAAAATGAACGGCCTCCACACATCGTATTTCGAGGACGGAGCCAGGGAATCAGAGATCAACTACCTCATGGGACAGAAAAACGGGCTGGCCGTGTGGTATCAGCTCGACACAACAACACGTGGAACCAAAAACAGGTATGTGAAAGCAATGGAGGGCGGTTTCGAGGCCGACGTGCAGACCGGCCACTGGACATATTACCAGAACGACGGCAAGGTGGGCAACGAGGGCGACTACAAGGACGGCAAGATGACCGGCCTGTGGACCTGGTACTACGACACCGGCGAGGTCTGGAAAAAAGGCAACTATGCCAACGGCGACCGCAACGGACTCTATATAGTATATTTCCAGAATGGAAAGGTATTCTATACCGGCAACTTCAGGGACAACAAGGAAGAGGGTTTCTGGAAGAGATTCCATGAGAGCGGACGCCCCGAGATGGAGGGATGCTTCCGCAACGGAATGATGGACTCTATATGGAAGGAATGGTTTACAAACGGAGTGCTCCGCTACGAGATATCATACAAGAAAAACCTGAAAGACGGCCCTGTGATATACTACGACGAGACCGGAATGAAAACCATGATAAACACCTACAAGGAAGGCAAATACAACGGCAAGTTTGTCCAGTACAATGAGACCGGAGTGGCCGTGGTGGACGGACAGTACATAATGGACAAGAAAACCGGCGAATGGATTTACCGCCAGGCCGACAGCAAGATAACCCGCCGCGAGAGCTATAAGGACGGACGCCCCGCCGGCACATGGACCGAGTATTACCCCAACGGCAATGTGCAGACCCAGAAACAGTATGGCAAAAACGGAACCCTGGACGGCAAGATGACAAAATACGACCGCTACGGCAAGGTGACCTACGAGGCGCAGTATGCAAACGGCAAGCTCGTGAGGATTCTCCAGCAGGCCGGCGGCAACAACATGCCAAACTTTTGATGCTAAACTACATAAAACAGAAATAGAGATGAAAAACATAAAGATAGCGATAGACGGACACTCATCGTGCGGCAAGAGCACAATGGCAAAAGCCCTGGCCCGCCATTTTGGATTCGTGTACATAGACACCGGCGCCATGTACCGCGCCGTAACCCTTTTCGCCATGCGCAACGGCCTGATATCGCCCGACGGCACTCCCGACCAGACACGCCTGGAACAGATGATAGGGCAGGTGGACATAGCATTTGAGCGGAACAGCGACGGATCGCTCTCCACCATCCTGAACGGCCAGAACGTGGAGAAGGAGATCCGCGGAATGGAAGTATCAGCCAACGTAAGCAAGATAGCCGCCATAAAGTTTGTGCGCCAGGAGATGGTGACCCTTCAGCGCAGGATGGCCATGCAGGGATCGGTGATAATGGACGGCCGCGACATAGGCACCGTGGTGTTCCCTGATGCCGACCTCAAGATCTTCGTGACCGCCCGTCCCGAGGTGAGGGCCCAGCGCCGCTTCGACGAGATGCAGGCCAAGGGCGATACCAGTGTAACCCTGCAGGAGGTGCTCCACAACCTTACCGAGCGCGACCGCATAGACAGCACCAGGGCCGAATCGCCCCTCAAGATGGCCGACGATGCCATACTGCTCGACAACTCCGACCTTACCATACAGCAGCAGTTCGACTCTGCCGTAGAGATGATAAAAAAGTAATGTAGCCCCAAAAACATGCATATCGACATTGACACCAACGCCGGATTCTGTTTCGGGGTCACCAACGCCATCAGCAAGGCCGAGACCGAGATCGCGCAGAGCGGTCGACTCTACTGCCTGGGCGAGATAGTCCACAACCACGAGGAGACCAGCCGGCTGGAAAAACTGGGCATGAGGACGATATCCTATGCCGAGTTTGCCCAGCTGCACAGCACAACTGTGCTGCTGCGCGCCCATGGCGAGCCCCCATCCACCTACGCCACCGCCGAGGCCAACAATGTGGACATCATAGACGCCACGTGCCCCATAGTGCTGAGGCTCCACAAACTGATACAGACCAATGCGCAGATGTATCCTGATGCCAGGACCGTGATATTCGGCAAGAAAGACCATGCCGAGGTCGTAGGCCTGGTGGGGCAGGTGGGAGGAGATGCCGTGGTGGTATCCGACGAGGCGGAGATAGAAATGATAGGTTTCGACAAGAGCATCCTGCTATATTCGCAGACCACGATGAACTCCCACAAGTACAACAACCTGGCCGAGAAGATAGCGCAGAAACTTGCATCATGCAATCCAGGGGCTGTATTGCGCAAGTTTGATACGGTGTGCAGGTCGGTGGCCCTCAGGGAGCAGAATCTTACCGCCTATGCCAGCAGCCACGACGCGATACTGTTTGTGGCCGGGGCCAACAGCAGCAACGGAAAATACCTTTTCTCAACATGCAGCAAGGCCAACCCAAACACATATTATGTATCCAGGATATCCGACATCGACCCTTCGATGATGAAAGGCGTAGTCAGCCTGGGCATTACAGGCGCCACTTCCACACCCAAATGGCTGCTTCAGGACATAGCCGACGCCGTGGCACGGATGGCATGATGGAAACTTTGCAACAAACTTGTTGAAATTTTTTTTGTTGTGCATCGAAACTTTTATTAACTTTGCCCACAACTATACAAAAATATTTAGCAAAAGACTGAACAATGTTTGGACAAAATAGAATTGCAGTTATTGGAGGAGGAAGCTGGGCTACAGCCATCATCAGCCTGCTCACCAATAATGTAAAGGAAGGCAACAAGGTAAACTGGTATCTCCGCAAAAAGGAGCATATCGACTATGCCATGAAGTATGGCCAGAATCCCAAGTATCTGAACTCCTTGATATTGGAGACCAGCAAGATAGAGTTTTACAACGACCTCAACGAGGTTATCAAGAATTCTGATACTCTGATTTTCGCAGTGCCATCGGCCTTCATAGAGAGCACCATGAGCCAGTATGCCGGTGGATCGCTGGAAAACCACGTCGTGGTATCGGCCATCAAGGGCATGATACCGGAACGGAACACCATAATGGCCGACTATTTCCGCGACAACTACAACGTGAACCTCGAGAAGAACTTCTGCGTCCTGGCTGGCCCATGCCATGCCGAGGAGGTGGCACTGCAGAGGCTCTCGTACCTTACCATAGCGTGCAAGGACCTCAATACCGCCGAGCTAATAGCCAACTGCCTGGAGTGTAAATACCTCAAGACTTCCATCACCGACGATATCTACGGCACCGAGTATGCCGCAGTATTGAAAAACGTGTTTGCGATAGCTGCCGGCGTGTGCGCGGGGCTGGGCTACGGCGACAATTTCCTGGCCGTGCTCATGAGCAACGCCATCCGCGAGATGAAACGCTTTGTGGACACAGTGCACCCGATCACCCGCGACATCAAGAGCTCGGCCTATCTTGGCGACCTGCTCGTGACCGCCTACAGCAAGTTCTCAAGAAACAGGACCCTGGGCATGATGCTCGGACAGGGATACTCCCTGCAGAGCGCGCTGCTGGAGATGAAGATGGTGGCCGAGGGTTTCTACGGCAGCAAGTGCATCCACGATGTCAACACAAAATACAATATCGACCTGCCCATCTGCAACGCCGTATACAACATTGTACACAAGGGCGCGCCCGTGGGTTTCGAGATAAAACTCCTCATCGACAAGATCAGATAGTTTTTTTTAACATCTTTTGGTTAAAATTTCTCATTTTTATTCGTTTTTTTCATAAAGGTTGATTAAATTTGCGAAAATTATAACATTGATATGGAAATCAACGATACCGAATTTGAGGATATACGCCCATATAGGGACGACGAAGTGCCTGCCGCTATCGAGAGACTGCTCTCGGAGCCAGGTTTCAGGAAGACTATCAAGTATTTCTTCCCAAACGTTCCTATAGAGGTAACAGAGCAGACCCTGCGCGGCATCAGGACCGTCAAGGAGTTTCAGCGCAAGTTTATCGCAACTCTCGTAACAGGACTCGAGAAAAAGACCACCAACGGCGTTACCTTCAAGGGACTGGAGAACATCGAGGAGGGCAAGGGCTATATCCTGATATCGAACCATCGCGATATTATCCTGGATTCGGCTTTCCTGAACACTCACCTGGCACTCCTTGGCAAGGAGACTTCTGAGATAGCAATAGGAAGCAATCTTCTCATTTTCCCATGGATTACTGACATGGTGAAGCTGAACAGGACTTTTGTCGTGAAGCGAAACCTCTCGGTAAAGGAACTGATGGTAAGCTCTATGATACAGAGCAAATATATACGCAACACCATCATCAACCGCAACACATCTATATGGATAGCACAGCGCGAGGGCCGCACCAAAAACGGCGACGACAAGACCCAGGGCTCCGTGCTCAAGATGTTCAATATGTGCGAGAGCGGTGATGTGGTGCAAAACCTGATACCTCTAAATATTCTGCCAGTGACATTCTCATACGAGTACGATCCCGTGGATACCTACAAGGTTTCGGAGCGCTACAACAAGATGATGGATTCATCGTTCAAGAAGAGCAAGACCGACGATGTGGCTGGCATGCGTGAGGGCATGGCCTGGAAAAAAGGCCGCGTGGTGGTAAATATTGGAACCACAATAAACGACGAGCTGGCCGCAATGCCAAAGGCGCCAAACAAAAACACCCAGTACGACGAGATTGCCAAGCTTATTGACAAGAGGATATACGCCGGCTACAACTTTTTCCCAATCAACTATGTGGCCGCCGACATTGTATCGGGCTCTAATAAATACGCCGACAAATACACCGATGCCGACAGACAGGCTGTCCTCGGATATTTCGACCAGCAGTGCAAGCGTTTCCAGGGGGATGTGGATTTGCAGCGCAAGATGCTTGTAGAGATATACGCCAATCCTGTTTTCAACGCTCTGGGCAAGTAAGAGTAAAAATATTCTGATGATATAATTATCACAAAAGCTGCCTTTGTTTTTTGCAGAGGCGGCTTTTTTTTATACCTTTGGTCATTTAAACACACCACACATTACTACCGATGAGAAGATTTATCATAAAGTTTTCACTCGCTGTCTTGCTTGCAGGCATCATTGTGCCAGCCAAGTCGCAGACCAGGGAGGAGCACCTGCTGAACTCAGGATGGAAGTTCGCCTTTGGCAATGCGTTGTCGTTCAGCGGCAATTATATGTCAGGCACCAGATATTTCAATTACCTCACCAAGGCCGGCTATGGCGACGGACCCGCTGATCCTGCTTTCGATGACCGGCCATGGCGCACTGTAAACATTCCCCACGACTGGGCGGTGGAGGTGCCCCTTGCCCCTGATGCCAGCCACAGCCATGGATACCGCCGCGTGGGATGGGCCTATCCTGCCACATCGCTGGGGTGGTACCGCAAAAACATGAAAATACCTCAGGGTGACCTCGGCAAGAGGATATCTCTGCTGTTTGAGGGCATATTCCGGAATTCTGAAGTTTGGGTGAATGGTTTCTATCTGGGCGGCGAGCCCAGCGGATACCTCGATTCGCAATACGACATAACAGATTACATAAACTATGGCGGCGACAATGTGATTGCCGTAAAGGCCGACGCCTCGCTGGAGGAAGGCTGGTTTTACGAAGGCGCTGGAATATACCGCAATGTATGGCTGATAAAGACAGATGCCGTGCATGTGGCCAAGGACGGAATATTCGTGACCACCAACATCAACGGCAGCAGCGCCGACGTGGCCATACGCGCCAATATCGCCAACGACGATTTCGCATCGCACAATGTGTCGCTCAGGGCAGCCATATTGGATGCAAATGGCCGCCAGGTGGCCTTCTCCGACATCAGGCCCTCCGACATCAGGTCCATGGACAGCCATGTTTTTTTCAAGGAGATAAAGGTGAATGGCATAAAACTGTGGTCGCCCGACAATCCATGCCTGTATACGCTTCAGCTGAAAGTTCTCAAGGACGGAGAGCAGTCCGACATCAAGCAGGTGAGGTTCGGATTCCGCACTCTGGAATTCACATCCGACAGCGGATTCCTCATCAACGACAAGCCATTCAGGATAATCGGCGCCAACATCCATCAGGATTTCGCCGGTGTGGGCTGCGCGGTAAGCAAGCCTCTGCAGATAGAGCGTGTCAGGATGCTGAAGTCGTGGGGATTCAATGCGATACGCACCTCTCACAATCCTGTGAATGTGGATCTGCTGGATGTGTGTGACTCGCTGGGCGTGCTGGTGCTCGAGGAGTCTCGTCTTGAGGGTGTCAACGATTACCACAGGAATCAGCTGCGCCGCATGATAGAGCGCGACCGCAACCATCCATCCATCATAGCCTGGAGCCTGGGCAACGAGGAATGGGCCATAGAATCCAATATCAGGGGCGAGCGCATCACACGCAGCATGCAGGCATACGCCAAAACCATCGACAGCACAAGGATGTATACCCTGGCCATAAGCGGCGGATGCGGCTACGGATCGTCGGAGGCTATAGAGCTGGTGGGTTTCAACTATCTGGCCCAGTGCGATATAGATGCCTATCACGGCAAACATGCCAATCAGCCAGGCTGGCTTACGGAGGAGACCTCGGGCTGCGGCGCCAGGGGAATATACCGTGCCGACAGCGCGGGATGCCATATTCCGCAGTTCGACAGGGCAGGGGGCGTTTCCATAGAGCGTGGCTATCGGTTCCTGATGGAGCGTCTATGGATGTGCGGCTTGTTCTATTGGACTGGCTTCGACTACAGGGGCGAGAGCACGCCGTTCTCATATCCGGCCAATGGCAGCTATTTTGGAATCCTGGATCAGTGCGGTTTCCCAAAGGACGCTGCATATTACATACTTGCCAACAGCAGCTCCAAGCCTATGGTTCACCTGTTTCCGCACTGGAACCACGCCGGCCACGAGGGCGAGATGGTGGATGTATGGGCCTACAGCAACTGCACCGAGGCGGAGCTCTTCGTAAACAAGAAGTCCATGGGCCGTCAGCCTGTGCCCAAGTACGGCCACTGTTCATGGAATGTGGAGTATCAGCCCGGAAATATAGTGCTGAAAGGCTATAAAAACGGTGTGGTGGTGGCCACGGAGGAGGCAAGGACCTCAGGCAAGGCTGTCTCTATAGCCATGTCGGCATCCAAGGCGATGGTGCGCAAGGGCGCCGAGGACATTGTGCTTGTGTCGGTCTCAGCCCTCGATTCCAAGGGTGTTCCCGTGCCTGATGCTGCCAACAGGCTTAGTTTCGCCATATCAGGTCCCGGAGAGATTGTTGGCGTGGGCAATGGCGATCCGTCGTGTCTTGAGAACGACCGCGAGTATCAGCAGGCGTTCGATATCCCTATCCGCCTGCGCGGCGAGCTTACTGTCAGTGATTTGACCAATTGGCAGCAGGAGGCGGAATCTGCCGGTGTGGATAAATGGCGCCCTGCCCTCTCCACCAACCGCAGTGATAGGTGGTATGATTATCATGATACACTGCTGGCTGTAAGGTGTGATTTCGATATCGAGGATTTCGATCCCAAGGCCTCTTTTGTGCTGTATTCCAAGAGCATACTGATAGACCAGAGCATATATGTGAACGGCGTGATGGTGGCTTCAGGCATCAGAAGGGATGCGCCTCAGCAATATAAGCTCGACCGCGGGATTCTCCGCCATGGCAAAAACGAGATTGTCTATGTTGGCAAGAAAATCCGCAAGGCATACGAGTGGGACGAGCCCAACACGCATCCCGGCTGCGTGGGCGAGGTGATTCCGGCTGCCCAGTATTCCCGCAGCCTCTTCAGCGGCAAGGCCATGCTTGTGGTGAAGACCAGCGGCAAGCCCGGCTCCATCACTGTAACAGCCAAAGGCGAAGGCCTGAGGGAAGGAAAAGTTACAGTAAGGTAATTCCCTCGCAAGCTAAAAAGCATGCCTGTACAAAAGAAGCGGGGCTGTCCTCATGGGGCAGTCCCGCTTTTTAGTCATATATATTTCCGGTTAGAAGAATTCCACATCGTTGTCGTCGTCGCTTGCAGCCTCTTCCACCTCCTGGCCCAGCGCCTGCTGGTGAACCACTCGCTCGCTCTCCATCGTGTAGCGTTCCTCCAGGCTCTTCAGGTTTTCGGCCTTGTTGTGCTTCAGCATGCTCAGGGTCTCGTTGTCGAGCTTGGCGTATATTGTGTTCAGCGATGTCACGATCTCCAGCATTATCTTCTCGAAAAAGTCGTAGTATTTCACCTGCTCCACGCTCGATTTTATCTCGCTGCTCAGGTTCAGGCTCAGTTTCGAGTTGTTGGTGAGTATGGCCTCTATCTTCTGGTTGTGGTCCTCTATTGAATTCAGCAGGCTCGAGATCTTGTTGCTGAGCTCGCGCAGGTGCACCGAGATATCGTTGTCGCTGTCCTCGCGGTTTATGTCGAGGAGTTTCTTGCTGATATTCTGGGCCTGGTTGAAAAACAGCACCACGTCGTTCAGATTCTCCGATATGGTGTCCACCAGCTGCGAGATCTCGCCTGTGATGCGGTTTAGGTTGTGCTCGTCGCTCAGAGTGCCCAGTATCTCCTCTATCTTGTCGTTGATGCCTGAGTAGCACTCCTTTATCTCCCTTACCCGGCTCTGTTTCTCCTCTATGGTGTTGGAGATTATGTCAATCTCGTTGCCGAAGTCCTCGTTGGCGCCTATCAGACGCTTCAGCACTGTGGTTGTGCCGCGCAGCCGGTCCTGCACATCCTTGTAATACGAATCTGTTATATCGTTGTCGCCCACAAACTCGTTGCTGAGCTGTGATATCACGCTCATGTCCTCGCTGATATCCCAGAACTTTCTCATTATCACGGCAAAAGCCTTCTGATACTCCTTGTTTGTGTTTATCAGCTGGGCCACCTGCACTCCGGCAATGTCCCTTATCTGGAGAAACTGCTGCGCATTCTCGCTCAGGTCTATCTTGCCGTCGGCATCGGTCTTCATGTTCAGGGCCGATAGCTCCTTTATGATATTCTTGTGGGTCTCCTGCACGTGCTCCATCTTCTGACGGATTATGTCGTGGTACTGGAGGCTCATGATAATCTTGTTTACGCTGTCGAAATAGCTCTGGGTGCGCTTGGTGAGCTCCGGCATCTTCTTGGCGGCGTCGGTCTGCTTCTCCTTCAGCAGGATTACCGAGTCGTTTATCTGGCCGGTGACGCGGTCTATGTCGAGGATGTTCTTCTTGCGGATCTCTATCAGCTTGCCAGACGACAGGCGTGTCACGTTCTTCACCAGCAGCAGGCTCTCCGAGATCTTGGGCAGGATCATTTTCAGCTTGTTTATCTCGGCTGTTATCCAGTCCACCTGCTCGGCCACTCCGCTCAGGTTCTCGTTGTCGGAATACGCCACGTTGAGTTTCAGGTTCACCAGCAAAAAGTTCAGTGTCAGGATATTCAGATTGAAGTTCTTGAGGGGCACAAACACCAGGTTGAGCGAGGTAAGCATCTTCTCCAGTCCGCGTATGCTTTTCAGTATCTTGTTTTTAAGCATATTGATACGGCTGTTGAGAGAATCCTGAACACATATCAGGTCCTCGAAAAACTTGGCGTGCTCGCTGCCCGCTATTATGTCGTATATCTGCTCTGTATGTCCCGAGATTACCTTGGCGTCGTTGTAGAATTTCTTCAGGTAGTTGTTCAGCGACAGGAAATCCTCCGCCGAGCACTCTGTAAGGGCCGTAATCTTAACGTCGATATCAGAGAACACCAGGATGATGTCCTTGATAGACTGTTGTGACTTTTCGTTGTTGAGCGCTTCCATATATGCAATCGTTAATAAAGTTTCACTTATTTGCGCAGCAAAAAAAGTACCAAATTACTCTTCCAGGCCTGCGCGTTTCTCTATTATATAGGTGTTCCTGTCGGACGACGACCTGGCCACCAGCTCGCTTATGAATCCGGTAAGGAACAGCTGTGAGCCGAATATTATCGTCAGCAGGCCGAAATAGAACAGCGGACGGTCGGTCATCTGATACTGCTGCCACCATATCTTGGCAATACTGAGGTAGGCCAGTATCACAAAGCCCACAAAAAAGCTCAGGGTGCCCCACAGGCCGAAGAAGTGCATCGGGCTCTTGCCGAACTTCAGCACTATGTTTACCGTCAGCAGGTCCAGGAAACCATTCACGAACCTCTCCATTCCAAACTTGGTGACTCCGTATTTCCTGGCCTGATGCTGCACAACCTTCTCTCCGATATTCTTGAAACCAGCCTGCTTGGCCAGCACGGGGATATAGCGGTGCATGTCGCCGTACACCTCCACGCTCTTCACCACAGTGTTGCGGTAGGCCTTTAGCCCGCAGTTGAAGTCGTGGAGCCTGATGCCCGAAAAACAGCGGGTTACCGCGTTGAACAGCTTGGTGGGCACGGTCTTGGAGATGGGGTCGTAGCGTTTCTGCTTCCAACCCGACACGAGGTCATACTTGTCCTCCATTATCATGCGGTAGAGCTCGGGAATCTCGTCGGGGCTGTCCTGGAGGTCGGCGTCCATGGTGATCACCACATTGCCCTCTGCGGCCTTGAACCCCTCGTTCAGCGCTGCCGACTTGCCGTAGTTGCGGCGGAACTTTATGCCCTTCACCCGTGCATCGGCTGAGTGCATCTCCTCTATCTTCTTCCACGAATTGTCGGTGCTGCCGTCGTCTATCATTATCACCTCGTAGCTGAAGCTGTTGGCCTCCATCACGCGGGTAATCCAGTCGCGGAGCTCGCCAATCGACTCGTCCTCGTTATATACAGGTACTATTACCGAAATATCCATTTTATTGTTTTTGAATTTTCTTGTTTGTAAAAAAGGCGAATATGGCGCTGAGTATCAGTGATATCACCGTATACGCGATGGTGGTGCCCATGGCCAGGCTTGCCACAAACAGTTTCCTTGTGATTCCCGCGGCCTCGCTCAGCTCGTTTGGTCCATATATGTTCATGCCCCTTATCGCCTCCATAGATTGCGCTATGCTGTCATCCACATAGCTGGGATTCAGCATCTTGGCGTAGCATGCCGCATATAGGTCCACGAAAATGGAGGCTGATGCCCCGCATACAAGGCCTATCAGCAGCAGCTTGCCGTAGGTGGCATCTATGTTTGACTTCTTCCACTTCTGCTGGCAAGTGTGTATCCCGTACGACAGTATCAGATAATGTCCCAATCCGGTGACTATCAGCTCCTTCTGTCCAAACATATACAGCACGCCCATCAGCACCAGCAGACTGATGCCTGTGCTGGCTCCATAAGTGAGCCCATGCCTCAGAAATTGCAGATTGTTGTTGCTTGTCATCACAATTCTCCTTTTATCCGAGATACAAAGTTATAATAATTATTTTAATTTCCATTATTATTTGCAAAAATGTGCTTTTTTTTCTGAGACAGTACTGTTTGTCTTTTCCATATCGGACTGATGCCGCCTTCCAACTGTTTGCGCAATAGCTGTTTGCAAAAAAATATAAAAAAACTTGCAAAAAAATGCCTGAAAATTTTGCTATCTTACAAATTGTTTCTACTTTTGTACCCGAAGCAAGTCTTGAATGACCAGCTCCTGCGAACCTCCCCAGGTGCGGAAGTAAGCAAGGATAAGCGGTTGTAGCGGTGCATCTCAAGTAGCTTGCTTCATTTTTTTTGCATATATCCCAAAAAGTAACGGAAAATTAACTTAAAACAAACTTTTGATGAAAAAAGGTATCACGCTTGCCATGCATGACGTGATACCTTTTCTTTTTTTTGCGTCCTGTAGGTATAAAAAAAATGTTCAGCCTGTCTCACGACAACTGAACATTCAATTTATCACCATAAAAACAAAACACTATTACAAAAAAACAGATTTCTATTATTTGCTTTTCTTGTTCCGTCCATTAGATGCGGAGGTATCAGAAAATCCATAAATCTTTTTGAACTTTTTTTTGCAAAACGCATTTTGTCTTACGCAATGTCCGAAGTATCAGGATGATAAGAATATAAAAAATCAGATTTTTTTCTTATTGCTGTATGCTGGCAGGTGTGTTGCCGGGATAGTCTGAATTGATGGAATCACCGGCTGGGTATTTGGGAGAATCGCCCCACGCGTTTACACCGCGTTCCGAATCCTGGCAATACCAGACTATGAGAAGGATTCCGCCGACACATGGGATAAATCCCAGCAGCAAGTTCCATCCTGACTTGCCGATGTCATGCAGGCGGCGCACGCAAACGCCCAATGATGGAAGAAGCAGGGCTATACCGACAAGTCTCGGTATAAGTCCATATACAGAGGCGAAAGTTGTCATAGCCTCCACATTGCCCTTGCCTGATGAGGCCATTCCTATCAGGATGGCATACATAGGTATGCATATCATTATGCTTAAAAGCGTATTGGCCAGACAGTACCACCAGAACTCTGACCTGCGGGCCCTGCCCTTGAAGTTGCAGTAGTTTTCCATTACTACCTTTTTGACGGCTTCTGTTAAGCCCAACTGTGGAGTTTCGTTCATATAATGTTATTGTTTAAGTGATTGCTGGTTACGAGTTTGCGTACTTGGAGGCTGCCTGTATCAGCTCTACGGGCAGGCAGAATACAATGGTGTTGGATTTGTCGCCCGATACGTCGGACAGGGTTGCGAGTGTGCGGAGCTGAAGCGCGCCCGGAGTCTCTGCCATCACTCTGGCGGCCTTGGCGAGGTTTTCTGATGCTTCGAGCTCTCCCTGTGCCTTGGTGATAACGGCAATTTTCTCCCGCTCGGCCTCGGCGGCTATGGCAAGCACGCGTTTCATATCAGGAGGCAGCGCAACGTCCTTAAGCTCAACGTTTTCCACTTTTATTCCCCAGGGGTCTGATGCGCTGTCTATTATCTGGCATATCTCGTCGGAGATCTTGTCGCGCTCGGCCAGAAGCTCGTCCAAAGTTACTGATCCTATGGCGTTCCGCATTGTGGTCTGGGCCAGCTGCTCCACTGCGTAGCGGAAGTTTTCCACCTCGAGCACGGCCTTGCTGGCATCGCTGATGCGGTAATAGAGCACGGCGTTTATCTGTACCGACACGTTGTCTTTGGTGATGGCTTCCTGGGCGGGAACGTCGGAGGCCTTGGTGCGGATGTCCACCTTCCTTACCGATTCTATGATGGGGATGATGACGCTCCAGCCGGGCTGAAGTATTTTCACGAATTTTCCGAACCTGAACAGGATTCCCCGCTCATATTGGTTGATCTGCTTTACGCAAGCCAATATGCAAACTGTAACTACTATAGCAATTACAATCAAAAGCCAGATGGTGGCCTCTACGTCGATTTCTTCTTCCATATTTTTGTCTTTTATTGGTTATTTCTCATAGAGAAAAATTTGTGCTATCTGTGTCTTTTGTGTTATGAATAATTAATTGTTGATAGAGTCCGGATATTTAGGCGACTCGCCCCACTTGTTTGGACCGGGCTCCGAGTCCTTGCAGTAGAGCACCAGCAGGTAGATCGCGTATCCCATTATCGCCAGGACTATCAGTATGTAAGGTATCAGCAGCCACATTTTGTTTGTGGTCTGGAGAAGTATCGCGAATATCATCAGCGGGATGTAGGCGAGGTAGAGGTAGGGGATCATCTTGCCGGATTTGCCCACGTCGTGGAGCCTGCGCACCATGGCGCCGAGGCTTGGCAGGAATATCGCCAGGCAATAGATGCCGTAGACCGCAAAGCCGAATATTGCCACGATGTTGCCGCCGGGCCAATGCTGGATTTTCATAAATGCACCTATCATCGCGATTACGTAGAATACTATGGCGCCGATGGATATGCCGAGCTGTGCCCACCAGTATTCCGACCTGCGTGCGCGGCCCTTGAAGTTGCAGTAGTTTTCAACGAAAACTTTCTTTAATGCCTCCGTGAAGGAGAGCTGTGGTGTTGGGGATGTTGTCATAATGATTGTTGTTTATTGGTTTTGATATGGCAAATATAGTATAAAAAATGAGTGTTGCAAAGGGAAAGGTGATAATTTTTTGAGAATCGGTGGTTTGTTTTTTTTGTTGGGGGTGGACAAAACTATGAGGTTAATCTTTTTTCTCCTTTTTCCTTGCGTCTATTCTTTTTTTTCATAACTTTGCCCATTATTAATGTAATTTGTAATAAAATGCCTACTCTTAACTGGCTTGGTAAGGAAGCCGTGATTAATCATCATAACGAGGTCAGGTTCAGGACTTTGGACTTGCGGTATAATTTTGGCGCCGATGCGGAATCGGCCAACAGGATTGTACACGGTGATAATCTGGAGGCATTGAAGGCCTTGCTCCCTGAGTATGAGGGCAAGGTAAGGTGCATTTACATAGATCCTCCCTACAATACAGGCAACGAGAATTGGGTATATAACGATAACGTGAATTCCGACAGGATAAGCAAATGGCTCGGTCAGGTGGTGGGCAGGGAGTCGGAGGATTTCTCCCGTCACGACAAGTGGCTGTGTATGATGTATCCAAGGTTGCAGTTGCTCCACAAACTCCTGAGCGATGATGGCGCGATTTTTATCTCTATCGACAACAACGAGTACGCCAATCTGAAACTTATATGTGATGAGATTTTCGGTGTGCAGAATTTCGTGAATGATATCTCCTGGCAGAGGACGTATTCCACCCGCAACGATTCCAAGACAATAGTAAGCGAGGTGGAGCATATACTGGTTTTCAGCAAAAACCGCGAGTGGATTCCAAACAAACTTCCCCGTACTGCCGAGATGGATGCCAAATACAAGAATCCTGATAATGATTTTGCTCCTTGGAGAAGTAGCGACGCCTTTGCTCCCGGTGCGGTAACTCATCAGGGAATGGTGTATGCGATTCAGCACCCGTTTACAGGCGAGTTGATTTATCCTTCCACAAATGCTTGTTGGCGATATCAGCAGGATGAGATGCTTAGGATTATGCAGGGCTGGTGTGATTACGAACTCCGTGATATTGATGATGCCAAACGCAGGGCGGAGGTTTGCGGTGTTGCGGAATCGGATGTAAGGGAGGGCGTTAGGGCCATAATGATAAAAGGAAGTATGGATGAGGCCAAACTCTCTGCCGAAAAGGTCTTGAAACGTGGGCAATGGCCAAGATTCTTTTTCACAAAAAACGGAAGGGGGGGCATTGCACGAAAGACTTATCTTGATAATGTTGGAGGAATACCGCCAACCAATCTTTTCAAATACGATGATTGCGGACATACCGACGAGGCCAAAAAGGAACTTATCCAGATCTTTGACGGCAAGGCTCCGTTCGATACTCCCAAGCCAAGCAGGCTGATAGAGCATATCCTGAAAATAGCCACCGGCAAGGATTCCATTGTGCTGGATTCCTTTGCGGGATCGGGCACCACGGCCCACGCCGTGCTTAGCCTAAACAAGCGCGACGGAGGCCACCGCAAGTTTGTGCTTGTGGAGATGGAGGATTATGCCGACAGCGTAACGGCCGAGCGTGCCAAGCGTGTGATAAACGGCTATGCCGGCTGTCCGGCCACGGGAGGTGATTTCTCTTATTACGAACTGGGGCCGGCCCTGATAGATGAGAACGGATTGCTGAACGAATCGCTGAGCGTGGATACTATCCGCAAGTTTGTATGGTATTCCGAGACCAACAGCGAATACGACAGCAGTGTGGAGGATATCAGGTATTATCTGGGACAATCCAACGATACCGACTATTATTTCTATTACGAGAAAGACAGCGTGACATACCTTACCCACGACACATTGACCATTGTGGCCAAGAAGGCTGGTTCGTATGTGATATATGCCGATATGTGTTGCCTGGATAGCGGGTATATGTTGGAGAATCATATCAGATTCAAGAAGATTCCACGTGATATCAGGCGTTTTTAAATAATCATCAGCAAATTTTTACGATTGCAATTATGGAATTGAAGAAATATCAGCAGGAGACCTTGAATGATCTGGAGGATTTCATCAGGCAGGTGAAAGCGGATGACAATTTGCAGAAGGCATACCGCAATTACTGGCTGAGGAGGGATATTGATGTAAACACAATACAGAATTCGGATTATCTGAGGCCATACGACAATACTATAAAAGGTGTTCCGCGAGTGATGTTGAAGGTACCAACGGCTGGCGGAAAGACTTTTATTGCCTGCAATTCCATAAAGGTGATTTTGGACAATATGCCCGAGGAGAAACTGAAGGTGGTGGCCTGGTTTGTGCCTTCGGATGTGATACTTAAACAGACTTACGACAACCTGAACTCACCCGATCATCCATACAGACAGAAAATCAACCAATTGTTTGGCAATAGGGTGGTGGTGGTTGACAAGGAGACCGCACTTACCGGACAAGGCATACAGCCCAATCAGTTGCGCGACCAACTTACAATATTCGTGCTTAGTGTTCAGTCGTTTGCCTCCAAGACCAAGGAGGGACGCAAGGTTTTCAAGGAAAACTCCAATCTATCGGCATACGCAGAGTATTTCAAGAATCAGAACCTGATAGATGGCGCCGACGACACCTCTCTGATTCAGGCAATTTCGGCATTGAATCCCGTGGTGATTATTGACGAGAGTCACAATTTTGGCTCACCGCTCCGTATAGAATTGTTTCAGCAGATAAATCCAAGATTTATTCTTGACCTGACGGCAACTCCCCGAAAGAACAGCAATATTATCTCGTTTGTGGATTCCAAGCGTCTGAAAGACGACAATATGGTGAAACTCCCCGTGATATTGTACAACAGATCCACCACCGACGAGGTGATAAATGATGCAATAACCCTCCGAAACCGATTGGAGCGGTTTGCGATAGAGGCCGGGAAAAACGGCGGACGCTACATTCGCCCGATAGTATTGCTTCAGGCTCAGCCCAACAAGGACGAGGAAAGCATTACATTCCAAAAGATAAAGGCCGAATTGCTCAAGAAGGAGGGCGTAAGGGAAGAACATATAAAAATAAAGACCGCCACAATCAACGAACTGAAAGGTATAGACCTGAGGTCGAAGGATTGCGAGGTCCGCTATATAATTACAGTAAACGCACTGAAGGAAGGCTGGGATTGTCCATTCGCCTATATCCTTGCGTCGTTGGCCAACCGTTCGTCCAAGATTGATGTGGAGCAGATACTTGGAAGGGTTTTGAGAAAACCATATACAATGGAGCACAAAAGTCCCTTCCTCAATTATTCGTATGTATTTACCTCATCAAGCAATTTCCAGGAAACTGTCAATATCATCATTGATAGTTTGTACAAGTCAGGATTCAGTCAAAAGGATTACAGATTGGCAAACCCTGAACCTGAGAATACCGTTACCACTTCTGATCAGGATGGCCAATTGCCTTTGCCTTTACCTTTTGATGACAATAATCAGCAACAGGAGCCGTCAGGTAATGATAATCAGGCGGATAATGACAGCAATCAACCTGATAATCAGAAACACGAATCTGATGGAGGAAATGAGAATCAGACAGAACCGCAGGAAAATCAGCAAGATAGCCAAAACGATACTCAATCAGAAACAACGGACAACAATACAAACCACGTAGAAGGAGATTCCTCTACTGACGGCAGTGATGAGATGTTGGGTCAGGCACAACAGGCCGGCGATGATTACGACACTCAGAATCAGAATCAGGGAGGAACGCCCTCTGATATAAAACCACACGTGAAAGAATATACAATCATATCAAAATATCAGCAATACGTTGATAACATAAAATTGCCCAAATTCTACAAAGGTGTTCAGAAAAACATTTTCAATACCGAGGGCAATGACATATTATTGTCGAAAAGTATCCTTACCGAGGGTTTCGCATTGGATAAGTGTGATAAGAATATCAATTTTGAGAGAGTGGAACTTGATGCCACTCAGATTGACTTGGCTCAGCGCGAGGATAATGAGTATGTCCCAAAGTCTTTGGCTCTTACTGATGCCGAACTCAAAATGTTCAATGATGTGATTACTTCTCTCAAAGACAAGGATCTGGTGGCCAAGCGTAATCAGATTTCCGGTATCGTGGCACGCAAGATGAGATTCGACGAGGTTCACGAGCCACATATCACCAATTATGTGAAATCTGTATTTCAGGGATTGGACGAGGTGGAACTGATGCAACGGTTCAAGGATGTGAACAATACAATATCTAAGTTTACAGAGAAGATAAGGTATGAGATTGCGCAGTTTCAGAAACAGCGATTTTTCGAGTTGGTGAAAACCAATCAGATAAAGAGTGCCAATACCTGGACTTTTGCCAAGAAGATTACGTTCCCCAAGAAGAGCAATGGCCCTCAGAAGAATCTGTACACCGACGAGGCTGATATGAATGATTTTGAGTTGCGGGTGATAAATGCGGTAGCCAAACAACCCAACATTGTTTTCTGGCACAGAAATTTGGAGAAGGGCAAGGGTTTTTGCATAAATGGATTCATCAACCATTATCCCGACTTCATTATTTATACAGAGAAAGGCAATATTATCCTGTTGGAAACCAAGGGCGACGACAGGGATAATTCGGATTCCAAGAACAAGATAGAACTCGGCAACAAATGGCAAGAGTTGGCGGGTTCGCAGTACAAATATTTTATGGTCTTCGACAAGCAACACCTCGAAGGCGCATACACACTCGATAAATTCATCGAGATGATAAAGGTGTTGTAGAGATAGGAAACGAAAATTTTTTGTAGGGGCGGACCTATGTGTCCGCCCGAAGATTTGAGTAAAATTTCTCGAAGAATTGAGTAAAATTCATTCAAGATTTGAGTAAAATTCCTCGGAGAATTGAGTAAAATTCTTCTGAGAATTGAGTAAAATCTCTTCAAGAATTGAGTAAAATTCCTTCAAAATTTGAGTAAAAAACCAAACAACGCCGGCGGAATCAGTTGCGATTTCCGCCGGCGTTGTTTGGTTATTATCGAGACGTGCCAGGGGCGCGTCTC
>JAZLKG010000081.1:0-2520 GCA_045597465.1 Bacteroidales bacterium | reverse complement strand
TGTGTATATTTGCGACAGAAAAACACAACAGTTATGCAAAAGATAATAGGCAGAAATCAGGAACTTGGGGAACTTAAGAGGTGTATGGATTCCAACCGCTCTGAATTCGTAATTGTTTACGGAAGAAGGCGCGTGGGCAAGACATTCCTTGTTGATAGTTTCTTTGGCGGCAACTACGACTTCTCGTATGTGGGCGGATACCGCCTAAGCAAGGATAAACAATTGCGTGGATTTGCCAAAGCGATCAAGAAGGCTGCACAATTGGAAACTCAGCCCAAATTCAAGGACTGGACCGACGCTTTCGACGCATTGGAAGAATTCCTTGAATCTTTGCCAAAAGACAGGAAAAAAGTTGTGTTTATCGACGAAATGCCTTGGATAGACACTCCACAGTCAGATTTTCTGGAGAGTCTCGAAATGTTCTGGAATGGCTGGGGCGCCCGCCGTGACGATATCGTTTTCGTAGCTACAGGCTCAGCTTCACCGTGGATGATGGACAAAATCGTGGAAAATACAGGAGGGCTCCACGCCCGTATCACCCACAACATATACGTACGCCCCTTTACATTGCACGAGACTGAGGAGTATCTCATCAACAGAGGATTCAATATTGGCAAATATCAGATACTACAATTATATATGATAATGGGAGGCATCCCGTTCTATCTGAGCCTTCTTGACCCCAAAGAGACAATAATAGCTAACATCGACAGATTGTTTTTCCGCAACAACGGAGAACTAAAAATAGAATTCGATGAATTGTACAACGCGATTTTCAGCAAGGCCGACAAATATCTGGAAATTGTAAATCTGTTGTTCAAGAACAAGGAAGGGCTCTCTTTCAATCAGATATCAAAAAAGATAAAGCTGGACGGAAGCCGTCTGTCCATTGTCTTGAAAAACCTTATCCGTTGCGATTTTGTAGTCTCGTATCAGCAATTTGGAAACAAGAGCAAGGGCGTAATGTACAAGTTATCTGATTTTTACACATTATTTTATTACAAGTTCATCGAATCAAACGATTCAAAGGACGAGCAATGGTGGAGCAGAAACTTCAATTCCTCTGCCGTTGAATCTTGGCAAGGAATAGCCTTTGAGAGGGTGTGGCTGTGTCATGTGCCACAAATCAGGAAAAAACTTGGTATCTCAGGCATTTCGACCTCGGCCTCATCCTGGAGGAGCACTCCAAGCGAAAATGCAAATTCAAAAGGCGGACAGATTGACCTGTTGATAAGCCGTGCCGACCATTTCATAAATTTGTGTGAAATCAAATTCAGCGTTTCCCCATACAAAATCACTGCCGACTATGAGAATAGATTGCGTGAACGAATGACAACATTCAAGGAAAGCACCAAGACCACTGCAAGTCTGTTAAACACATTCATAACAACATTTGGCGTAGCCGATGGTATCCACAAGACAATAGTGGACAGTGAGGTTGTTGCTGAGGATTTGTTTGATGCATAGCCCCCTTGCCCGGAGGGCAATACCATTATTAGCCGATGGCATACGTCCAACGGATGCCACCAATAAAACAACACGAAACGTCATAATATAAACAAAAAACACCACTTATCGCACTGCTATCCGAAAAATTATACTGCGATAAGTGGTGATTTATATTTAAAAAGCCAAGAACAAATCCTACTCGTAGTATTCGATGGCGCGCTTCTCGGTATATGGGTCCTCGCAGATTACCTCGCGCTCTATCCAGTTGCCGTGAGAGTCACGCTTGATGATCTTGTACTCAACCGAGCTCTCCTCCGACAATTCCTCGCCCTCTGAGCCACATACCTCGGTCAACTTTATGACGTCCCCATTGGAATCGTAGGTGTAGGTTATCTGACCTTCGGTGCCCTCGCAAAACCACTTGTAAGATGCCACACGGCCATTTTCCCACTTATATTCCTGTGCGCTCTCCATGAACTCAATCTCGCTTATATTGCCGTCATTGTCGCGCTTGTAGATTGGAAGATCGGCAAAAGTGTCCTCCTCTTCAATATAGACACGCTCGGCCTGCTTGCGGGTAAACATGGTCTTGTCGCCATCCACTGTGTAGAGACGGCCGTCGCCGGTAAACTCGTAGAATGTGTAGTTGTCGCTCTCCTCGAAATCGCCTACCTTGAGGTTCTTGACAGGTCCGCGGAGCTGGAAGAATTTCAGGTCGGTATAGGCGCTCTCCTCGGCCAAGGATGCTGACGATTCTGTATTAGCTTTCTCAGGCTCTGTAGAACCGCTGTTCTGTGTCTTGGCACCACCGCATGATGATAATGTAAGGCTGACGGCAAGCAACATTCCGAGGCTCAAAAAGCCAAAAACTTTTGTGTTTTTCATTTTGTTTGTATTTTTATTGTAATTAGTATCTCTTTACGAGGTTGTGGCAGTAGTTGATCTCGATGAGAGTGGCTGAATTGCCTTTTCCGAAGCTGCCGGCCAGGAGAACCACCTTGTCGTCTATCTCGGCGTACTGCTTGTTGATGTCGAACGAAACCGATGTCTGGATGAAATCGTCCACGCAGC
>JAZLKG010000080.1:0-48113 GCA_045597465.1 Bacteroidales bacterium | reverse complement strand
TTGATAAGTACACTGACGAAATGATTGCCGAAATACAGAAAAAGATCAACAACAGGCCTCGGAAAAAATTAAATTTCGAGACCCCAAAAAAGATGTTTTTCGCTCATTTTAAATAATTGCACTTGAATGTTGAACCTACGTGGACGTGGAAACTCGCTTTTTTTTGGCAATCCCGAAAAAACTTCATATCTTTGCGGGATAAATTTGGCTTACTATATTCACAGAAAAATGGCATATTACAGCATTCTCGTTGCGGACGACGACAAGGTGAGTCGCATGGTGATGTCGCTGGTACTTACCAACGACCCCACCAACGTGTATTCCGTGCTGGAGGCCGGCAATGCCACTGATGCCATACAGATTGCTGATACCCAGCATGTAGACCTGGTGCTGCTGGACTGGCGGATGCCTGACATGTCGGGCATAGAGGCCATGCAGCTGATAAAGCAGAAGCACAAGACAATACCTGTGATTATTGTGACCGCGCTCCACAGCCCCAAGGACGTGAGCCAGGCCCTGGACGCGGGAGCCAACGACTATATCAAGAAGCCTATCGACAAGATGGAGTTTACCGCAAGGGTGCATTCCGCGCTCAACCTCAGGGACTCCATGCTGGAGATCGAGAACAAGAACAAGCGTATAGAAAACCAGCTGGCCGAGCTCGACAACCTGTCGCTGATAGTGAAACAGACCGACAGCTCCGTGCTCATGTTCTCGCCGTCGGGAGAGCTCGAATGGGCCAACGAGGGTTTCCACAAGCTATACGGATATACCGTCTGGGAGTATCTGGACAGCTATGGCTCCAATATCAGGCAGATAAGCTCGTGCCCTGATATAGAGCGCCATCTGTCGGCCATGAGGCGCACACGAACTTCAGTGACCTATGTGTCGAGCTGCATTGCCAAAAACGGCCAGGAGAAATGGATGCAGACCACCCTCACTCCCATATACGACGGACGCCGGCTGGAGAAGATTATTGCCATTGAGGCTGATATCACACTCCAGAAACAGGGTGAGATAAGGCTGAGGCATCAGAACGATGAACTTCAGCGCCTGACCGACGACCTGCGCCGCGCCAACAAGACTATTGACATAGAGCGGCAGAAAACACGTGACCTGCTCCTCAACATAATGCCCGAGGAGATGGTAAACGAGCTTGTGGAGATAGGATACGCCGGCCCAAGAAGCTACAAGGCCGCAACTATCATGTTCACGGATTTCAAGGGTTTCACCAAGGCATGTGAGAACCTGGGGCCTGAGCAGATTGTTGACGCCCTCGACTTCTTCTTCTCGGCCTTCGACGATATCATAGAAAACCACGTCATAGAGAAGATAAAGACCATCGGCGATGCCTACATGTGTGTGGCCGGAGTGCCCATCCGAAACCGCACGCATCCTATCAACATGGTGATGGCTGCCCTGGAAATCAAGCACTTCATGGCCCATTACCGCGAGCAAAACCCCGGTAAGGACTTGCCGGAATGGCAGCTGAGGATTGGAATACACACCGGACCCATCGTGGCCGGAATGGTGGGAAAGATAAAGCTGGCCTACGACACCTGGGGCGATTCCGTAAACGTGGCCAACCGCATGGAGAGCGCCGGTGAGGTGGGCAAGATAAATATCTCGGCATCCACGTATCAGTATGTGAAAGACTATTTCGTCTGCACTCCGCGCGGCAGCATAGCCATCAAGAACCATCAGGATATCGACATGTATTTCCTGGAGAGGTTCAAGCCAGAGTATTCCGCCGACAGCAGCGGAATGTTCCCGAACGACAGGTTTGTGGAAATACTCAACAAAATGTAGCTATCTATAGCCAGCTCATAATTTGAAAACTGAAAATCAAAAATCAAAAATGAAATACCATTTGGTTACACTTGGCTGTCAGATGAACATATCTGATTCCGGCAGAGTAAAATCATATATAGAAAGGGTTCTTGGACTCACCGAGACCGAGAATCCCCACGAGGCCGACCTCCTGGGCGTAATAGCATGCTCGGTGCGTCAGAAGGCCATCGACAAGGTCTACAACCTCATTGCAGTATGGAACAGGATGAGGCCAAGGCCATTCACCACGTTCCTCACCGGCTGCGTGTTGCCCGACGACAGGGTAAAGTTCCTCAAGATGTTCGATCTCGTGTTCGATATGCGCGATCTTCCTACTCTCGACCTGATGCTTTCGCAGAAGGTCCACGAGGGCACATATTATCCAGCCCTCAAGCGCGAGGAGCAGAGCGGTCAGATGGACACATTCTGGGAGCTTCAAGGGTATCAGCCCGATAAGTACGAGGCCTACGTGCCCATCCAGAACGGCTGCGACAAGTTCTGCACCTATTGCGCAGTGCCTTACACCCGTGGCCGCGAGGTTTCACGCACGTCTGCCGAAATCCTCGCCGAGGTAAAGTGCCTCGTGGAGGCCGGATACAAATCCATTACCCTGCTTGGCCAGAACGTGGATTCGTACGGACTCGACAAGAAGGGCGAGGAAATCTCGTTTGCACAGCTCCTGGAGAAAGTGGGAGAGTACGGCGACGCATCAGGCCACGAGTTCCGCGTTTACTTCACATCTCCGCACCCTCGCGACATGAAGGTGGAGGTGCTGGAGGCCATCGCAAAATACAAGTGCCTGGCCAAGTGGATCCATATCCCAATCCAGAGCGGTGACTCCGAGATGCTCAAGCGCATGAACCGCAAATACGACATTGAGCGTTACCGCGAGGTTATCGCCAACATCAGGAGAATACTCCCTACCGCCACCATCTTCACCGACATCATCGTGGGCTTCACCGGCGAGACCGAGGAGGAGTTCATGAACACACGCCGCGCCGTCAGGGAATTCAAATACAACATGGCCTTCATAGCCATGTATTCGCCAAGGCCCGGCGCCGTATCCTCCAAGTGGGACGACGACATTCCCAAGTCCCTGAAATCGGAGCGTTACGCCATCCTTTCCGGCGACCTCAAGGAAGTGGCAGGCGAGCAGTGCGCACAGATGGTGGGCAAGCAGTACCGCATCCTCGTAAACGGTCACGACCGCCTGGATGGCTACCTCACCGGCCTCACCGAGGGCAAGATCCAGGTACGTTTCCAGTCCAACGATGAGAACCTCATAGGTGAATTCATAAATGTAAAAATCCTCCGCAGCAGCGATTTCAGCTGCGAAGGAGAGATTGTTTAGATAGCCGGGCACGCCAGCTGCTGAAGCATCTTCGGCGTACCCGGTTAATCAATATAGCGTCTTCCAGACGCTTTGGGGTATTTATTCAGTTTGTTTTAATAGGCGTCTGGAAGACGCAATTTTTAATAACCGGGTACGCCGAAGCCCATAGGGTTGGCGTGCTCGGGGTATAGACCATGAAAGTTTCATTCAAGACCTTAGGCTGCCGTCTCAATCTTTATGAGACTGATGCTCTGGCATCCAAGTTTGCCGAGAGGGGATATCAGATCGACGACGATTTCGAGAATTCTGATGCTGAGATCCTCGTGATAAACACCTGCACCATCACCAACCAGAGCGACAAGAAATCCCGCGAGTACATCTCACGTGCCCGCAGGAAGGGTTCTCTCGTGGTTGTTACCGGCTGCATGGCCGAGCAGTACCGTGAGGTGGTGGCTTCTGATGCTGATGTTGCTGTCATTGTCGACAACAAGCACAAGAACCGCATTTTCGATATCGTGGACGCGCGCATGCAGGGCCTTCAGGTAAACGTGGAGGACCTCGACGGCAATGTATTCGACTACTCCTCAGCCAAGGACACTTTCCATACACGCAGCATCGTAAAAGTTCAGGACGGCTGCAACAATTTCTGCACCTACTGCATAGTTCCCTACGTTCGCGGACGTGCCATCTCAAGGCCCTTGGACGAGGTTATCCAGAACATCAAGGACGAGCTGGCATTTGGTTTCAAGGAGATAGTGCTCACTGGCGTCAACATCAGCAAATACAATTACGAGGGCACCGATTTCTACTCGCTCGTGGAGAAAATCCTTGCCATAGAGGGCGATTTCCGTGTGCGCATCGCCAGTATAGAGCCCGACGATTTCAGCGACAAATTCGTTAATCTTTTCCGCAATCCCAAGCTTGCGCCCCACATCCATCTCTGCCTTCAGTCTGGCAGCGACAGCATCCTGAAGCGCATGCACCGCCATTACACAATGGAGGATTTCTTCGGCATTGTGGATAAGTTCAGGGCCCTGATACCTGATTTCAACTTCACCACCGATATCATAGTAGGCTTTCCCGGCGAGACTGACGACGATTTTCAGCAGACTCTCGACGCAGCCAGCCGCATAGTTTTCGGACACATCCACACATTCAAATATTCGCGCCGCCGTGGCACCCTTGCCGACAAGATGCCCGACCAGGTGGACGAGCGCATCAAGACCGCCCGCAGCAAGGTTCTCCGCGATCTTTCGGAGAGGCTCACGCTTCAGAACATGGAATCGATGCTTGGCAAGACACAGCGCATGCTCTCCGAGACCATCGACAAATCCGGCTACCTCTACGGCTACGGCGAAAACTACCAGCGCATCCGCATCAAGATAGAAAAACCCGAGGTAAATAAGTTTTATAATGTAAAGCTTGTGGGGATTGAGGGAGAGGTTGTGATAGGAGAGGTGATGGATTGAAAAGATTTCCAAAATGTATTTGGTATTGTAATAGAGAATTGGATAGATAGAGGTAACGATTAGTTTTCAACTTCAATTTCCACCAATTTCAAAATGGCATTTTTGTCAATTTCCACCAATTTCAAAATGCTGTTTTTGTCAATTTCCGCCAAATTCAAAATGGTATTTTTGTCAATTTCCGCCAATTTTGATAAAGATTACAATAAAAAACGCCCCGACGGAATGCTTGGTTTTGCATAACTATTGCTATTGTTGAATGTTATTATTTGTGACAAAATTCAAAAAAAATGACAAGACAAAATTTTTTTGAAGAAAAATAATCTTTGCCGATTTCCAAGCAAATTATTATCTTTGCGCAATCGAAAAACGAAAAAGGCAAAAATGGCACAGCGCAGATATTCCATAGGATCACAGACGTTCGAGGATCTGATAACAGAAAACCGTGTCTATATAGATAAGACCGAATTGATTTACAATTTGGTTCAGTACAAATGTATCTTCCTATCAAGACCACGAAGATTCGGCAAGTCACTGCTATGCAGCACTTTCAAGAGTTACTTCGAGGGACGGAAAGATCTGTTCAGAGGTCTCGCAATTGAGAAGTTGGAAACCGAATGGGTGGAATATCCGGTTATACATATCAGTTTTGCGGCAAACAAAAACGGGAGTGTAGTTGGCGTTGACGATCTTATTGACAGAAGGCTTGTAGAATACGAGAAAAAATACAATATAGAGAATAAATCATCAAGCTACAGCGGACGATTTGAAACAATCGTAAAAACCGCTTACAATCAGACTGGCAAAAAAGTAGCAATAATCCTTGACGAATACGATGCGCAGATGCTCAACACCATCGACAACGACGAGCTTCAGGCAAAGGTCCGTGAGAAGATGAATGACCTGTTCTCTCCTCTGAAAGACCTTGATCCCAAGCTCCGTTTCGTATTCATCACCGGAATCACCAAGTTCTCTCAAATGTCGATTTTCTCGGCGCTCAACAATCTGACAGACATCTCCCTTGAACCAGAATATGAGGGATTGTGCGGAATCACCAAGGAGGAGATGACAACAGTGCTGAAAGAGGACCTGGAGGCTTTCGCAAGCAAAAACAAAATCACATACGAAGATGCTGTCAAGAAATTCAAGGAGAGATACGACGGATACCATTTCTCAACAGAGAAAAAGGATATATTCAATCCTTATTCGGTTTTCAGTGCACTCAACAGCAAGCAATTGAGAAACTACTGGTTCGATACAGGAACACCTTCGTCATTGATCAAACTTATCAACAAGTTTGAGATCGAGATGCCTAAACTGAACAACGTGAAATGCACATTAGAGCGTTTCAGCAAACCTGTGGAAAAAGTTTCCGACCTTATTCCATTTCTCTATCAGGCGGGATATATATCAATAAAGAACTACAATGAGAGAAGAGAGGAATTTACATTAGGATTCCCAAACAAAGAAGTAAGACAGGCGTTTGCCGATAGTCTGATGTCGTATGCATACCATCGTGACGAGGATACCAACGACTACATGATGAGCGCCTACAAGGACCTGAAATTCGATGGCGACATCGCAGGATTCATGAAATATCTCAACCTCTTCTATAGAAAGTTCCCGTTCTCGCTCAATAATCAGAACGAGAGACACTACCATTCGGTATTATACACAATGCTTTCATCCTACGGTGCCGACGTGATAGCCAATCCCGAGAGCGCAAAGGGCAAGGCCGACCTCCTGCTGAAGTTTGATGACGTAAACTACATCTTTGAGCTGAAGCTCGACGGCAAAACCCGCTACGCCCTCGAACAAATCGACGACAAGGACTACATCGCAGTAGCCATAGAGCCAGGCAAGAAGATCGTGAAACTCGCAATCAACTTCTCCATTACCGACCGTTGCATCCTGGATTGGGATGTGGATGATGGGTTTGAATTCTAGTAGAGACGCGGCAAGGCCACGTCTCAAAATACAATAAAAAGCGCCCCGACGGAATGCTTGATTTTGCATTTTCCGCCGGGGAACCAAGGTGAGTAATGCTAACTTTAATGTATCCCTGTTTTTCATAACTATTGATATTGTTGAGTATTTTTATCGCTACAAAATTCAAAAAAAAATGACAAGACAAAATTTTTTTGAAAAAAAATTATCCTTGCCGATTTCCAATCAAATTATTATCTTTGCTGTCGAAATAAAAAATCAATAATCGAAAATGGCAAAAAGATTCAATACAGCAGTTACCTGCAATCCAAGCAAGCATTATATGGTGGATATATCTGAGAAGATGAAGTATGTGGAAGGTCTTATTGACAACGCCAATTACTTCACCATCAACCGTGCGCGTCAGTTTGGAAAAAGCACAGTGCTGAATTGGATTTACAATAACCTGAGTGACCGGTTTTATGTGGTTTCTATAAGTTTCGAAACCACCTCATCTATTGCTTGGCAAAGCGAGGAGGGATTTATTGACAATGTCTGTCAGAAAATAGCAGAAGGATTCAGGTCCATAAAAACCAATGTGCCTGAATATGCAAGATTGTGGACAGAGGCGCGCAACATCAAGAAATATGATGACTTTTCCAATTTTATAAAATCGTTCTGCGAGCAGACCGACAAGCCTGTAATCCTCACGATTGACGAAATGGACAAGAGTCTCGATAATCAGTTGTTTCTGAACTTTCTTGGAATGCTGAGAAACAGGTATCTGGACCGCGACAGATTTGGAATGAATACTACATTCCATTCCGTAATCCTTGCCGGAGTTTACGACGTGAAAAACCTGAAACTGAAAATCCGCCCCGACGAAGAGAGAAAATACAATTCGCCATGGAACGTGGCCGTGGATTTCAAGCTCGATATGACATTCCACCCCAACGAGATAGCGCAGATGCTATCCGACTATGAGGCCGACCATAATACTGGAATGGATATCAAGACAGTATCGGAGGAGATTTACAAATTCACATCAGGATATCCTTTCCTTGTATCCAAGATTTGCCAGATAATCGACGAGGATATCAACGGGGATTTCTGTGTGGAAAATGTCCACAAGGCCATCAATATGCTTCTGATACTGCCCAAAGTAACATTGTTTGGATCTCTTGTGAGAGAGGTGGAGGATTATCCCGACCTCAAGATTCTCATATACAACCTCTTGATAATAAAGAACAAAGAAATAAACTACGAGCCTGACAACCCAACAATAGACTTGGCTCTCACCTTCAGTTTTGTAAAACAAGACGAATACGGCAAACTCGCTGTGCACAACCTGATTTTCGAGAAAAAACTGATAAACTACCTTATCAGTATTGAAAACCTGAAAGGCATCAGCAACTCTGCCGACAGCATTTATTATCTTCCCAACGGTGACTTGAATATGGAATTGGTGCTGAAGCGTTTTCAAGATTTGATGCAGGCAGAATACCGCGATCGCGACCAGAAATTCATCGAGCAGCAGGGACGCCTGCTCTTCCTCTGTTTCCTGAAGCCATTGCTCAATGGCAAGGGCTTCTACTATGTGGAGCCACAAATCCGAGAGAACCGCCGCATGGACCTCGTCGTAACCTACAACAAGAAGGAATACATCATAGAGCTCAAGATCTGGCACGGCACCCAATACGAGACCGACGGCAAGATTCAACTCGCTGAATACCTCAATACAAGAAACGCCAGCGAGGGCTATCTGGTGACCTTCTCATTCCTGAAAAACAAGACCTTCGAGGAGCCGTCTTGGAAGGAGGTTGACGGCAAGAGGATTTATGAGGCGGTGATATAATTCACAATCATCCTCTCCAGTTCCCCGCAATCCCTTGCCACCATATTATTGTTCTCCGAGAGTACCTCGAAACTGTTGAAGCCCCATGCGCAGCTTATTATCGGAATATCAGCCGCCTTGCAGGCATCTATGTCGCGGAGCTCGTCGCCTATGTAGATGAGGCTGTCGTGACCCTGACGGTGGAGCTTGCGGCGGGCCTTACGCAGGGTGCGTTTCTTGCCGAAGAGCGAGACCTCAGTCTTGAAATAGCTGAAGCAATCCTTTATTTTGTATTTATCAAGAAAAGTGTCAATTATTGTTTGAGTGTTGGTGCTAACAACTCCCATGGCGATGCCTTTGCCGTGGAGAGAAAGTATCAGCTCCGGGATTCCTGTAAACGCCTCTATCTCTTGGGCGTGGGCAATGGTTTCCCTGCGGAAGAACCTCAAGAGTCTTGGGATTTCCCACCAGTGAACCTTGGCCATCTTTATGAGCTCGCGCGCCGACTTGTTCTTGTTTTTCTCAAAGTCGATTCTCTGATAGCCGAACCTGTCGGCATACTCGTTTATCAGCTGCGATCCAAGCAGGAATGTGTCGGCCAGTGTGCCGTCAAAATCAAATAGAAGCATGGGTAAATAATATTTTATGGAACGCGGATAACGCGTATTGGGCGGATTGGCGCTGATATAGTTATTAATCTGCGAAAATCCGCTCGATCTGTGTCATCTGTGTTCAATTTTTTTTCGCAAGATAATGAAAAATTCTGTATCTTTGCGCAATATTTCCATAAAAATAAAATAATGCAGCAGATAGACCTCATACTTACTCCACAGGAGGCTTCGGACTCCGCACTTTATCTGGCCAAGGCGGCTCAGGTGGCTGGCGTGTCAGCATCAGAAATCTCCGCTCACGCCATCCTCAGCAAGAGCATCGACGCGCGCCGCAATATCATCGTAAATATGCGTGTGGCGCTGTTCTTGAATGGCGAGCAGCCCGGGAACATTGCCGATAAATACGTTTACGCCGATGTCTCCAACAAGCCTGCCGTTGTGGTTGTCGGTATGGGTCCGGCTGGATTGTTCGCGGCGCTCAGGCTCATAGAGCTTGGATTGCGTCCGATAGTCCTGGAGCGCGGCAAGTGCGTCAGGGAGCGCAAGCGCGATATCGTGGCGCTCAACCTCGACCACATCCTCGATGAGGATTCCAACTACTGCTACGGCGAGGGCGGAGCTGGCACTTTCAGCGACGGCAAACTCTACACCCGCTCCAACAAGCGTGGCGACATCAGCCGCATTCTCGAGATCTTCCATATCAATGGTGCTGATGCTTCCATTCTCTACGAGGCGCGTCCACACATCGGCTCCGACAAGCTTCCGGCCATTGTAACCTCCATGCGTGAGACCATTCTGCGCTGTGGCGGTCAGGTGCATTTTTCTACAAGGCTTACAGATTTTGTTTTGGGGGCTGATGCCAACATTACTGCTGTGCGCACAGCCGATGGCAAGGAGATTGAGTGCAAGTCAGTAATCCTCGCCACCGGCCACAGCGCCGAGGACGTTTACGAGCTTCTTCAGAAAAAGGGCGTCAAGCTCGAGGCCAAGGGCTTTGCGATGGGCGTGCGTGTGGAGCATCCGAGAGAGCTTATCGACGAGATCCGTTACCGGAATGCTGATACCACATACTTGCCTACCGCCACCTACAACGTTGCCACTCAGGTGGATGGACGTGGCGTATATTCATTCTGCATGTGTCCGGGAGGTCAGATTGTGCCCTCAGCAACAGCCAAGGGCTGTATGGTGGTCAACGGAATGAGCGCCGCCGCGCGCCGCAATCAGTGGAGCAACGCCGCCATCGTGGTGGAGATCCGTCAGGAGGACATCCCCGGCTACAGCGAGGACAATCCACTCTGCGGACTCGAGTATCAGAAAATGGTGGAGCAGCAGACATTCTTCAACGGGCGTCAGGACCAGACTGCCCCGGCCCAGCGATTGACAGATTTCGTAAAAGGCAGGATCTCAAACTCACTGCCTCCCACATCTTACGTGCCGGGCATCGTGATTTCGCCTGTGCATTTCTGGCTGCCCGATTTCATCGGAAAGCGACTTCAGCAGGGTTTCAAGGATTTCGACAAGAAGATGCACGGATTCCTTACCGAGGAGGCTCAGGTATTGGCATCGGAAACAAGAACATCCTCTCCCGTGCGCATCGTGCGCGACGAGGAGAGGATGCACTGTCCCAATTTTCCCAACCTCTATCCCTGCGGCGAGGGTGCGGGCTATGCCGGCGGAATAGTTTCGTCAGCCATGGACGGCGAGAAGGCCGCCGAGGCCGTTGCGGCTCAGTTGGGTTAGTTTTTCTTGATTTCGGTTTTTTGTTTTTTCCTGCCGCCTATTCCCTTTATCAGGAACATGATGGCAGCAAAAACACCGCCGCCGCAAAGTATCGAGAAGAAGAGTTTCCATCCGCTCTTGGGTGATTCTCCGTGGCCTTTGCCAGTCTGGCCGTTCATTACCATCGAGAATTCCTCGCCGTCGTAGGTGTACTTTACCTTGTATATCGGCATGTAGATGAAAAAGGTCTCAAGGTTGGTGTACTCCAGCTCTACGCTTTTTATTTTCTGCTCGCTGCCGCCTATGTCTTTCTTTATGAGGTCGTAGAGGTCTTCCTCGAGGGCTTGTTCCACCGATCTCGAAAGGACCTTCTGGCTTGGGTCGTATACATAGTGGTTGTATGGCTCCAGTTTCTCCAAAGAGAAAACCTCAGATTCGTTGAAATCCCATGGCGCCACGTTTTCGGCGCTGTGGTTGGTGGAGTCGGGCAGTCCTGATGCCAGCACGTTTACCTGATTCTTGGTTACCGATCCATTTTTGGTTCTCCAGTCGGTTACATACTCTTCCTTGTATTTGCCATAGTTGTCGCGCACTTTCTCCTTGTGCTCATAGCCCTGTTCGCCCCTGTAACTGGCTGTTGTATGGGCGCTTACGGCTATGTATGGCATATAAATGGCCTCTATGCTGCCTACTGGGGTTTTCTTGAGGTCGTTGGGCGCCATGCTTTGCTCGTTGGCCCATTTCTTGAAGTTTTCTGATACCTCGCCCTCCGATATCTTGAAGGGCAGTATCCTTGGCTTGTTTTCCTGTGCCGATGCTGATACGCAGCATGCAATGACAAGAACAGCTATTGTAAGAAATATTCTTCTCATTTTTTGTTATATGATTGTAATGTGATAATGCCTAATCAGTGTTGTCTGTATAATCTCTGCGGCAAAATCTTTGCCGAAAAATCATTCCACTCCATATTTTCTCAATACAGTGCTGTCGGGCTGCCAGATGGTGCCGGACAGGGCCTTCTCGTCGATTCGCATTGTAATGCCGTCGGCCTTCAGCATGCGGAGTTTCAGGGTCTTCATGCCGTTGTAGGTGCGGTACATGGTTATTATGTGGCGTCCGTCGGGCGAGAAAACTGCGTCGCTTACAGTGCCGTCGTGGGAGAAATTGATCACCTCCACTCCGTTGGTGGTCCACATCCGGGCCGAACCGTCGTCGCTGGTTGTCAGGATGAATTTGCCGTCGGGCGAGAATACCGCCGAGTTCACCTTGTTCTCGTAGCCCCTGAAAGTGTAGAGAATCTGTCCGATATTGTCCCATAGCACGGCAGTCTCGTCGCTTGAGGTGGATATTATGTTTTTGCCATTGGGGGAGTAGTTCACCGAGTTTACCCTGGCGTCGTGGCCCTGGAAAGTGCGTATGGCGTTGCCCTCCAGGTCGTGTATCACCACCTTGCCGTCGGTGCCGCCCGTGGCTAATGACAGGCCGTCGGGCGCAAAACTTACGCATGTTACGCATCCATCATGTCCGCGGGCCTTCATTACCTTGTTGGTGGATAGGTTCCTTATCACTATCGACGAGTCGCAGCTTACGGTCACCATCGTCTGTCCGTCGGGCGAGAACACCACGTCGAATACCTCGTCGGCATGGTCGCTGAAGCGGTTTGTAATGTTGCCTCTTGTATCCCAGATATATACCGAACCGTCCTTGGCCGCTGTGGCCACGCTGTTGCCGTTGGGTGCAAACCTGGCCTTGTTTATGTTGGCGTGGTGGCCCTTCATCGTGGCCATTACATCGCCCGTAAGGTCCCATAGCTGGGCCACCGAGTCCTGCACAACCAGCAGGTTGATTCCGTTGGGCGAGAATGTGGCGTAGTTTACATTTACGGCGTTGTCGTAGCTCTCGAATCTCTTTCCTATGGTCCAGGTGCGTATTGTGTGGTCGTCGCCAACGGTTATGATGCCTTGGTTGTCGGGCAGGAACTGCGAGCTCCACACGTTTGAGCTGTGGCCTTTCAGCACCTTTTCCAGGCGTCCGCTTAGGCTGAAAACTCTTACAATCTTGTCGCGGCTGGAGGTGATTATCTGGCTGCCGTCGGGCGAGAACGCCACCGAGTTTATGAATTCCTTGTGACCGCCGAAAGTCACAAGCTCCTTGCCGCTTATGTCCCACAGCCTGGCGCGGTGGTTTATGTTTAGCCTGTCGTTGGCGGCCATGAGCACGTATTTGCAGTCGGGTGAGAAAATGGCCTGGCTTACAATCGATTGCGAGAATCTGTTGTCCTCGTTTATCTCCAATACCTTTATTGTTTTTCCGTCGGAGGTCCACAGTCGGGCGGTGTTGTCGCCGCTCGATGACAGTATCATCCTGCCGTCGGGCGAGAATCTGGCGCTGTATACGTCCCAGTCGTGGCCTTGGAAAGTGGCCTCAGGCTTGCCGTCCATTGTCCAGAGCATCAGGTTGCAGTCGCTGCCGGCGGTTATTATGTGCTTGCCGTCGGGCGATATGTCGGCGGCCCATAGAATTGCCTTGTGGCCTGATACTTCCGCCATCAGTTTTCCGTCCATGTCGAAAACTCTTGCCGTGCTGTCATACGATGTGGTGATCACCATTCCGCCGGCCATGGAGATTGAGGTAACCTCGCTCTTGTGGGGCACCTCCAGCATCACGTATCCCTCCTGGTTCATGATGCGGGCGGCGTATTTCTCTGTGGCGTCGTTCTTTATGTATGCCATTATGTATTGTCCGTCGGCTGATATCTCTGCCTTGGCTATCTTGCCCTCCATCTCTCCGCAGATGTTGTAGAAAATGTCGGTGTTGTAGTATGCGTTCAGCAGTGCTGAGTAGGCCTGTATGTTTGCGCTGTCGAGCCTTACGGCCTTCTGTGCCAGCCTCAGGCTCAGTGTAGGGTCGGCGTCGAGTTTCTGGAACGAAGTGGCGGCCAGCATGTTGCTCCTGGAGGCGTTGGCCTCGCGCAGCACGTCGCCCTTCAGCTGAAAAGCCAGCAGTACGGAGGTCAGGCATATCAGCACTATGAATATCAGGGCGTATATCAGGGGCTTGGTTTTCCGGGTGCGGTTTTCGGCTGTTGGAGTCGGTGTCGGTAATCCGGCGCTCCGTGGGGTCTGTTTCCTTGTGCTGTTGGCTGCCAGGGTGGGCATCAGCTCCCTTGTGGTTTCGCCGTTGAATGGCAGGTAGTAGTTGCGACCGTCCCTGCCTACCTGGCGGCGCAGTATCTGGTATTCCTCCAGCCGGCCCAGGGTCTCGTCGTCGAGGTTGTAGCGCTTGCTGGCTATTCCCTGATATACTGGCAGTGGCTGATGCTCGCCTTCCATCATCATCTCGCCACCTACGAAATCCATCAGGCTCTGCTGTTTGTCGGGCATCAGGGCAAGTACCTCTCTTGTCCACGATTTTTCCAGCAGCTTGCTGTCGCTCAGGGCCTCTGGGGTGCATGTGCCGGTTTTTATGGTTTTGCGAAGGTAGAGTATGGCGTTGCGCAGTTTGCCGGGGTTTACGGTGCCGCCGCTTTGGGCATAGTGTGACGCGATGGATTCGGCGGCCTGATGCTCCACGCTTATTGCCGGCAGCCCCTCTATGGGCTGGCTGGCTATTGTGGCTATGGCTTCCCTGGCGGTTTCCACGTCGAATGGGTTTATCTCCAGGGTGTTTTGCAGTATGCCGTGGATTATGGGGTTAAGTCTGGCCAGGTCGCCGTACTGGTCTTTGTTTATTGATATCAGTATGTTGATCTTCGGGCTGTCGATGAGCAGTGGCATGGCGTTTTTGGGGATTTGTGTATCGCCCTCGCCGAACATTAGTTTCTGTATCTGCTCTTTGTGGCTGGCGGGTATGTCGCCCTGCATGAGCGATGATATGGCTGATGCGAACTCGTTCTGGGCGGCTTGGCCATAGGTGAATAGGTTTTCGAACTGGTCGAATATCAGGTAGAATTTGCTGCATCCGCTCCATGTCGCCTGCATTTTTTTGCTGGCGAACCATAGCGAATGGTCGTCCTCCATGGCCAGGTCCAGATATGTGGGCTTGTCGCAGAGGGCGTTGATGGCTGCTGTGAGCTGTTTTTCCAGCACCAGGTCGCCAAAGTGGAATTGCGGAATGTTGAATATTATGGCGGCGGCCTTGTTGCCGGCAAGGTTTTCCGTGCGTGCCGCGGCGTTTATGAGTGAGGTCTTGCCCGTCTTGGGCTCGCCCGAAAGTACCGACACCTGGTTTTTGTCCAGCATGTATGTCATCATCCTGAGCTCCTGGGCCCTGGCCGGCAGGTATTCGCACTCGTGGGGCTGGTATGGTCCTAATCCTAAAAACAAGCTATTTTCCATGCAAAAGAATATTTTTCATTTTCGTTACAAATTTACAAAGAAAATTTACAAAACGAAAACAATTTGCATGTATTTTTTTAGAATTCTTCCAGCCACTTGGTCATCTTTGTGGTGTCTTCGGGGTCTATCTCGTAGTGCTGTGTGCTTGATATGTGGCCGTTGGAGTCGTAGGTCATGTATTGGTCGTGCTGCATCTGCCATGTGGAGTCTTCCGGCATCCAGCAGTAATACGATTCCCTGTACATGGTGTCGTCCCTGTACGCGTATGTGTAGCGGCTTATGTTGCTCCAGTGGTCGATGTCTCCTCCCGACACGCAATGTCGCGATTCTATGACGTTGCCGGCCTCGTCATAGTCCCAGATGTCGAGTTCCAGCGGCTTCAGCTTCAGGTCCACGATGTCGGGCATGTAGAATATCTGGCTGTCCACCAGGCCACGGCAGTTGTATATGTTCTGCATGCAGCCAAACAGGAACCACGAGTCGTCGATGCTGTCGTGTATGTACGATTCCATCTTTATCTCCATTCCCATCATGTTTACATAATGGAGCACCATGGCGCCCGTTGTGTCGTCGAACAGGGTGTCGGTGATGGTGTTGTATTCCTTGGCCGAGTAGCGGCCGGTAATGCTGGAGCATGCCGACATCATTGCAGTGATTGTCAGCCCCCAGGCGATGATGTGTGCTAATGTTTTCTTTCTCATTTATTCTCCAATATCGGCGGGTATGCAGTAATATCTGTTGATGAGCACCGCAGAGTATCTGTGGCAGCCCTCTATGTAGTCTTTCAGCAGCTCGTATCCGGTGTCCTCGTGGAAGTCGGAGCTCTTTACCCTGGCAGTGGCCAGCACCACGTATCCGTCTTCCACGGTGAATGATGTGCGTGGCATCTTGGCGTTCTGGTCCAGCAGGTATGAGTAAAGTCTCTGTATTTTCTCCTGAGGCAGCTGGCATAGCACGCATGACGCGCCCACGTAGTCGGTCTCGGGTCGGTAGTCGATGCGTATGCTCAGGTTGGAGTCCTCTATGTTCCATGACTCGCGGCCTTCGCGTATGATGTCGAGGCAGTATCCGAGTTTCTGTAGAATGTTCTCTATCTTGCTGGCCGTGGCTCCCGGTATGTAGAGTTTTCCCCTGAAGTCGTCGCTCTCCATCTTTACGCCGCAGAATGGGCAGTATCCGTTTTGCAGTGTGGCCTCGGTTACGATGTTGGTGCATGAGTTGCATCTCACTGAATATACCGATCCGGCTTTCCTGAAGTCGTCGATGCTCTGTCGCAGGTATTTGAAGTGGAGCGCGAAACCCAGGTTCTGTCCGTTGGCCAGTATGAATGTGTTTACGCCTATCACCAGTCCGTCGCTCGATATCAGGGGACCGCCCGAGTTGCCGGGGTTTATGGCGGCGTCGGTCTGTATGTAGTCCAGTCCGTTCATACGCCGTATCGCGCGCGACACAATTCCCTTGGTGTTGGTGTATTTGAGTCCCAGGGGGTGTCCCACGCAGAGTATGGGGTCGCCATCCTTTACCTCGTATTCCTCGAAGGCCAGCTCCAGCGATCCTATGGCCAGCTCGTATGGCAGCTCTATGAAGGCCAGGTCGTACAGAGGGTCCACGTATAGCACGTTGGCTATCCTTTTCCGGAAGTTTTCTGATGCCAGCACCACCTGCCGGCATCCCTGCACCACGTGCCGGTTGGTTACTATCAGCTCGTGGTCGCCAAGCTGAAATCCCGTGCCCAGTCCCCAGGGTGTTATTATTCTTACGATGGCGTTTTCGGCCACCACTGATGTGTTGTTTGGCATTTGGTTAGTCGGTTATTTGGTTTATATTGCAGAATTCCAGCAGAAACGAGTATGCGAAGTTTTCCAGGGAGTCGAAACATACGTTCTCCACGTTGAAGGTGTCGCCGTATATCCTGGAGAAATTTGCCGTTATCGCGTTGGTCTCTATCTTTATCTTTTTTTCGGCCAGCAGCTCCTGCGAGTCGTCGTACCAGATGTCGCCGAATCCCAGGCCGTAGAAGTAGTCGGTGTTCAGGGTTCTCCACATTACCTGGAACAGCTCGTATGCCAGCGGATGCACTCCGTATCTTGTAAGCTGCGATCCTATTATGTACTCGCATGCCACCACGGCGAGGTCGGGCCTGCGCATCTCGTGGAACTGCACTGGCAGTTTCATCAGGTTCTGTATTGCCTCGCAGAGCTCCATGAACGGGCGGTAGCATAGCACTGGGAATACGGCGTAGGTCATGTAGAGCCATTGTTTTATCTCCTTGTCGCTCATGGCTATCACGTCTTCCAGCTCGGCGAGCATGCGGTAGTTTATCTCGGTTCCGTTGTCCTCGTCGGGCTTGTATTCGCCGTAGATCTCCAGTATGGAGTTGAATTTGTCGAGCAGGGCTCCCTCGGGCGATATCAGGTACATTACCTTGAATATCAGCCTCAGTATTATTATGGACCTTATGTTCTCGTTGGTGGTGGATTCCACGAGTTCGAATGTCTCGCTGATCCATGCTCTCAGGTATTCCACTTTGTGGCTGGCCTCGCTTGCAGGCAGCTCCACTATGTTGGTGTTCTGTATCTCTGTGGCTTCGGGGAATTCCCTTGCTATGAATTCGGCCGCGCTGTTGGCCGTGAGCGATACTTCCGACAGCATGTCCTTGAATGCGTCGGGCGACATGTCGCGGATGGGGCATTTCTGGCATATCACCACCTGGTTGTCCACGATTCCAAACTTGCTGTATGCCAGTTCGGAGCATTCCGCCAGCAGGTATCTCATGAGTGCCACGCTGGGCTGCACTATCCTGGCCACCACGGCCTGGGCCTGCACCTCGGTGCTGGTTACGGTTCCCGTGATGGTTTTGGTGCCTTGTATCAGGCTGAATCTTAGTTCGTCGGTATCGGGATCGTACTCGCATCCCACTGCCGGTCCGCCAAATTTCTGCATGTATTCGAAGAAAGTTACGTATGCCTCCTTGAATTCTCCGCTCTTGTATTGGTCGTCGGCCTGGTCGCGCAGCTCCTCCTGCTCCTCGGTCTCGAAGTTTTCGGCAAAACGTCCAAACTTGATTATCGTGGAGCTGGTCTTGCCGTTTTTGTCGCTGTTGAATATTCTGGAAAATATGCCCATTGTCGTTAGTTGGTAGTTAGTAGTTGGTTTCTTCCCCCCAGTAAAAAATACTTACCTCGTTTGTATTTTGTACTGGGGTTTACTGATACTTTGTCCCTGTCGGGGGAGGCTTTGTTTGTTTTTGTTGGAAAGGCTCTTTGTTGTTATTTGCCTTTCCTCTTTTTCCTTACAGAGAATCCGAATTTTCCAATCTGATTGCCCAGTGTAAGGTACTCGCCATGGCAGAATGCCGTTAGATGTGCCTTGTTGAGGTCCAGCGCTCCTGTCTTGCTGTCTATCAGCTGGTTGCTTACGCTTATGGAGTCTATCCTGGCTATGAACAAGTCGTGGCTTCCAAGCTCTATCACCTGGCTTACGGTGCATTCTATGTTTACGGGGCACTCGTCGATTACGGGGCAGTTGGATTTCTGCGCCTTTACGGCGGTGAGTCCCGTCTCGGCAAACTTGTCGAAGTCCCTGCCGGATTTCACTCCGCACCAGTCGGCGGCCTTTGCGAGGCTCTGCGGCACGAGGTTTACCACGAACTTGCCGCTCTGGCTTATCAGCGAGTGGGAGAATCTCTCCTTGCGCACCGATATCGACAGCATGGCCGGTGTTGTGCAGACTGTGCCTGTCCATGCTATGGTTATTATGTTGGTCTTGTGGCTGATATCGCCGCAGCTCACCATCACCACCGGTACGGGCCCGAGTAGGGCGCCGGGTTTCCAGACTTGTTTATCCATTACTTTTTCTTGTTGAGGAATCCATTTATAGTGTTCATTAGCAATGTTACCTCTATAGGCTTGGTGATATAGTAGTTGCATCCCACGGCTATTGTCTTTTCTTTCTCGCCTGTAAGTGCGTAGGCGGTCTGCGCTATTATCACCACGTCTTTGTTGAATTCACGTATGGCCTTTGTGGCATCGTAGCCGTTCATCACTGGCATCTTTATGTCCATGAGTATCAGGTCTATGTTCTTGTTTTCCCTGGCGGTGTCCACGGCTTCTTGTCCGTTGCGGGCCCACAGTATGTTGGCCTTGGTGTCGGCAAACACTTCCTGGAGGTATGCCACGTTCATGTCCTCGTCTTCGGCCACCAGTATGGTCTTGCCTTCCAGAGTCTGGTCGCCGTCGCCGTCCATGGATGCGCCGTATTCGTCGGCGGTGTTCAGCTCGGGGTCGTATGGCAGTGTGAAATAGAATGTGGAGCCTTCGCCTTCCACCGATTCCACCCACATCTGTCCGCCAAGCAGCTCGGTGAGCCTCTTGGAGATTGTAAGTCCCAGTCCCGTGCCGCTCTGGTTTTTGTCGTCTTTCTGGTCTATCTGGCCGAAACGCTTGAATATCACGTCCAGCTTGTCTTTGGGCATTCCCACTCCGGTGTCTTTTACGTAGAACAGCAGCTCTTCCTGTCCGCGGAACTTGTAGCCGAATTCTATGTAGCCTTTTTCGGTGAACTTCATGGCGTTGCCGATGAGGTTGTTGAGTATCTGCTTGAAGCGGAATGGGTCGGTCTCTATGTTGAAGTCGTCGCTCTCCACAGCCTTCTTCATCCTGAGCTCAAACGGCTTGTTCTTCATGTCGTTGATCTGGTAGTGGGAGAGGTAGGTCTCGTTCAATATGGGGTTCAGCTGCACCTTTCTTGGTTTTACTTTCAGCTGTCCGGCCTCTATCTTTGATATGTCGATGATGTCGTTGATGAGGTTCAGGAGGCTCTTGCCGCTGTTGATGATGAACTGGAGGTATTTCTCCTTGTTCTTGTCGAAGCTTCCGGGTTTGGAGAGCAGCTCGCTGAATCCTATGATGGAGTTCATCGGGGTGCGTATCTCGTGGCTCATGTTGGAGAGGAATGCGGACTTCAGCTTGTCGCTCTCCTCGGCCTTGCGTCGTGCCTCCACGAGGTCGTTCTCGTATTTCTTGCGTGCTGTTATGTCCTTTATGGTGATGGCTATTCCTGACACTTCGGCGTTCTGGAATGGCACTGCCGACATCTCTGCCTGGAAGTTGTCGCCGTTTTTGCGTGCCAGCCTGGTCTCGAATGGTTCGTAGAGGTATTTGCTGGTTCCTGATGCGTGGTAGTTCTGTACCTCGCTGTCGAATGCCGGCAGATCGCCTTTGGGTATTATTATGTTCTGTATCAGGGTGTTCTCTATGTCTTTAAGTGCATAGCCGAATAGTTTTTCGGCGGCGGGGTTGAAGAATCTCACCTTGAGGTCGGCGTCGGTTACTATTATGGCGTCAAACGATGATTTGTTCACCATTGTGAATATCTCGTTGGTGGCGTTTTCCTTGCTCTTGGCCTTGTCGCGCTCCATCTCCCTGGCCGATATGGCGTCTACCATGATGCCGAACTGCCTGTAGAGGTCGCATATCTCGTCGTTGCCTTCGGGCACCTGTGGTTTCTGTCCGAAATTCTGTTTCTCGGTGATTTCCTTGATGGTGTTGGACAGGTCGGTGAGTGGCTGTCCAACTACTTTCTGCAGTTTCATGGCTACAAGAAGTATCAGGACCAGTATTATGGCCAGTATTATGAGTATTGTGAACAGGAAGCTGTATTTCATCAGGGAGTGGCTCTTGGTAGAGACTCTCAGGAATATTATGCCTTTGTATTCGCTGTTGTAGAGTACTGGCTCCGATACGCACAGATAGTCGCCGTCTATGGTTGCCGACGCCTGCTTGGAGTCCAGTTTCTGCTCGTCGAGTATGGTGTTGCGGTTGTATGATGCCCTCATGACGCCGTTCTTGTCGTATACCTGGGCGTTTTCCACGTCCTCTATCCTTGACAGCTTCTCCAGGTCTTTTTTCATCTCGGGCCAGTTGCCAAAGTCGATGGTGGATACGCACAGCTCGCTCTCCAGCTGTGCCACCAGGCTGTATGTTAGTTTCATATAGTTGTCTATATAGTTGGAGTGCACTTTTACAAGTACAACAGTGATGAGTGCCGCCGTAAGCAGCATCACCGTTATCAGGCAAACGGTTATCTTGTTGCGGATGGATAAGTTGGAGAATATCTTCATTGTTGCGTTTTTTTATATATTTTGTTTAAGTATTATTTGTTTTTCTGTATTTCTGTTAGGTTTTTTACAGGGACATGCAGTGCGATGGCGCCATTACTGATGCGTGCATCAGCAGTCCCGAGTTTATCACTGCCTGTTTGTTGTACTGGTAGTCGAGCATCTCGGCAGTGTATTTTATGTAGAACATGCATCCCAGCCTCAGGGTCTCGGCGTCGTTGGTTATCGTCAGGATTTTTCGGTTGGCCAGTTTTTTTGCCAGCGCCTCCATGTCGATGCCGCTCTGGGACTCTATGTATATTATCGATATGTCGTCGAAACTGCTTGCGGGGTCGTATGGCTGCAGTTCTATTGGCATGTCGTTGAAGTTGCAGTTGTTCAGGAAAGTGTTGGCTGTCTTGTATGATTCCTGGCTCTGCGGCGCCATCATGATCCTCATTGTTTTGACTCCGTCGGGCCATGATGCGTAGTTGGCCAGTTTCAGCACCCCTTCCATGTCGTTTCCGGCATCCAGGGGGCTGCCTGCCAGAGTCAGCACTGCCACTGTCAATATCAGTAATATATTAAGAGTCTTGCGCATAGTAGCTATATGGTGGTGATAAAAGTGTTAGTTGTTGTCCTGGACAGCCTCGCCGTCGCCGGTTTCGGTGTCGTCTATGTTCAGCATCTGGCGCAGGCTTGCTATCTCCTCGTCTTTTGCCTTCACCTTCTCCTTCAGGTTGTTTTCTATCTTTCTTGATTTTCCTATACGTTTTTCCAGCTCCTTCTTGTAGAACTGTGCCGAGTTGTTGGCTTTTTCCAGTTTCTGATATGCGTCGGCATTGTTTTGTTTTGTGGCCACCAGCTCGTTGTTTATCACTGCCAGCTCCTGTTCCTTGGTGCTGAGGGCCTTGCGCAGGGCGTCGTGCTCCATCTGCTGTTCCTTGCCCTGTTTCTTGAGTTTGGCGAGCTCGTCCTCGATGTTCTGCTGGCTGGTGATGTCGGTGGCCAGGCACAGTATCCTGTCTATCTGGTTGTCGCTGTTGGATACGGGCACAAACACGTTTCGTATTTTTCGTATTGTGTTGTTTATCTTGAACTCTATGCTGTAGGTCTCGGTGCTTCCCTGTTTTACTGAGTCCCACATTTTCTTGAATTCGTCGTATTTTCCCAGGTTCAGCTGCAAAATCTCGTATACGTTTTTGCGGCGTATGTCGTTTACGTCGAGGGTGTATCTGAGTGCGAATTTTCGGTTGGCCTCCAGGGTGTCGCCCTTGGTGCTGAATATGGCCACGAGCATTGTCTTGTTCATGGCGTTGTTTATCTGCTCTATGTCGCTCAGCTCGTTCTGGGTTGTGGCCACCAGGTTGTTAAGGGTCTCTATCTCGCTCTTCAGCTGGTCTTCCCTTTCCTCCATCATCTGGGCCTGCTGTCTCGATTTCTTGAGCAGCAGTGTGGTCTGCTCGTTGATCTTGGCGTTGGCTATGGTGGATGCTATGTTTTCTGATATTCTCTCCACAAACTGTATCTGATACTGCTCGAACATTGTGAATGAGGCGAACTCCATTACTCCGTACAGGTTGTCGTTGTACATGAGTGGCACGAACATGATGCTCTTGGGTTTCGACGATCCCAGTCCCGAGCTTATGTCTGTGTAGTTGTCGGGAATGTTGTTCAGTATTATGGTGTGTCTCTCCATGGCGCATGCGCCTATCATGCCCTCGTCGGTTCTCAGGGTGCGCTTGTGGAATCTCTGGTGGCCGTATGCGAACACTGCGTATAGCTCGAAGCACTCTGTGTTTTCGTCGTCGGGCATGGCGGTGCGTATGAAAATACCTCCCTGGCTTACGTTTATGTATGGCACCAGGCTGTCTATCACGGCGTTGCAGAGCTTGTGGATGTCTGATATGTTGTTACGCAGGATATCCGAGAACTTGGAGTGTCCCGTGGTGGCCCATTGTGTTCTCTGCTCGTTGTCGAAACGCAGTTTCTCTTTTTCTGATGTCTCCTTGAGGCTGTCGCGGAGCGATATCAGCGCCGTGCCTATCGAGTTGCGGCTTACTGTCTCCTCGTATTCGCTGTTGTATTTCTGCTCCCTGATGTTGTTGGCGAAGGCTGTGGTGTCTCTCAGCGATGTCGAGAGCTTGTGGATGGAGGTGAGCAGCTCGTTCCATTCCTGGGGGATTTTGTCGAGGAGCTCCTCTATGTTGTCGGCCACGTCGAAATCGTTGTCGCACAGCCTCTTGATATAGCTTTTCACCAGCTTGATTGGTTTCACCATCTGCTTGGTGGCCAGTATCGAGTACAGGAAATACAGTATCACGATTATCAGCGCTATCACTACCGCCTTTATCACCGAGCTTTCCTTCTCGGCGCTTATCTGGCTGTATGGTATTATGGAAATCATCGTGAAGTTGTCGTTGTTGCATGGCAGCTTTATGCGCTTGTTGTGCAGGTACACGCGCTCGTTGTTGTTTTCCACAATGTCGCATACTATGTCCACGGGCAGGTTTTCGGCTGTCTTGGAGAGCAGGTTGTATTTCTCCTCGGTAAACCTGAGCACCTCGTGGATGTTCCTGTTCTGGAAGTCCTTGTTTCTGGAATAGAATATGTTGCCGGTGCTGTCGGCTATGTATACCGTGCTCTGCGATGGGATAATCTCGTCGAGCATCTCGCGGTAGTATTTCTGGTCGATGTCGATTCCCAATATGCCCGCAAACTTGTTTTTGCAGAAGAAGGGCACCATGCATGTGATAACGTTGCTTATGTCGGCGTTCTGCTTCAGGCTCAGCACCTTGGCGGTGTGGTCGTGCTTGATGGCGCGGTATAGGTCGTATACGTCAGACGATGTTGTCTGAAGCTCGCTGCTGAATTCCGGCGATCCCAGGTTCTCGCGCGAGATGTATTTGGCGTACCATCCAATCGGGAAACCCGGATTGGTGTTTACGAGCAGGCTGTCGTTGTTGTCGAAAATGTAGGGCTCCGATATTATGAAGACCGATTTCAGACTCTTGTCGGCTGTCAGGAACGACTGCATCACCCTTGCCGTAACCTCCTTGCTCTTCTCGGGGGCTATGGCGGTGTGCTCGGTAATGGTGTTGGCCTCGGTCTCCAGCCTTATTATGGTGTGCTGAAGCATCTGCTCGAAATCCTCCACATACCTGTTGTAACGGTTGTTGACGTTCAGCTTGCTGTAGTCGGTGATCCTTTGCAGCAGGAAGTTGTCCTGGATGATGATGATGGCGGCGGCCAGCACAATGGCACCCAGGGAGGACGCCATCACGGCTTTCCACCTTATAGTGTTTAGCTTGTTTATATTGTTGTTTACGTCCATATCAGGCAACGTTGTATAAGTTCGCTTTTAGTAAGTTTACAAATTATTTCCGGCTGGCCGAGAGCTCCTCCATGAGTCTCGAGTTTTCCTTCTGGAGCTTCTCTATGTCGCTGTTGGCCTTTTTGAGTTCCTCGTCCTTTTCGGCTATTTCTTTCTTGGCCTTGTGGAGGCGCTTGGTGTAGTCGTCCAGGCGCTTGCCTTTTTCCTGTAGCTTGAACAGGTTTTTCGAGTTTTCCTTCACGTATGATATCGTGCTGGCTATTTCCTCTGATATCTTCTCGAGGAACTTTATCTTGTATTCCTCGAACTTGTCGGTCCTGCACAGCTCCAGTACTCCATAGACCTCGTCGTTCAGCAGCAGCGGGATTACGATGAGGCAGCCCGGCATGGTGTTGCCGAATCCCGAGCCTATCTTTATGTAGTCTTTGGGGATGTCGTCTATTATCTGCATTGTCTTCTCTACCGCGCAGGTGCCCACTATGCCTTCGTATAGCGATATCTGTTTCACCATGTATTTTTTCTTGTCGGCGGCGTAGGTCGATTTCATTATCAGGTGAGGGTCGTTGGGATCCTCGTCGTCATATATGTATATGGCTCCGTAGTTGGCTCCGGTGTAGTGTATTATGTTCCTTACGGTCTCGTTGCAGAGGTCGTCTATGTTGCTGTTGTTTTTTCTGAGTATGTTGCCGAATTCTGCCAGGGCAATGTTTATCTTGTCCTGTATCTCGTCTTCCTTTCTGCGTATCAGCTGTCTCTCCCTCTGCTCGTCGAGCTTGTCCTTCATCACTATCAGGGCGTTGCCAAGCTGGTCTTTATCGCTCAGCAGCTCGAATCCGTTGTCTTTCTTGCCGTTGCCTATGTCCTCGGTGAATATCTGTTTCTCCTTCAGGTTGTTTACGAATAGCGAGAGCTGCATCCTCATGAGGTCCATTTCGTTGCTGGAGTCTTCGGCTACGTCGGCTGATACGAGCTCGCCTCTCATCAGGGTCTTCAGGTATTCAGCCATCTTGTTGATAGGCTTGTTGACGCTCCAGAACAGTATCAGGAAAAACGGTATGCCCACTATCAGCATTATGCCCTGTATTATCAGCACTTTTATTACTGATGCCGCCTTTATGTCGTCGCGTATTATCTGCGATTCCACCATCATCTCCTCCAGGTCGGTGAGCATTGTCTTTACCTGCGACGAGGCCTCGCCCTTGTATCCGTCGTAGTTGCTGAGTCCCAGCATCAGCTGCTTGGAGAACAGGAGGTTGAATGTGGTCTTGTAGTCGGCAAGCTGGTCCATCAGCTTCTGGTTCTGGTATTTTATGAGAATGTTGGAGGTCTGGAAATTCTTTGCCATGGACATTATGGCGTCTATGTTTTTGTTGAATTTCTTGTAGTCGTCGATATTCGATGATTCCAGGAAGCTGGCCTCGGCCTTCCTTATCTCGTCGAAAGCCTTCAGGCTGCCGGCCAGGGCGCATTGCAGTATCGTGGTTTTCACTGTGTTGCGGCTGGTTGCCAGGCGGCCTCCGTCCTGGCTCATCGTGTTTATCTCGGCCTCGGTCCTGGTGATCTCGTCTTTTTTCTGGCGGTATAGTGCAAACTCCTCCCTCAGGATCACCGTGCTCTGCCTTATCTTGCGGCTGTCGCCTATGGGATTCTCGTTCAGGTAGCTGATGCCCTCGTCAATGCTGGCGCATATCTGCTCTATGTTGTCGGTAAGGAGATTTTCTTTCTCCTTGTCCTTCTTGCCGCTGTAGAGGCTGAAGAGCTCGTTCTGGTTGTTCCTGAGCTCCGATATGTTTATCTTGAGGTTGTTTTCCTTGTTGTACGAGGTCTCTACCCTGTCGAAGTTCTGTATCAGGTACAGGAACGACAGTCCGGTGATTATGGCGTATGCCGCGAAACATACCAGCATAATCCTGAACTTTAGTTTTATAGATATCTTTTCTGGAGTTTTCATTTCGTTTCTCAAAAAAAAAATTACTGTGCCCTTGCCCTGTTATCATCAAAATATTTGCCACGATAGCGGGCGCTGCCGGACAAACCGGCCGTATGGGCACTATTTTTAAATTCCAAATTTAATTTTTTTTCAGTAGTAAAAAAAAGAATTTTCAGCAAAATATTCATAAGAAATTTCAAGTATCAGATAATAAGCCACTTGCATAATGTATTTTTTTTTGATAAAAAAACGGCATTAAATACTCGAAAATTGAAAAAAATAGAATAATTTTGCATCTGAAATATATACACACTTTATAATTATTATGATTGCAAGAGAAGACATCAGAAAATTTGAGACATTTTCTACACCTTTTTATTATTATGATTTAGGTCTTTTGCGCAAGACCCTCGATGCGCTCAAGAAGGCCGTTGACAAATACGGCTACAATGTGCACTATGCGGTAAAGGCCAACGCGAATCCCCGGATACTCCAGGTGATAAGCTCGTACGGATTTGGAGCCGACTGCGTAAGCGGCAACGAGGTTTCCAAGGCCATAGAGTGCGGATTCCCAGCCAGCAAGGTTGTTTTTGCCGGAGTAGGCAAGAGCGACCCCGAGATTGTAAATGCTCTCAATCACGACATTTTCTGTTTCAATTGCGAGTCGATACAGGAGCTTGAGGTGATAGACTCCATAGCAGGACAGATGGGCAAGACAGCCAGCGTGGCCCTCCGCCTGAATCCCGGCATCGACGCCCATACCAACAAGTGCATCAACACAGGCCTGGCCGACAGCAAGTTTGGCATCGACTTCAACAAGATGGAAGAGGTGGTGAAGATAGCCCTCGGCCTCAAGAACATAAAGCTGAAAGGCCTCCATTTCCATATCGGCTCACAGATACTGGATCCCGAGCCATACAGACTGCTCTGCCTGCGCAGCAACGAGATGCAGGAGAAACTGTCCAAGATGGGTCTGGAGCTGCCCGAGATAAACCTGGGCGGCGGCATAGGAGTGGACTACTACAATCCAGACGAGAACCCTATTCCCGATTTCGAGACCTTTATAGAGTCTATCCACAGCAATCTGGCCGTAAAGCCGGGACAGAATGTGCATTTCGAGTTTGGACGCGCTGTCGTAGGACAGTGCGGCACCATGGTATCGAAGGTCTTATATATAAAGCCAGCAAGCCAGACCAATTTCGCCATTGTGGATGCAGGATTCACCGACCTGATACGTCCGGCCCTCTATGGCTCGTACCACAAGATAGAGAACCTCACCTCCACAAGCGGCGAGACACTCAGCTACGACGTTGTGGGTCCGATTTGCGAATCCACCGACGTTTTCGACAAGGGAATCAAGCTTCCCAAGACACAAAGAGGCGACCTTTTGGCGTTCAGAACAGCTGGAGCATACGGCGAAATCATGGCATCGCAGTACAACCTGCGCAAATTGCCAAATGTGTATTATTCTGACAATCAATAAATTGTGGAATAGCGACAAATATGCACTCAATTTTTTTGAAATTATTTTCTATATATTTGAACTTATATGAAAAATAATGTGTATATTTGCGGTATTGAATTAATTAAATTTTTTAAGATAAAGTCCTAATTTTATTTAACATGAAAAACCGATTTGTATCGTTAGCGTGTGTCTTATTGACAATGTCTGGCGTTTTCGGAGCAGAGGTTGCTTCTGCTCAGGATACCAAGGAAATGGTTAAGACCGCCGAGGCTGCTTTCATCAACAGCGATTGGAAGCAAGCTAAGTCTCAGTATGAGGCCTTGGCAAAGGCTGAGGCAGAGAATCCTTTGTACCATGCACAGCTCGGAAAGTGCCTCCTCAACCTTGGCAAGAAGGATGAGGCTATTGCTGAACTTCAGAAGGCTCAGTCGCTCTACACCGACAAGCAGAAGTCAAAGGAGGTAGCACAGAAGAACGCCCTTATTCTTGCTCACGCACAGAAGGAGGCCAACAAGGTAGATGATGCTATCAAGACTCTCGAGGATCTTCAGCCAAAGGTAAAGAACAAGGCCATCAAGGCTATGGTAGCCGACGAGCTCGAGGCTTGCCAGGTAGCCAAGGATCTCAGATCAAATCCAAAGGACGAGATGGTTCTCAACCTTGGTGCTTTTGTAAACGATAAGGACGGCAACGCCGATCACTCTGCTGTATTGTCCAACGACAAGAAGCAGATGTTCTTCACTTCACGCAGAAAGGCCGATGGCCACAGCGTTGTATCTGAGGATCAGGTAGACGAGAACGTTTACGTTTCCAACCTCGTTGACTCTACAAAAACCTACGGCAAGGCCGAGATCTTCAATGGTGACCTCAACACCAACGCTCATGACGCCGTTATAGCAATGTCGCCTGATGGCACTGAGCTCTACATCTACCGCGAGGACGACAATGGCTCTATCCTCGTATCTAAGAAGAGCGGATCTACATGGTCTACCCCAGAGATGCTCAATGAGAACATCAACACTCCATACAAGGAGAAGGGTGCTGCCCTCTCTCCTGATGGCCAGAAGCTTTACTTCGCATCTGACCGTCCTGGTACCCTTGGTGGTCTGGATATCTACGTATCTCAGCGTCAGGGTGACTCTTGGGGTCCTGCTGTAAACCTCGGCAAGAGCATCAACACTTCTGACTCGGAGGAAGGCCCATTCGTAACAAAGGATGGCTCTACACTCTACTTCAGCTCAAGAGGCCACAACGCCATCGGTGGCTACGACCTCTTCAAGGCTTCTATCAACGGTGATTCTTTCGGCGAGGTAGAGAACCTCGGCTGTCCTATCAACACTGGCGACGACGAGATGTACCCTGTTGTTGATGGCCAGAAGATTTACTTCTCTTCCAACCGTCCCGACGGTATGGGCAATACCGACATGCACAACTTCGACCTTTGGGTTGCTGGTCCTACTTCTGTAATGCAGACAGCTGCCACCGACCTCAACGGCAAGGTTCGCGTTTGTCACGATGCCCAGATCGCTTCTACAATCACTGTTCGCGACAACTCTACAGCCAAGGTACAGACTATCACTCCTGCTGCCGACGGCCTCTTCACAATCAAGACTTTCCGTGGCCACAACTACACTATCAACGTTGTAGCCGAGGGCAACACTGTATTCAACGAGGACTTCGACGTTCCAGTTGACGCAGCCGCCACACATCCTTACAAGACAATCCAGCTCGATCCAGGCTACGATTGCGATGCTTACGACAAGGAGCTCGCAGCACGTGCTGCCGAGGAGGAGAGAAACAGAAAGAACTGCGAGGATGGCGTTTGCTACGATTTCTTCGTAGAGATCGAGGACATCACCTTCGCATTCGGCAAGGCTGATCCATTCGGCGAGAACGCTTCTCTCGATGAGCTTGCTCAGTACCTCAAGGATTATCCTAAGGCTAAGGTTGAGGTTAACGGTTACGCAGATGCCCAGGGTAGCTCTTCTTTGAACTACACCCTCGCCCGCAAGCGTGCCCTCACAGCCCAGACCTACTTGCTCCGCAAGGGCGTTAAGTCTTCACAGATCAAGGTTACATCTATGGGTGAGGAGAACCCTGTTTCTCTCAACTTCGTAAATGGCGAGATCAACGAGGATTCCAAGAAGTTCAACCGTCGTCTTGAGTTCAACATGATTGAGCAGGGCGATAAGACAATGCTTATCCGCGCTATCCGCAACATTCCTTCTCAGTACAAGAATGCTGACTACAAGCGCAAGTACACCAAGAAGTCTGGCATGCCTGAGACTACTATCTAATAGTAAAACAAGTATTCTGAATCATACTTCTTAATCTTTATACAATGTATCGGAGATACGCTGAAGTTATAGTGCCTGTTTCGTTACCAGTGCTATATACTTATGCTGTCCCCGATACATTTTTTTTGCAATGTGTGCCCGGTGTCAGGGTGGTGATTCCTCTCGGAAAATCCAAGCTCTATTCCGCCATCGTAAGGAGCGTGTCCGACACTTGTCCCGAGAATTGCGAGATTAAGGAGATTCTGGAGGTATTGGACCAGAAGCCTGTTATCAACGCAATTCAGCTCAAATTCTGGGACTGGATTGCGTCTTATTATCTATGCTCTCTTGGCGAGGTCTACCGCGTGGCGGTGCCATCATCGCTGAAGCTCGAGAGCTCCACCATGCTCTACCGCACCGCCAAGCCTATGGATCTTAATGAGCTGAAACCCAGGGAGGCAATGTTCCTGGGGGCTTTCGACGATAGGCATCAGGAGATAGAGCTGTCGAAGGCGGCCAAGGCTGCCGGCGTCAAGAATGCCATAGTCATTGTGCGCAGCCTTATAGCCATGGGATACCTGGTGGCCGACAAGGTGATAGAGGAGAAATACAAGCCCAAGATGGAGAAGTTTGTCTCTCTGTCGGAGGATATCAGCACTGAGCATCAGCTCCGTGACATTTTTGATGCGCTCGAGAAAAGGAGCCCAAAACAGCTGGAGGCGCTTATGTTCTTTTTCCAGAACTCGGGCGTGCATCTTTCGGATAATATTGTGGACGACTATGGCTCCATAAAGAGGAGCGATATGCTGCGCGATCCCAGGGTGTCGCCGTCGTCGCTTAATACCCTTATTGCCAAAAACATACTGCGCGAGTATGAGCGCGAGACCAGCCGTCTGGAGCTCTATAACGGGGATCTGGAGCTGTATCACGACCTTGCCGGGTATCAGCAGGATGCGCTGCGCCAGGTGGAGGCACATTTCAAGGACAAGACTGCGGTGCTGCTGCACGGTGTTACGGGCAGCGGCAAGACCGAATTATATATAAAGCTGATAGACCAGTGTCTGCTGCAGGGCAGGCAGGTATTGTACATGTTGCCCGAGATTGTGCTTACGTCACAGATTATCAGGCGTTTGCAGAAGGTGTTCGGAAATGCTGTGGCCATATACCACAGCAAGATTTCGGATGGAGAGCGTGCCGAGCTATGGCACAGGATTGCAGGGGAGGAGCACAGCGGGATAAGGCTCGTTGTGGGGGTCAGGTCCTCGGTTTTTCTTCCATTCGCCAATCTGGGCCTCGTGATTGTGGACGAGGAGCACGATGGTTCATACAAGCAGCAGGATCCCGCCCCGCGCTACAATGCCCGTGATTGCGCCATCGTATTGGCCGGCCTGCATGGCGCCAAGGTGTTGCTTGGGTCCGCAACTCCAAGCATAGAATCTTACTTCAACGCGCTCAACGGCAAGTACGGGCTTGTGGAGATGGGTCGCAGATACAATGATGCCGGCCTGCCAGCCGTGGAGATAGTGAACACCCTGGATGCCGCAAGGAAAAACCAGATGAAGTCGCTATTCAGCACCTACATGCTCAACGAGGTCCATAGGACCATCACCAATGGGCGCCAGGCAGTTCTCTTCCGCAACAGGAGGGGATTCTCGCCCTATGTGGAGTGCGGATGCTGCGGCTGGGTGCCTCAGTGCGACAACTGCGACGTATGTCTTACTTATCACAAGAATACCAACAAGCTGGTGTGCCATCATTGTGGCTATACCATCGACATGCCCCGTTCTTGCAAGGCGTGCGGAGACTCCAATATCTCCACCAAGGGCTTCGGCACCGAGAAGATAGAGGACGAGATTAAGGTTTTCTTTCCTGATGCCCGCATAGCCAGGCTGGATGCTGATGTGGCCACCTCGCGCCGGCGCTACGAGCGTGTGATTTACGAGTTTGAGAGCGGACTCATTGATATAATAGCCGGCACTCAGATGATATCCAAGGGCTTCGATTTCAGAAACCTGCAGCTGGCCGGAGTGCTGAATGCCGACAGCCTGATCAATTTCCCCGACTTCAGGGCCGAGGAGAGGGCTTTCCAGCTTCTTAGCCAGGTGGCGGGACGCACAGGACGCTCCGATATCAGGGGCAAGGTCCTGATACAGACTTCACAGCCTGGTCATCCAGTCTTCAGGGACGTTGTGGACGGCGACTACAAGGGTTTTTACCGGAGGGTTTCGGCCGAGAGGAGCATGTTTGCCTATCCGCCGTACACCAGGCTGATAAAGATACAGCTGAAACACAAGGACAATCTTTTTCTGGACGGATGCGCCCTGCAGCTGACCGCCGGACTCAGGAAATTTTTCGGCGACGGCGTGCTTGGACCGGAGTATCCGCTGATAGCCAGATTGCAGAATCTGTATATTAAGGAAATTTTACTTAAAATTAGCAGAAATCATTATGGTATTCAAGCAAAAAATTGTATTTTAGCGCAGATTGCACAATTGAGGGCCAGCGTTTCGAAACCGGGATTGATAATCTCGCTAAATGTTGATCCTCAGTGATTTACTACATGGAACCCAAAATATTAACATTAAATAAATCATATATAAAATCATTACAAAATGAGATTATCAGACAGAATCAACAGGGTTGCCGAGTCGCAGACCCTCGCTATGAGCCAGAAGAGCCAGGAGCTCAAGGAGTCTGGCGTTGATGTTGTAAACCTTACTGTGGGCCAGCCTGACTTCTTCACTCCAGACAATGTGAAGGCTGCCGCCAAGAAGGCCATTGACGACAATTACTCTTTCTATACTCCCGTACCAGGCTACAAGGACCTCGTGAAGGCTATCCAGGGCAAGTTTAAGCGTGAGAACAATCTCGACTATGCCGAGAATCAGATCATGGTTTCCACCGGAGCCAAGCAGTGCCTCGCAAATGTGATGCAGGTGCTCTTCCAGAAGGGTGACGAGGTAATTATCCCTACTCCTTACTGGGTTTCATACGTTGACCTCGTAAAGCTCTGCAACGCCACTCCCGTTATTATAGAGGGCAAGCTGGAGAACTACTACAAGATTACTCCCGAGCAGCTGGAGAAGGCCATCACTCCCAATACCCATGGTTTTGTACTGAATGCCCCATCCAATCCTTCGGGCAGTATCTACACCAAGGACGAGCTTAAGGCTCTGGCTGATGTCTTGGCCAAGCATCCTGAGATCGCAATCATCAGCGACGAGATTTACGAGCACCTTACATACGATGGCACTCATGAGTCTATCGCCCAGTTCGATAATGTAAAGAACCAGACCATAGTTATCAACGGTCTCAGCAAGGCTTACGCTATGACAGGCTGGCGTATAGGATACATGGCTGCTCCTGTAGAGGTCACCAAGGCTTGCAAGAAGCTTCAGGGCCAGACCACTTCGGGTACTTGCTCTATAGCTCAGCGTGCCGCCATCGAGGCCCTCAATGGCGACCAGACTATCATCGACAAGAACAACGAGGTGCTCATCGCCCGCCGCAACATGATGGTGAAGGGCCTTACATCCATTCCCGGTGTAAAGCTGAATGTGCCTCCTGCAACATTCTACTGTTTCCCTGATTTCAGCGCCTACATCGGCAAGAGCTATGAGGGCAAGAAGATCGAGAACTCTTTCGACCTCGCTGACTTCTTCCTCAACGTGGCTCATGTGGCCACAGTGGCTGGTGGAGCTTTTGGCGTTGATTCATGCATCCGTATGAGCTATGTTGTTGGTTTCGACCGCATAGAGGAGGCTTTCGTCCGTCTCAACAAGGCACTGGCTTTGCTCAAGTAATGCAGGATTCAGCACTATGATGATATGACATATCAGCCCCGTGGATGTGTTTTTGCGTCTGCGGGGCTTTTTTTATTTGGGTTTGTCGCCAAAAAGGTTTAATTTTGTAGTCCGAGAACGGAAAATGAAATGACTTATGGCAAACTATAAACGAAAGAGGAGACGCAGCAACCGCAAGGGCGGCAATGCTCCGTCGCATGGCAAGCTGGCCCTTATTGCCGCCATCGCGATACTGGTGGTTGTCATATTGTGGCCTGGCGACAGGGACTACAGCATCAGCCCCGACGACATGGGCTGCGATGCGGCAATGGAAAACTATGGCGGCGATATCAGGCGGCTTGCCCAGAAATACGATCTCTCGCAGGAGTATCTCATGTCGCTGATAATGCTGGAGTGCTCGGGGCGGAGGAATGTGCCGCCAAGGTTCGAGAAGAGTGTATACAAGAGGCTTCAGGATGTAAAGGCCGGCAAGAAGACCCTGGAGGGTATTTCGGTTGACGACCTGCGCGATGCCAATGATGATGCCCTGCGCAATCTGGCCAGCTCCTGGGGCCCCTTCCAGCTGATGGGCTACAAGTGTTTCCACCTGAATATCCAGATAAAGGACCTGCGCGGCGACAATTCGCTGGAGCATGGTGTGGAATGGATCAACAGCACCTACGGCGACTATATAAGGCAGGGGAGGTTTGCCGACGCTTTCCACATTCACAACACCGGACGCCCCGTGCCCAAGAACGGAAAGTGTCAGACCTACGACCATAATTATGTGCCCAATGGCCTGATGTATATGGAGGTTTTCAGGGAAAGGATGAAGTAGCCGATATCTCCTGATATGAAACGACAAAAGGATATTTTGACAGCTGTCAAAATATCCTTTTGTCGTTTTCTGTAGGGTCAGCCTGCTGTTAGTTGGCGTGGCTGAACTTGAGTATCAGGGCCATTGTGGTCTTGTTTACTGTCATGGCCTGGAAGTTGAATGTGGAGTTGCCGCTGGTCTGGCACTCCTTCAGCGAGAATGTCTTGGGTCCCATCACCTGGAAAATCTTGTTTTCGTAGTTGCCCTTTATCTTTGCCATCTCATTCTCTATCTGCATTATGTTGAGCGGCACGAGCGAGTAGAGCACGTAGAGGTAGTCGGTGCCGGGTGTGGCGTCCATCTCTATCCAGTGGTCCTCGTCGGGGAAAGCCACTCGGGCGTTCTTGTAGTCGAGGAATGGGCTGATGCGGCTGTTCTGCGGGAACAGGTGGTAGATCTCGTTGGTGAGGTCGGTGCCGAATACGTAAACGTATGCCGGCTGGTTGTTGCCTACGTATATGCGGAATCTTGTGCCCGACTTGTATGTCTTGTCGATGCTGATGATGTTGCCGTCCACGTGGCCCTCCATTGGGGTTCCGTCGTTGAGGAGCAGTTTTATGTTGCCCGACATCTTAGAAACCTCGAGGTGTTTGCCGTCGGGAGTCTCCACATACATCTTGCTGCTGGAGCAGAATTCCTCGTCGTACTGGTTGTCTTTGTCGCCGCTCTCGGCCTGGGCTTTCTCTGTTTTGGTGTTCTGGTCGTATGTCATGTTTTCGTCATACGCCTTCGACGAGTTGGAGGAGTAGGTGTAGTCGTAGTCGCCCCAGTCGTCGTCCCAGTCATCGTCCCAGTCGCCGTCCCATCCGTCGTTGTCGTCGTCGCCATACAGGTTGTTGTAGTCGTTGTCGGAGTAGTCGGAGTAGTCGTTGTTGTCGTTGTCGGTCCAGTCATAGTCGCTCCAGTCTATGCTGCCCCAGTCGTTGCCGCCGTTGTAGTCGTTGTTGTCGTCGTCATATCCGCCGTTGTAGTCGTTGTAGTCGTTGTAGCTTGGCGGATTAGGCCTGTTGTTGTCCGGCTTTGGAGGCTTGGGGTTGTCGTTTGGCCTTGGGTTGTTGTTGTTTGGCCTGTTGTACTTGTCCTTGTTGCGGAGGTAGTCGTTGTAGTCAAGTCCATACTGGTCTGCGATGTACTTCAGGAAGTCGTTGTCCACCTGGGTGTATCCGTTGTTTGGCTTGTTGTTGTCGGGACGGTTGTTGTCGGGACGGTTGTTGTTTGGCCTTGGATTCACGTCGGCTGGATAGTCTCTCTCGTTTTTGCTGGTTCCGAAGTTGAGATGGTTGCAGTCCTGGTCTACTGTCATTCCGGCAGCGCGCTCCAGGTTCATCTCGAATGCGTAGTATACCCAGCATGCGTAGTGGTAGTAAGTGATCCAGAAGTATCCCTTGTAGCCCCAGTTCTCGCCCCAGGAGTTCTGTATCAGGAATGCTCCGCATCCGAACTTGCTGTCGTCGTATGCTACCACAACGAGGGCGTGTCCGCCATACTGGATTCTGGGGTTCTCGTTGCCTACAGGCTGCCATAGGCCGTCGCTCCTTACTCCCTGTGAGTTGCAGAGCGAGTTGGCGCAGTTGATTGCCATGAGCACTGGGTGGCCGTTGGCGATGGCGCGCTTGGTGCTTGTTACCTTGCTCTGGAGGTTGTTGTAGTCGAAAAACAGCTTGGTGTATCCGGGCAGTCTGTGCTGTGACGCCAGGCTCTTCCATGATGATGGCACGGCGCTGGTGTTGATGCAGGCCGGATTCTGGGGATAGTTGCTCAGTTTTACTGCGCCGGTGTTTTTCAGCCAGTCACACGCGCGGGCAATGTCGGTGCCTGCCGCGCAGTTGGTTGTGCTCTGGGTGAGTATGTTTACGTATGTGTAGCATGGCAGGTATGCGTTCTGTGTAATCTTGCCTCGGTTGGTGGTGCCGTTTTTCATGGCCCATGCCATTGTCATGGCGCAGTATGTGCTCGACCAGGCCGTGCATGTGCCTGTCTGGCCCTGGTTTCCGGGTACAGGCGTGTATTTCTGTATGGAGGCCGCTGCGGGTATGTTGTTGCTGATATCGCGTGTAAGGGCAGCCTGCACCGGCAGTTTCCTGGCCAGTGCGGTGTCGATATCGCAGCTTGGGAAAAACTGCGCCATCGACGATCCTGCCATCATGGCGCTTCCCAGTATTGTTAGTAATGTTTTCTTCATTTTGCTTGTTTTTGGGTGTAATTACTATTTCTTGAAGTAGAAATCGCCGAATATTGAGGAGTTTTCCCAAGGCACCTGCTGCTTGGAGCTGAGGTTGTAGACATCTGTCCTGGTGCCCTTGAATACGTCTTCTATTCTGCTGCCAGGCTGCTTGATGTGTTTCACGAGCTGGGAGGTGTAGAGTCCGTTCTCGCCCTCGCCGTCTGATGCGCACTCGCCCGGAGCGGTCGCGAATGCTATGAAAGTGCCTTTGGGCGCGTTTACTGCGGCCAGTCCGCCGTCATTTACCGCGCGCATCTTGGCGAATGGGTTGTTGCGGCATGCGTCCAGTATTATTATGTTGAGGTCGTTTTGGGCGTAGTCCATCTCGCCGAGCAGGCGCTGGAGGTTCACGCACTCAAACTCCACATCCTGTTTCTTGTCGATCTGGGCGTTTACTGGCACCAGGAAGTTGTTGCCATCCACCTGCAGGCCGTGGCCGGCATAGAAGAACAGGCCTACAGCCTGGGTCTCTTTGAGTTTGGCGCCAAATTCCTTTATCTTGCGTATCATGTCGTCCCTGGTAAGGTCGGTGGCGGTCATGGTCTCGAATCCGAGCTCCTGGAGTGTGTTGCTCATGAGCAGCGCGTCGTTCTTGGGGTTTGGCAGCGCTATGATGTTCTGATATGCCGAGTTGCCTATTATGAGGGCCAGTCGGTTTTCCTCCGATATGCGGTCGTTCTTTTCGAGGGTTATGTAGCGCTTGTCGGTTGTGGTGATGCCGCCGTCGTTCTTTATTGTGGCGTATATCACGTTCTGGCCGGGCTCCAGCTCTATCTCGCATTCCACTGTCTTGTCGCACTTGGAGGTTACGGTCTTGAAGCCTCTCGATGCCACGTTCTTGTATACAGGCTTGTCGTTCAGGTATACAATCACCTCCCTGAGGTCTGCCTCGCTTGTTACGCAGAGCTCCAGTCTGGCCTTGTTGTCGGTGGTGGAGGTGTTGTAGAGCTGGGGTGTTGTCCATGAGACCTCAGGCTTGGCTACTGTTACCTGGGCCTCGTCCTTCTCCTCCACGAGGTCGCCGTTTCTGAAAGTACCTGTTACGGAAGTTCCGTCGGTATGGAAAAGCGTACCCTTGCCGTGGGCGGCCGCATCCTCTATGTCGCCCACGTATCTTCTGCCGTCGGGACACTCCAGCATGCCTTTGCCGATCACCTTGCCGTCCTTGAAACAGTTGCCCACGATGGTGAAACCTGTGTAGCATCTCAGGGTACCCTGGCCGTTGGGAGCGCCGTCGCTAAGCTGTCCGGCGTATCTTCCGTATCGTGTAAGCTTTATGCCGAATCCGTTCTTGCTGCCGTATATCAGGTCGAAATCCCTCTCGTCCACGCTGCGTACCAGCTTGCCTTCGTTCCAGATTCCGGAAGTGATCTCGCCGTTTTTCTCGGTGTCTATCAGCACGCCCTGTCCGTTCATGTTGTCGCCCTTAAACTGGCCGTAGTATATCGATCCGTCTTTCCAGTACCAGGCGCCGTAGCCCTCAAACTTGCCGTTTCGGTTGTCGCCGGTGTAGAAAGCCAGCTTGTTTTCCTCGGGGAAGGTGTAGGTTCCGAATCCGTACATCTCGCCGTTCACCCAGCAGCCCTCATATTGCGAGCCGTCGGGGGCCACAATCTTGCCCAGGCCGTTCATCTTGCCGTCTTTCCAGTATCCCAGATAGCAGTTTCCGTTGTCGAATATGTACAGGCCGTATCCGTCGGTGGTGTTTCCTGATATCTGGCCCTTCATGCTGCTGGTGTTCACCTCGCCTATGAATCTGTCGTTTTCCCAGAGGCCGGTCTTCTGGTTGCCGTCGGGGGTGGTTCGGGTGCCGTATCCGGTGTAGTATCCGTCCTTGAACTCGCCCTCATATATCGTACCGTCCTTCTCTGTCATCTTGCCCTGGCCGTTGGGGTATTTCTTTCTCCACTGGCCCTCGTATATCGAACCGTCCTCGTATATGTTTACACCGAAGCCCTTCTTGTAGTCGCCGTTTATCAGTCCTACCACCTGCTTGGCCTCCTCGGGATCCAGCATCTCGTCGTTGTCGAACACGCCCTTCACCACGCTGCCGTCGGCGTTGATGTATGTGCCGAGGCCCTGGCGGTTGTTCATCTGCCAGTGTCCTATGTACTTGGTGCCGTCGTCGGCCCATGTGTAGGTGCCGTTTCCGCTGAAGTAGTCATATTCGAACTGGCCCATGTAGGTGTTGCCGCTGGGCATGATCTGGGTGCCGAATCCGTGGCGCATGCCTGCTTCCCAGTATCCCTCGTATCTGGTGCCGTCGTTGTAGAGGTATACTCCGTATCCATCCTCGCAGTTGCCGTCCAGACACTGGGCGTATGCTCCGCCTGAAGCCATGATGGCCAGTGCGGCTGCCATAATCTTTTTGCTTGTTGTGTGTTTTGTCATATTTAATATGTGTTTGTAAAATTTCGTTATCCATACCTTAGATGCATCAGCATCCGGGTTTCCATAAAAATAGGTGCAGTTTTTTTGCATTAAAATGTTATGGAGCTGATAAACTGTCTGTCTATCAGCTCCATAATGTGTATATGGGAGAGTGGTTCTCCGAGCCTATTTCAGGAAATAGAAGTTGCCGAATACCGACGAGTTTTCCCAAGGAATCTGTTCCTTGCCCTCGCCCTTGGTTTCGTGGGATATCCTGAATACCTCTTCCCTCACTTCCTTTGATATGTCTTCCAGTTTCAGGCCTGGTCTCATCATTGCCTTGGCCAGCTGGCCGGTGTAGAGGCCGTTGTCGCCGTCGCCGTCATAGGCGGTCTTGCCTGGAGATGTGGAGTATGCTATGAACGAGCCCTTTGGCGCGTCGAGGGGCACAAGACCCTGTGATCCGTCGTCGGCGAATGGGTTGTCGCGGCATGCGTCCAGTATTATGATATTGAGGTCGTTGGCGGCATACTGCATGTGTCCCAGTATCTTGTTGATGCTGAAGCAGACATTCTCAACGTCGTTCCTGGTGGGGATGGTGGCCTCCACGGGTATTATGTAGTTGACACCGCTTATCTGTATCGCGTGGCCGGCGTAGAAGAAGAGTCCCACAGCCTTCTCGCTGGCCAGCTTGTCGCCGAAATCCAGGGCGGCCTCCTTCAGGGTGTTGCGCGATGCGTTGTAGTATGTCATGCACTCGAATCCGAGCTTAGTGAGCACGTCGGTCATCAGCTTGGCGTCGTTTATCGGGTTTCTGAGCTTGGATACGTGCTCGTAGTCGTTGTTGCCCACCACCAGTGCCAGACGCTTCTGGTTTGATATCTGGTCGCTGGCCATGAGGTCAACTATTCGGTTTTCTGATATTGTGGTGCCTCCGTCGTTGCTGGCCTTTACGGTGAGGGTGTTGCGTCCGGGGTTCAGTGTTATCTGGAATGTGTATTCCAGATACAGGTTCCTTACGTTTGATGAACCCACGGCATGGCCCACCTCCATGTCGTTGTTGTAGAGTTTTACGTCCTTTACTTTCTTGTCGGATGCTATGCCCACCTGTATCACCATGTTTGGCTGGTCGGTCTCGTTGCTTATCTTGGGCAGGCTCATCCATGTAATCTGTGGCTTGGCCACAGAGGCGTCCACGTCTTCCTTGGATAGGTTGCCGTCGCGGAAGTATCCCTTTACCGACACTCCGTTGGCGGTCTCCATGGTTCCGCGGCCGGTTATCTTGTTGTTTTTCATGGAGCCGACGTATCTGATGCCTCTGTCCTTGTTTTCGTAGATGCAGTGTCCGTTGGCCTTGCCGTCGTCGAAGTCGCCCAGTATTATGGATCCGTCATAGCACTCCAGCATTCCGTTGCCTGTGGGTATTCCGTCCATGAGCTCGCCGGTGTATTTGCCGTCTATTGTCAGGATGATGCCGATGTCGTTTTTGGAACCGTATATCAGGTCCACGGCGTCCAGGTTTTTCACAGGCTTGCCCTGGCTGTACATGGCTATTTCCTGTTCCTCGGTCTCTATGTCCTCGTAGATGCCCTGTCCGTCGAAGAGTCCGGCCTTGAACTGGCCATAGTACATGTGGCCGTTGCCGAACAGCATCGATCCGTATCCGTGGGGCTTTCCGTTCTTGATATCTCCCACGTACCTTATCTTGGCGTCGGGAGACTTGGTGTCGGCGTATTCTATTGTGCCGTGGCCCTCTATCTTTCCGTCAGACACGCTGCCCTTGTATATGTCGCCGTTGCTGAGTATGTATTTGCCTATTCCGTTTGGTTTGCCGTTTTTGAACTGTCCGAAATACTGGTTGCCGTTTTCCACCAGCACGCTGTATTCGTCCTTGCAGTTGCCCGAGAGGCATCCCTGGTGGTTCCTTATCTCGCCCTCGTACCTGCCGTTTTCCCAGATGCCCTCTTGCACCGTGCCGTCGGGCTTGGTGAGTGTGCCGTATCCGGAGTATTGCCCGTCGGCGAACTGGCCCTCGTATACGTATCCGTTGTTGAACTGAAGCTTCCCGTATCCGTGGTGCTCGCCCTTGTGGTTGTAGCCCTCGTATTTGTCGCCGTTTTTGTAGTATGTTACGTTGTAGCCCTCTTTCTCGCTGCCGTACAGGCAGCCTATGAGGGCCTTGCGGTCGAATTTCTTGTCGTATTCGCCGTCTTTCAGGACCACTTCCTCGCTCTTGCCGTCGCTGTATACCTGGGTGCCCGGGCCTGACTGCTTGCCTTTTTCCCAGTATCCCACATAACGCTCGCCGTCCTTGAAATACAGCGTGCCCTTGCCGTTGTATTTCATGTCCTTGAACTCGCCTATGTATGTCTGGCCCGATAGCATGGTGATGATGCCGTATCCGTTGGGCAGGCCGTTGTCGAAGAATCCCGTGTAGCGGCATCTTTCGTCCTGATACACGCCGTATCCGTCTTCGCAGTTGCCGCTGATGCACTGTGCGCTGGCCTGTGATTGCAGCATCAGGACCGATGCCGTGGCCAAGGCCGCTGTCTTTATGGAGTTTTTCCGCATGATATTGGTATTTGTTTTCTGTTAATAATAGTTAGCTGCAAATTTAGTAGATTTTGCCAAATATTTTAACGCCCCGGGCAAAAAAATATTACAATACATTTGCGCTCATAAAAATAATCTATATTTTTGCAGTATCATAAAAACATTAATACAGCACCCAAAATGTTAGAGATAGGTACAATACACAGCACCAGAGGCAAGAAAGCCATTCTTTGCGGCTCTGGCGAGCTGGGCAAGGAGATAGCCATAGAGCTCCAGAGGTTTGGAGTCCAGGTGATAGCGCTTGACAAGTATGCTGATGCGCCCGCAATGCACGTGGCCTACAAGAGCTATGTGGTGTCGATGCTGGACGGCAAGCGCCTGCGCGAGATAATAGAGGCCGAGAAGCCCGACTATATAATTCCCGAGGTGGAGGCCATTGCCACACAGACCCTGATGGAGCTTGAGAAGGAGGGCTACAACGTTATCCCCACCGCCAATGCCACATTCCTTACCATGAATAGGGAAGGCATCAGGAGGCTGGCCGCCGAGACTCTCGGAGTGCCTACTTCGCCATACAGGTTTGCCGCCAACGAGCAGGAGTTCCGAGAGGCAGTATCAGCCATAGGAATACCTTGCGTGGTGAAACCCATCATGAGCTCGTCGGGACACGGACAGTCGGTGATAAAGCAAGCATCAGACATAGAGAAATCATGGCAGATAGCCCAGGAAGGCGGACGCGCCGGCGCCGGCAAGGTGATTGTGGAGGGCTTCGTGAAGTTCGATTACGAGATTACCCTCCTTACAGTGCGCCACATAGGCGGCACATCGTTCCTGGAGCCGATAGGCCATTACCAGAAGGACGGCGACTATCAGGAGTCATGGCAGCCTCAGCCCATGAATCCCGAGGTTCTCAGGAAGGCCCAGGACATTGCCGAGAAGGTTACGACAGCCCTCGGAGGCTGCGGAATTTTCGGTGTGGAGCTCTTTGTGTGCGGCCAGGACGTTATTTTCAGTGAGGTGTCGCCGCGTCCGCACGATACGGGAATGGTAACGATGATATCCCAGGACCTCTCGGAGTTTGCGCTCCATGCGAGGGCCATTCTCGGACTGCCTATTCCCAACATAGCATTCCACGGACCATCGGCCAGCAAGGCCATAGTGGTGGAGGGCGACAGCAGCGATGTCTCGTTCTCGGGCATGGAGCAGGCTCTCTCTCTGCCAGACACATCGATGCGCATCTTTGGCAAGCCTACAGTAAACGGACACCGCAGGATGGCGGTACTGTTGTCGCGCGGCATCAGCGTGGACGAGGCCAGGGAAAAGTTGCAGCGTATGGCCGAGTTGCTGAAGGTGGATGTAAGATAATTTTTTCATGATTAAGTGATTTTGGTATCTGATAGGTGGATATCTTATCATATTTTTTTATAACTTTGCAGCGATATTTTATTTTATTCACCTTATTAATATTACTAATTATGAAAAGAGTATTTTCTATTGTAATGGCTCTTGTAGCCATGGTAGTAATGGCATCATGTGGCTCAAGCGAGCACGAGTACACAGCACAGGAGAAGATTCTTGTAAGTCACATCTGGGCTGCCGACGTGAACGCCGACATCAAGGCCGGCACCGACGCCATGAAGGAAGAGACTGGTATCTCTGCCGATGGTTTCCAGCTGAAGGGCGATGTAGCCAAGATTGGCGATTTCCTCGCAGAAAAGTATCAGTTTGGCAAGGGTGAGAACGATCCTTCTCAGCTTGTATACTGCATTAGAACCGGTGAGGGTTTCTTCTCGGCAGTTACCGAGGCTGGTCTCTGGAAGATGTCGGCCGATGGCAAGACTCTCGAGATGGCAGTTTGGGACGATGAGGCCGGCGACTACTCAAAGGAGTGGGTAAAATGCGAGATCATCGAGCTTTCTGATACCAAGCTGGTATGGAAGAAGGATGGCGATGTCACCAACTCTTACTTTGTACCTGCAGAGTAAACGGTTTCAGGTATCCTGACACCTCTTTATTAATTCAATATCCCTCCCGGAAAATTGCCCCGCCGCAACTTTCCGGGAGTTTTTTTTGCTGAAATTGGGAATTTCTCTACAAAAACCTCAAAAAAAATTTGGTCAGTTCCAAAAAAAATCCCAAATTTGCACCGTAACTAATTAAAACACGACTAACAATGCATATTACTTTCACATACGGCAATTGGTGGTGGCGCTTGCGGAAATAAAATCTGTGAGTCAACGCATCGTGCTATATGTTTTAGATATGTATAAAAGATATTTAAAAAAGGCCTTGTCGAACTCACGACAAGGCCTTTTTTGTTGTGTTAATTTGATTGTAATGGAACGCAGATTACACAGAAAAAGCGGATTCACGCAGATTTTTTAATTCGCGACGAAAAAAAACAAATCTGTGAAAATCCGCCCGATCCGCAACATCCGCGTTCTATCACAAAAACGAACAAAGCAAAATAATCTATCATAAAAATGAGCAAATATTCAATCGACGAAAAAGGCTATTACGGCCAGTTTGGAGGTGCTTTCATTCCTGAAATCCTCCGAAAGAATGTGGTGGAACTCAAGGAAAACTACCTCCAGATTATGGAGAATCCTGAGTTCCAGAAGGACTTCCAGAAACTTCTCCACGACTATGTGGGACGCCCTACAGCGCTCTATCACGCCAAGCGTCTCAGCGAGAAGTATCAGACCAACATCTACCTGAAGCGTGAGGACCTCTGTCACACAGGCGCCCACAAGCTCAACAACGCCCTCGGCCAGATCCTCCTGGCAAAGCGACTTGGCAAGACCCGTATCGTTGCCGAGACTGGCGCAGGTCAGCACGGAGTGGCAACAGCCACAGTTTGCGCTCTTATGAATATGGAGTGCGTGGTTTATATGGGCGAGGTCGACGTTAACCGTCAGTTCCTGAATGTTCAGAGAATGAGAATGTTGGGCGCAAAGGTTGTTCCTGTTACATCAGGCAACCGCACATTGAAGGACGGCACCAACGAGGCCATCCGCGACTGGTGCTGCAATCCTGCCAACACACATTACATCATCGGCTCGGCAGTAGGCCCCGACCCATACCCAGATATGGTGGCACGTTTCCAGAGCGTTATCAGTCAGGAGATTAAGAATCAGCTTATGGACCAGACAGGCCGCGACTATCCCGACCACCTCATCGCCTGCATCGGCGGAGGATCCAATGCCGCTGGTACTTTCTACCACTACATCGACGACGAGAGAGTGAAGCTCTACGCAGCCGAGGCCGGCGGACTCTCGCTGACAGATCCCGAGAAGTCGGCAGCCACAATCCATTTTGGACGCGAGGGAATCCTCCACGGTTCGCGCTCGTTCGTGATGATGAACGAGGACGGACAGATCACCGAGCCATACTCGATTTCAGCTGGTCTCGACTACCCAGGCGTAGGTCCAATGCACGCGTTCCTCGCTCAGGTGGGCCGCACCAAGACAATGCCCGTACTCGACGGCGAGGCAATGAACGCCGCCCTTGAGCTCACCAAGCTTGAGGGCATCATCCCAGCCATCGAGAGCGCCCACGCCCTTGCCCTTCTTCCAAAACTGAAATTCGGCAAGAACGAAAACGTGGTGCTCACAGTATCAGGCCGCGGCGACAAGGATATGAACACTTACGCAAAATACTTCAACCTGCAATAGTTTTTTTACTCTCTAAGAGGGTAAGAGAATAAGAGTTTTTGTTTTTAAGAGGATACAATTTAAAAACTTCGTTTTCAAATTGAGAGTTTAAGAGCATTCAGAAGAGAGGCTCTTAAACTCACATTAAAAAATGTAATTTTTTAATGTAAACTCTTAAAAATAACTATCAATTTATTATTATCCGTGAGATAAAAACTCTTAACCCTCTTATTCTCTTAGAGAACAAAAGCATCATAAAACGACAATAGTATGTATAAATATAAAACCGTTTCCAAGACAATTCTCAGCGACCTCTACACTCCTGTGAGCGCGTATATGCGATTGCGTGACACCGGAATACAGAGCGCGCTTATGGAGTCAAACGACTACCACGGCAACGAGAACTCGAGGTCTTTCATCGGAATAAACCCGATAGCCAGCGTGGCCATAGAGCACGGCGAGGCAATCCTGAAAATGCCCGGCAACGTTGTTGTAAGAAAGGACATCACCGAGACCTACCGCGTGGAGGACGCCGTAAACGAGTTCATCACCAGCTTTGAGGTGGAGGGCGACAACAGCAACTACTGCGGTCTCTACGGCTACACCGCCTTCGACGCCGTAAGGTACTTCGAGAATATCCCCGTTGAGGACGTTACCCAGGAGAAAAACGACGCTCCTGATATGCTCTACATCCTCTTCAAGACCATCGTGGTTTTCAATCACTACAGCAACAAGCTCACCATCGTGGATATGGTAGCTGACTCTGAGACTGATACAATAGCCTCTGTGGAGCAGACCCTGAACCGCACAAGCAACCGCCTCGACGGATTCCATCCCGTCGGCGAGTGCACATCCACCCTCACCGACGACGAGCACAAGTCCAACATCCGCAAGGGCATCCAGCACTGTCTCCGTGGCGACGTTTTCCAGATTGTGCTCAGCCGCCGTTTTGTCCAGAAGTTCGAGGGCGACGACTTCAAGCTCTACCGTGTGCTCCGCAGCGTAAACCCAAGCCCATACCTTTTCTATTTCGATTTCGGGGGCTTCAGAATCTTCGGATCATCGCCTGAGACCCACTGCCGCATAGAGGGCGGACGCGCCTACATCGACCCAATAGCAGGAACCACCAAGCGCACCGGCGACCCCGAGCAGGACCGCCGCAACGCCGAGTATCTCCGCAATGACCCCAAGGAGAACGCCGAGCACGTAATGCTCGTGGACCTTGCCCGCAACGACCTCAACCGCAACTGCGACAATGTGAAGGTGGATTTCTACAAGGATATGCAGTTCTACAGCCACGTAATCCACCTCGTTAGCCGTGTGTCAGGTCAGCTGAGACCAGGCGCCGACAGCATCCGCTCCTTCATCGACACATTCCCGGCCGGCACATTGAGCGGTGCCCCAAAGGTTCGCGCTATGCAGCTGATAAACGAGATAGAGCCTCATAGCCGCGGAATCTACGGCGGTTGCATCGGCTTCCTCGGCCTTAAGGGCTCGCTCAATCAGGCCATCACCATCCGCACATTCGTATCCAGAAACAACGAGCTCTGGTTCCAGGCCGGCGGCGGCATCGTGGCCAAGAGCAACGAGGAATACGAGCTCTGCGAGGTAAACAACAAACTCGGCGCCCTCCGCACCGCAGTCTCCCTGGCCGAAAAAATGTAATTTTTGTGTGTTTATTTCTCTCTAAGAGGGTAAGAGGTTAAGAGTCTTTTATTTTTAAGAGGCGGAAATTTCTACGAAATTCCCTTTTAGAGTTTAAGAGCCTTACAGTTGAGTGCTCTTAAACTCCTAAAGTAATTTTTGAAAAAAAATTACGTCTCTAAAAATTATATCTCTTATTTCTCTTAACCTCTTAGAGAATAAAAAAATAAAGCAATGAAAATCGTCATAATAGATAATTACGATTCGTTTACCTTCAATCTTGCGGGATATATCCGCGAGCTGGGCTATGAGGTTGACGTATTCAGAAACGACAAATTCAAAATGGAAGACCTGGCCGTTTACGACAAGATAATCCTTTCGCCAGGCCCTGGAATTCCATCGGAGGCGGGATACCTCCTCGACGTTATCCGCACCTACGCATCCACAAAGTCAATGTTAGGCGTATGCCTCGGACATCAGGCCATCGGCGAGGTTTTCGGCGGTAAGCTTACAAACCTCAAAAACGTGTACCACGGCGTGGCCACACCAGCGAACCTTTTCGGCAACGACCCCGTTTTCGACGGACTTCCAAGCCGCATCGACGTAGGCCGCTATCATTCGTGGGTGGTTGACAACGACGGCTTCCCCGAGTGCTTGGAGAAAACCGCTATGAGCGACGACGGCTGCATTATGGCCCTCCGCCACAAGACCTACGACGTCCACGGCATCCAGTTCCACCCCGAGAGCGTCCTCACCCCCGACGGAAAAACCATTTTGAAAAACTTTTTAAACCTTTAAACAAATGGAACGCAGATAACGCAGATTATGCGGATTTTCGCAGATCTTTTTTAT
>JAZLKG010000079.1:0-3841 GCA_045597465.1 Bacteroidales bacterium | reverse complement strand
TAGCAAATTGCTCTTACTCTGAATTTTATCTTGTAATCAGATTTTGGAGCGGATATCTGTATGCGGTTCTCGGGAATATTGCCAGATATTGTTCGATTGGTCTGATAATCATAATATTCTACGTCAAAACTGCTTTGGTTCAGGTTTGCCTCCCAACTGAAATTCATATTCCTGTTTACAACCTTGACACTCAATCCATTGACAAGAATCGGCGGTGTCAAATATTGAAAAGTAAAAATCTCCGATTTCCCATCATTTTTAAATTATTGAATGCCGTTGATATCGCTTGCAATTACTCGCCAGGCGTATTTTTTGCCGATTTTCAAATTGAGCAATGCGGTGTTGAGGTTGAAATATGGTATATTGTTTACTTCACTTTCGTAGAATGGATTTATGCTTTCCGCAATTGTATTTAGGCTGATGTTATCGTTATGAATTTCAAAGAGTTGAATTTTATATTTTGTGTTTATTGAGTATGAGTTTGAGGGTTGTTTCCATTCAAAATTTATTGTAGGATTTTGGCTTGTGCTTTCAAAGGTGGAGTTGTTCGTTGGCTTTCTCAAGACTGGAGCCGAGGCAAGTGTGGCGTACATATTAATGCTGGCGATGTTCGAGATTCTTTTGCCTGTTATTTGGTTTATCAGATAGACTTGAAGCTTGTTGTTTCCCTCGGGCAGCTGTCCGATTGACTGGTATTTATAGCCGTTGAAGTTGATGTTATTTGGATTGAAATATTCTGCTAAGTCGCTGCAATAAAGCACGTAGGTTTGTCCGCCGTGGATTATAATTGGTTTTACGTTTGATAACTTTGTTGTAAATTTGTAGTTAGCATTGCTGATTGTAATCATAAACTTCACGGGCATATTGCTGATTGTGGCGTCGTTTACAGTCAGAGTCATTGTCAGCATAGAGGGCGACGAGGTGGCATAGTCGGAAAGCTTAAGACTGTAGCGTCCTGTTCCGGTGAGTAGTTCGCCGGATTGTTGGTTTGGGCTGATATTGATGATATTAGCGTGGTCAGGAGGAAGATCAAAAGTAGGAGTTTGCGCATTGGATAATTAGTTTTCAATTTTTACCTGATTTGACAACATAGATTCCGTATCATCGTCAAAAGCAAGTCTTACACAATATGTAAACGACTGGCCTACAGCAATTTTCTCCGAAAAAGAATCGGCTGAAACACATTTGTAGCTGCGCAACGCTCCAGAGTTTTCGGCGCGGTAGATTGTTACGCTTTTTATCGGTCTTGCATTTTTAGTTGACCACGTAAGAGTAATCAAGTTTGCATTCTGCTGCTTTTTTAATACAACAGATTCATCTTTTGATTTTGGAGTTGCAAAGGCATTAAGCGAAGGCTCAGAATGGTTTGAGAAATCATCTACTGCAACTATTGCATAGTGATAGTCGAGGCCATCCACAGTGGTTTGGTCTACGTATGTATTTAGCTTTCCATCTATTACAGCAAGGGTATCAAAATTTTTCTTGGTAGATTCCTTGCGGAGCACTATATAATTCACAACATCGCTGGAAGGCGATTTTGTCCACGAAAGTAGAACCTTATGTTTCTGATAATCAAACTTCAAGTTTCTTACCTTTGTTGGTGCAATGGTATCGTAACGGGCAACCTCCAAAACCTCAGACATCTGGCTTTGATTGTCGCGATAATCCACAGCCACCAATGTGTAATAAACCTTTTTTGAAAGTGTGTTCAGGCTTACGGTGTCCACATAAAATGTATCAGTCAGCATCCCCCTGGAGCATTGCATAAAATCGTGCTGAGGATTATTGGCATAGAAAACACGGAATCCCTTCACGTCGCTATCGCCCTTGTTCCACGACAGATAAACTCGTCCAAGGCTGTCGCAATACCCAAAGGGTTTATTGGGAGCATTGGGCGGGATACTGTCAATCAACATTCCATAAATCGGAAACGGATTTAGTTTCTCCTCGTATGCGGTGAGTGCCGAAATAAAATAATAATTATCATAAAGTGCAGACTTGTCGGTCCAAGTGCGCTGATTGCCGTTGCTTGTGGAATAGACAACATCCTTTTGCCCATCAGGACTGTTGGATCTGTAAATTTTGAAGCCCGAGACTTTGTTCTCGTCCTCTTGAGAAACATACCAGGTAAGCTCCATAGCCTTGTTGTCGATAGGCTTGCAAAGTGAGAAATCGGCGTAGTTGCTAAGTTGTGAAACTGCCGTAATTCTCACCTCCTGACCCGGAAGGCTCTGAGAGGCAAAAGAATCGTTGCCCACAATGCGGTAAACATATTCCTTGCCCTCCACCACAAGAGAATCCACAAAATACATTTCGGGAGATTTCTGAGATGTATAGTTTTTGGCAAGCGGTTCCTGGTTGATACGACTAAAACTTGCTCCGTTGTTATCCGAACGCTCTATCCAAAAGCTGTTGAATTTATTACAAGTGCTTGTGCCAAAATGCAATGTTATAGCACCATTGGTGGAATACGCATCTAATTCTGGTCCATAATTTTTTGTATAGTCATCAAGGCCGACATAAGTATACGCAGTATCGCATCTCAGCGAATCGGGTTGCCAGAATGTGAGGCGGTATAGGTATTTCTCGTTTTTATCAACATCATTATCCTGATAATACAATCCGGCAAGCTGAGCAGAAAGCTTATCGAGATCGCAGGCAAAAAGCGAGAACCCAAACTTCATCTGCTCGTTTTGATGACGCTTGTACAATGCAACTGGCGAATTGCCTGCAGGTGCATTCTCATCCGCACCAAAGGCACATTCTGCAAGAATCATCGGATATTTTTCATCTGATAATTTCTCAAACTCTTCCATTGCAGCCATCTTGAAAGGCTTATCGCTAAGAAGTTTAACTTGCACAGGCGATACAGTTTTACCCTTGCGCATAATGGTGACACGCTCCAATCTGTAGCCCGTACTGTTGGCATATCGCCAAGCACTAGAATTCATAGGAATCCACCTCAACTCTATATTATCCTCGTTTGCCTTGCTTATTATGCTGAGGTTCTAGGCGGTGGCTAAGTTAAGGAGAAGAGTTAAGGTTACAAGTAGAAAAAGTTTTTGCATAGGGGTTGTTATTATAAAAAATAATTTTTTTGTTTAATTTTAAATACTATCTTATATTATACAATACTCTCGTTTATTTGATAATATCGGAAATATAACTTTCAAAAGAAGGAATATCCTTGTGTAATTCTTCCTTGGTTACAATTGTATCTTTGAAAACAAAGGCATAGCCATCTTTGAATTTTTCATAGTATTTCTCGTTTTGAAATTTTCTATCAGCTGAAATACATTGTTGTGCTTGACTATACACCATCAATTTGTCTTTGGGGAGAAATGGCATTCTAATGTATGTTTTTGAATTCTGCTTGACTCCCTTATTGTCAACAAAATTTACTTTTGCCTCCCATACCAAAGGCTTTTCGTTGTAACAACTTGCATCGGCAAGGTAGGCTACTTTCAAACCAAAGTTTTTCATAAATACTTTAGGCGATTTTTTAGCATAACCGTATGAATCGTTGCCTATCTCCTCATTTTTTTCATTCTTAATGACTGGATATTTATATTTTTCAAAATCATATTCGATTAAGGATGATTTTATAATTGTTTTTTGACGAAGATCTATCAATACTGGTATAGGTTCAACGCGTACTTGGTGTCCCCCTGACAAACTTCCTTTGGGACGACAAGTTACTTTTTTTTTGTTGCCATTTTCGTCAAAGTACATATAGTCTACAACATTAAAACTTCCTCGACCTGTTGATTCTGATTTTGTAAATAAATAATAACCAATTACATCTGCATTGTTATTATTCTGACTTTCTTGATAATTTTGA
>JAZLKG010000078.1:0-4916 GCA_045597465.1 Bacteroidales bacterium | reverse complement strand
CAGTGGAATCGGCGCCAAGCCATCATGCAGGCCTTCACCCCCACGGTGTCGGCACAGACCTACGCCTACAACCAATACGGCCGCAACCTCGACCCCGAGTCGAACACCTACAACACCATCGCCACCTTCCATAACGGCTTCTCTGTCAGCGGTGGCATCACGCTGTTCGACGGATTCCAAGCTGTAAACAATCTGAGGATTGCCTCTGTTGCGACGAAGATGGGGCTGAGCAAGGATCAGCAGACCCGCCACGCCTCCTCCCTGGCCGTCATGGAGGCCTACTGCAACGTGGTGTATTATCAGATGATGCACTCCGTTGTCGAGGACCAGGTAGCCACCGCCGAAACGGCCAAAAACCTCGCAACCCAACAAGAAGAACTGGGGCAAAAAGGCCATGCAGATGTGGTGCGTATGGAGTCGGAACTCGCCAAGATGCAGTACCAACTCGTCACTACCCAAAACAAGCTCAACGAAGCCATGCTCACCCTGAAGGATGTGATGTTTTGGCCAGCCGACAGCAGTCTGAGCATCGACCTATCGATTAGAGAGCAGGTTGCCCTGAACTCTGTAGCCGACACCCCTGCCAAGTCTGCCCAACAGCATCTGCCTGCGGCCGAAATAGCCCGAATGAACCTCCGTCAGGCCGAATTGTCATTGAATACCGCACGCGGAGCTTTCTCGCCCCATGTGGGACTCTATGGCGGCTGGTCAACTACCTATTATACCTACCCGGGATTGGAGGGCTACACGCCGCAGCCGTTTGCCAACCAGTTCAGGCTCAATGGCGGCGAGTATATCCAGCTTTCGGTCAGCATCCCCATCTTCGACCAACTGCGCCGCAGGGCCGAATTGGGCCGGAAAAAGAATGCCCTGCTAAGGGCCGAGGTCGAATACGACCAAACTATGCGCGACATTGAAAACGATGTGTCACGAGCCCTCAATGACCGCAATGGCGCAGCCTCAGCCTTCCGTCAGGCCAACCAGATGGCGAAGCTTCAAGAAGAGGCTTTCAGGCTGAGTGCCAAACAATATGAGTGCGGAATCGTCAGCTCCATCGAGTATCAGACCGCCTCACAGTCGTATCTCAGCGCCGTGGCAGATCGCACCCAGGCACTCCTAACGCTTCAAATAAAGAACGCCATATTGCGTTACTATAATGGAGAGCCTTACATTGCTCAGTAAACAATATATAACTATGGATAGACAGATAGAAAAGAAGACAGGCTGGAGAGCCTGGTTTACCCGAAAGGCACTCCCTTGGTGGATGGGAGGCATACTGGCGGCATTGGTCGTCATCCTTATCGCCAAACCTCACCACAGCACCCTCCGCATCAACAGCACCACCCTTTCAATCAGCCAGGTTCGTGCTGGCGAGTTCAACGACTATATCCGACTCAGCGGAACAGTCCAACCCTTGGTCACCATCCAGATCAGCCCCATCGAGGGCGGCATAGTAGAAGAAATTTTCGCCGAGGAGGGCGCCCAGGTTCGGAAGGGTGACCCTATCATCCGACTCACCAACGACAACCTAGACCTACAAATCCTCAACTCCGAGGCCGAGCTGGCCGAGAAAGAGAACCTATTGCGCAACACCCAGATACAGATGGAACAGGACCGCCTCAGCGTCAAACAGGCCAAGGCCGAGTGCCAGCTGAACACTAAGCGGCTACATCGCACCTACGAGCAGCAACAAAAGCTCTATGCCGACAAGCTGATCTCGAAGGAGGATTACCTCAAGGCCAAGGAAGACTACGAGTTGGCACAGGAAAAGCTGCGCATCATCCTCAGCAAGGAGGTGCAGGACAGCCTCTTCCGTTCCACTCAGGTAGAACGTATGCGCGAGAGTTTGGAGAACATGCAGCTCAATATGCGCATGATCCGCAAGCGCAAGGACAACCTCACCATCAAGTCGCCCATCGACGGACAACTGGGCGTGCTTGATGCTGTGTTGGGCGAGAGTATCGGAGCCGGCACCAAGATAGGACAGATCAGCGACATGAGTTCTTATAAGGTTGAGGCACAGATCGACGAGCACTATATCGACCGCATCGTGCCGGGACTCACAGCCACCTTTGAGCGAAAAGGCACCACATTCCAGGCCTCGCTCAGGAAGGTCTATCCCGAAGTGCGCAATGGCAAGTTCAAGGCCGACTTCAAGTTTGAGGGCGAAGTGCCAGAGAATATCCGCAGCGGCCAGACCTACTACCTCAATCTCCAGCTCAGCTCGCCAGAAGATGCAGTACTCATCCCTCGTGGTTCCTTCTTCCAAAAGACCGGCGGCAGGTGGATATACGTGGTAAGCAAGGATGGCAGCAAGGTCACCAAGCGCGAGATTCGCATCGGACGCCAGAATCCTCAGTACTATGAGGTACTCGAAGGTTTGGAGCCTGGAGAGAGGGTCATCACTTCGGGGTATGATAATTATGGAGAAAATGACGTGCTCATTTTGCAGTAATACAATAAAATATAATGATGAAAAGTTACATTACCTTCCTCAAGAGGAACAAGCTCTATACCGTTATACAGCTCTTTGGCCTTTCGGTGACATTGGGCGTAGTAATCCTGCTGGCTTCGTATGCCCGCACGGAGTTCAGCGTGTCGGCCAAAAAGGTGACCGATGAACCCGTCTATGCATTAGGTCTAAGTGATTTTATCGGTATGACTTTAGGAACGCCAAAAGCCTTCTTTCCTTCGGTACCAGAGATTAAGGATTGGACAGGTATTTCCAGCAAGTTTGGTGTCTATGCCAATGTGGGTGATGATTATGCTCAAGCCACTTTGATTGCCGTTTCGTCAAATTTCTTCCAGTTCTTCGACTATAAGCTGGAAGGATGCTCAAGAGAGAAAGTCCTTACCGACGGTGAACAGGTAATCTTGTCGGAATCTTTTGCCAGAAAATTTTTCGGTACGGAAAACCCTGTAGGAAAGACCATCAGCATAGAGCAAAAGGACTATCACATTGCTGGAACCATGGAGGATTTCGGTAGTAAGGATGTGTTCCTTCCTGCCGATGTGCTTGTAGGCGAGAAATATCTGGACGGCAAGGTTCAGGAAATGGAAAATTTTGGTGCTTTCATTCCGCTCGTTCATCTTACCGAAGGTTCTTCTCCAGAGGCTGTGGCCGATAAGCTTCTGGATAAATACAGAGCATATTGGGATTTCTACGGTGACAATGATGATGAAATATCAATGATTGCAGGCTCAAGGTTGTACGAATTGGATGATATCTATTTCTGTAACAAGGCTTCCGATGTATTCCGCTCAGGAGATGCCGATTTGGTAGAGATTCTGTTGATTGTAGCTCTTATCCTGCTGGCTTCGGCTATCTTCAATTACATCAACCTGACATTGGCACAGGCAGGAAAACGAGCCAAGGAAATGGCTACCCGCCGCTTGCTGGGAGAATCCTCTGCAAGGATACCCCTGCGTTATATCCGTGAGTCCTTCTTTATGACGGTGTGCTGCTTCCTGCTCGGCTGTTTGATGGCCTATCTGGGGCTTCCTTTGTTCAACGATGTGCTTCATGCCGACATCTACCTCTTGCCTGATTATGTGAGCCTTGGATCTGCCATCCTGGTCTTGATGGTGATTTCTGTCATCTGCGGTTTAGTGCCAGCCCTGTTGGTTTCACGATTCAATATGCTCGATGTGCTCAAGGGCTCTTTCCGCTACCAGAACAAACTGGTTCTGTCACGCATCTTCATCGGGTTGCAATGCATCATCAGTACCATACTCCTGGCGGTTTCAATTACGACCTATATACAGACGGATTATCTGATCAATATGCCAACAGACTATAACACCCAGGATCTGATGCAGGTACCAACTTACCAGATCAGTTATGATACAGAAAAGCGGAATATCGTAAAGGAGCGTCTGGAAGCACTTCCCGAGGTGGAGAAGATAGGAGTACTGGGAAATGGAAGCCCTATAACCTGTGGCTTTAATGGTGTGCATAATCAAGGTGAACAGAACCCAACCTCTTGGTTGTGGCTTTCCCGCATGGATTCTGTTGCGTTCCAACTGTTTGGCTTTAAGGTAAAGGAAAAGTTCTCCGACCCACTTCCTGGTCAGGTATGGCTCACAAGCAACGGAAAGGAATACTACCAGTTGTCCCAAAACCATCCAGGAGTTGGAGGAAGCTCAGAGAAACCAGATTATGTATCGTGCGGTATTCTGGAAGATTTCCGCATGGGAACAGCTATTCGCCAGCCGGAAGAGAACTGTTATAATGCCATACAATGCATTGAACCCGACGCCCCGTGGAGCAGGTTCCTGCTTGTAAAGACTCAGGGAGATCATGACAAAATCCTGAACAAGGTCCGGGCCATCTGTTCGCAGGCCGCAAAAGAGATTACAGGCGTGCCTAAAGAACTGGAAATAGAGTACTTGGACGATGTGCTGTACGATGGCCTCAGAAAGAAACTGGATTTCATGAAACTCATCATTGGCTTCATGCTGGTTTCACTCTTGATCTCGGGTATGGGCTTGTTCGGCATGTCGGTTTACTACAGTGATCAGCAGCGAAAGTCGATTGCCTTGCATCGCATCATGGGGTCAGAGATTTCCCAAGCGGTGGTTAACCTGTCCCGTCCGTTCCTCATCACATCGGCCATTGCTATTGTGGTTGCTATCCCAATAAGCGTCAAGCTCATGGAATACTATCTTGAAGGGTTCCGCTACAGGATAGATTTCCCTTGGTGGATCTTGGGTGTCACAGCCTTCCTTGTGGTAATCATTACCATGATCTGTGTGTTAAGCCAGATTATCCAAAGGGCAATGGCAAATCCGGTAGAGGCCATTAAGGCAGAATAATTGCTTTTCAGAACAAAATGGTAAATGGTAAATAATTAAATGGTAAATGATATTATGATTAAAGTAACTAACCTCAGCAAGATCTTCCGCACAGAGGAGAT
>JAZLKG010000077.1:0-3142 GCA_045597465.1 Bacteroidales bacterium | reverse complement strand
GCGATGGACTGGCAGAAGGGAATGGCGCAGATTAATGTGACCGCTGGCCTCACCACCGAGGAACTCGACAAGATGAGCAACAAGATGCTTGAGATTGGCGCCAGAAACGTAGCCCCATTGGAAGAAGTTCCGGCGGCATTCAACAAGATCATATCTGCGGGCCTGAATGCAGAGCAGGCTCTTGGCGCACTGGAGCCAACTCTCCGCGCCGCCAAGGCAGGATTCACCGACATCGAGACCGTGGCCGCCGCCGGAGTAAACGTGATGAACTCCTCGGGTGCCGAAATCAACGAGGTGTATGACGTGCTATTCGCCACACTCAGCAAGGGCGCTGCCAATATGAGCGAGATAGCATCGTATCTGCCCACCGTAGTGCCAACAGCCAAGAATGCCGGAGTAAGCCTCAACGAGACAGCCGGAGCCTTCGCCTATATGACGGCACAGGGACAGAGCGCGTCGGCCGCGGCCACACTGCTCAACGGAGCATTCAACTCACTTGCCAATCCAAAACTCCTCGGCAACTTCAAGGCCATAGGAGTGGAAATCTACGACGCACAAGGAAAGATGCGCCCGATGACAGGCATAATAGAAGACCTCGCCAAGTCGCTCGACGGACTCTCCGACAAGGCCAAGGCAGAGAAGCTCTCAAGCCTCGGACTCGACCAGACCTCGGCACAGGGCTTGGCTGTAATGACTCAGAACGTGGAGAAATTCAAGAGCACTCTTGATGCCACGGTCAACAGCCAGGGAGCGCTCAACGACGCCTACAGTCACTCGATGACCGCAAGCGACTACTGGAGCCTCGCACTCAACAACGTAAAGGAGTTGCTTATAAAGGTAGGACAGAAATTCCTGCCGATTGTGACCAAAGTAGGCGAGTTTGCCGCAAGCATCACCAGCAAGGTTATCCCGGCAATAAGATGGCTGAAGGATCTGTTTGTGGAATGGTGGCCTGTTATAGCCGGAGTGGCAGGTGCAATAGCGGTGCTCAACGCGGCCAACATAGCAGCTGCTGCTTCAATGATAAAGGTGTCAGTCGTGACTGGACTTGCCACGGCTAAGCAATGGCTACTGAACATAGCAATGTCAGCCAACCCGATAGGTATTATTATTGTAGCCATCGGCGCGCTGATAGGACTGATAGTAGCTCTGTGCAAGAAATACGAAGGCTGGACCACCGTGTGGAATTTCACCAAAGTATTTCTTGTGAACTCATTCACTCAGTTTTGGGAAGATATCAAGGAGGGTTTTAGCTCTCTGTGGTATTACATAGAATTGTTCTGGCTTAATATAAAATCCTTTGGTCAATATATCGGGCAGTTGTTTGGCAACATAGCATCAGCCATCAAGGAAGCACTCACAGGCAATTTCTCTGAAGCCAAGCGACTGATTACGGCAGAAATAACGACAGAGGCGGAGGGGGAGATTGAAGCACTCAAGCAACAACGACAGAAAGAGATTGCATTGTATGAAACCGGAAAGGCCAAGAGAGCTCTGGAGGTCAAAGAGGCCTGGGATAATATTAGTCTTACAAAGAAAGTAAATGCAGATGGAAGCAATGCAGAATCGGCAGATTCTGTAATACCAGGAATAGTAACGGAACCGGAAGGAAATGGAGGCGGAAGCGGAGAAGGCACTGATGGAAACAACGGCACAGGAACAGGAGCCGCCGACAGCGTGGCAGGTTCCGCCAAGCAGATCCGCAACATCACTGTAAACATCGACGCCTTCAACAAGGGCGGCATCAACACCACCAACACACAGGGATTGTCGGGAATGAGTTCAAACCAGATAGAGGATTGGTTCAACAATATGTTCTTAAAAGCAATAAGAAACCTCGAAACAAGTTACTGATATGTCAGCAAGCGAGATGATAAGACTTATGGAAGCCTTGGCGGAAACAATACAGTCTTTGCCAAGGCAAGTAGGTCAATTGGCGGTAAACTTCTCCAAGGAGCGTTTTGTGGAGCAGAACTGGCTTGACGAGAGTCCAGAACCCTGGCAACCACGTAAGCGCAAGCGCCGTGGAGGCAAGGCACGTCAGAAAGGTGCGATACTTGTAGATTCAGGAAGGCTCAAACGCTCTATCAGAATAATCCGTGTGGAGGGCACTTCTGTCACCATCGGCACCGACGTACCATACGCCCAGAAACACAACGAGGGTTTTACGGGTACAGAGAATGTGAGAGCACACATTCAGAAGGTGAAACAGCATACCCGCAAGATGAAAGTGGGCAAAAAGCGGAAAACAAAAAAAGTTAGAGTAAGAGCACACTCACGCAGAATAAAAGCCCACGTCAGGAAGGTAAATATCCCCAAACGTCAGTTCCTCGGGAAGAGCCGTCAATTGGAGAGCAGGATATCCGAGTTCATATCCTCAGAAATAGAAACCACAATAAAAGAGAACATAAAATGAAACGCTACTACAACGCAATAATGCAAGCCCTTGAAAGGGGAGCCTCGCAATTCGAGCAGTTGAATGTTCCAGAGCCAAAGACCTTCGACATACACTTGGGCCAAGAAGTGGATCCAGAGGAATTTGAGTTTGCCCTTCCTGCCGTATTCTACACCTACAGCATCGACTATGTGTCGGAATACGTGTACATATATTTATACATAGTACAAGACTTGGATTCTGACACTGAGAATTTCTCCGGTGACAAGGACAACGGCCAACAGTTCTTCGACTTTTTAATGGCTGTTAAACGCTGTTTAATGAGCGTGAAACCTCAAGGCGGAGCATACGGCAAAATTATCCTTAATCAGGAACAACCACAACCCAACGACAATTTCCATTGTCACCTGCTTACATACAGAGCCACATATCACGCTGATATGGACACAGACCTGACGCCAACCTCTCAGACCATAGAAACAAGCCTCACATTACAACGTGGCAGATTGAAACAGACTACCACAAACTAAGTTGCAATACTGGCTGTGGGTCTTCAGTAAGCCTAAGATACGAAAAGAAAGTCCGCTGGGAAATTCCAAACTGCTTTTCTATAAAGGTCCTGAAGACCCACAGCTTGCATCTATCCTGTCTCCCCGGCTCGTATTTCTCCTCCACAATCCTCCTCACCGCCTCAGCCCTTCTCAAAGTAGATCTAAACGCCATATCACCTCCTTGTTAACTATACAA
>JAZLKG010000076.1:0-6358 GCA_045597465.1 Bacteroidales bacterium | reverse complement strand
AAAAACCAAGCCCTTGCACAAGAGTCAGAAACTGATATACGAAAATCCCGAAGACGGCAGTTGCATCTTCAGGATAGTGGTCTGCCTCAACTACGAATTATATTCAGTGCTAATGAGTTACGGTCCCAGAGTCCGCGTACTATCGCCAAGAAACGCCGTGGCATATATGAAAAAGCAACTACAAGAGGCGGTGAGACTGTATGAGGAGGAGGAATAGAAATTTTGGCAAATATTTTGATTTTTTGCCAAAAATGTTATATCTTTGCGGTGTAAACAACAAACAGTTCCGTGAGAATAACCGATGAGATATTAAATTTTGCGTCAAGGCATCAGACACCTTTTAAGAAAAGCAACTTGCTGAAATCCTTGACTTTGGCAGGAATGTCGGAATCCAGCATTAATGTTCAACTGAACAGAATGGTATCTGACGGCAGGCTGTTGAGGGTGGGCTATGCAACGTATTCGCTACCTACCGATGCGAAGCCTGAGTTCATCTACACTCCGTCAAGCAAGGAAATAGAATTGTCAAAACTGATAAAAGACAAATTCCCTTTTGTCAACTATTGCATTTGGAATACTTCCTCCGTCGTGAAATTTATGCAACATATTCCCGCATCAGAGATATTACTTATCGACGTAGAGAGGGTTGCAATGGAATCGGTGTTCGTTTTTCTGCAAAGCATCAGCCCCAATACGCATATCCTCTTGAATCCTTCTGAAAAAGAGTGTGAGCGGTACATAGTATCAGATACAACAATAATACGCCCTCTTGTAAATGAGGCTCCGATAAAAAAATCTGACGGTTGCCCAACACCTTCGATAGAAAAAATATTGGTGGACGCCATTGCCGACAAAGAATTACATTTTCTTCAAGGGTCCGAATTATACAGGATTTTCAGAAATGCGTTTGAAAGTGTCAACATCAGCAAAAGCAAACTTCTGAGGTACGCATCGCGACGAAACAGAAAGGAACAGGCGGAAAAAATTATTAAAACATTGAGTATATGATACATCCAGACAGCCGAACCATCGATTGGATAGAAAGTGTTGCCAACAAGTACAAAATAAAGGACATTGCTCTTGTAGAGAAAACAATACGTGCATTCTCTTTGCTTGAGGCATTGAGCCGTTCGGGCTGTCCATTTATATTCAAGGGAGGTACATCGCTGATGCTTCATCTTGGAAGCGCAAAAAGACTGTCGATTGATATTGACATAATTTGCCCTCCAGGCACTCACATCGAGGATTATCTCCAAAAATATTCACAAGAATATGGTTTTGGCGAAGTGAGACTGATAGAGAGAATATCGCGGACCAAAGTACCAAAGCAACACGCAAAATTCTACTATCAGGTTGCATATTATGGAGGATCATACGAGGACAAAATCCTTCTTGACGTATTGTTTGAAGATACTCATTATCAGAAAATTGTAAGAATGCCTATAGAGGGGCCATTCATCAAAACCGAAGGCGAGCCTGTAATGGTGAATCTGCCAAGCCACGAGGATTTGTTGGGTGACAAACTCACGGCATTTGCTCCCAATACAACAGGCATTCCTTATTACAAGGGAGAGAAAAACTGCTCAATGGAAATCAACAAGCAATTGTTCGACATTGCCTCGCTGTTCGATATTACCAACAACATTGCCACAACTGCGGTCACATTCCAGAAATTCGCCCAGATAGAATTGCAATACAGACAATTGGAATCCAATAACATACAACAGGTGATTGATGATATCTTCCAAACATCGCTTTGCATTTCTACAAGAGGAGCCGTGGATCCTGACAAATACAAAATGCTTCAAGAAGGTATTCTGAGAGTGCGGAGTTTTATTCACAGCGAGAAGTACTCAATAGAATCGGCGATAACGAACGCTTCTAAAACCGCATACCTCTGCAAACTAATCGAGCAAGGTATTACAGAAGTAAAACACTTTGCTCCAGAGAGCATCAATGATTTGGCTACCAAGACATTGACAACAAAGTCGATGACGAAACTCAACAAACTAAAGAAAACAAACATTGAAGCATTTTTCTATTGGAACGAGGTAGAGAAACTAATGGGTTAACTCTCACTACCCCATCTTTCCCGTGAGATAGTATGAAAAAAAAATCAGCAACCGAGGAGAAGAGATCTCCGAGGTTGCTGATTAAGAATCAAAACAGATTCATTTCGAGTTGAATATGTTTCTGACGTTTTTTATACAAATCCATATTATTAGAATTTGCAGAAACTGAAAAATCAGTATTCTCTATTGAATTTCTCAATGCACTAACAATATGCCACATAAACACTGGAGGAACAGCATTTCCTATGGCCTTATACTGTTTGGATTCAGAAACTGATGACAGATCAAAATTCATAGGGAACGACTGTATATTAGCACATTCCCTTGGAGTGAATCTTCTGTACCGATTATTACAAAACAACACAGGATCAGTAGAATTCAGACTAACCTTAGCCAAATGCGAACTTATGGTATTGCAAGGTTCCTCAATGTTCTGAATCCTGCCTTTATTCATCTTAGCCTGAACAAGAAGCATTCCTTGAACAGCCTTTTCGCTGAAATACCACTTTTCTTCGCGATTGGCATTGTCATCAATAACTTCCTTCAAAGGTACCTTTTCATTTTCCGTTGTAGGAACAGGGAAGTCGAACTTGTAATAATCTTCGTCGTCCCTGAAACCAACAATTATAACACGCTCCCTTTTTTGAGGAATACCATAATTTGAAGTATTGAACAATTGATACTTGGTTTTATATCCCACAGATTCAAATTGATCAATAATCATCGGAAATGCCTTTTTGTTATTGGCTGACAATAAGCCTTTCACATTCTCGGCAATAAAAAATCTAGGCTTCTTATCTTTTATGATTTTCACCATCTCAAAGAAAAGCATACCCCTTTCGTCCTTATATCCAAGCCTAGGCGGATTTTGTGCCGATATAGAAAAAGACTGACAAGGAAACCCTCCTATCAGTATATCGAAATCAGGAAGACTAGGGATATCTATCTCCCTCACATCCTTGACTTCACATTTGTGGGCAAAATTTGAATTGTAAATGCGAGAACAAAATGCATCGTTATCTACAGCATATACAATCTCACAATTATTGGAAGGATAATTCTTTCCAAGGTAGTCGAACCCACCAAGAAGTCCTAAATCCATACCGCCACAGCCACAAAACAATGATACAACCTTTAGATTATGCACGTTAAGACCTCCGTTGTTTTAAATTTATCACTATCAAAATGAACATCCATTCCATCCCTGGGAACCGCATCTATTTTATCAGTTTTATACAAAGCGACAGGATTTCTGAGTATATACAATTTCATACCATCAGAATTCAACATCAACCGATAAACACAATAATGTTCTAGGTGAGTAGAAGCAACACTCCATTCATTAGTTGACATATGAAAATCGTATTGCTGAATCCTGTTTTTGCTTATCGTAGTCTTAACTTCAATATATCTATGGAGTTGTTCCTCATCTCCCTCGAAACTATCAATATCAAAACCAGGATGATACGAAGGACTATCTACAATTTGAACTCGCTTGCTCAAATCAGGATAGCCCATATTTATTAATCGAACCTTTTCGTGACCTTCTACAATAGATTCTCCAATATTACCAGTATCTTTCCTAGTGGATTGATTATTATCAAGTATCCACTGAATCTGTTCCTTGTAAATCTGAGGAATGTTGTTGTCGTTAGTAACTAAATCGGCAATATCAGTTTTGAACAACTCTGGTTTCAAGTTGTTATCAACATATTCATACCAATATTGTTCTATTGCAGAAACTTCAGATACTTCAATATTCTTTTTGCCATAAAAACTATCATACCCAGCAAAATAATTGCTGTTATCAGCAAACAAGTTTAGTGTTTTCTGGTCTCCGCACAAACCATAATAACCATAGCCATTGTTGCTCAACAATGAGGCTATTTCCATATAGTCCAAAATATCACCAGCGTATCTCGTAACATCACCCTTGGACCTTGCGGTTCCCTTGCTGGAAAATATGAACTCATCCGTTGTGTCGTAATATTTTACTTTGTTATGTCTGTTGTTGACAATAACCTCTGCTACTTGCTTCGGAGAAACGGTTCCATTGGTTACTCGTGTGTCGTCAAAAATGCAATAAGTAACCTCCTCGGCAGAAATACTGAAATTTTTGTCAACGCCATTATTCCTCAGTATCTTGTTGCATTCCATAAGCACCTGAATTATCAACTTGGCAGGCTTGAATTTTACGCCTCTCGAAATCAATTCGATATTTTCATTGGGTTTCAAATGCCCTCCAGGAAACTGGAATGTAAAAAGAAACAATTTGAAAAATTGAGTCAAATCCTGATTCTCATTCAAGAAAAAAGCCATTTTGGAAGTTTGTGTCATATCCCGTTCTTTATTTTCTTTATAAAAAGAAAACAAGGCTGGGGTTTCCGTTCTCCAATTAGCAATCGTTTTTTCCGAGGCTGTAATGTTACCAGGGAATAAACGCAAAGCATTGGTGAATTTTTGATTGAATTCTGAACAAGAACACGGTTTTATCCTGCAACAAGCATTAGCCATATAAAGCAAAACATTTTCAATGTTCGCTTTGAAGCGGGGTCTTACAAAATGAATCCTCTGCCTGTATTTAAATGGTACTTTATAAAAACTCATAAAAATTCGATAATTTGTGTGGCAACTGCCTTAGCCAACAAAGGGGGAACAGCATTGCCTACTTGTTTATACTGACTTGTCCTAGTCTTTCTAATAATGAAACTATCTGGGAAAGACTGTATCCTTGCAGACTCTCTCACGGTAGGTATCCTATTAAAAGAATAATGGAAGTGATGACGGTGACCACAATCTATTGTAAAACTTGGCCTTTGACTATTCAGTCTTGTCCAAGCAATGTGAACTTTGCGGGTTTGCTGAAACTCTTCAGGCAAACTCTTATAATTACCTCCATCAGGAACCATTGCAATAATTCGCTTCGTTTGCTCATTATGAATAGTAATCTCGTGATTATATACACCATTGCTCCCATTCCTTGCGTATTTCTGATAATCGCTCAAAGCCTCAACAGGATATGGGCAACCATCGGGTAAAGAATCTTCGGTCAAGTCACTCAGTGCTTCCATCGCGGTAACTTTGGTTGAAGAAAATGGATCTGGAAAATCAAAATTTTTGCCATTCAGGAATCCAACAAACAATGCACGCTTCCTATTTTGAGGGACTCCATAATCTGAGGCTGTTAATACTTTAACATTTACAGTATATCCTAACTGCTCGAAATCGCTGATAATGGCATTTTTCACAACACCGTCTCCAATACTTAGGATATTTGGAACATTTTCCAAAACAAAGGCTTTAGGTTTGAAAACATCCACAAACCCGACAAAAGATTTATATAATTTATTTCTGTCGTCATCAACGATTCTTTTGCCAGCAATAGAAAAACCTTGACAAGGAGGGCCTCCAATAATGACATCAACTGAGTGAATTCCATAATCCAATTTCACCTTACGAGGATCCAATTGAGACAAATCGGCACATAAAGTTCTTGCGCCAGGTCTATTATAAGCATAAGTATCAAGAGCATCTTGCCAATTGTCAATAGCAAGAACACTTTGGAATCCAGCCATTTCGAATCCCAAAGACATTCCTCCACAACCCGAGAATAAATCAATAAATGTATGTTGTTCTGCCATTATATACTTTAATTTCAACACGCAAAAATATGTATTATTTTTGGATTCTCCAATTTTAAGAAAGGAAACGTCAAACCCAAGCGTCAAGTAAACGCCTTTTATATGTAAATTAGTCTGAAATTTTCAGACGGTCAAATTTAGAAAATCTAATATCATTCTCCAAACGATTTTCTCACTTTTTTCCTCAAAACACACCAAAACCGTCCAAAAACATCTCATTTTTGGACGGTTCCCCCAATCAGCCTTCGGCTGAAAAAAACACAGCATCAGAGGCGATGAAAAAAAAACTACCCCATCTTTCCTGTAAGATACGCCTTGGTTCTTTCGTCCACGGGGTTGGTGAACATCTTTTCGGTGTCGCCGTATTCCACAAGCTCGCCGAGGTACATAAACATCGATTTTTTGGATACTCGCATCGCCTGTCCCATATTGTGGGTAACGATTACTATTGTAACCTCCTTCTGAAGTTCCAGGATAAGTTCCTCGATATGCTTGGTGGCAATAGGGTCGAGGGCCGAGGTGGGCTCGTCCATCAGGAGTACATCAGGCTTCAGGGCAAGGGCTCGGGCTATGCAGAGGCGCTGTTGCTGACCTCCCGAAAGAAAAGTTCCCTTCTTGTTGAGCACGTCCTTCACCTCGTCCCAG
>JAZLKG010000075.1:0-7956 GCA_045597465.1 Bacteroidales bacterium | reverse complement strand
TTGCCCGAAGCAAACGATGCGAGAATTTCTTCGGCGATCCTTTTTGGCTCACCCTGCATAGCAACAGCATTTTCCTCGGTTTCGCCGTCCTCCTGAGCCTGCCGAAGGATCTCCTTTTTCCACCAATTCTGTAGCGTTGGGCCCTTTTCGTCGGACCATAAAATCATTCAAATATAATTCTTTCCTCGGACGGATTTCGGAAAGAGAAAATGCAGACGTTGTCCTTGTTTGTAAGACAAAAATCACATTCTCTTATAATATCCATTCCGATAATTACGTCATAATCCACAATTGTATCGGATGCCATAACTTTATAATTGTGATAAACTTTGCCGTTGGGAAGTCCGATGCTGATTTCATAAATATTCACGTCCTCTATGCCTCCAATACCAAGAACCTGAGTTTGCTGAATAGGTGCTAATTGAAGCCCTTCCACTATTTCGGAAGAAATCATTGTCTGTTCCGCTCCTGTGTCCCAAAGTGTACTGTTGGAATAGTATTTAAGTTTTGGAAGTTCTCTTGGTTTGAAATTTGGAAATATGTATGAGTCAGTGATTATTGCGTCTGGTGAATTTCCAAGTTCTTTGTGATAACCGTTCATAATACGTCCGATAGATTTGAAATTGGGTGCACTTCTCTTGGTGGTACATAACTTCCTGGTACGATTCGGTGAAAACTTGAGAATTTAATCTTTTCGTCCTTCTTCAAATCGTTGTACAGTTCCTTAAAAATCATCATCTTGCTTTCTGTGTCAAGATTGTTGATTTGTGATAGCAACTCTTCAATATTTATGTTTATTTCGTTGTTCATATTCTGAAATAATTACTTTGCAAATGTATTGTTTATTTTGTAAAGTTCCAATTTTTTAAATATATTTTTTCTCTCCAATAATTTTCCCATTCCCAATTATTCTTCTTACATTTGCAGAAATTAAATACCGCAAAACTATGTTGGGCAAGAAGAAAGACATAAAGACATTTGATGACTTGGAACTGGACAACAGACCAATGCCTATGGCGGCGGAGTGTTGTCTGGCTGAGGATGTCTTTGTGCCTACAAAGAAACGATCTTCTTTACTGTATGAGTTGGAAGATATTAAGGCTGAATATCCTGATAATTGGGATGGGGCTGGCGCAAAGTCAATCAGTTTTGAGGTTGAAGATAATATCAGAACAATAATACAAGGATTGGATTATTCAATTCTTAAGGGCTGGAATTTGATTCTCCGTACAAATGGTTCTGTATCAATTATGGCCGATGACAAAAGGGCTTCCATTGAGATAGGAGACAAATATTTGTCATATTATGTGAAAAAAGGCTCAAAACTTGGATATCAGCATAATATCAAGATAGATGAAACTTTGTGTAATCGTGTAGAAAAAATAATCCAGATATGGCAACTTACCAAGGAGACAATCTAAATATATTGCAAGCCGATGAAGATATCGTGCGATTTGCTTTTGGAGTTGCCTTAAAACCAGGAGATAAGGTTCATTTCATTAAAGACAAAGAACGGAATCCAGCAGTCACAATTTTCCTTTTGTCCCTTTTTGAATTGAGAGATAATGATGAAGATCATTTGTCGGTTCATAGGTTGTCTGTTCAGCCTGCGTGTGACGAGGAGATTAAGAAAAAGAATACTTTGTATGCCGTTTTATCTGTAGATGATGTTCTGAAAATCAAACAGGAAGTTGTTGAACTTGATGATGCTTTGACAGCAGAAGAGGCTGTTGCCGTGTTGGAAGGAGCAAGTATAAAGTATTGTTGTCTGCCTACTGACTATGGATCAAGCGAGGAAAACCCTTCACATGGAGGTATATTCTTCTATAATGAGTTTAAGGATTCAATAGTATCTTTCAAAGATATCAACGATGGCAATATTCCAACATTGAATAATCATCCATTGATAAGTTGGCTGCAGAATGACCTTCTTCAGGCAGTGAAATCTTTCAAGAAATTCGCAGGTAAAAAAGGCGAGAAAGATGTTGTTCCTTCCGAAAGGGAAGAATTGGAATAGGATTGTAGGGCCCTTATACCCGACAATCCCCCTACATTAACCCCTCCAGCCTCTCCACGGCCCTCAAAATCTCCTCGCCGAAATTAACGTGATTGCGGAGGAAATCGGATTTCCCGTTTGAGATGAAGTCGTAGAGTTCGGGGAGCATATTGTCCACGTAGTCGCCGATGGCGTATTCGATGTCGTCTTTCTGCCAGTCCATTGTTGAGTACTGGTAAATCCGCTGTTTCTGATGAAAGAAACTGTAAGCAAGCTCTATGCTGTCCTTGGGGAAAATTGGGGTCATTTTGATATTCAATATTTTACGCCACAAAGATACACTTTTTGCACCGAATAATCAAGGAAATACCACACTTTTTACGGGGAATAATTGTCTATCCTGGTCCTGGTAGGCGCTAACCCACCACCTCCCTCAGCGTTGCGCAAATCGCCTCGAAATCTATTCCTTTTGCATACGGAAATTTCCGCTGATATTGTTTCCAGAGGCGGATGAGTTCGCTGTTCGATGAGATTCGTTGGAGGATTGTTTCCGTGTCTTGGATGTTTTCCCACGATCCGCGGTGGAGGGCTGTGGCTTTTATGGCCTCGCTGAGTTTCTGGGACTTAATGCGCTTGGTGGTGCATAGAATGTGGACGTCGTAGAAATCACGCATTCTGGTTGTGAGCACGTTTCGGCCAAGGATTGTCTCAATCTTCTCGGCGAGTATGGTCTCGATGTTGTAGGCCAGGAGATTTATCTTCTTGTCCTCGTGGAAGAGCGATTGGAAATTGTGCTCTACCGGCGCCGGAGTGATAATGTCGCCCGTGGTGATGTCGATTGATAGGGGAGTGACTATCCCCTCGAACCTTGCCTCCAACTTCACGCAGAAACCGCCGTAACGGTCGTTCTCGCGCTCGGCCTCAATGGATTTGTAGGAGAAGCTGATGTCGTCGTGGAGGTCGATTGCACAGATATACGAGACGATTTTGGCTACCTCAGCCTCCGAAAGTTTGCAGTGCTGAAGCGTGGTATCGAGGTCCATTGTGCTTCGGGTGTCGAGCCCCACCAACGACGAAATCAGGAATCCGCCCTTTATAACGAATTTGTCCCTGTACTCTGATGCCGAAATTCTCTCGAGCAAATGCTCGAACATGAAATTCTGCATTACCACCTGCGGGGCTATCTTGTTTTGCTTGGCGTAGTTGTTTATCCTCGCCTTCAGACTCATTGATTTGCTACTCATCAATAAATGAATAAATTAATAAAAGAATAAATGAATAAAGCAGTAATTGATGAAAGAATAATTGAATCAAAGAAAAACATAAATTATCGAAAATTAACAAGGATTTTTCAAAAATTACTTTATCAATAAAAATTTATGAGTAATTTATGTTAATTCGTGATAATTTATGTCAGAAAAATTTTCTTTCAATTCTTCCTCATTCTTTTAATTTTCGGATAAAAAAACTGACGCCGAAGGCGTCTTCTCCAAATCTTTTTGTATAATATTTAATACAATATAAAAATGAAAAAACAAGTATTTTTTGCAATCGCTTTGGCGATGGGTGTGTCGTTGGTTTCTTGCGACAAGGACGATGACAACAACAAGAACGAGGAAATCACCGTAACATACGATGATGTTACCGCAAGCAACGTGAAGAACTGGACTGCCTACGCCACACGTGTGGCCACTCTCCTGAAATCTGACGCCACTACTCTCTACGATGCCTGGACAAAATCCTACAACGGTGGCGAGGCATACTCAGTAACATTCAAGTCTCAGAAGGGCGACTACAAATCGGCTCTCGATTGTCTCCAAGAGATTGCTCAGGGTTGCGCCGATATCGCCAACGAGGTGGGCACAGCAAAAATCGGTGAGCCTTACGACCTCTACAAGGCCGGCAAAACCACCGAGGCTCTCTACGCCGTGGAGTCGTGGTATTCTTGGCACTCGCGCGACGACTATTCCAACAACATTCTTTCTATCAGAAACTCTTTCTACGGATCGCTCGACGGCAAGGTTTCCGATAAGTCTATCGCCAACTACCTGAAATCCAAGGATGAGGCTTTCTTCAACGAACTCAATTCCGCTATCGACAACGCCTACAAGGCTATTCAGAACATTCCTCAGCCTTTCCGCAACAATATTGACAGCAAGGAGGCTGAGCAGGCAATGGAGGCCTGCGCCGCTCTCAACGATCTCCTGATGGACGGCTCCAAGAACATGAACAAATGGTTGGAGGAAAACGAGGATGAGGCCACATACAAGGCCATTGCCGAAAACTACGTTGACGTGGTTGTGTTGCCTACCTACAAATCGTTGGTTGATAGGGCTGATGCTTTGCTCTCCGCTGTAAAGGCAGTTGAGTCTGAGCCAAGCACAAAGAACTTCGCCACCGCCGGAAACGCCTGGCTTGAAGCCCGTGCTCCTTGGGAGACTTCCGAGGCATTCCTCTTTGGACCTGTTGGCGACCTCGGCCTGGATCCCAATATGGATTCGTGGCCACTCGATCAGGAGAATATCAAGAACCTGATAGAGAAAGGCTCGTTCGACGCCCTCAACTGGAACGGCGACTATGACGAGGAGAGCGAGGCCATAGAGGCCGCTCAGTCGGTTCGCGGTTTCCACACCTTGGAGTACCTGATTTTCAAGGACGGAAAGGCAAGGGAATATTAAATCTAAAAAGTGTCCCCGGAGGGGACAAGCGTAGCCTATGTTAACCCATAGTGCGTTGACGCATAGCGTCATAGTACTATGGGGGATAGTGATGATGATGCGCATTTATCCCCATAGTGCACTCACCGCAAGCGGTGTGTGTACTATGGGTTAACGTAGGCTTTGCTTGACCCCTCCGGGGTCGCTCATATTAAATGAAAATTTTTTTATGAAGAAATTTTTTATCCTAATATCAGCCATTCTGATGCTTTCTTCGTGCGACGACGAGGGGCTTGATATCACGGGCGTTGAGGTTCCAAGCGGATATGCTTTGTCCGCGGGAACCTCTACCGTGTTTATGAACTCCTCCAAGGCTTACGATCAGGAAGCGGACTGGGTGTCAGGTACTTACCTCTCTCGTTTCAAGCGTGGCGACAGGCTTTACGACGATGCCCGAACCTCAGGAAACGGCTACGGCGGAGGCCTTGGACCCGTGTATGCCGGATACTCCTGCGGTAGTTGTCACCGAAACGCCGGACGCACAAAACCCGCAATCTGGAGCGAGGGCGGATCGGGTCAGTATGGTTTTTCGTCGATGCTGATATACATTACACGCAAAAACGGCGCGTTCTTCTCCGATTACGGACGTGTGGTTCACGATCAGGCTATTTATGGAGTTGATGCCGAAGGAAAGGTTAAGATAGATATTGATTATCAGAAGTTTAGTTTTCCTGACGGCGAGGAATATGAGTTGGCCCTCCCAAAATACACAATCACCAACTGGTACGCCGACTCGATACCTGCGAGCGACCTTTTCTGCACCGTCCGTATCCCTCTCCGACACGTGGGAATGGGTCAGATAATGGCCATAGATCCGGCTGAGATTGAGGCTCTTGCCGTCCGCTCCAACTATCCCGAATGGGGAATTTCGGGCAAGGCCAACTACATTGTGGAGCGTGGAAAAAAACAACTCGGACTCGGTGGCAACAAGGCTCAGCACGCCGACCTCACCGTGGAACTCGGTTTCTCGTCCGATATGGGAGTTACCAACTCACGTTTCCCCGAGGAGATTTGCGAGGGTCAGAAACAGCAGGAACAGGGAAGCGTTATGGGCCTTAGTTACAAGCAATTGGAGGTAAGCACCGAGGATATGGAATGTGTGGACCTTTATATGCAGAGTCTTGGAGTTCCGGCCCGACGAAACGTGAACGATCCTACCGTTCAGCACGGCGAGCAGATGTTCTACAACTCCGGCTGTCACCTCTGCCACGTAACCACTCTTCACACCAAACCTACTGGCTCAGTGTGTCTTAACGGTACCCGACTGCCCTGGACAGGAGGACAGACCATTCATCCATATTCCGATTTCCTACTTCACGATATGGGAAGCGAGATAATGGGAGCGGGCCTCAACGACAATTACGTATCAGGACTGGCACGTGGCAACGAATGGCGCACCACGCCTCTCTGGGGCATAGGTCTTCAAGAAAAGGTGAACGGCCATACCTGTTTCCTCCACGACGGCCGCGCCCGCAATTTCGTGGAGGCGATTATGTGGCACGGAGGCGAGGCCGAGGCGTCGAAAAACAAATTCGCCAATCTCCAAAAAAGCGACCGTGAGGCTCTTGTGGCGTTTTTGCAGTCGCTGTAAAGACAACCGCCGGCTACGCCTGCGGATTTTAGTCTCCGAAAATTAAAAGAATAAAAAAGAATGAAAAGAATTTTATCTTTAAAACACGAATTATCATAAATTAACACGAATTATTCAACAATTAATTTATGAAAAATTTATGTTAATTCGTGGTAATTTATGTCAAAAAGTATTCTTTTAATTCTTTACCATTCTTTAAATTTTTGGATAAAAAACTGACGCCGTAGGCGTCCAAATTTATGTATAATCAAATGAAGAAATTTTTATTTTCGGCTGTTGCATTTTTATTTGCGATTAATGGATATTCGCAGACCGATGACTACGATAATGGCGTGGTGTCGTTGGCGGGGCGCGAGGGGTTTGCGATTCAGAGCAAGGACGGCGATTTCGTTTTCCGTCCCTATATGCTTGTGCAGACTTCCGCAAAGTTCAACTGGTATTCCGACGAGGGGCTCGACAAGGCTTATAATCAGGACAATATCGCAAATTCTGGTTTCGCAATTCCTTACGCCGTGCTTGGTTTCAACGGCAAGGTCTTCAAGAAAGTGTCTTACAATCTCACAATCAACGCCGCGGGATCAGGCGCCGAGATTCTCCAACAAGCCTGGTTTGATGTTGCGGTAAATCAGAATGTTGCGTTCAGGGTTGGAAAATTCAAGACTCCATTCTCACACGCTTTTCTCACTACTTTGGGTGAGTCTCTGATGCCGTCGGTTCCTACAAGCCTTTCGGCTTCGGTGATTCTGCCTTACTCGCTCAACGCCGTTACACCCAAGATTGCCACGGGCTTCGACCTCGGCGCCGAGATTCACGGAAATTTCTCCGATTTCGGCTATGAGGTAGGCATTTTCAACGGCACGGGCTCCGCAAATAATTCCGCCACAAAAACCGCGAGCGACGATTGGAAAATCCCGTCGTTGCTCTACGCTGGCCGTCTTTCGTATATGCCCTTGGGAAAATTCCCGAGCACTCAGGGAACTCCCAAGCTCCTGGATATCAGCAGGCTGATGCTCGCAGTAAGCACAAGTATGAACGTGGAGAGCGAGAACGAGAGCACCAACGATTTCCGCCTTGGTGCCGAGTTCGCATATATTCACAACAAACTTTACATTGGAGGCGAGTTTTATTATATGCACGTGGGGTTCACCGAGCGTCAGAAGATTGATGAAACGTATTCGTATTTAGGCGGTTATGGACAAGTGGGATATTTCTGCACGCCCAAACTTCAGGCCACCGCGCGTCTGGACCTTTTCAACAGAAACGGCTCCGACACCAACGGCTACCTCGATATGCCCGCCATTGGTGTCAACTATTTCATAACAGGCTGTAACATAAAACTTTCCGCAATGTATCAGTTCACAGGACGTCAGGGCCACGACACCCAACTGGATAGGGATGTCGATAATTTGGGCCTGGCAAAACATTCAGCACAGGTGATGTTGCAGTATTCGTTTTAGGAAATTTATTACCTCTGATGCTATTATATTAAGCCACCCGAAAGGTGGCTTTTTGCTTAAGTTCTAATTGAAAGTGCAATTAGTTGATGAAAAAATAATCGAGGCAACATTACTGTCACCTCGATAAAATTAACTAATTTTGCATTGCTATGTACAAACAGTTAACTTCGGAGCAAAGATACACAATTGAAAGAT
>JAZLKG010000074.1:0-113293 GCA_045597465.1 Bacteroidales bacterium | reverse complement strand
GGGGAACCTCTCCCGACAATGCCGTTTACAACGCCAAGGTGATGGAGCAGTGCGCAAAGATGGCTTTCGTAAGCTTCAGCATAAACCCAATGACTACAATGAATCCATTACTCGTGGAGAAGCACTACAACCGCAAGCACGGTCCTAATGCGTATTACGGACAGAAAGGACAGCAGCATTAATCAGCGCGAAGCGCTGATTGGGCTTAAAACAAAAATTAGTCAAAAATTATTCAGAAATTCTTTTCTGATTTCAATTAAAAATATTCTAAAAGCAAAATGAAAGCATTCGAAAATTTGGAACTCTGGTGGATTACCGGAGCTCAGTTATTATATGGTGGAGACGCAGTTGTTGCTGTAGATGCACACTCAAAGGAAATGGTAGATGGATTGAACGCCGGCGGCGTTATTCCTGTAAAGGTAGTTTACAAGGGCACAGCTAACTCTTCTAAGGAAGTAGAGGAGATCATGCTTGCTGCCAACAACGACAAGAAGTGTGCTGGTGTTATCACTTGGATGCACACATTCTCTCCTGCCAAGATGTGGATCAAGGGTCTCCAGAGACTCAAGAAGCCTATGCTTCACTTCCACACTCAGTACAACGCCGAGATTCCTTGGGACACCATGGACATGGACTTCATGAACCTGAACCAGAGCGCTCACGGCGATATCGAGTTTGGCCATATCTGCACACGCATGCGTATCCCAAGAAAGGTTGTGGTAGGCTACTGGAAGAGCAAGGCCGCCCAGGAGAAGATAGCAGTTTGGGCACGTGTTGCCGCTGCCGTAGCTGATGCTCACGATACTCGCTGCTTGATGTTCGGTATGAACATGAACAACGTAGCCGTTACCGATGGCGACCGCGTAGAGTTTGAGCAGAGACTCGGTTACCACGTTGACTACTACCCAGTATCTTCATTGATGGACTACTTCAAGAAGGTAACTGATGCTGAGGCTGATGCTCTTGTGGAGGATTACAAGAAGCAGTACACCATCAAGATCGACGAGTCAGGCGAGGAGGTTTACTGGCAGAAGGTGAAGAACGCCGCCAAGGCTGAGATTGCCATCCGCCGCGTGCTCAAGGACGAGAACGCCACAGCTTTCACAACCAACTTCGACGACCTCGGCGATGCTGATATCAACGATCCAAACTTCTGCGGTTTCGACCAGATTCCTGGCCTCGCCTCACAGCGCCTTATGGCCGAGGGTATCGGTTTCGGTGCCGAGGGTGACTGGAAGACAGCTTGTCTCTACCGCTCACTCTGGGTTATGAACCAGGGCCTCGCCAAGGGCTGCTCGTTCCTTGAGGACTACACCCTCAACTTCGCTGAGGACTGCACCTCGTCGCTCCAGAGCCACATGCTGGAGGTTACACCTCTCATCGCTGTAGATAAGCCAACCCTCGAGGTACACCACCTCGGCATCGGCATCCGCAAGCAGATGACCGCTCGTCTGGTATTCACCTCGAAGACTGGTGCAGGCTGCAAGGCTACCATCGTAGACCTCGGCAACCGTTTCCGCCTCATCACCAGCGACGTGGAGTGCATCGAGCCTAAGCCAATGCCTAAGCTCCCTGTAGCATCAGCTCTCTGGGTTCCACAGCCAACATTCGAGATTGGCGCAGGTGCCTGGATTCTTGCCGGCGGTACCCACCACAGCGCATTCTCTTACGATATCACTGCCGAGTACTGGGAGGATTTCGCCGAGATGACAGGTATCGAGTGCATCAGCATCACAAAGGATACCACAATCTCTAACTTCAAGCAGCAGCTCCGCAACAACGAAGTTTACTACATGCTGAACAAGTCGTTAATGTAATAACAATTATTATTTTCAACAAAAATTATCAAAAATTAATCAAAAATTTTTCAAAAATTATTAATGTTAGAGTTTAATCAGTACAAAGATTTAGCTTATAAAATCATTGGCGCTGCTATGACAGTCCATCGAGAGATGAAACACGGATTGGCAGAAGAAATTTATAACGAGTGTCTTTGTTTGGAACTGGGAAAAATGGGTATAGATAATGTTTCTGAACAATATTTACCTGTTTATTACAAAGGTCAACTATTAAAGAAATTCTACAAAATGGATGTTGTTGTGGGAGATATTATAGTTGAGTTGAAATCAGTTAGGGATTTAAGTTCTGTTCATAGAGCTCAGTTATTTAATTATATGCGTATCACTCAAAAACCTGTAGGATTGCTAATTAACTTTGGCCAATCAAGTTTGCAAGGTGAACGATATGGTTTTGTTCAGGAAACTAATGAATGTGTAGTTTTGAACAAGTCGATGGATATTGTCAACGAAGATTATATAGATTGGGCGTATGAAGAATCAAATACCGAAATGTATAAATCTTTTGAAGAAGGTAATTTTTGAAAAATTTTTGATCAATTTTTGATAATTTTTGTTAAAAAAAAACATAATTAAATGAAAGAATTAATCGAAGCAGGTCAGGCTGTCCTTGGTATTGAGTTTGGTTCTACCAGAATCAAGGCCGTTTTGATCGATGAGAACAATAAGCCTATCGCTCAGGGCGACCACACATGGGAGAATCAGTTGGTTGATGGTCTCTGGACATACTCTATCGACACTATCTGGGCTGGTCTTCAGGATTGCTACGCAAACCTCCTCAAGGACGTAAAGGCTCAGTACAATACCACTATCAAGTCGCTCAAGGCTATCGGTATCAGCGCTATGATGCACGGCTACATGGCTTTCGGTGCTGATGGCAAGATTCTTGTTCCATTCCGCACCTGGAGAAACACCAACACAGGCGCCGCAGCTGCCGAGCTCTCAAAGCTCTTCAACTACAACATTCCTCTCCGTTGGTCGATCTCTCACCTTTACCAGTGCATCCTCAACAAGGAGCCACACGTAAAGGATATCAAGTTCCAGACAACTCTCGCGGGATATATCCACTGGATGCTTACCGGTGAGAAGGTTCTCGGCGTAGGCGACGCTTCAGGTATGATTCCTGTTGACCCATACACCAAGAACTACGACAGCAAGATGGTTGAGAAGTTCAATGAGCTCATCGCTCCTCACAAGCTTGGTTTCAAGCTCGAGGATATCTTCCCTAAGGTACTCGTAGCAGGTCAGGAGGCTGGTAAGCTTACAGCCGAGGGCGCCAAGTTGCTCGACGTATCAGGCAACCTCCAGGCAGGTGTTCCATTCTGTCCTCCAGAGGGTGACGCCGGTACAGGTATGGCCGCAACCAACGCTGTAAAGCAGCGCACTGGTAACGTTTCTGCCGGTACTTCATCATTCTCTATGATTGTACTCGAGAAGGACCTCAGCAAGCCTTACGAGAAGATCGATATGGTGACAACACCTGACGGAAGCCTCGTTGCTATGGTTCACTGCAACAACTGTACTTCCGACCTCAATGCCTGGGTAAACATTTTCAAGGAGTCTTTGGAGCTGATGGGCCACAAGGTGGATATGAACGAGCTCTACACAAAGCTCTACACCAACGCTCTCAACGGCGACGCTGACTGCGGCGGCTTGCTCGCTTACAACTTTGTATCGGGCGAGCCTGTTGCTGACTCTAAGTTAACCGAGGGCCGTCCTATGTTTGTCCGCAACGCTACCGACAAGTTCAACCTTGCCAACTTTATGCGTGTAAACATTTACGGTTCTATCGGAGTTCTGAAGCTCGGTAATGATATCCTCATCAAGGAAGAGAAGATCAAGATCGACAGAATCACAGGTCACGGCGGTTTGTTCAAGACAAAGGGTGTAGGTCAGAGATTCCTCGCCGCCGCTCTCAACTCGCCAATCTCTGTAATGGAGACAGCAGGTGAAGGTGGTGCCTGGGGTATCGCATTGTTGGCAGCCTACGTTGTCAACAACAGCAAGAAGCAGAACCTCGCCGACTGGCTCGAGGAAAACGTCTTCGCCGGCAACACTGGCGTAGAGATAGCTCCAACTCCAGAGGAGGTAGAAGGCTTCAACAAGTACATTGAGACCTACAAGGCCGGCCTCGAAATCGAGAAGTCTGCCGTAGCAAACAAGAAGTAGGTCCGAGCCGGACTGGCAAATAGCCCTGCCACGTCTCCAAACGCTAGATATAGTAAAAACGCACTCTCTCAAAATTTTTTTTGACAGAGTGCGTTTTTTGTTTATATTTGCGTCAAAAGAAAATGCTATGAATACTTCTATCATAAATAAAATCATCGGCTACTTCAAATCCAAACCTGTAGATAAGGTTTGGTTGTTTGGCTCGTTTTCAAGAAATGAAGAACGGGCTGATAGCGACGTGGATTTAATGGTAAGATTAACACCAGGCGTCAAAATGGGATTGTCGTTCTTTTCAATGATGGTTGATCTTGAGGATATTCTAAAGCGACCTGTTGACTTGGTCAAGGAAGGCTGTTTGTTGCCTTTTGCTGAAAAATCTGTCAATAATGATAAAATTTTGATTTATGAGAGAGCAAGTTAAAGATTCCGGAAGATTGGAACACATATTGTCAGCTATTGCTAAAGTCCAAGAATACACACAAGGAGTAGATTATGAGCAATTGATAAATGATAGTATGAGACTTCACGCTACTGTGTATAATATACAGATAATTGGAGAAGCCGCATATAAAATAACCAATGAATTTAAAGACGCTCATCCTGATACACCTTGGCGTGTTATTGAAAAAATGCGCCATATTCTTGTACACGATTATTTTGCTGTCGATCATGAAGTGGTTTGGGAAGTCATTAATGAAGACATTCCAGTTTTGAAGGAGCAAATTATGGGTTATTTATCTTAAATTCAGATTTACAATTATGAAGTGTCCTCGTTGTGCAAATAACGCTATTGAAAGTAAGACCACTTTCGTATCTGATTTGGGTGATATTTTGATTATTATCCGAAATGTTCCTTGCTATGAATGTGAGGAATGTGGGGAGACTTTGTACACTCAAGAGGTTTTCCAAAATATTGAAAATCTTGTAAATGCTGCCAAGGTCCTTAAACAGGAAATATCTGTGCTTGATTATATGAAGAATGTGGCGTAAGTTATCTTTATGTTATTATAATTCAGCGAAAAATTTCCTAATATCTTCTTCTGATTTCAATACAGCGACAACCTTACGGTTGGGATCATGAGCCTCTTTTATTGCCTCTTCCAATTGCTTGACATTTTCAGGATAAGACCAAAATTCGTCTCCAGAAGGGCTAATTTCGTATGGATCAAGTTTATTATTTGCTGTATTTGCTATCATATCTTTTGTATTTTTCACAAAAATAGTATATTTAATTATTCCAACAAAAAAACTTTTGAAAAATATTGCAAATTCCAAAACAATCCTTTATATTTGCAAATATAAAATATTTGGCATTAGCTATTTTATCACATTCAAAACAAAAGCGTAGGAAACTTAGGTTTTGACCAAAGATAAAAACAATGCTCAACGTTCAAAAGGACTTTTTGAGCGGAAGGAGAGAATTTATTCCAAATCTCAATGTTAATGTCTGCACCTCCAAGGTGTGGACTTTTATTCTATGAGATTTGGGCGGAGTTCTTTCCTACGCTCTCCGTGAATGTGAGTAGATGGTCCGCACCATTTTTTTGTTTTCCTTTCTTGGGGTAGTGATTTGATACTTTTCTGGATATTTTTTTCATAACAAATTATTAAAATTAATTCACAATGAAAAATTTAATTATTTTATTTTTCTGTGTACTTCTGTCCTCGATAAACTCTAAGACAGAAGCACAAACATTTTCGGATATAAAGAGTATGAAAGGACATACTGTTTATTTCACGAATTTAAAGCCATATCTTGCTTATAAAGATTTTTTGGCAATGTATAACGACAAGGGAAAATTGAAGATTGTCAAAGATAATTCTTTATATCCTGAATTATTGAAAGCTGACAATCTTTATTCCATAAATGATTTTGTCTATGACGGGAAAAAGTCCTATTTAGATGTAGAGTGCAATGGTAAGCACTATTATTTTAGCACTTTATTTACTTTTTATAAAGTTGCTAGAGATGTAGACTATTATTATACAGAAATAAAAAACTATGTCGATAAACATAGCTTTTTTGACGTAAAAGCATTAAATGGATTAAACATAAATGAGGATTTTGTTTATTATGGGAGGTTTTCAGAAATAGATTTGGTTTCTATTAAATTAAACCCAAGTCAAAATTTCGAGGTAATAGTAAAATTAGGTGGTGTAATTAATCAAATTACTTACGATAACCTAAAGAAGTATGCTATTCCTAATGAAAAGTTCAATAATTTTGCTCCGTTTTTCAAAAAGATTAAATATGCTTATATGGATAAGTATCATTACATTGATGCAACCATATTGAAAGAAAAAGATGACTCAAAAGTGATATTAGGGAAATATTATCCTATGCAAATCACTGGAGTAAAGGCAGATAAGGATTGGAATAAAATGGTAACTTTTAATATTGACGGCGAAGGATATTGGTACAATGAGGATAGCTATGCTAACTATTTCGTTTCTGACTATACTGTAGATACGGCATTGTATGAAGCGAATCGTATAGCAAATGTAAAAAAATATTATTCCAATTTAGCCAATATTTCGTATTGTCATATTGCAGAATCCGTAAGAGGTCAGTATGCATACTATCACATTATTTCAGGTTTTGCTTTTGGCGAAGATGGAATGTCGGTATTTATGAAAGAGGCAGTCGTTGACACAACCAAACTTACCGCAAGACAAAAAAATGATTGGACATTTTTAAGATCAGCTGGTATTGAGGCTATGTCTCAGAAAAAACAATATAAGTTCCCTTATGATATAGATATTGAAAATAAAATAATTAAAATTGATGTAACTTCATTATATGAAAAACCTAAAAAGGGATCTTATGCTAGACCGGAACAATTTTATAATGGACCGATATTCCCAGAATTTAAGTCATATAGAGATTATGAATCCTTCCCAGGAGAATTGCCTCCCAATATGACTCCAAATGAGTGGGAAGATTTTGTTTGGGATGCAACAGGAAGACTTCCTTCGGACCTTACTCGTACTAATGAAAAACGTGATATGACAAAAAAGTATATTGACGAAAAATATCTTCATCCTCAGAAACATTATTGGAATCTATCCTTTAATGACGATTTTACCGAACTAATTGAGGATGATATTGTTTATAAGGCAATTAAGTAATATTCACTATGAAATGCACTCTCTCAATATATTTTTTTTTGACAGAGTGCGTTTTTGTATTTGTTAGTTCCAAATAATTACATATTTTTGTAAAAAAAATATATGACACGAAACAAAACTAATAATTGCGTTTATCTTTTGTACAAAGGTACACCAGCTTCGTATAATACCCACGGAAGCAAGAGGTTGGCATATAAGAATGCCATTCAGAATGCTTATCAACGGTATTATGATGGGAAACTTGATGAATCGGAATTTTATGGGTTGGTGTTTCATTTTTTCAGAAAGGATATCGACCTTGACGCGGATAATCTAAGCAAGCCTGTTTGGGATAGCCTTACTGGATTGGCCTTTTCAGATGATAAGCAAATTATTTGCAGATGTTCTATGTCTATTGATTTAACCAAACACGAGTTCACTGATTTCGACACTTCCTGTCTTTCAGGATGGGAAAATATAGGTGATTTCCTCTTTGAGTTGTCGAAATCTGATACGAATCATTTGTTGTTGGTTGTAATCGGCAAAATTGAAAATTTGTCAAACATTTTTAACGCTACCGAACTATGGAAATATTAAAAGAATATTGGAAAGAGGCTTTGGAACAAGCCGCTGTGCGTCAGCTGTCTGATGAGTATAAAGAGAAAGGCTACAAAACCCTTGACAATTACTCGTTGATGAATTTGTTTGTGGTAAAGGACAACGAGAAACTCGCCTTTGTCGTAAAGTCTGGTAATATTTCCAAGGAATATGCGTCGGAGTTTGCCCATTTAAACAAAACCTGCAAGGACGAAGGCATTAAACTTCATTATGTGATGATTAATGATCCAAGAACAAAATCCATTGAACTCAAAGGAGTTGATAAGGCATTGTTTGATTATTTTACGTCTAATTTACCTTCCGCTTTGGATGAGTTGTCATCAAGTACAAAGTTGAAGGATGTTTCAAATGTCGAAATCAATAAGTGTGAGCTGAAATCCAACGAATCAATCAATATTATTGGTAATGGTGATATTGAGGTTTCTTTGTTCGACAAGGATGAAGACGTTTCTTTTGACGAGTCTTTCGCATTTACTTTTGACGCAGACATTGCATTTAACGGCAAATGTGAAATCAAGTCTCTGAATAAGATTGATATTGATACAAGTAGTTATTATAACTAAGTATGATATTTATTTTCAAAGCACTCTTCTAAAGTTTTTTGACAGAGTGCTTTTTTTTGAAAAGAACACTTTCTATTATGGAGATAACTAGTATTAAAGAAAACAAGAAACTTGGTGTTGAGTTGTTGGATTCTGAAAATTCTGTATCTATCGATAAAACTCAGATGTTTCTTGATACTATAGAGAAGGCTGATGATGATTTTTGCGAGATTGTTTTGAGTGGGCAGGGGAGAGGTGTTATGTGTCGTGATGTAAATTTGGACTAAGGAAAAGTTTCTGACTGATTTTACCAAGGCTCTATAGTTCTATCTCTATTATATCTTGAATTATACAACTCTTCGGCGATTTCGTGAGGATCGCGAGGGTCGTAGCCCCAGCCTCTGTTTTTGTCGAAATCGTCGAAAAAACTCATATCTACTTTGTTTTCTCTTGTTTCCTCTTTCTTTTTATTGTCAGAAAGCTTTGCGAAATACTGTCTCACCACTTCGTAAATTGCTTCCTTGAAAGCTTTGGCGTCAAACAAAGCTGGGTCTGCTGTATCGAATGTTAATGTCATTGTATTCATAGTAGTATGTTTATGATTGTCTTTGCAAAGATATACCAAAATCGATAAATTTGAATTATTATCTTCGATATTTTTTTGTGATTCAATTTGTTTTTCTTTATATTTGCGGAAAAGAAAAGACTATGAAATCACAGCGTGAATATATAGACTTATTAACTGCAAATTCCCAATTCCTGAACTCAGAGTTTGGGATTACATATTTGTGCATTTTCGGGAGCGTTGCGCGAAACGAGCAGCACGAAGGCAGTGATGTTGATATTTTTGTGAAAATGCCACCAAAACTTTTCAATGCCATTGCCGCTGAGCAATATTTGGAAGAATTGTTGGGGTGCAAGGTTGATTTGATAAGCGACCACAAAAACTTGAAACCTTTTTTCAGAAATCAAATAGAAAAGTATGGAATTGAAATCTTTAGAGCAGCGTGAGATTGTGCTTGATATCTTGAATAATATCAAGGGTTCTATTAATAATCTCAAGATATGGAATAAAAGGAATTGTTGATTTTGACAAACTTTCCAAATCTTCTGCAGGTATGGAGAAGATTGCTGCTGATTGTATGCTTATTCAGGCCATCGGCGAAGGTTTCAAGCAGATTGATAAGCATACAAATAATGAATTGCTGCCTTTGTATCCGTCTATTCCTTGGCGACAAGTAAAGGGAATGCGGGATCATATTGCTCACGGATATTTCGAAATTAATGTTGATTTTATCGGTGATGTAATACTCAATGAACTTGAACCATTGGAAAAGGCTGTTGATTTCTTTAATCATTATATCTTGAATATAAAAGTATGAGATATTTTTTCAATTCTTTTTTTCTTTATATTTGCAGAAAAGAAAAGTTATGAACGACAACGAAACATTATATTTGTCCAGCGAAGGGCGATATACAATCTTTGAGTTTAGAGATACAAGGATTAAAATGATTTCGCCTAAGTGCTTGGAAAGATATGTAGAAATAACAGATTTCAAACCTGATATCGGGTATATTGCCGTTATGACTAAATATTCTTTTGATGATTTTCTTGTTGAAGAATATATTGATATGCTCTCTACTTTGGATGAATTGCTGATTGATAGAGATGAGTTTTTGAAACCAATTAAAAATATTGAGATTAGATATGCTGACCAAAACATTGCAACAGATTACTGACGAGGCTGATGTTGTTGTGGAGGGCTTTGCTATAAAAACGTTGGAAAATGGTTTTATCAGAGTGTTTAACCTTTCTACAAACTTAGCCGCTGTTTTCCTTAATGATTCTACTTTGGTGGAAACCAATATGAATGATAACGATTTGATTATTGCACAATCGATTTTGGAAAGAGTTATCTTGAATAAACATTAACCCCCAGAAAAACATTCCCAACTATGTCCAAATACAATCTTTCAAATACACCAACAATTTGGGACGCAAAACAATTGATAAAGTCTTACGTAAACCTTTTCTATTTCAGAGAACATTTATGCAAGGATTCTGATTTTGTGAAAATTCCGCACAGCGACCAAGTTAGGATGAAACGTCTTTATTCCGCTATCTGCGCTTTCAATGGGTTGGAATATGACGAAGAAAAGGTTTTGTCAACAATTATTGAGACTTTTGATAGGATGGCCTTCAGAAACAAATTATATTCTAAAGAATTTAAGCAATTCACAAAAGAGAGAATCTCAGAGTTAGTAAAATCAAGATTTTCTGACAATGAGAGTTGGATTGAGATGCTTGAAAAAGACAGGTCTTTCAAACCGGGATCGTTGTTCAATTCGTTGATCAGGTACCGCATAAATTTGGAAAGACTCTTAAACTCTTATTCCGGTGTAATGGAAAGTTCTATGAGTTTTGCTGTTGGCTATGATTTTGTAAAGTCGTTTTTCAAAAAAGATATCGAAAAACAAGCCGATGTTCTTGACGAAATCCTTGGCTTGTTGCTTGATGAAAAATTTCTTAACAAATCTTTCTCCGGAGAGGAGTTGAAGGCTGATTGGCATTTCCCAACTGAAACCGATGGCGATTTGCTTGATTTGGATACCGACTAATAAACAACGAGGGAAGCGTAATCTCTAATTACACTTCCCTCGTTTTGCATGATATTGGAATTGCTATTTATTCAGCTATTGCGGCGAGTTCGTTAGTCTGGGTGTTGTTGCTCTTGATTTTCTTATAGAGAGTTGTCATGACAAATGCATTTACAACAACAGACATGAATGAACCTATGCCTGTGGAGCTCAGCAACATTGATATACCCCAGGCGCCGAGCATTACCAATATTGTAATCTTCAAGTTTTGCTTAACAATGGAGCATGATTCCTTGATGGACTCAAAAACTCCCTTCTTGTCTTCTACTATTAACTGAGGTACAAGCGAGAAGAAGAGTGCGGCCACCAGACCAGGAATTATGCACAACATTGAGCCGAGACTTACAGCCAAGCCTATAATGATTGTGGCACCAATCAACTTAACGTAAGTGCCTCCATCGAGCCATACGTCAGAGAATTTTACAGTCTCACCATTCAGTGCCTTAGAGCACATTTTGATGAATCCGTTTGCTACCAGCGCCACTGCTATTAATATCAATATAAACAGCAGATAGCCTACTGCAAATCCACCTACCATTACGTTCTCATTATGCGAAACTGCACCAATGATCATAGGTACGTAGAATAATGCCACAGCTATTATTAGTGGCAAGAATACCAGGACAGCCGCCGCAATAAGAATGGGCATAAAATTGTCCTTGAAACCGTTCCAGGCATCTTTCATGATGTCCTCAAATTTGATCTCATTCATATTGTTTATTTTTAGTGATTAATTATCTGCAAATTTACACTATTTATTTAAATAAAAAAATTAATTTCACTAATTATTCATTTCCCAGATAGTTTTTCCGCATCCAGACATCTCCATTATCATCCATTCCGGTTCCAGAATCGTGACACTCTCGCCTTGCAAGGAGCTCGAGCTCGAAATCGTAGGTTGATTCTATCAAGCGGATAGAGTTCTCTTGAGAAATTTCCGACAGAAAATCATAATCAAGCAATTGCGATATTCTCATTCTTTTTCTTATCTTTGCGGTCGATTATCAATAATACCAAATCGATTATGAAAAGAAAGAATTTTTTAGCAATCTGCTGCTCGGCTGTTCTTCTTGCGGCCTGTGGCGGCAATGGCGGTGGTCAGCAGAATCAGGGTGCTGATACTGCCGATTCTACTGCAACACTCACCGGGGCCAAGGAGCCTGTGGTTGAGGAGAAAGCATCAGGCCAGGATGCCAATTGCGATTTCGACGTGGCTATGGTGATGACCTTCAACGGCAACAAGCAACTCATTACCTGCGACTCGGGTATGGTTTCCGACAAGGCAGCGCGTAGTCTAAGCAAGGTTTTCTACGGTGAAAAATTCTACGATATTGCTTTCCAGAAGTATCAGAAAGGCGAAAACAACAAGGGAAACCTTATATGGTCGCCGTATTTTTTCGACGAGTATACAGGATATGTCTATCAGTATAGTGGCAGCAGACCAACCTTTGATTACGACATAGCCATGTGTTTTGCGTTCAGCAGCCAATTTGCGGACAGCCACCATTATACGCCTGTTAAGGTAAGCGAGGGGACTCAGCTTCCGCAGAATCTGAGACAGCTGATAGAAAAAAGCTACCCAAATCTTAAGTTCAATAAGGTTTGGGCTGTGCAGGATATCGGCAACGGCGGGGCCAAACTCTATTCGCTAAGTTTCCACCCCAAAGGGGAATCAATGCTGGCTATCAATGTTTTGGAACTTAACGGAAAACTCTATGTGGAGGAAGACTGGGGCTACGCGGATGGATGGAATGTGGACGATGAAGGCGAATACCATTATCCTCAGGTAACCGCCTTTATGGCAAACGACAACTCTCATATTGATATGGTTTGGGACAAGGGCGCTCCTGAATCTTACTCTTACGGAAAATACTCTGCCGAGGGGGACTCATTATACAGGCAAGAACTGGCCTGCTACTACAATTACATAGACTACAACAGCCGCCTGCAGGTAGATCCTTGGCAGGCAAGACGTGTGTGGAGCAACTTCTTCCCGGACGAGAACGCCACACCTACCCACTATTGCGTAATGGACACTGAGAAAGGCCGCATCTGTTTCCTCAAGAAAGGCGACGCCATTGCATACTGCTCGTTCGACGACGGATATTTGGAAGCCAGGGCCTGCAACATGGACGACGACTATCAGCCAAAAATCACCTTCGAGATTTATCAGAACGGCGCCAATGTATACCGTGGCGGCGGCAACAGCTATGTGAGGATGGTGTGGGCATACTCAAACTTCAGGTGCGACTATTTCGAGATGCTTGAGGGCGGACCTCAGCTCTCTGTAAGCAAGAAGGAGGGCTGGAACGATCCCAAGCCTTGCGACGAGACCGAGCTCGACAATGCCATGAAGACTCTGCACGGCAAGATAGACCTCTCCACACTTGAGTGGAAGGAGATCATAGAAAGATATGCCGACTGATAGAAGCAGCATCAGCACAAAATAAATAAACGGCCGACAGGAAATATCCCGCCGGCCGTTTCTACTATGATGCAATTATATATAAACTACAAACCGAATACCGAGCTTATCTTGGCCTTTACCTGCTGCTCGCCAGAAAATCCCTCCATATCGTCCCAATCACCGTCGGGGGTGAGGAACACTACGTATGGGATCGATTCGAAATCGAAAAACTTGTCCTGGGCGTGTACGCGGTCGATATCCACGCTGAAAACCTTGATTTGGCCGTCGTACTGGTTGGCAATCCTCTGGAGGATTGGCTTCAGTTTCTGGCAGGGACCACACCATGTGGCGTTGAAATCTATGATAACAGGAATGTCGCTCATAACGTCGCCATCGCGGCTTATAATGTGCTGATAGAAATATGTGTCATTGGGCACCTCTATCATACCTGTTACTCCCTCTACCTCCACAGCCTCAGTCTCGGGATCTGTTGGCAGCTGATACGCATACGATGCATTTGCTCCTGCAAATGAAATTACTGCGCCAAATACAAGCGCGGCAAGTGTCTTGATTGCTTTTTTCATACTCTATGTTTTTTGGTTTTTCTACCTTATAGATGCAATTGCATTTCTGATTTCATAAAAAAAATTGTTAATAAATGTTAATTCATTGTTTCATGTAAGCATCGCTGTTTGGTCTGTAGATCACTTGCTTTTGTGAGTTTACCTCCACTGATACGTCAGTTTTTAGTTCGTCGATTATTATCCTGGTGTAGCCAGGGGTTATCTCATAGCTTACTATAGTGCTGTCATAAGTTTTGGAATTCATATACGAGAGCATTCCATCCATGCCAAGGAATCGAATCTCGTAATCGGTGCCGGCCAATTTGCGCGATGCGAATCTGCGCTTGGCGTTCTCGATATCCCTGTAGCGGAGATAGAAGTTGTCAGGCTTGAATGTGTAGCATACCTCCTTGCCGTTGTAGCTCGGCACCAGGGTTCCCAATGGCTGCCTGTCGTAACTGATTGTAAGCATGGTGTATGATGCGTCGGGTTCATAATCCACCAGGATTGAATCGTAGTTGGATTTGTCGGTAAACCACACTTGGTTCTGCCAGAAATTGAAATAGTAATCTTCCACCTCGAACCAGGCGTTGGATTCTATCTTGGCTTTCAGATCCTTGGAGCTCATTCTCATGTTAACTATTTTATATTGTATTTTCTGGTTTTTCACCGAAAGCGATATCGAGATGCCGTCGTCTGTAATAATATTTGAGTAGTCTTGCGAAATTGAGTAGTTAACCACAACGCTGTCATATATTTGAACAGGACGGTAAGATAATGTGTTGTCATCAAGCAACCTTACAATGTATTGGCCGTCAGATATTTCCAAACCTTGCTTCGATAATGCCTGTAAGCGGATGGCGAAGTCGGTTGGGGCGAATGTGTAATCCACCTTGTCTTTGCCTGGCATCGCGGAAATAGTTCCATAATCGAAGCCGTTGTAAGTAATATATACTTTCGAGAAGTCTGATGCAGTCATGTAATCCACCATTATAGAATCGTATGTGGTGTAGTCGCTAATGCTCATCATCCTTGGCAGAAATCTGAAATAGTAGTTATCGATTCCGATGCCGTCGTTATTGTAGATTCTCGACTCCAAATCCTTATATGCCAAATATTTGTTGTAATAATCGGCGGTTTCGAATCTGTAGTTTATCTTGTTGTTCTCCAAACTGCCGTATAGTGTACCCAATACATTGGCGTCGATTGTAAGGGTAATCTTGGAATAGTCGTTGGCAACAATGTAGTTAACTTCTATTGAATCATATACTTTATTCTCGCGGACATAGGCATACTGAGGCACTATCGATATTGTGTGTGTTGGGGTTGTGATAAAGGCACCGTTGCTGGCTATTTTCTTGATCTCGTCGCTTACAGAGGTCTTTATTCCAAGTTCGTCGTGCTTTACAAATTCACTCTCGTTTTTTATTGTCTGATATTTGGCAGCATCGAAACTCTCCATTACCACAAATGGGGAATAGATATTCTGAGAATTTGCAATATGGACACCTGCACCCCATAGGGCAGTGTTGAAAGTGGCTCCATAGCTCTTGCTGAATATCTGGGCGAAGGTAGCTGTATAGAGGTCCGATTCTGATACAAAGAACCTACCGTCGATACCCTGACCCCAGTCTATCAGAATGTTGGCAGAGAGGTCGTCGTTGTTCTGGATATGGTATTGGGTTGTGGACTCCATCATCAGCTGGGCCTCTCCGTTGGTCTTGGTGTAGCCCTTGTATACTGATACCTGATTGCTGTTGGCCTCGAAGTCCAGAATCAGGTAACTGTACTTAACTGTATCAGGGAAAGTGTATTGGGCCGATGGCGAGTTGTTCGTCAGGGTAAGGCCGTTTTTCAGGATATTTTCCCAAGCTATTTTTACCGAGCCGTAGCTCTTGAGGATATTGATAAGGCTGCCGGCATCAGCGTACAAATCAGGATCGAGAACAAACGATATGCCCGACTGAGGATCAAAAGCGCCTTGCTCTATCTCGATCGAAACATTAGAAATCTGGAAGCTGGTACCTGAAAAATCCACGCATGCTCCTGATGCTATCTCCTCCACAGATTCAGGCAGAATGAGTTTCAGGACATAGATTTTGGTATCAGAACCCGCCTTGGAGAGGCCGAGCTGAGCCTTGAAAGTATCAGCGGTCAGCTTCTTGATCTTGGTCTCGGAGAGGTCGAGCACTGTCTTCTTGGCCTGCTCTGGGTTTTGGGCGAGTACAGTGGCTACCTCGCTGAGTTTTTCCTCTATCTCCTCAACGCTTATTTCTGAGAAATCCTCCGAAACCACAATGCTGGTGGGAGTCTCGATAGCCTTTACAACTTCAACAACTTCTTCAATGGTCTCCACCTTATGGGTTTCTGTCACAATGATTTCCTCTTTGGAATCCTGCTGCCAGAAATGCTGCTCCACAATTACGGGAGCGGGGTTCTGAGGCTCGGGAGTGGAGGGTTCCTCGGTGATTGGTTTTTCAGGCTCCGAGGGTTCGTCTATTGTTTTGTCGTCCTTGTTGCAGGCCGTTGATATCAGCGACGCTGTAATGATGAACGCCGAAGCCCAGTATTGAATTTTCTTCATCCTTAATAAGTTTTATTTGTGGGTTAATATTATCACCTTGTAAGACAATAGGTCTTAATAAGTGCTGCTAATCAAAATTTTTGCCTAAACTAAAAAAAAATTTATTCTCGTCAAAAAAAAATTTATGCCGGAATTGAATTTTTTAGTAAATTTGCAATGATTGATGAATATCAATCGCCAATGCATACTTAATCATTTACTGAAACCAAAATGAACAAAGAGATAATAGACAATGCGATACGCCGTGTGCCTGATTTTCCCAAGCCCGGCATCCTATTTTATGATATTACCGGCCTGATGCTCAATCCTGATGCTTTCAGGGAGAGCATAGACGCCTTCTGCGAAATCATCAGCAGCCGCAGCCAGAAAGTAACAGCCATAGCCGGACTCGAGGCCAGGGGCTTCATCTTCGGAGGCGCCATTGCCGAGAGGCTTGGCATACCTTTCATCCTCATCAGGAAAAAAGGGAAACTGCCCGGCAGGACAATCTCCCAGGACTACGCCCTTGAGTACGGAACAGCCGAGATAGAGGTTCAGATTTCGGACGTGAAAGATGGCGACAATGTTGTCCTCATAGACGACCTGGTGGCCACAGGCGGAACCCTTGCCGCCGCTAAGAAGCTTATGGAGAAATGCGGCGCCAGGGTGGATTGCTGTCTTGGAGTAATAGGATTGCCCGAGCTCAATTACGCCAAGGCGCTGGAAGGCACCGAGGTTGTCACTCTCATAGATTATCAAGGCAAATAAAGGACACATTCATTACCCCTCATAATAATGGCAAACACTGACATACAGAACAGAATCCAGGAATTGCGCGATTTTGTAAACCGCTGCAATTATCAATATTACGTGCTATCCAACTCCATAGTCTCCGACTACGAGTTTGATATGAGACTCCGTGAGCTTCAGGACCTTGAGGCGCAGTATCCGGAATATGACGACCCTGATTCGCCCACCCACCGCGTGGGCAGCGACCAAAACCAGGAGTTCCGTCAGGTGGAGCACAAGTATCCGATGCTGTCGCTTGCCAACACCTACAGCGAGGGCGAGCTCAGGGATTTCGACGCGCGCATCAGGAAGCTGATACCGGGCGTGGATTTCACATACAGCTGCGAGCTTAAGTTCGACGGCACCTCAATATCGCTCACCTACGTGGACGGACGCCTCACTCAGGCGCTCACCCGCGGCGACGGCAAGAAGGGCGATGATGTCACCAACAACGTAAGAACCATAAAATCAGTACCTCTGAGGCTCTCAGGTGAAGATTTTCCTCAAGAGTTTGAGATAAGGGGCGAGATTCTGATGCCTCACGACTCGTTCAACAGGCTTAATGCCGAGCGTCTCGAGATTGGCGAGCCTCCGCTGGCTAACTGTAGAAACGCGGCATCAGGCACTCTGAAAACCCAGAACTCGGCTGCCGTGGCCAAGAGAGGACTGGATTGCTATCTGTATTATCTGCTTATGGATCAGCTGCCTACCGATTCCCACTTCAAGAATATGTCGATAGCCAGGGACTGGGGTTTCAAGGTTTCTGAGAATATGGCCAAGGCCAAATCCATCGACGAGGTTTGGAGTTTCATAGAGTATTGGGACAAGGAGCGCGAGAAGCTTCCCTACGATATCGACGGCATCGTGATAAAGGTGGATGATATGCATCTGCGTGATACTCTGGGTTTTACTGCCAAGACTCCGCGCTGGGCCATCGCGTACAAGTTTAAGGCTGAGGAGGCGGCATCAGAACTCCTTTCCATTGATTATCAGGTGGGACGAACCGGCGTGATAACTCCTGTGGCCAACCTGAGCCCCGTGCATCTGGCCGGAACCACCGTGAAGCGCGCCACGCTAAACAACGCCGACTTTATCCAGAATCTGGGCCTTCACGAGGGCGACACCGTTTATATTGTGAAGGGCGGCGAGATTATCCCGAAGATTATCCGTGTGGACGAGGAGCGCAGAAAACCCGGCGCCACACCTATTAAATATATAGAGAACTGTCCGGTGTGCGGCAGCAGGCTTGTGCGCAATTCCGGCGAGGCTGGCCATTACTGTCCAAACTATGCCGGATGCGCGCCTCAGATCACCGGAAAGATTATCCATTTTGTGGGCCGCAAGGCTATGGATATCAACTGCGGCGAGGCCACCATAGAGCAGCTCTACAATGCCGGCCTGGTGAAGGATATTGCTGATATGTACTCTCTTACGGTGGATCAGCTGGAGCAGCTCGACAGGTTTGCCCGAAAATCGGCCGAGAATCTGGTGGCAAGCCTCGATAAGAGCAGGCAGGTTCCATTCGAGCGTGTGCTCTTTGCGCTCGGCATCAGGTACGTGGGCGAGGGCGCTGCCAAGATCCTCGCCAAGAAGTTCCAGAATATGGATGCTCTGATGGCGGCGTCGGAGGAGGAGATATCTCAGGCCGACGAGATTGGCGGCGTTATTGCCAAGAGCGTCTACGATTTTGTGCGCAACGAGGGAAACGTAAGGATTATCCAGAGGCTGCGCGAGGCCGGTCTCCGTTTCGAATCGGAGAGCGTTGCAGAGGGCCCAAGCTCCGACAAATTGGCCGGAATGAGCATCATCGTAACGGGAAGTTTCGCCACTCCAAAACGTCGCGAGGAGCTCGAGCAAATGGTTGAGCAAAACGGCGGAAAATTGCAGAGTTCGGTCAATAATAAGACAACTTTTGTGGTTGCGGGCCTTAAACCGGGCGCCTCAAAGGTGCAAAAAGCTGAGAAATTGGGCGTTCCGATAATCTCTGAGGACGATTTTTTGGCAAAACTTGCGTAATTTGTTTTGCAGTTTGTTTAATGTAAAATGCTGATTGATAATAAATTGAGTAATCAATTAAAATATACAATCAAAAAAAATACTAAAAAACTAAAAAAACAAACTGAAAAGTTTGCATAATTGCCAAATAATTGTTTAATTTGCAGTCCATAAAGAATAAAGAAATTTTAGATAAAAAAGGAATTAGAAATGTCACGTATTTGCGAAATTACAGGTAAGAAGGTAATGAGAGGCAACAATGTTTCTCACTCACACAGAAAGACCAAGAAGGCTTTTATGCCTAATCTCCACACAAAGAGATTCTTCCTCGAGGAGGAGAACCGTTGGGTTACAGTAAAGGTATCAGCTGCTGCCATCCGCTCAATCAGCAAGAATGGCCTCAAGGCTACTCTCGACAAGGCAGTAGAGAAAGGTTTTATGCTTGGTTATTAATCCTAAACTACAAAAACATTAGAAAGAAATGGCAAAGAATAAGAACAGAGTTCAGGTAATCCTTGAGTGCACTGAGCAGAAGGAGTCTGGTGTTCCAGGTATGTCACGTTACATTACCACAAAGAATAAGAAGAACACAACACAGCGTCTTGAGTTGAAGAAGTACAATCCTTACCTCAAGAAATACACTATTCACCGCGAAATCAAGTAATAACTGTTTAAACTTTTTAAGAAATGGCTAAGAAAGTAGTTGCTACCCTCAAGAAGGAAGACGCTAGCGCAGGCCTTACAAAGATCGTTAAGGCTGTTAAGTCACCTAAGACTGGTGCATATTGTTTCAAGGAGTTGATCGTTCCAGCTGTTACAGCTAAGGACGCTCTCAAGGAGTTGAAGTAATATCCGATTTGATAATTATATCAATCCCCTTATAAAAAACGCTGATGAAATCCTCATCGGCGTTTTTTTTGTTAAATAAGCACTCGATAATTAAGTTTTTCAATTTGAAAAGCACTTATGAAGCTTTTTAAAGGAAACAAGCACTTCGATGGAGTTTTTAAACAAGAAAACAAGCACTTTTTTACATTATTGACACTTGGAGTGCTTAGAAAACTGCCAAAACAAGTTTTGGCTAAAAAACGCTTAACGCTAAAAAACAAAACGTTGGAAAACAAAACGTCAGAAAACAAACGGAAAATACAAAACGTCCGAAAACACCGTTTTAATGGTTTTCTATGTTTTGTTTTCTGGCGTTAAGCGTTTTTTCGGTTATGTTAATAACCGGTTTTCTGCGCTAAAAATCCGATGAAAAGTATTAAAGCGCGTTTTCTTGTTTAAAAACTTTCACACGAGAAAGTAAAGTTATTTTTTCGGTTATGTTTCTGCGCTAAAATCCGATGAAAAGTATTAAAGCGCGTTTTCCTGTTAAAAATTCCACCCGTGAAAGTTAAGTTATTTTTTTTGTGAAATTATTTTGTTTGTTACAAAAACATTTGTTAATTTAGCGTTGAAAAGCGTATTGTAAAGTATTACAATATAAGGCGCTGATAATCAATATCTTTAAAAATTTTCGGTAATGGGCTTTTTTGATTTTTTTACAAAAGAGAAAAAAGAGAGTCTTGATAATGGCTTGCAAAAAACAAAAGAAAGCGTGTTCAAGAAGATTCAGAGAGCCATCGTCGGCAAGAGCAAGGTCGATGATGAGGTTCTGGACAATCTTGAGGATGCCTTAATTACGTCTGACGTGGGCGTTGATACTACCGTTAAGATTATCAAGCGTCTGGAGGAGCGTGTGGCTAAGGATAAGTACGTTGGTACCGACGAGCTCAACAAGATCCTCAAGGAAGTTGTAATCTCGCTTCTCAACGAGAACAAGGCAAACAATTTCACCGACAGCATCGCCACCAAGGATGGTCTTCCATACGTAATTATGGTGGTGGGTGTAAACGGTGCCGGCAAAACCACCACCATAGGCAAGCTCGCCAACCAGTTTAAGGCTGCTGGCAAAAATGTCTACATTGGTGCCGCTGATACCTTCCGCGCCGCAGCTGTGGAGCAGCTCGACGTTTGGGCAAAGCGCGCCGACGTTACCATCGTTAAGCAGTCGATGGGAGCTGACCCTGCATCTGTTGCTTTCGACACCTTGAATTCGGCAGTTGCCAACAAGGCCGACGTGGTTTTGATTGATACTGCCGGACGTCTCCACAACAAGATCAATCTTATGAACGAGCTCTCAAAGATTAAGCGCGTGATGACCAAGGTTATCCCTGACGCTCCGCACGAGGTGCTTCTCGTTCTTGACGGCAGCACAGGCCAGAACGCTTTCGAGCAGGCCAAGCAGTTTACCCTCGCCACCGAGGTTAACGCCCTCGCGCTCACAAAGCTCGACGGCACGGCCAAGGGCGGTGTGGTAATCGGCATCAGCGACCAGTTCAAGATTCCGGTAAAGTATATTGGAGTGGGAGAGAAGGTAACCGATCTCCAGCTCTTCAACAAGGAGCAGTTTGTGGACTCGCTCTTCAATATCTAAGCTTTTTCGCAACTTTTTTATCTATATAGACGTCACACGGATGGATGCTCGTCCGTGTGACTTTTTTATATTATGAACATTTTTCTAGCACCAATACAGGGTTTCACCGATTATGTTTACCGCAATGCGCACGCGCGCGTATATGGCGGCATCAGCAAATATTTCACTCCATTCATAAGGGTGGAGGGCGGTGCGCTGCGCAAGAAGGATATCAACGATTTAATCTATAGTGATGATTTCGATGATCCCGGCGTGGAGCTTGTGCCTCAGGTAATTGCCAACAGTGCCGATGATATGGCGCTGCTTCTGGATTTTGTGGCCGAGAGTGGCTACAAGGCTTGCGATATCAATTTCGGCTGTCCATTCCCTCAGCAGAGCAAGAAATACCGTGGTTGCGGAATTTTGCAGAATCCCGATATGGTGGCCGAGGTGCTTGGATGCATAGGCGATTATCCTGATATTGAGTTTTCGCTAAAGATGCGCCTCGGATACGAGAGCGCCGCCGAGTCGATGGCTGTGGCTGATATCATCAACGAGGCTCGGCTGAGGTTCGTAACCATTCATCCGCGGCTTGGCAAGCAGATGTATGCCGGCGATGTTGATATGGAAGGCTTCAGGAATCTTAAAAACGCCATCAAGCATCCCGTGGTCTACAACGGCGATGTAGAGTCAGCTGCAAGGATAAAAATGCTTGAGGACGAGTTTCCAGACCTCCACGCCGTGATGATAGGCCGTGGAATAATTGCGAATCCCGGACTTGCCGCGGCCTATAACAGCGGCGATTCCAAATCTTTCGACCGCAACAAGTATCTGAAATTCATCAACATACTGGCCGAGGGATACGCCGATCAGTACGGCAACTCCGAGTTTATGGTTTTGGACAAGCTGAAGACTTTCTTCAACTATTCGGCCTTCGACAAGAAGGTTATGAAATCCATTCAGAAATCCCGCTCCGTGGCCGAGCTTATCGGCAACGTGGCCATCGGCATCAGATAAACAAAAAAAAGCGCATCCGCTACGGGAATTAGATAAACAACAAAAGCGCATTCGCTACGGATGCGCTTTTGTTGTGAGATTTTGTGGAGCTGCGGGGGGTCGAACCCCGGTCCGAACATGAGACCACCATGCTTTCTACATGCTTATTCGCCTTTTGGTTTTCGAGATATGCCTGAGAGGCGACGCCCTAACATATCCTTATCCTCTAAAATCTCGCCCCGATATCAAGGCATACCGGAACTATTCCGCTTATTGATAGCACCACCTGATCGCTTAGGCCGCGGACAAGGCCGGCGGGTGATGTCCCGTTCCCGGAACTCCATGTCCAGGAATTAAGCTAATCTACTATACTTCAATTAGGCAGCGAGAGCATACTCGTAAGAATTGCCATTTATAGTTTTGTAACCTTGGTTAAGGGATTTGTTACCTGTCCCTGCATGCTTACATGCCAACCTTGCACGCCGTCAAAACCAAAGTCAGCCCCAAAGTGTGGAATGTGACTGCAAATTTACAAACATTTTTTCAAATAATCAAACAAAAATCCGAAATATTTATTTCGAGTTGCCGAAATAATATGCCAGCGACAGTCGTATTGTGTTTTGCAGCGGATTGGATTCTGTGGTGGCCACCAGATAAGCGAGGTCGAACTTGAAGGCCCTGTAGCCAACGCCCACGCCGAAAGTCATATACTTGCGGCCGCCCTTGTCCTTGTGCTCGCCAAAATATCCCATCCTTGCCGATAGGTTGTTGGCGTAGGTGTATTCCAGGCCGAGAGAGTAGCTTATCTCTTTGAGCTCCTCGCTGCCGCCGCCGGGCGCATCGCCAAAGCTGTGGAAAATTCCCGTAATTACCGATACGTCAGGATTTTTGCCTGCCAGTATCTGGTCGTGTGATGTGTTCCAGATAGGAGGGGTGGGCACCAGCAGCTTGTTGGCGTCCATCGTGGCCATCAGTCCGTTGTATTCGTCAAGCTCCAGCTTGTAGCTCACGCCCAGCTTCAGGTTGGTGGGTATAAAACCCTTGTTGCTTTTGGTGTATCCTATCTTGGATCCGATGTTGCTTACCTGAACGCCCCACGCGAAAGTTCCGGCCATCTCGCCCAGTTCCTTGCGGTTCTGATAATACACGCCTAGGTCGCCGGCAATGGTTTGTCCCACGTGGGTTTCCTCGCTTCCGCCTATGGCCAGTCCGCCGGTAAGGTTGGAGTATATGTACCTCATTGTGATGCTGGCCGATAGATTGTCGGCAAGTTTCAGGGCATACGATCCGTCCAGGCAAAACTCCTTGGGATTGAACGATTTAAGCACCGAGCCGTTATAGTCGGTGAAGGTCATATCGCCAAGGTTGAAGTAGGTTACGGAGTATCCGAAAGCCTGGTTTTCCTTGTATTTGTTGTATCCGCAGAGATACGAGATGCTCATATCGTCCACGTATTTTCTCAGCCAGGGCGTGTATGTGAGTCCCAGTCCGGCCTTGTCTTCGGCAAAAATGTATTTTGCGGCGTTCCAGTGCTGAGAGTTAACGTCGGGCGATGTTGCCACTCCGGCATCGCCCAGTGCGCCGGCTCGCGAGTCGGGCGTGATGGCCAGAAACGAAGCCGAAGTCTGTATGATGTTAGATTGGTTGTTGCTGCCCAGCACATTCTGAGATGGCTGAATCTGCGCGTTGGCCAGCATCGGCATGGCAGAGGCAGTGGCAGCGAAAACGATTATTTTTGCTATGTGTTTCATTATGTGTATTTTGCAAGTTTTGTTACTTTTTATTTTATATACATAAGCCTTACACTGGATTTGGCAGTGTTTTGCTTCTGGTCGCATATCAGCAGCCTCAGTAAATACATTCCGTCGGCATTTTGCGCAGGTATGTCGATATCAAAACCGGGTTCACCGTTTTGCAGCGTGCCTTGGCCTGTCCATACGGTTTTGCCCTGCATGGTTATGAGGCTTACTGTGTATTCCACCATTCCGTCTTGGGCATTGTGGGCAAAATCGACCCACACATGGCCGCTACAGGGATTGGGGAAGCAGCGCAAGTTGTATATTTTCAGCGTGTTGTGGTTGGTTACCGCAATCTTGAATTCACGTTCGCTGGGGTTGTTCATGTTGTCCCAGGCCCTTATCCTTATGGTATGGATTCCGTCATCAAGCCCGTTGGTTGTGTATTGCAGTGTGCCCTGAGTCTGACAGTCGGCATCAGCAACGTATAGTTTTGTAACGTCCTGACTCTTCCCGTTTTCCGTATCAGTTACGGTAATTCCGTGTCCTGATGAAGCCGTTACATTGATTCCCGAGGGATCGCCTATCGTGAAGTTTAGCACTTTCGATTCGCCCCGGTCCTGTATGGATTTCAGCACTATCGAGGGCCCTTCATTGTCGTATTGGGCAGTTTGCGACGATCCTCCTATTATCAGGGATTTGTTAGCTCCTGATGACGCCGATTTGCCATTTTCGGCATAAAGGCTTATCCTCATCTGCCCGTCAGCATAGTCGATATCCTTGGGCACGGTGAATTCGAAGCGAAATCCGCCATTATATAACGTTGATTTGCCCCTGAAAATTGTGTTGCCATATTCTGTGAATTCAAAAGCGCCTTGCCCGTCGTTGTCTCTGGTTTTGGATGTGCGCGCCTTGTCAAATACAGTAATGTAGGCCATGCCGCTTTTGAATTTTTCTTTCTCTGATACCTCGCATTCCACTGTGTAGGTTTCCATTGCCTTTAGTTTGCCGTCAAACAGCTCAATATCAGTACCGTTTATCTTGGTTACCTCTATGTTTTGTTCAGGTATATGGGGTATCAGGGCTGGATCGCCAAGCAATACAAAATTCAGCATGTTGCGGTCGTTGGTCGCAATTTTGGCCTTCCTTATTGCGTCGCCGAGCCTTGTTCCGGCCTCCAGGATATAGGTGAGTATGTTGCGGTGCAATATGTGGTTTGGGTTGGCTGATACTTCCCTTGTAGCCGTCAGCATGGCTATGGCACCTCCATTGGGGTTCAGCACCATGCGCTCGGCAGGACTTTGCCGGGACTGGTCGCTTTCGTGGTCATAATAATCGAAATGGCCTATGTCGCACGACGCCGTTATCACCACAGGCAAGCAGTCGGCGTTTCGCATTTGGTCTATGTCGTCGATTGTAAGAATCCTCTCGTCGGCGAAAAACCTCATTCCACCATGACCTATATAGTTGATTATCAACGCTCCGTTTTCGAAACTCTCCACCATCGCCCTATGGGCCTCGGGATAGGTGTCGCCGGCTGCCGACGATTCCTGCTTGTAGTTGTCAAGGTAGATTTTGCTGATATCGAATTCAGGATGACTGACCTCTATCATTTCGCACAGGCTTTCGGCCTGCTGGACATGAAGGTTCATGTTCTCATCGTCGGCAGCCATTACGATCTGTTTCCTGAAATCGCCTCCGCGCTGATTATCAATGTAATTCCCTATCTTATCTACAGCAACCTGAGCCTCGGCATCAGTGTTTACGGGAATCCTGCCCACGCCTATGTGTAGTTGTCCGTGGCAGTCGCCATCATCGTCAAAGATTCCGAAGTAATCGTCTGACACAAAACTGTGCGAGCCATTCTCATTCAGTGAGTTTACCGATTGATAGGTTGGCAGAATGTTGGTGTTGTTTGGAGTCTTGTGGAAGTTGTCGGACGATCCGTCTCCAAAAAGGAGCAGATACCTAAGCCTTCCACCTTTGGTCCAAATATCCTTGGCAAAATCGCGAATGGCAGCGGGAGTGGGCATCCCGCTTGAGTATTCGTTGTATATCTGCATGTCGGTGACCACGAGGCATTTCAAGTCGCTGTGCAAATCGGCTATCTGTTGCGCGTAGGGCCTCAGTTTTTCGGGCGTCACTATCAGGTATTCTGTATCGGTGGCCGACCCGAGGTCCTGGTTGCCGACCTTTCCGTCGAAAATTGGCTCCATTGCGTCCTTGGGTGCGCAGACTGCGAACCTTCTGTCGCTCTGGGTTTGTGCAATGAAGTTTCCGTCCTGATGCTCTATGATATAAGGTGTGCCGGCTGATACGTCCATTACAATGTGTTCAGCGCCCATGTTTTCCACCTCAAAGCTTGTGACAGATTGTCCGCCGGCTTTATGTCTGAAAATCAGCTGCTTTTTATTATAACTCAGTTTTTCCAATGTTTCCAGCGATACAAAGTCAATATATCCTGTGGCCTGGTTCCAGTTTTTATTGAATGTTATGTCAATTATTTGTATGTCTGATGCTTGCGGTACATAATCGAAACCACAGCTTGCGGTTGTGGCGTATGGTCCATTGTCAGTTGTAGCCGGAAGGCTGACATTGTGCCTGATATCGGAAGCCTTTATCTCGAAACTCTCACCCATGAGCGATCTTGATGCCAATACCGCACCCACACGGGCCTTCGAGGGAGCGTTGTTGCATTCAAACCTTATGCTCTCGGTTGCCCTCTGGCTCATTTTCTCTCCAAACCAACGTTGTCCGCTGTTTTGGAGATTGTGCAGCATCAGCTCGTGATGATAATTGAAAATGCCTTGGCATGCAGTGGCTGATGCGTTGCTGTAGCTGACGATATCTATTTTATTGTTGTATTGGGACTTGCTGAGGTCGCTTATCAGATAGCATGAATGGCCGGAGTAGATATCAGGAACGCTTGTCTCCATCTGGAGATCGGTATTGTATGAGGTTTGGCATGGCCCTTGGGCGTAGAAATAGACGTAGCCCTGCCTGTGGAGGAGCTTGCACTCTTTTCCGAAGCCGAAAATCCTGATATCCTGAGGGTTGCTGTATCCAATCTCCCTCAGTTTGGTGTAGGGAATACGGTAGATTCCATTGCAGCCAATCAGCAGCCGATACCAGTTTCCTGAACTCAGCATCGACTGCGAAAAGGCTGTTAATGAGATGATTGTAAATATTAATGTAAATAATAGCCTTGTCATTACTTCTTGATGGGTGCTATGCCATGCTCGGCTCCCTTCTGTACCATGAGCTCGTAGGCGGCCTCGAAGGAGTTTTCTATCTTGCCGTCCAGTATCGAGTCCTTGATGCAGTCCTTGATCTCGCCAACCAGCCGGCTTGGGGGTATCTGGAAAACCTCCATAATGTAGTTGCCGTCGATAGGAGGCTGCCATGTGCGGCGGAAGTCTTTCTGCTCCAGGGCTTTTATCTTGCGGCGCACCTCCTTGTAGTTCTGGAGGAATTTGGCTTTCTTTTCCTCTATCTTGGAGGTGATATCAGCCTCGCAGAGTATCATGAGGTCGTCGAGGTCCTCGCCGGCATCGTACATAAGGCGGCGCACAGCCGAGTCTGTTATCTCGTTGTTGCTGATTGGAATGGCCCTGTGGTGCATGCCCACCATTTTCTGCACGAACTTCATCTTGGCGTCCAGTGGCAGCTTCATCTCCTTGAATATTGCCGGAATCATCTTGGCGCCTATGAACTCATGGCTGTGGAATGTCCATGTGCCGTTGATGAATTTCTTGACGTTTGGCTTGGCTATGTCGTGGAAGAGGGCGCTCCACCTCAGCCAGAGGTTGTCGCTCTGAGACGCCACATTGTCAAGCACTTGCATTGTGTGGAAAAAGTTGTCCTTGTGTCCACGGCCTTCCTTTATCTCCACGCCTTTCAGCTTGCAGAGCTGCGGTATTATAAGCTCCAGCAGTCCAGATTTCTCAAGCTGGATAAATCCTGTGGAAGGCTTGTTGGTAGCCATTATCTTGTTGAGCTCCTCGCAGATACGCTCCTTGGATACAATCTGTAGGCGTTCGCGGTTTCTGAAGAGCGCCTCCTCGGTTTTGGGCTCTATCTTGAATCCCAGACGGCACGCAAACCTTACAGCCCTCAGCATCCTGAGAGGGTCGTCAGAGAATGTTATATCAGGATCGAGCGGTGTTCTTATTATCTTGTTTTCCAGGTCGCTGAGGCCGCCGAATGGATCGGTAAGCTCGCCATAGTTTTGCTGGTTCATGGATATCGCCAGGGCGTTTATGGTGAAATCGCGGCGTTTCTGGTCGTCGTCTATGGTACCGTTTTCCACTATCGGCTTGCGCGAGTTGCGGTCATAGCTCTCCTTGCGGGCGCCCACAAACTCCAGCTCTGTGCCCTTGTATCTAAGCATTGCGGTGCCGAAATTCCTGTAGACCACCACATTGCGGCGGCATCCGAGATGCTCGCCCACTTTCTGCGCAAATTCTATTCCGCTGCCGGCCACCACGAAATCCATGTCTTTGGATGGTATTCCAAGCAGCAAGTCCCTTACAAATCCGCCTATCACATAGGTTTCGAGGCCCGTTGACTCGGCCACCTGCGATATCTGGTGGAATATTGGATGGTTCAATTTGTGCTTTAAGTTTGTCATGTCTTTTTATTCTCTTTCTCTTTTAAATTTAATATGCTGAAAATCAGCCATTTGAAATATTTTACTTAATTTTGCAAAATTAATTTAAATTTTTGGAATAAAATACTTTTTAGGATGATTTTTTTTTCAGACCTTTGCAATATCTTTGGTGGCACAAAGATTGCTCCACCTGTAACAAAACCATTAGCGATGAAATATTACGTACGTATCAGTCTTATACTATTGATTTTGGCAATCACGCATGCCTCCAGGGCACAATACGTGATGGAATGGGCTGTGCCCTTTGGCGGCGATGGCTGGGACGAGGCCAACACATGCCTGCAGACCAGCGACGGGGATATCATGCTGGGTGGTTTTGCCAAGCAGCAGCAATACAATATCTGGATAGTGAAGGCGCGTCCCGACGGCAGGGGGCGCTGGGGCAAGGTTGTGCCCGACTATTTCGCATCGTCGTGCAACTGCATGATACAGGACCGCGACTCCAACATAGTGCTTACCGGATACTGCATCAAGAAAAACGAGTTTCAGAAAGACCTCCTGGTAATGAAGATAGACACCGTGGGCAATGTACTGTGGCGCAAGACCTACGGAGGCAAGGGCGACGAGGAGGGCAAGCAGATAATACAGACCAAGAGCGGCGGATACGCCATTTGCGGATCCACCACAAGCAACCAGGACGGCGACTACAACTGGTATGTGCTCAGGATAGACAGCAACGGAAACCTGCTCTGGGACGAGCAATACGGTATGGGCGGCGAAGACTGCGCCAACTCCCTCACAGAGACTTTCGACAACGGCCTGCTCGTGACCGGATATCTGGGAAACGCTGCCGGTGGCGGACAGAAGCTGATGGCGATAGTGAAATTCGATATCGGCGGCAATTCCGAGTGGACACAGTGGTACGAGAACAACGACTGGAGCTGCGGCACCTCGATTATCCAGACACGCGACAGCATGATAATGGCCGCCGGATACACCAAAATGTTCTCCATCACCGACTATGACGTGCTTGTGATAAAGACCGACCTGAACGGCGACACTCTCTGGACCCGCACTTTCGGAAACGAGGACTGGCAGGAAGCCACCTCCATCATCGAGACCTACGACAACGCCTTTGTGGTGGGCGGATACTCCATGAGCAACCGCAAGGACCAGTCAAGCTTCCTGATGCTGAAGTACGACAGCCGCGGCAACCTTGTATGGCACAATATGTTCAAGAGGAAGAGTCAGGACTATGCCAAATGCGTTGTGGAGACCCATGACCACGGCCTACTGCTGGCCGGCACCACTTTCTCGTTCGGAAAGGGATGGGACATGGCCGTACTGAAGATGAAGATCCAGGAAACCACCGACCTGGCTTTCACTTTCCCTACCGATTCGGTTTCCACCACCCTGCTCGACAATATCACATTCAGCATGTGCCTGAAGAGTTTTGGCGTGCCCAACGACGTAAGGGTGATAGTAAACGACAAGATACAGCTTGTGGATTCGGAGTTCAAGGCCCCGCCCGAGGACCAGAAATCATCAGGCTGCGACTTCCCTCTCTCATACAATATCCAGCTCGATCCCGGAATCAACCGCATAGACGTGGAGGTAAGGGACTACAAGATGCACAAGTTTTCCAAGAAACTCGTGGTATACCGGCTTCCGGCATACGATTTTGTGAGATAATTCCGTTTGGTATTTTAAACATTTGTGAATCACCTAAATCTAATAGTCATGAGCAAGAAAAACTTTATCCTGAGATTTGTGGCAGCATTGGCGCTGATGGTATGCATGGCAGTATCAGCAGCATCAGCCCAGAGAAACAACGAGGAGCCCGAGACGCTCTTCTGGATAGCCGTAAAGGTGAACAAGACCATAGACCGCAACACACGCCTGGAGGAGTATCAGCTGCGCCTAATATCGCCCACAATATACCACGGCAGTGTAAAAATGTTCCAGAAAGCGCTTTGGACTGGCATGGCGCAGGGCAGCAAACTATGCGTGGGCCCATTCCAGAGCCACGAGGAGGCCAAGCACGCAATGCTGACATACAAGGGCGTCAACAGCGCCAGCTTCCTGCCCCAAAACGACAAGCACGGTTACTGGTTTCTGGTAAAGGTGGGAATCATGGAGCGCAGCCGCAGCTACGCTTTCGAGCACATGGCCGCTCAGGTAAACGGCGGCAAGACCAAGGAATTCCTCGACGTATTGCGCGAGAGCCTCAATTTCAAGACAGTGGCAATAGGTCCTTTCGATTCCGATATCCAGGCCGAGAGGGCAAAGAGCATTTACCGAATAGAGGAGTAGCTGATGCTTCTCATTTACTATAACTAAACTATCATAAATGGAAATATTTTTGGACAAGAACACCATCGAGACCGTTACGGTGGCATCGGAGTTTTGCGGTTTTGTAGAAAAGGCATCAAAGTTCAGCAAGCCTGACTTCCTGGCCAAGCTCCACAAGATGCTGTCGCTGGTGTACCTGAAGGTGTCGATGGTGGAGCCCGACCAGGAGTGCAGCCAGCTGCTCGAGGAGGGCAATTCGATGGCTTTCCTATCGGAATACGAATACGAGTATATCCGAGGCCGTGTGAGCGACCGCCTGGGCATCCACGACAACTATATCAACATATACGATTCGGCATCCAACGATTCGGGCTACGAGCAGACCGAGATATCGCACTGCATAGCCGACATTTACCACAATCTGAAGAATTTTGCGGAGAATTTCCGCACGGGGTCGGAGGAGTCTGCAATGGCAAGCCGGGCCGAGCTGATACAGGATTTCCGCGAATTCTGGGGCTACAGATGCCTGTCGGCAACAGCCGCAATACACGCCATAATATATTCCGAAGACAACCTGGACGACGACGACGAGCAGGCTGCCGGGCAGATGCGCGGTTTCGGACATGACGCCGATGCAGGCAGCGAGCCGGGCTTCCTCGACAAGTTCCTCAAGACCAAGAGATAACCAAATTAAATACCATAATAGCAATGAAGAAAACAATAATCATGATGGCGGCGTCGCTGATGGCAGCATCAGCCCACGCACAGATAGGAGAGGAGGTAAACACGGCAGCCTTTGCCACCGACTCGCTTATCGTGATAGACCGCCTGCTGCCTCACGAGGACCTCGCAAGCACCGAGATTCCACCGCTGCCGGCTCCCGTGATATACACACCGAGAACCAACGACGTGAACCCCGCTCCAAATCCCGATCCTAATCCCGATCCCGTGGAAATAGACGACAGCCACAAGAAGGACTACGAGCACTACAACAAGGTTTTCAAGACCACATTCAAGGGCAATGAGGATCTCGCCTTCCTCAAGGAGCTGGAGTCGTGGCTGGGCACACCTTATCTATACGGAGGCACCACCAAGGGCAAGGGCACCGACTGCTCGGGCTTTGTGATGACTGCCTACAAAAACTGCTACAATATCAAGCTGAACCGCATAGCCACTTACGAGCCCAACGACTGCAACAAGGTGGGCCGCAACGAGCTTGAGTTCGGAGACCTGTTGTTCTTCGCCAACGACAACGGCTACATTTACCACGTGGGCATATACCTGGCCAACGACATTTTCATTCACGCGGCCTCATCGAACCACATTGGCGTAAGGACCGAGACCCTGAAGCTGAATTACTATGTGAAGGCTTACTATTCGGCCGGACGTGTAAAACAGCTCGACAAGCGCAACAAGAGCCAGCAGGAAACCTCGAGGTCCCAGGTTGACAACGAGATTGCCGCCAAGCAGGATTCACAGCCTGTCAGCAATCAGCAGCAGAAGGCATCGGGCAACGCTGCATCTGCCAAAACCTACAACGACTACGAGCAGATATTCGGCGTGCAGTTCAAGGGCGTGGAGAGTCTCGACGCGCTTGGCGAGCTTTCGTCGTGGCTGAACACTCCATACAAGAGCGGCGGCAGCGAGAAGGGCGTGGGATGCGATTCTCCTGGTCTGGTAACAAGCATTTTCAAGGACGTGTGGAAGATTTCCCTGAACCGCGATCCCGAGAAGATGATGAAAAACCTTACAAAGGCCGACAAGAAGAGCCTCAATTTCGGTGATATAGTATTCTTCAAGAAAAACAACACTTACCCAATTATCGGATTCTATATTGGCCAAAACAAGGTTGTGTACGCTTCGGTAAGCAAGGGAGTGTCTGTGCTGGATATCAACACCGTAAGGAACTACAACCTCCATTTCTGCGGACATGTTCCTGCGCTTAACAACTAAGGGGTGAAGTGGTGAAATGTTGAAGTGGTGAAGTGTAGAAATGATTGAGCTCTCTGTGTTCAACCACTTCAGCACTTCAATTACTTCAACATTTCAATTACTTCAATCACTTAAAAATCAGCTTTATAAAAAATATTTCGAAAAAAGTGTAAGAAAAATTTGCAAAATATGAAAATGTGTCTTACCTTTGCATCGCAAAACAAAAGGAAATAACCTCTTGTAATGCTGAGAAACGGTTTGGTAGTTCAGTTGGTTAGAATACATGCCTGTCACGCATGGGGTCGCGAGTTCGAGTCTCGTCCAGACCGCAAATGCAGTTTTCTGCAAGGTTCTTTTTATTTGAAATTAGTATATATTGAAAGGATTATCGTTTATCCTACATTCCGAAACAATTCAACGGTTTGGTAGTTCAGTTGGTTAGAATACATGCCTGTCACGCATGGGGTCGCGAGTTCGAGTCTCGTCCAGACCGCAATACTGGAAGTAGGAAATCATGGTTTGGTAGTTCAGTTGGTTAGAATACATGCCTGTCACGCATGGGGTCGCGAGTTCGAGTCTCGTCCAGACCGCCCTTTCAATTGTTATAAGCCTTCAGTCAGAAATGGTTGAAGGCTTTTTTGTTTTATACACCATGATAATCGCGTCAGTGCCTGTAACTATTTTTTGGCGAGATTATTGCATTGGGAATACTGTATTAAAAAAACCACAAAATTTGATGACAATGAGAAACAACTTTTACAGATTTGTAGGCTGCCTGCTTTTGATGGTGGCAGTATCAGGCCTTTCTTCATGCGACTGGGAAGATGATGAGGAGGACCTTACCGGCACTTACATTGGCTTGTGGGACCTCAGAGAAGAGATTGTGGACGATTATATACGTACTACTGTCTACAAGACCGACCCTGACACGGATATGTTTATCGAGTTTCAGGAAAATGGTGATTTCTTTATCTACCACAGCCTATCTATTGACAGACACGAATATTATGACCTGGTGTTTGAGGACCGGCCCGAGAATGCCGGCTACTGGGCAGTATCAGGACAGAGGCTTATCCTGAAATTCGACAGCAATTTCGAGGAGGTTTGGGACATGGAGGATATCACCAGCAGACACCTTGAGCTTGAATATATTCCCTACGAGGGCGAGAAGATGGCCAAGCACCGCAGTTTTGACCGCGTGGATTACAGCAAGGTGGATTTCTTGGACTAAGCAGCATCAGAACGGAAATAAACATATACAGACAGCAAGCCCACCGCTGTCCCATTTCGGGATGGCGGTGGGCTTGCCGTTTATGGGCTGGTTTTGCGGATTGGGCTAATCAAGCATTATGAATGCTGCCCAGTTGAATGGCGTGGCACCCTTGCGGTCCTTCATCTTTACAACGGCCCTGTAGAATGCGTCGCGTTTGTTCATGTTGTTCTTGTAGATATTGTTGTAGAAATCGGTCATCATGATGCGTGTGGATTGGTCGTTGACAGGCCATAGCGACATTATGAGCGATTTGGCTCCGGCCAGCTTGAATCCGCGCTGCAATCCAAACACGCCATCTCCGGTTACAGTGCCCTTGGCGGTCTCACAGGCCGACAGCACCACGAGGTTGGTGCCCGATAGGTCCAGCTGGCTTATCCTTGTGGAGGTTATTATCTGGTCGGCCATGGCAAGTCCCGAGTTGTCGAGGCTGCTGGTGCCTGATTCGCGGAAAATTCCGTGGGTGGCTATGTGGAGTATGTTTACCGCCTTGTCCGACAGCTGTTCCATGGATTGTGCGGTGGCGTCAGAGCCTGAATATTTTGTGATGCCTACCCCGCTCTCGGCCAGGCAGGCGCTGATATCATCCATCTCCTGGAGTGTGCCTGGAAGAAAGTTTATGGATTCGCCTCGGGTATTACTGCCGGATTCTTGTCTGTAGTTGTATTCGATTCCTCCGTATACTACGGCGTTTTTGTTTTCAATGTTTCTGGCCTTCGTCGCCAGGTTTCGTGTGGACGAGATCCTGTGGGGCTGATATCTTTGGCAGAAAATGCTGTCGCCGCCTATTGGCGCATATTCTATGGCCAGGGTATGGATGATGCCCTTGGGGGCGAAGTAGACAGAGGCGCCGGGTGTCAGGTATTTCTCGAGCTTTTTCCATATTATATCGTACATTGCGGTGGATTCGTATGGCATGTAGATGAAATCGCAGTCCTTGGTGGTGGCCTGGGCTATCTTCATCTTAAGCTCGCGCTCCTCGAACAGGTAGACGGCTTCGGGAGCCTTGATCTTGGGAGATATCACGAGGGCCTGGTAGATGTTGTTTCTGCTTTTGATGAACTCTATGGCGACGTCGTTTTTCTGAAGCGATTTCCTGACGTCCTGCCAGGATATGCCAATGTTTTGCGAGAGGTCGGCGGCTTCGGAGCTCATTGAGGTGAGCTTGTGGCCAATGTTGCTGTTCTCTATCCTCAGGTCGTTGTATCTGGGGTCGCGCATGGCTTCTGGCTTGCGCGATTCGGCCTTTATGAACTCGCCGTTTTCCCTGTACTGGGCATAGAGGCTCTGGATTTCAGGGTTGTCGCACTTCCTTATGTAGTTGTTGAACTCGGTCTCCGACGATAGCAGCATTCCCTTTGACAGGAGCTCGTAGTCATAGAAAATACCCGGCGATTTCTCGAACTTGTCGCAGTTTTGTGCCATGATGAAAAAGTCGTTGGTGTATGGCTCTATGTGCTCCTCGTAATATGCGGTCTTTTCCTGGATAGTCATGAATGCGAACAGGTCGTGGATCTGTTTTTTTACAAGCCCCAACCATTGGTCGAGGAATGCGGCGGCGTTGGGGTAATCTTCCAGGTTGATATAAACCCGGGCAATGTCCATTACGGCGTGTATGTATTCGTTGGACTGTTCGCCCAGGCTCTGTCTGAGAATCTCGGCGGCCTTGTTGAGGTTTTCATGCTGATGCGTATAGTCTTTCATCATGGACTGAGCGTTCGACAATAGCATGAGTGTCTGGGCGTTCTCGTAGCTGTTGTATCCGAAAACCTGGATGGATATCAGCTCGGCTGTCTCGAAATACCTCTTTGCGTCGGTGTATTGTTTTTTGTCCCAGTACATTACGCCCATCTGTCTTATCAACCTGAATCCGGCAATGTTGTTTCGTCCGGTGCCCTCGTCAAGAATCTCTATCATGCTGTTATAGAGGTTTTCGTAGTCGGCGTTCCTGTTCATTTTCAGCATTATGTTGGAGCTGCCTATTATGCTGGTCATTACCTCTTCGGCCTGCTTGTCGTTGAGTTTCGCCATCTGCGGAATCATGGCCTTCGATATGGCTATTATCTCGTCCAGTTTGGTCTTGAGGCCTGCTTTCTGATACTCCAGATTATATATGCTTGCCATTATGCGCATTGCCGAGGCTCTGTAGTGGATCTCGTTTTCTAAATCTCCCAGTCTGAAGTATATGGCGGCTATGTTCTGCATTATCACCGATGCCTCCGCGGTGTTTTCCATATTGTTGTCCTTCAGGTAGCTGTATATTCCGTTGTAGTAGTCGATGGCCTGCTGTGGTTTCTCAGTCATCACCAGGCAGCTGCCCATGGCGTTCATGAACGAAATCAGAGATTCTGGATTGGTGTTGGTCTGCTTCCTTATCAGGTCAATGGCTTTTTGTCCGAATACTGATGCTTCCTGATACAATGACTGGTTGTATTTCAGCCAAAACTGGTCAATGTTGTAGTCAATGCTGTTTTTGTCGCCCTTTTTGCCTACAGAGGCGGCATCAGCGCCATACGCCTTCACCCTCGACAGCATGCTCCTGAGTCTCTGGGTATTGGGGTCGTTTTCGCCATGCAGTGCTTTGGACAGGTTGTAGGCCTCGTTGTAGCTCTGATACTCGTTCTCATGGTCGCCGGCCATGGTGTAGGCTGATGCCAGTTTAGATACAGCAGACAGGTAGCCTTCTGTGGCAGCCATGTTTTTCAGCCTCATCTGGTTGCAGGTCTTGGACAGCAGGTCTATTGCAAGCTTGTTTTCGTTGCAGGCTGTAAGGTCGTTGCCAAGGTTGGGGAAGGCAAAGTTGTCCTCAAACGACACCACCTTCCACTGTGGGGCGTGTTCCAGGATGCGCATCGCCTTGGCGGCGATGGCCTTCCATCCCTGCAGACTGGTGGAGCCAAGGCTGATGCCCTCCTTGTATGCCATGGAGTTCAAGAGCTTGTCATAATACCTGAGGCTGGTGTTGAAGTCTTTGGCTGCCGACGATACCGAAGGCACCGAGCTGATGAGAGCCAGGTAGAAGTTGGAGGTTGTGTCACCGGCATTCTCCATCACCTCCAGCATGTCAATGTAGCATTTCTGCCCCTTGGCGAAATTGCCATTGTACTGGTAGCATTGGGCCAGAGAGGACATTACGTCGAAATAGTCCTGGTTGTGCTTGTCGGAAAGGTTCTTGTCGAGACAGGCCTTGGCTTTCTCTCCACATTCTATGGCCTTTGCCAGATTTCCGCTGTCCATCATTGAATACATTTGGTCTATGAGCGGCGTGCAGTCGCCCTGGGCCATGGCAGCGTGTCCCATCATCATCGCCATGGCAAATGGAAATAGTTTCTTCATTATCTGATTGTTTTTGTTATTTGTATACGTCAGGAGACGCACGATGCAATAGAGACGGCCGTTTGTTTAGGAGACGCACGGCCGTTAGGAGACGCACGGCCGTGCGTCTCTACGGGCGTTACATGATTTTCATGTATTCCTTGTAGCTGATGTGGACTCCGCCCATGGATTTCAGGTGGGGAGTCTCCATCTGACAGTCTATCATCGGCACGCCGTTTTCCTTGAGCAGCATTGCCAGAAAGATGAGTGCCAGTTTGGATGCGCTGGGCTTGAGCGAGAACATACTCTCGCCGCAGAAAATGTTTCCGGCCATCACGCCGTATAGTCCGCCGGCAAGTGTGTTGTCCTGGTCCCATACTTCCATGCTGTAGGCGTATCCCTTCTTATGCAGCTCGGTGTATGCCGCGGTGATATCAGGACCCAGCCATGCGCCTTCCTCGTTTTTGCGGAGGTCGCCGCAGTTCTTTATCACCGATTCGAATTCCTTGTTGAACGAGACACTGTATCTGCCGCTGTTCATCAGATTGCGCATCGAGTGCGATATGTGTACCTTGTCGGTGTATATCACAAACCTGTCCAGTGGACAATACCATTGAATCCTTGGCTCCTCGCCGGGTGCGAGATTATCGCCCCAGTCTTCCTTCTTGAAGGGATACCAGGGGAAAATTCCGTGGCTGTAGGCCAGCAGAAGTCTCTCGGGGCTGAGGTCGCCGCCCACTGCTATAAGTCCGTCGCTGTTGCCTCCCTCGGGATCGGGGAACCACAGGTCGTCGTCTAATCTGTATACCATAATGTCTACTTTGCTATTGTCATCTGTCCATCCGCGAAATCCACTTTGGCCACGCCGCCCTTCTTTAGCTTGCCGAAAAGTATCTCCCTCATCAGCAATGGATTCAGCATCTGGTTTATCACGCGGTCGATCTCCCTGGCGCCATACTGCGGCGAGAAACCGCGCCTGAGCAACTCCTTTTCGGCAGCCTCAGAAATCTCCAGACTGATGTTCTTGGGCGACAGACGCTCCCTGAGCTCGCCGATTTTTTTCTGGAGTATCAGGCCGGCCATCTTCTCGCTGATGTCGTTGAACATAACCGTGGCCGTAAGTCGGTTTATGAACTCGGGCTTGAAGGTCTTCTTTACGGCGGTCATCATTGCCGAGCCCACCGTGGCGCCGTTGAAACCCACTGTGGACTGATGCGCGTACTGAGCTCCGGCGTTGGATGTCATCACCAGTATCACGTGGCGGAAGTCGGATTTCTGACCCTTGTTGTCGGTGAGGCTGGCGTAGTCCATTATCTGGAGCAGAATGTTGTAGATGTCGGAGTGGGCCTTCTCTATCTCGTCGAGCAGCAGCACGCAGTTGGGGTTTTTGCGGATGGCGTCGGTAAGCAGGCCACCGTCGTCGTAGCCCACGTATCCGGCGGGGCTTCCTATCAGCTTGGCCACCGTGTGTTTCTCGGTGTATTCGCTCATGTCGAAACGTATCAGCTCCAGGTTAAGCTCCTTGGCCAGCACCTTCACGATTTCGGTTTTTCCAACGCCGGTCTGTCCCACAAATAGGAGAGAGGCTATGGGTTTCTGCATGTCGAGGAGTCCGGCCTTGCTCATCTGAATGCTCTCCACCACCTGGCGCACGGCCTCGTCCTGTCCGTAGATCTTGGCTTTGATGTTGGCCTCCAGGTTTTTAAGTATCAGGGTCTCGTCGCTGTTGTCGATGTCGGGGATGTTGCTTAGCTTGCATACCTTCTGCACCATCTCGGCTATCAGCTTTTTATCCACCCACGGCTTCATAGTCTCGCCGTCTCCGTTTATTATCGGGTGAATCTCGCGGTATGCTCCGGCCTCGTCCACCAGGTCGATGGCCTTTTCGGGCAGGTGGCGGTTGCTGATGTATTTCTGGCTCATCTCCACGGCGTAGCGCGCTATCTGTTTCTTGTTGCGGTAGGTAACGTGGTGGTATTTCTCGTATATCGGCATCAGGGCCTCCAGTATCTGGGTGGCCTCGTCGGTGGACGGCTCGCAAATCTCTATTGTCTGGAATCTGCGAGTGAGGGCCTTGTTTTTCTGGAAGTGCTTGTTGTATTCCTGATACGTGGTGGTGCCTATGAACCTGATGTTTTCCCTGTCCATGTATTGCAGCAGCATCTGGGATGCGTCGTTGCTGTTTTCGGAGTTGGCGCCCATACCTATCATCGTGTGCATGTCGTCGATGTATACCACGGCGCTCTTGCTCTGCGATATGCCTTCCATGATGGCCTTTATGCGTTTCTCGAAATCGCCGCGGAACTGCGATCCAGCCAGCACCGCCGTCATGTCGATCTGGAAGAAGTCGGCCTGGCTGATGCTTTCTGTTGTGTATATGGTGTTCTCGGCAATTCCACGCAGCAGGCCGTATACCATGGCGGTTTTTCCCACGCCGCTCTCGCCAATGTAGAGCACGTTGTGGCGTCCGCGTTTCTTGAGTACGTGCACGGTGCGCTCCAGCTCGTCGGCGCGGCCTATGAGCGGGTTGTGGTCGGTGTAGTTGTCGTTGATGCGGGTTACATAGTTTCGCCAGTCCACCTCGGGCTCCATCTGCCCGGCCTGATAGTCGGCGACATCGCCGAGGAAATCGTCAGGGCTGTCGAGGTCGTCGTTGTCGAACATGAGGTCAGGATTGTTCTCTATCTCGGTAAGCGACATCAGCAGCTTGCTGGCCAGCTCTTCCAGAGGAATCTTCAGGTTGCTGAGTATATAGTCCTTTACGGGGCATTCCTCTTTCAGGTTGAGTATGCCCATTATCATCTCGAAAACACCAAGTTCCTTTTTCTTGAGTGTCCTTGCCAGGCTCTCGGCCGACTGAAGCGTCATCGCCATGTTGATGGAGCTCTCGAGGGTGTAGTTGTTTTTCCCCGGCACTTTCTCCAGCGAGTCTATGTATTTCTTTAGGAAACTCTGAAGCTTTGTCTTCAGCACTCCGGCTTTCCTGAACTCCTGCGCCACGCATTCGAGCCCCATGGCGCCGTAATACATGAAGTGCTCAGGAGTAACGAATTCATGGCGCTGAACAAAAACGTTCTCTACCACGTCGCTGAGTATCTGGTCAAGCAATAATGACTGTTTGAACATATAATATAAAAGTTGGTCTTTGTTTATCGGAAATTGTATCGCTATGCCGCCTCGGCGGTGAGTCTAAGAGGGAAACCGGCGTCGTCGGCCATCCGTTTTACCTTGAAAATCTTGCTGTTGGCAATATCGTAGGTGTAGATGCCCACTACAGCCTGGCCCTCGTTGTGGATCGTGAGCATTATGAATTCGGCCTCCTTCTTGGATTTGAAGAAAACCTCGGTGAGCACCTTTACGACAAAATCCATAGTGGTAATGTCGTCGTTGTGCATTATCACCTTGTATTTCCTGGGCTCGTTGGTTCCCACTTTCTTGCGTTCACGCGTGGAAGTCTGTTGCTGTGGCATATCTTAGTCGAAGTATTTGTTGATGATATCCTGGAAAAAGTCTGGCGGCAGCGACGGGCGGCCCGTGGCCTTGTTTACAAAACACAATACAGTATTGCCCTTGTTGAGCAGCTCGCCTTTCTCGTTGTAGCACTCGTAGTCGAAACTCATCTTGACACCTGGCTTCTGCCTCACATACACCTTTATAGTAAGGAGGTCGTCATAGAAGGCGGGCTTCTTGTAATCAATATTCATGGATATCACCGGCATCATGTATCCGCGCTCCTCAAGCTCGCGGTATGAGCATCCGCAGTTTCTGAAAACGTCGCTGCGCGCTGCCTCGTAATACATTGGATAATTGCCGTAATAGCAGTATCCCATCTTGTCGGTCTCGCCGTAGCGGACCCTTATCTGTGTGGAACTCTCAAACATTGCTTATCTGTATTATACTTTATAATATGTGCGTCTTTCATGTGCTGTTGCAAAGAACTGACATTGATTTCCGCAAAATATTTCATCTTGCAAAATTATTAAAATAGTTTCAAAACAAAAATATATTGCATTTTTTTTGAACTTGGTTTGCCCGAAATAGTTTTTTTTATGTATCTTTGCAATCAAATATTAACAGCATAATACGCAACAACAAATGGAAAATCTGAATACAGAAAAACAAGTTGCCAAGTATCTTCTTGACATTAAGGCAGTTAAATTGCAGCCTGAGCAGCCTTTCACATGGGCATCGGGCTGGCATTCACCTATCTATACAGACAATCGCAAGACCCTCTCGTATCCAGAGGTAAGAAAATATTTAGTATCACAGTTTGTTGACAAGATAAAGTCGATGTATCCCGGCGTGGAGCTGATAGCCGGCGTTGCCACCGGAGCCATAGCCGTTGGAGTGCTGGTGGCCGAGGCCATGGGCCTGCCATTTGTATACGTGCGCAGCAGCAGCAAGAACCACGGCCTGGAAAACCAGGTGGAGGGAGTCTGCAATCCTGGCCAGAAGACCGTTGTTATCGAGGACCTGGTTTCCACAGGCATGAGCAGCCTGAAGGCAGTATCAGCCCTCCGCGAAAAAGAGGTGAACGTGATGGGCATGCTCGCCATCTTCACTTACGGCTTCCCAGTGGCTGAGGAGGCTTTCAAGGAGGCCAACTGCTCTCTCGACACTCTCAGCAACTACAATTCCCTCATAGCCCTTGCCCAGGAGATTGGCTACGTGAAACCCGAGCAGCTCGACACACTCCTGAATTGGCGCAAGAGCCCTGATACTTGGGGACAGAACTAAATTTTTTATTTAATGATTTTTGATTTTTGATTAACCGAAAATCAAAAATCGAAAATCAAAAATCATTTCGAAATGATGAAATCAATGACCGGCTACGGAAAGGTGTCCCGCAGCCGCAACGGCAAAAATATTGAGGTGGAGATAAGGTCGCTGAACAGCAAGAACCTCGACGTGCATACCAAGGTGCCACAGCAGTTCAACGACAAGGACCTCGAGATACGCTCCATGATAGGCAACAGCCTGGAGCGCGGCAAGATAGACTTCTCCCTCTCATTCACCAACGAGACCTCGGAAGAGTCTCTCAGGATCAACGAGACCCTGCTCGAGGCCTACTTCTGCAAGATGAAGAAGATGAGCGAGCGTATCGGCGTAGATATCGACAGCTCGATGCTCATGACCACACTCCTCAGGTTTTCCGACGTGCAGAAGGTGGAGGCCGAGGAAATCAACGACGACGACTGGGATTTCGTACGCTCCATGGTCCAGGAGGCCATCGACAATCTGGATTCCTTCCGCATACAGGAAGGCCAGCACCTGAAGACCGACTTTATCCACCGCATAGACCTGATACTGGGTTACCTTGCCCAAGTGGAGCCACTGGAGAAACAGCGTGTGCCTGTAATCAAGGACAGGATAATGCAGCGTTTCGAAGAGCTGAAGGGCGTTGTGGACCTCGACAGCAACCGCCTGGAACAGGAGCTTATCTTCTACATAGAGAAACTCGATATCACCGAGGAGAAGGTGCGCCTGAGACAGCACTGCAAGTATTTCGTGGAAAATATCGACGCATCGGAATCCACCGGCAAGAAACTCGGATTCATAGCCCAGGAAATGGGCCGCGAGATCAACACACTGGGATCAAAGGCCAACGACGCCGAGATCCAGAAAATTGTTGTGATGATGAAGGACGAGCTCGAGAAGATAAAGGAACAAGTATTGAACATTTTATAACACCAACTACAAAATAAATAAAACATGAAATTATTAGAAGGAAAGGTAGCTGTTATCACAGGAGCAGCTCGCGGTATTGGTAAGGCACTTGCATTGAAGTTTGCCCAGGAAGGTGCCAACATTGCTTTCACCGACCTGGTGATCGATGACAACGCTAAGGCAACAGAGGCAGAGATAGCTGCCCTGGGTGTAAAGGTAAAGGGTTACGCCAGCAACGCCGCCGATTTCGAGCAGACCCATCAGGTAGTGGAGGAGATCCACAAGGAGTTCGGCTCTATCGATATCCTCGTAAACAATGCCGGTATCACAAAGGACGGCCTGCTCCTCAAGATGACCGAGGCACAGTGGGACGCAGTACTTACAGTAAACCTGAAGTCGGCTTTCAACTTCAGCCACGCCATAGTTCCAATCATGCTCCGTCAGCGCAAGGGCAGCATCATCAACATGAGCTCTGTAGTAGGCGTACACGGCAATGCCGCACAGTGCAACTACTCAGCATCAAAGGCCGGTATGATTGGCCTGGCCAAGTCTATCGCCCAGGAGTACGGCAAGAAGGGCATCCGCGCCAACGCCATAGCCCCTGGCTTCATCATCACAGCCATGACAGCCCAGCTCTCTGAGGAGATCCGCAAGGAGTGGTGCGAGAAGATTCCTCTCCACCGCGGCGGCACACCAGAGGATATCGCCAACGTGGCAACATTCCTCGCATCCGACATGTCTTCATACGTTTCGGGCCAGGTAATCCAGGTAGACGGCGGCATGAATATGTAGCCTGATGCCTCTAAAATAATTTTTTTCAGGAAAAATATAAAAAAGACTGATGCGGATTTTTCTGTATCAGTCTTTTTTTTTATTTTTGGGGTTAGTTTCAGACAACAGATAATTTACATAACCAATAAAATCATACAACTATGGGCTGGTTTGCCAATCTATTCAAGAGCAAGAAGAAAATTGCCGCAGAGCTTAACAATGCTGATATCAAGGTGGCACCTGTATCAGGACTCAAGGGCAAGGTAAACGCACGCACCCTGAACGCCAGGGAGCATGCCACCAAGGATGCCAAGGTGCTTTTCAGACTGAAAAAATACACCATTGTGAATATCATAGGCCAGAGCAACGAGTGGTACAAGATAAACACCGCATTGGGCATTGCCTACTGCATGAGGGAGTATATCGATATCCAGGAAAAGGTAGAGAAAGTATTGGTGGAGGCCAAGGTGCTGAACGTGAGATCGTTCTACAGTACCGACGCCACTGTGCTCGGCACAGTGAAGAAAGGCGAGATACTCGTGAAACTGAGCACACACGGCAATTGGTACGGAGTGGATTTCAAGGGCCAGACAGGTTATGTATGCGCCGACTATGCCACAGTGCTCGACGATTCCCAAATATCCAACGGCACAGTATCAGGTACCACCACCAACAACAACTCATCAAGCAATACCAAGAAGGAAGAGACCCGCGTGTTTTTCAACGCCAGAAAAGACCTGGCCAAGGTCGACATGGCTCCCAAGAAACAGCTCTCGCAAGATGGACTCGACAAATACGGCAAGGTGGCTGTTAAGACTTGGAACAATTTCGGAAACATTATAACAGTGATAAGCAAGGAGCTGGGCATCGACGTGGCCCGTGCCCTGGCTGTAATCTGCGTGGAGAGCGGCGGCAGCGCATTCAGCAGCGACGGACGCATGCTTATCCGTTTCGAGAACCACGTGTTCTACACATACTACGGCGCCAAGAGCGACGACAAGAAAAAAAGTTTCGACGAGCATTTCACCTTCGACGAGAGCAACCGCCGCAACGGCCACAAGTACCGCGCCAAGAAGAGCGACGACTGGTCCACCAGCCACAACGGACAGGCCACAGAATGGGAGGCTCTCGAGATTGCCCGCAAGCTGGGCGACACCGAGGCGCTATATTCAATAAGCATGGGTGCCCCCCAGGTGATGGGCTTCAACTACAAGATGATAGGCTACTCGTCGGTGCAGGACATGTTCCAGGCATTCAGCAAGGATATCCGCTATCATGTGATGGCGCTTTTCGACTTCATAGCCGCCAAGAGCACACGCGTCCAGTACCTCATTACCGGCGACTTCCTCTCATTTGCCAAGGAGTATAATGGACTGGCCGCCCCTGAGGCCTACGAGAGCCGCCTGAACCAGTACTACGAGATCTACAAGAAACTTTTGTAATACATAAATGATCAGCACAGTAATTTCGGATTATGCCTGGTATTGGCCTGTGATATGCTTTGTGGTGTCGCTGGCCATTACCGCAGTGGCGTATTATCACAACAAGCGCCTGTCGGATTTTGGTCCATGGAAGATAAGGATCTTGGCGGCCATAAGGTTAATGGCAATGTTTGTAACGGGATTGCTGCTGCTGAATATTTTTGTAAGGCGCAATGTGCAGCACACAGAGAAGCCGGTGCTGGCCATAGCCTTCGACAATTCCGAGTCAATGCTGATGCGCGGTCCCTACACCGGCGACAGCCTTGCGCAGATACGTCAGCAGGTATCGCAGATGGCCGGCAACCTCTCGGACAAATACAATGTAAAGCTATTCGCGTTTGGCGACAAGGTGCGCCCCCTCGACGAGTCCTCTCTCGACTTTTCCGACAAATACACCGACATGTCGCAGATGCTGGAATCCATGCAGTCCACCCTATACAACACCAACACCGGAGCCCTTGTGATAATAAGCGACGGAATCTGCAACCGTGGACAGAATCCAGCCTATTCGTCGTCACTGCAAGGCAACAGGATATACACAGTAACTCTCGGTGACACAACTGGCTATATGGATATATCTGTAAGCGGAGTAGTATTCAACGAGACCGCATTCCTGGGCAACGAGTTCCCGCTTCAGATAAGCGTGAGCTCACGCATGCTGTCCGGCAAGAACACTGTACTCGATATCACGCGCAACGGCAGGAAAGAATTCTCAGCCCCCATACACATATCATCCGACAACTTTACCCAGGAGATTTCAACAACACTGAAGGCCGACACCAAGGGCCTGAACAAGTACACGATATCCATAGCCGCATTAGAGGGCGAGATCACCAATGTAAACAACACACGTGATATTATAGTAGAGGTTGTGGACGACAAACACAAGGTGCTGATACTTAGCGCCATGCCTCACCCCGACGTGGCCGCCATACGCAATGCGCTGAGCGCAAACCGCGGGATCGACGTGGAGGTGGCAACCATCCAGGATTTCAACAAGCCATTGTCGGGCTACAATCTTGTAATATTGGATCAGCTGCCGGCAGTCAACTACAAGGCCGACAATATATTGACAGAGATAAAACAAAAAGGCATCCCAACATTGTTTGTATTGGGCGGCCTTACAGATTTCGAGAGTTTCAGCGCCAACAACCTCTGCATGACCATCAGCAAGAAAAGCGAAAGTTTCGAGGAAGTCACCTATGCCGAAAATGCGAGGTTCTCGCTGCTAACATTCGACAATGGGGTAGAGGAGATGCTCCAGAAAACTCCGCCCCTCTACTGCGCATTCGGAGAGTATCAGCTGATGCCTCAGACCCAGGTGTTTGGCAATCAGGTGGTGAAAGGCGTATCCACCGACAAACCCTTGATAGCCATATCGGAGCCAGGCAAGGCGCATCAGGCTGTAATAGCCGGCGAGGGCATCTGGCGCTGGCGCATCGACTGCTACAGACGCTACCTCAATCATGAGAAATTCGACCTGATGATATCCAGAATATGCCAGTTCCTGCTCACCCGCACCGACAAGGAGCGTTTTGTGGTAACCACCCGCAACATTTTCAGCGAGAACGAGCCGGTTTACCTGAACGCCAAGGTGCTAAGCGAGAACATGGAACTCGATACCGAGGCTGAGGTTTCAGTCGAATTCGCGTCTCAGGACAATTCTGAAAAATTCAGCGGCAAGATGGAACCTACCGGCAACGGCTATTACATACGTGTCGACAACCTTGCGCCGGCCACATACACATATACAGCCAAGGCTGTCAGCCATGGCAAGACCCTCAGCAAGTCGTGCGTATTCTCTGTAAAGGAGATAAAGACCGAGGCCGAGAACCTTGTGGCCAACAGCACCCTGATGGCCAAGATGGCTTCAGCAACCGGAGGCAGGGCTATGTCGGGAAGCCAGATTCCTGAACTTGAGCAAATCCTGCTGAGCGACAACAACATAAAACCCACCACCTACAGCGATATTTCTACTGTATCGATCATGAGCCTGAAATGGCTGTTTGTGATTATTGTGCTGCTGTTCTCGGCAGAATGGTTTCTCCGCAAGTTCTGGGGAACCCTGTAGTTCCTTTCCGGTTATTCTTCCTTATTATCGCCGGCCTGAGGCTGCTCTTCCTCGCCATCCTCCTCCTCGATGATGATTTCCTTGAAGAAGTCGGATTCGAACTTTGAGATTGAAGGAATGGCGCCAAAAGCGAAACATACCGCGCACAAGGCCGTGAACACAAACTGATTGGCTCCCGAAAGCAAATACAATACAAAATCCACAATAAGTGAAATGTAAATGAGCATATTGCGGAAATTGTTTGCCTTCAGGTAATTAACCTGCTTTTCCTCAACAATGTCTTTCTCCTTGAGCAGTTCGGCGGTCTTGTCGTAGTTGTAGATGCCATACCAGATACAGAAACCGGTACCAAGCATTGCCACGTATTGCAATGCTATAAGAAGTCCCTGGCTGCTGATGCTGGGATTCAATCTGCCATTCTCAGCCAAAAACCAGGCGGCGCCAAGTCCTATGGCGGAAATTACGGCGGAAATCATGCGACGTCTCTTAGCCTGACTTACAGCAGCCACAAAATCCGGTGTTGCGATTGTATTATCGTTCATTTTGCAATTTATATTAATGAAGTGTATTATCAAAAAAAGCCAGTACGGTGGTACTGGCTGTATGTATGTGGTAATTGTAAACGGAAATCAAATCTCCTCGTCGCTGCCGTCACTGCAGCCCTCCCTGGCTTCCTTGAGCTCGATGGGCACTTTGGAAACATTCTGGAAATCCTTGCCAGCATCCAGGAGGTCGCTGTCGCTGTAAAACCAAGTGATATTGAGTTCCTTGCCGGCTATGTCGTTTATCTTGTTGAATTCCTTCAGGATATTGTATATCCATATCTGTGAGGAAGTGTTGTAATAGTCAAGCGATAAATGCACGGTTGTTTTGTCGGCGGGAGTCTTAACGTAGTCACTCAAAACCTTGAAGACAGGCTCATAAAAAGAGAATGTGTTCTCTATGATAGAACGTCCTCTAATCTCGAAGAACCCATTGTCGCAGTCAAAATTGATGAAAGGGCTCTTGGCGCTTTCGGCTATATGCAAGCTTTCCATTTGTTTAATGTTTTTGTTTAGAATGTTTGTGTGTTTTTCCTTGTTTGCTTGTCATTATTTTGAGTACTGCAAAACTAAGAATAAATTCCGCAACTTCCAAAAAAATTCACAAAAATTAGTAAAAAAGTTTTCCATAGTTAAATATCAGTCGGCTTTTAATTTTATTAACTTACTTTTATATAAAATATAATTCATCAAGCGAATTTTTTGTTATATTTGCGGTGAAATTAATAACTGGAAAACAATGAAAAGACTAATATACGCACTTATAGCCATATTGATGGCGCCGGCAGTATACGCTCAGGAGATATCATCATACGAGACCGATTCCACTGCCATATACAATGCATTATACAATCCCAACGACTATGCTCAGTCTCCGGTGAAACTGCCTCAGCGCAAGGTGCTGGACCGTAGCAGGATATCCACCCAGGTGAATATGGGAACCAGTTTCGGCAAATACGGCAGCAGCCAGTTTGTGGCGCCAGAGATCAGCTACGAGGCATCAGACCGTCTGCATCTCCATTTCGGGATGGGCATGATACACAGCAGCCTCAGGCTCATGAATTTCGCCAGCGAGACTTCCGCCGAAAACAATCTCCGCGCCATCCAGAACTATTATTCGGTGGGCGCCAGATACAGCGTTTCGCCAAGATGCGATATCTACGGCAGCCTGATATACATGCACGACAATTACCAGCAGGGCAACAAATTCAGCCAGGGCAAGGACAGGTACATGGCCACATTCGGCGCCACATTCAATATCACCGAGTCTTTGCAGATTGGCATACAGATACGTCAGTCCGAAAACATGAGCCCCTTCTATACCCACGGATACGCGCCGTACGGCTGGGGTATGTAATTTTTTTGATATCAGCCTAAAAAAAATACTTGAATTACGTAATAGTTTAAGATTTTTTTACTAAAATTGCGGTATGAAATTTTTGCATAACATACGGGCCAAGATGGGATACAATATGCTGTGCCGAAAGGCAGGCAAAGTATCAAGAAATAAGACTTTTAACAATCTGGAGACAGCAGCCTCGATAGCATTCCTGTTCGATGCGGACAATCAGGAAAATTGCAAGGTTGTGAAGTCTCTGATTGATGGTTTTGTGGCAAAGGGTAAGGAATCCCAGGGCTTAGGCATGGTTTCCCAAGACGCAATGATGGGCCAATACGAAAACAGCGACAGCATGAAATTCTTCTCGCAGGAAAAGTTGACGTTTTTCTGTTTCCCTGACAATGAGGCTGCTGTCCAGCCTTTTATCAACAGTGAGTTTGATATACTCATCAACTTGTGTCCTGTAGAGACCCTGAGTGTCAGCTATATCATGGGCCTGTCGAAATCCAGGTTCAAGGTTTCGCCTCAGCTTAGCCAGAACTTGTTTGCAGATTTCATACTCAGGTTCAACGAGTCAAGCGTGCTGGATGCTGAAAAGATATTCGGCAAAGTACGCGAATACCTTGCCGTAATGGGCAAGCAAGGCAAGTGAAAGGAGTTAGAGTCCAGAAAAAAGACACGAAATTTCAAACACAAAAAATATTACGAAAATCCTCAATCATGAGAAATGACAATTTGATTGGAGTGGGCGTGGCGCTTGTCACCCCCTTCAACGAGAATGGCGAGGTGGATTATCCCGCCCTCGAAACTTTGCTAAACCACATTATAACAGGCGGTATCAGCTACATAGTGGTATCAGGAACCACCGGCGAGCCCGCCACAATGACTGCCGACGAGAAACGCGACCTGCGAAAGTTTATCATTGAGAAGGTGAACGGAAAGGTGCCACTGGTGCTCGGCATAGGAGGCAACAACACCAAGGCCGTTGTGGAAGAGATCAAGAATACCGATCTGGCTGGTTTCGACAGTATCCTCAGCATTTCTCCATACTACACAAAGCCATCGCAGCGTGGCATCTACGCACATTTTGCCGAGATAGCAAAGGCGAGCCCGCTTCCGATAATCCTTTACAATGTGCCCGGACGCACCGGCCGCGGCATGGATTCAGCTACTGTACTGCAGCTTGCGAGAGACTTCAGCAACATTGTGGCCGTAAAGGAGGCCAGCGGCAACATGGACCAGATAATGGCCATCCTGCGCGACAAGCCGGAGGATTTCATGCTGATATCAGGCGACGACTCTCTTACCGTGCCCATGATATCCATCGGATGCTGCGGAGTAATTTCTGTGGCCGCCAACGTGGTCCCAGAGCAATTCTGCCGCATGATCAACTCGGCTCTTGACGGGGATTTCAAGAAGGCTTCGGCCATACATTACCAGCTCTTGGAACTCATGGACGCATTGTTTGAGGACGGAAGCCCATCGGGCGCCAAGGCTGCGCTTGCAGAGCTCGGCATCATGAAGGAAGTGCTCCGTCTGCCACTTGTGGACGTTTGCGACAAGACAAGAGAGCATATCAAGATTGCTCTCGCAAAGGCACTCAAGGCTTAATACTTAAACTATTCATTAATGAATGACATTCCTAAATGGGCGGCAGAGGCGGTTTGGTACCAGATTTTTCCAGACCGCTTCTGCCGTTTCAATTCCAGCAACCCGATATCGGCGGCCGACCTGGAGGGAACAACACCCTGGAGCCTCGACCGCAATGATCCATGGCAGATCCATCCCTGGGATTCCGATTGGTACGAGCGTCAGCCTTACGAGCGGGAAAACACCAAATCGCTGAAAACCAATATTCTGAGGCGCCGTTATTGCGGTGATATCAGCGGCATAATCAGCAAGCTGGATTATCTTTGCGACCTCGGCATCAATGCCTTGTATATAAATCCGTTGCAGTTTTCGCCCAGCCTTCATAAATACGATGCCACAGATTTCCTGCATATTGATCCGTTTCTGGGCCGCAATCCTGAAAGCGATATCAGGATGATAGAATCGAAGGATTTCGAAGATTTCGACAATGCACCCTGGACCGAGGCTGACATGGAGGCGCTCAGACTTATCAGCGAGGCCCACAAACGCGGAATAAGAGTGGTTTTCGACGGAGTTTTCAATCATATCGGATACAACAGCGTCCCATTCCAGGATGTTCTGAAAAACCGTGCCAAATCCAGATACAAGGACTGGTTTTTGGTAGATTTTGAGAAATCAACCAGCAGAAAACTTGTCTACGAGAAGTTCTGGGGCTGTGTAAATGAGATGCCGAAACTCAACTATGGTTGCAACCAAGTAAAGAACTATGTATTCGCAACATTGAAGCGTTGGTTGAATCCAGTTGTGGATGGAGTTGAGTATGAGGGAATTGACGGATGGCGACTCGACCACGTAATAGGAGTGCCCCCAACGTTCTGGAAATCAGCAAGGAATTTTACAAAGAAAATTAGCAAAAATTCATTGTTCCTGGCAGAACTCATAGAACCCAATACTATAATAAAGCCATACCTTGATAATGCTATCTTTGATAGCGTAATGAACTATGGATTTTACTTTTTGGCCTGCGAGTTTTTTGTCCCGGAAAAAAATTCCATCTCTGCTTTGGAATTTGACAAGCGCATCAAACGTCAACTTCAGCTTTTCCCTGTGGCATGCAACTATCTTATGATGAACTTGTTGGGCACCCATGACACCGAGCGTCTGGCCTCTCTGATAGTAAACAGCAACCTCAAGAAGGGATACGACGACATAGCCACGTTTTTCCAAAACACTCATATCGAAGACAAGGGATACTCCTCGCGGAAACCGGCCCCGCAAGAGCGGCTCATCCAGAAGATGATGATTGTATTCGAGTTTGCCATGATAGGGTCGCCAATGATATATTACGGCGACGAGCTTGGCATGTGGGGCGGCAACGATCCCGACTGCCGCAAGCCAATGACATGGCCCGGTATCAGCTTCAGCAACGAACATGCCGTCACCGGCGGACGCCACAATAGGAGAGTGGATTACCCCATAGCGCCCGACATGCAGATGCATGCTTTCTACAAAAGCATCATCAGGCTGAGACGCGATAACGAGGCAATCCGGCAGGGAATGATTGAAACCGATTTCGCCGACCCTCTGAGGAGAATCTGGGTGATGAGCAGGGTAAATGCCCGGCAAAGGATAGTTTTCGCCTTCAATCGCGAAGAAAAACCCGAAATTGCAGATATCAGCGCGCGTCCCGGAGCCTCGTTTTCCGACTATTTCAATAGAGAAACCCTAACGGCCGATATCAACGGCAGGCTAAAGATTGACATGGATGCTATGTCGTTCAGGATACTAATCGAAAACAATGCTTGAGGTAAGACGTCTTAACTTTTTGATAATAAGCAAATAAAGAAATATTTATCCAATATTAACACAAAATAATCTGCTTCAAGATATTATTTACAACAAACAGATAATCAGTCGGTTACTTAAACCGGCTGATTATTTTTCTTTAAAAAACAACATTTATTAATCAGATTTTCAGCCATTTGATAAGTTTTGTGGCACGCTCCTTGCTATTATATGAAGTACAAACTATAAATATTTTTTTATAACACACAAACTTATATTTAAACAAAAATGGCACTAAACTGGACAGGAGTCATCAGCAAGAACATACTGAAGCTGAGACTCGCATTCGATTCAAGCGTCTCGATCTCAGAGCGCGAGAAAACGCTCAAGGACTACGCAAGAGGTCTCACGAACACCAACAACTTCAAGATTCTGGAGACCAAGCACTATCCCGACGGAAGTCAGCTAAAGGCACAGATACCAGGCCGTTGACGCCAGGCATCGCGCACACACTCACTCGACTAAAAAAGCGGCCCCGGAAATACCATTCGGTACTCCGGGGCCGTTTTTTTCCTAATCCTCCAGGTCGCTTACCTTGGACTGCTGCCTCAGGTAATCGATGCTCGCATTCTCGTTTTCGGGAGTCGAAAGCTTGAAATAGTCATCAATAGTCTTGGCGATAAGGGCCTTGATTTCCTCGCGCTGAGTAAGAGTCAGGCTCGGAGATTCCTTCTCGCCCTCATCCAGGGTAAGATAGCTGACAGTAACGCCCAGCGCCTCGGCTATCTTCACAAGATTCTTTACCGTGTACCCGTTGGGGTCCTGGCGCGAGAGCATAACCCTGAGGCTTACCGTCGGGATATTCGTCTCCTGTGCAAGTCTTGTAATGGTCCAGCCCTTTTCCTTTCTCAACTGCTGGATTCTTTCAGTAATGTTCATTTCCTTGTACGTTAAATTTTGAGTTGTATTACAATCCCAAAGTTATAAAAAAATATCAAAACATGTTGCATTACACAATCATTTTTTTTAAATTTTATTATAATGCAACAATATTATCCGTGTATAGTTTTGATATATAATATATTGCAGGCAAATGCCTTATTCAACTATAGATTCCAGAAACTTCAGGGCCTTGTCGGTATTGGTAATTTTGTCGATCACCATGCCTGCCTTTCCGTTTATCTGCTTCATCTGGCATTCGCGGTTTTTCTGAATCTTCATCAATACTTTTCCAAAAACAGGCGAATTGAAGTACGGCGACTTGGGATCACTTACAAAATAGCAGAGCATTTTGCCGCTTTTCAGCGTTATCTTCTCTATGCCCAACTCCTGAGCCCTCCAGCGCATCTTCACCACATTGAACAGCGACAGAGTCTGTTTCGGGATAGCGCCAAACCTGTCCTTGAGCCTGTCGGCTATAGTCTGCAATTCCGAAATATCCTTCACATTGTCCAGATTGCGGTAAATCTTCACCCTCTCGGCCACATTCTGCACATAATCTGACGGCAGCAATACCTCCATGTCTGTATCTATCTGGCAGTCAGACACAAACTTGAAATCCTTGGGCAAATCCACAAGCTTGCCGGAATCTTCCTGCGAATCTCCGTACATGCTCATGTATTCCTCCTCCTTTATCTCGTTGATGGCCTCGTCGAGAATTTTCTGATACGTCTCAATACCGATCTCGTTGATGAAACCGCTCTGCTCGCCGCCCAGCAGGTTTCCGGCGCCTCTAATATCGAGATCCTGCATGGCGATATTGAAACCGCTGCCCAGCTCGCTGAAGCTCTCTATGGCCTTCAGGCGCTGACGGGCCTGTATTGTAAGATGCTCCTCGGGCGGAGCCATCAGATAGCAGAAAGCCTTCTTGTTGGACCTTCCCACACGGCCTCTGAGCTGATGCAGCTCACTAAGTCCAAAATTCTGGGCGTCAAGCACTATTATCGTGTTGGCGTTTGGAATGTCCAGTCCGTTTTCTATTATCGTGGTCGATATCAGCACGTCGGCCTCGTTGTTTATGAACGACAACATGATATCCTCCAGAATGTTGCCATCCATCTGTCCGTGTCCGGTAAGGATAGTGGCGTTTGGGAACAGCTTTCTTACCAGGGCCTCAGTCTCATATATGCGTTTTATCTTGTTCTGTATGATAAAGACCTGGCCATGCCTGCTCAGCTCATAGTCAATAGCCTCCCTTATCACGTCCACATTGAACGTATGCACCTCGGTGACAACAGGATATCTGTTGGCAGGAGGCGTGTTTATGATGCTCAGGTCCCTGGCCCCAAGCAGCGAAAACTGCAATGTGCGCGGTATAGGTGTGGCGCTCAGGGTCAGTGTGTCAACATTGAGCTTCATCTGCTTCAGTTTTTCCTTCACTGATACTCCGAACTTTTGCTCCTCATCTATTATCAGCAGGCCCAGATCCTTGAAACTGATTCCTTTGCCCACCAGCTTGTGGGTGCCTATGACGATATCAGTGGAACCATCGGCAATGGATTTTTCCACAGTCTTTATCTCCTTGGCGGTGCGGAGGCGGCTCATGTATTCCACTTTTACGGGAAACTCCTTCAGCCTGTCGCTGAATGTCTTATAGTGCTGAAGCGCAAGTATTGTTGTAGGCACCAGCACCGCAACCTGCTTTCCGTCGCATGCGGCCTTGAATGCGGCCCTTACAGCCACCTCGGTTTTTCCGAACCCCACGTCACCGCAAATCAGGCGGTCCATGGGCTCGCTGCTCTCCATGTCGGCCTTCACTGCAGCCGTGGCCTTCTCCTGGTCGGGCGTGTCCTCATATATGAAAGAAGCCTCCAGGGCCTGCTGCAGATACGAATCGGGCTGATACGCGTATCCCTTCTGCTGCTTGCGCTGCGCATACAGCTTTATAAGTTTTTCGGCAATGTCCTTTACCCTTGCCTTGGTTTTCTGCTTAAGCTTGTTCCAGGCTCCCGACCCGAGCTTATAGATTTTGGGAGCCTCGCCATCGCCGCCCTTGTATTTGGATATCTTGTGGAGCGCGTGTATCGATACGAAAAGAATGTCGTTGTCCCTGTATACCAGGCGTATAACCTCCTGAGGCTTGCCGTTAATGTCCATAGTCTGTAATCCGCCAAAAGTGCCAATGCCATGGTCCTGATGCACCACAAAATCGCCAGGCTTCAGGGAATTCATCTCGTTGATGGTGAGAGCGTCGCGGTTGCGCTTTATCTTGGCCTCCTTGAGCCTGTATTTCAGGTAACGCTCAAAAATCTGATGGTCGGTGTATACGCACAGCTTTAGGTCATTATCCACAAATCCCTTGTTGATAGACATTTGCACATGCTTGAAGTCAACCTTGTGGGATACGGCGTCTGATGCGAATATGTCATGGAGGCGCACATTCTGGTGGTCGTTGGTGACAGCAATATAGGTGTCGTATCCTATCTGCTGATATTCATGGATATTGTCGGCCAGCATCCTGAAGTTCTTCTTGAACAAGGGCTGGGTCTGAATGTTGAATTTTATGCAGTTGCTGTCGTTGCCGGAACCCAAAACTCCGCAGTCCACAACAGTCTTGGCATCCACCGATTCATTAAACCTTCCGGAATCATCGCCGCCCTCAGCCGCGGTCTTCATGGCATAGTCCATGTCGTTGAACCACACAATTGTGTTGTCGGGCACAAAATCCAGAAACGGAATCCTTGGCTTGTCGAAATCGTCCTTGCATATATTTGGAATGATGGTAATATCCTTCACCTTCTGTACCGAAAGCTGGTTTACGACATCGAAAGTCCTGATGGATTCTATCTCGTCGCCAAAAAAATCGATACGGTAAGGCTCCTCGTTGGAATAGGAGTAGATATCCACAATGCTGCCTCGCATCGAATATTGACCCGGCTCGCATACAAAATCGACATACTCGAAGCCATAACCATCAAGCACTTCTGATATGAAGTCGGTATTCACCTTGTCGCCGGTATGGAGCGCCAGGGTATTGTCGGCCAGATCGCTGGCCTGTATCACATTCTCGCCCAGGCTTTCGGGATATGTCACCAGAACGAAATTATCAAGCTTGGAAACCTTGTCGAGCACCTCGGTCTTTGTGAGTATGGACTCCTGGCTCATGGAAGCATCGTCGATGGCCGATTTAAGCGCCGACTTCTTGTGGCTGTTGGGATAAAAGAAAACCGGACGCATCAGCTCCGTACACTGAAGGTCGTTGTAAGTATATGCCGCATCTTCCTCGTTGTCCATCACCACCACGAGGGGGCGCTCAGTTAGGGTTGGGTCTGTAGCCAGGAAAAACGACAGAGCGGAGGTCTGCAAGCCCTTGATGTGGGAGAGGCGCTGCCTGGCTGTCGATTCTGCCAACTGCCGGTGGGCGGGATGGCTCCTGTATATTTCTAATAATTGAGACATTATGAATAAGGATAAAACAAAAATCAAAAAAAGCCGAAAGTTGCAGCATTGTGTGCATCCTTTCGGCTTTTATTCATGGAATCGGGTGGGGGACAATGGACTATCCTGCAGCGCCTTCCTCCTCAAAGTATGAGTTGTCTACTGTGGTAATGCCGGCCTCGCTCGATGCAGCGTAGATGCCACTGCCGGCAGCCGATGCAATTGCGGCCTCGGAAATAGCCTTGGTCTTGCTCTTGTCCACAGAGCTGATATGGTGCATAACCTTGGCGCCGAAGTAGAAAGCAACCATCATCTGGAATGCTGCGAGAAACTCGCTGAACTCCTCCTCAAGGCCAATCACCCTTACATTGGCAAGCTCTATCACTACTGTGATGAAAAGCAAAGACATTGTAAGGATTCCTCGGATGGTACCGCGAGGCATATTGAAGGTCTCGCCCTCGTTTGGATTGGGATTCTCCTTGGTCCAATCGCCGAATGTGTATTTCTTGAACATTACCACAATAAAAATGGTCGAGATTACAAGCCATACCATTACAGGCATATAGATGCTCATGTAATATTCAAGCTTATGTTCATCCCAATACCATTCAATGTTTCCTAAATTATCCATGGTTGAAAATAAGTTTTATTGGTTGATTATTAATTAATTGTCATTATTGATGAAAGGCCGGGCCTAATCGTTGAACAGTATGTAGCCTACGCCAAGGCCAAGCACGGCGCCAGCCGCAATGCCCCAGGATGCCAGTCTTGCTCTCCGGCGGTACTTCTTGGCCATCTTGCCGGCCTCCAGAAGATCCTCGCGGCTTGTCTTCAACTCAGTCTCGTAATAGAGTCTGTCGGTCTTCAGGATATTTATCAGAGAATCCTTCTCATTGTTGAGGTTGGTGAGTGTCTCGCATTTTTCATTCAGCGTGGCAACCTGCTCCTTGGATATCCTGTACAGCTGGCCGGTCTCGATTACCGATCTCATTCTGGCATCGTTCATCACCCAGAGAGTGTCGCCCTCGGGCCTTACCAGAAGTTCCTGGCCTGGTTTTACACATTGCAGTGTAATCTGTGCCTTTGCTGTATCAGCCACCAGGACAGATATCAGCAATGCAATTATGCTAAGTGCAATCCTATTCATCTTTCAAGTTTCCGTATAGTTGTTCAAAAGCAATGGCCATCTCCTCCGAGTTCATCTGCCTTACCTCCTGGCTCACATTTGCGGCCTGCTGCTCCAGATTCTGAGTCTTTGCGTCAAGCTCCGAGAGCCTGTTGTTCAGCTGGTCTATCTTGGCCTCCTTGTCAGCGATGATGGCGTCGTATTCCGACCTGTGCTCCGCATCGCTGTCCATGCCGTTCTTGGCCTTGTTTATCAATTCCTGGATGCTGTCCACATTGTTGTTGTTGAACAGCTTGTTCTTGATAAAGGTGTATGGACCTGCCAGCGCGGCAAAGATGCATGTCAGGGTCTGCCATTTAAAGTTGAGGTAGCCTGCCTCGTACAACACGCCTATTACTATAAGCGCCACCAGTACTACCACAATTATCAATATCCACTTTTTCATGCTGTATGTCTGTTGTTTGGGTTAGTTGACATCAAGATATTTTCCGAATACCCAGCCCTCCACGGTGGTCCTTACCTTGTACCAGCCGTTTCTCTCGTCCACGATGGATACCAGAGTGCCCTTTGGCAAAGGCTGAGCCACCAGCATTCCGTCGGTCTCGGGAGTGTTGCGGATATTAAGCGATTGCGACACCACTCTGCCGGTGTCAGGCGATTCTGCCGCCCCGTCCGATCTCCTGTCGGAACCCAGAAGCTGCTCACGAAGCTTGTCGAGAGGGAAAGCAGGACCCGGGTCTATCTTGCGGGCTGGAGATATCTCCTCATGACCCAGTATCTGCTTAATGTTTGGGTAAGCCTCGATGAGCTCGGCGCACAGCTGGCGCACAGTCTCTATCTGCTCGGCTGTGAAGACATGCCAGTATTTGGGTGTAGACTGGTTTCTGTGGATAGCCTCCACCACGTCGCTTGGATTGTATGCCGCGCCAAACCACGACCTGTATACGTTGCCGCTCTTGGTGAGAGGACCAGAGTTTACTATCTCTATGCCGATTGAATACTTGTTGTATCCCGACCTGCCGCCGTAGCTGCTCTCGCCCGCATGCCAGGCTATCTCGTTGAACGGTATCAGCTGAGTAATGGAGCCGTCGCGGTCTATGAGCACATGTGCGGAAGCCTTCACCTTGGGGTTCACCAATGTATTTAGAGACGACTGGTAGGGGCCGGCGGTATAGTGAATAACTATTGTGTCGGGATATTTACTCTCGAACTCGCCGCTGGTCTTGGCACAAGGCACCATCTTCCTAACGTTGTCTCCGCTTACCAAATAGTCCTTTATTTGTAACATTTTGGGAATGTTTTTAAATTTCTCCGTAAATATAAGGGTTATAATTGGGATTTACAATTTTTTTTCGAAAAAAATTGATTATTTTTTGAAAGATCTTTCAAGGTCGCATCCCACCAGCAGAGTCTTCACCAGGTTTGGAGGTCCCTCGAAACCTCTCTCCTCGGTTCTTACAAACACTGCCACACGGTTTTCGTATGGGCTCTTTATCACACCCTGCACAAACCTGCCCAGGCAGATATTGAAGTCGTTCTCAGTGTATGAGTAAATCTGCTTGGTGCCAAGCTCGGGCGATTTCAGGAAAAGATTTGTTGTCTTTACGACCTCGAAACCGAAATCAGGCTCGGTCTCCATCTTGTTTTCTATGGTCACCTTGTATTTGTTGCCCATAGCCTGGAACTCTGTGCCCAGAAGCTTGATATCTGTCTGAGGGATAATCTTGTATTCGTTGAGCTTTTCGGCGAACACAAGGTTGTTCTCGTTCCACATTTCCTTCACGCTGCCCGTCTCTCTCTCGTCATCCTCCTGTTCCCAGACATAGACGTCCTTGCCGCTTATCATGTTGCGGATTACAAGGTTGAAGAAATATATGCCGGCAGCCTCGTCGATGGGCTCCAGCGCGTAGGCGAAATGTCCATCCTTGCTCCAGCCTATGGGATAAATCTTCTCATGCAGAAACTCGTCGGTGCCTTGGTAGTACTTAAGCTCGGCGGGTACTCTGTAGGCCTGCTTTATAGTCTCCAGAGGCAGCATCTCGTCTTCCACAGACACAGGAGTCTCGTCTTCCTGATGCTTAATCACCTCTTCCACAATCTGGCTGTGCTCGGTGTCGTCCAAAGGTTTCTCGGAGGCAGCGTTGGCATTGTCGGTTGCCCCATTGCCATTGTTGCCCTTGTTGCCGCTGCAGCCCATAAGCGAAGCCACAATTACGGCAGCCGTCATTAATTTGTTGAGATTCAGTATTTTGCTCATTGTATTCAAATAATTGGCTTTTATTTGTAAATTCGCTTTAAAATTAATAAGTTTTTTTGAGAAAATACCTATGAAAATGATATTTTTTTGTAAAAATAAATTTTTTTATTCGGAATATGTTTTCTAAATTTGCATTGCTTTTCCAAAGAGAGGCAATCAAACGGGACATAGCGCAGTTGGTAGCGTACAACGTTCGGGACGTTGGGGTCGCGAGTTCGAGTCTCGCTGTTCCGACAATTTTATCCAGCAGTCCCCGCCAGAAGCAATATATGGCGGGGGCTGCTGTTTTTTATTTATCCAGTTACGCCGTTTTTCTGACATAAAAAACCAGCCGCTGCTTCCCGCAGCGGCTGTTCATATACAGACGGTGTTTATTACTTTCCGAGCTTTATCTTCATGGCCTGGATATACTTGTCAACTATTGCACCCTCGTTGGAATTCGGGTAGTCACTCTTGATTGACTCGTAAACATTGAGAGCGTCGGCCCATTTCTGCTCTTTCTCATAGGCAGTACCGAGTTTCTTCAGATAGATAGGAGCAAGGAGGCTGTTGTCTTTGGCCTTGCTTACAGCCTTCTTGTAGTAGTCCTGAGCCTTTGAAATCTCGCCCTTTTCCATATAGGCATCGCCCATGAGTCCTATAGACTCTGGCTCAAGAATTGGATCGGAGGTTGAGAAATCGTTGAGCATCTTTATAGCCTGGTCGTACTGGCCGAGACGCATATAGCAGGCAGCAGCAAAGAATTTGGCGTTGTTGGCAGCTGATGAACCTGAATAATTGTCGATAATGTTGAGGAATCCGGGATAGTTGCCATCTCCATTGAGTGCAAGATTAATAGAGTCAACCTGCATGTAGAGCTCAGCCATGTGCATCTGCGATGCAGCATTAACCTCCTTGGGACCCTTGATAAACTTGCTGTATCCCCAGATACCAACAATTATCAGTATAATTGCTCCCAATACTATGAAAATAATGTTCTGGTTGGTCTCTACGAACTGCTCGGCCCTGCCAATCTGCAAGTCCATCTCTTCAACCTGGTCTACCTGACCCTGCTGTTCTTCGTTTTGTGTGTTTGCCATTTTAGTTTTGTGTTTTCTAAATTTCTTTTATTTAAAATCAACCGCAAAGTTAGTCTTTTAGATTATACTAAAAAAATTTTTAGGGGTCAATTTTTAGGAAAAATGCAAAAAAAAATCCCCAAAATTGATTTTTTGAGGATTTTGTTTGTTTTGCGAGTTCTTAGAAAGTCGAATTACATTCTCTTCTCCTTGATGCGGGCCTTCTTGCCGGTGAGCTCTCTTACGTAGTAGATTCTTGATCTGCGAACGCGACCTCTCTTGTTGATCTCGATTGCGCTGATGAATGGTGACTCTACAGGGAAGATTCTCTCAACACCTATGTTGCCAGACATTTTTCTTACTGTGAAAGTGGCGCTGATACCGGTACCCTTTCTCTGGATTACCACGCCTCTAAACTGCTGGATTCTCTCCTTGTTGCCTTCCACGATCTTATAAGATACTGTTACAGTGTCACCACTGTTGAAATTTGGCCATTCTCTCTTCAAAGAGTATTGTTCTTCAACTACTTTTAATAATTCCATGGTTTTTTTTATTATAATAAAATTAATTTCGTTCTTGTTTTCGGACTGCAATATTAGAAACTTTTTGCGTCATTTGCAAATTTTTCGGCGGAAAAAATTGTATTTTTTGTTTGTATTTTAATTTGATACTGCATATATACCACAGTATCAGGAATATACAAAAATTATTCTAAGTAAAGATTCAAATTATTTATTTGCCTTGATTTTTATTTTTATCTTTGCATTCCGAAAATAGCGACCTATCATATAAATAAACAAAGTGAGAAAAAGGCATATATATATAATAATGGTGTTGACCCTGTTGCAGTATTTTACTGCCACGGGATGCCTGGTGAACGATGACGGCGAGCATGTCCTCGGCACATCGGTGCCATCGTCGTTTCAGAAACCGAAGGCGCCTCTCGTGTGCGCCTACCTCCATATAGGCACCCGGAATCTCGATGCGGCAAGGCTGGACCTCGAGGGTGTGGATTTTGTGAACATGGCTTTTACCGTAATCAAAAACAACAGGATGGGCCTGCTCCACGCATCAGACGCCAACAATTTCATGACAACAAAACTCATCAAGCGCAAATACCCTTCTATCAAGGTTTTGGTATCGGTAGGCGGATACGGCACTTCAAAGAGTTTCTCGGCCATGGCATCGGATTCCATTGGCAGGACTGCATTCGTGGACGATGCTGTGAGGTTTGTAAGGCACTACGGCATGGACGGCATTGACCTGGACTGGGAATTCCCGGGACTGGAGAAGGCCACACGCGAATCCGACAGGGTAAGCTTCACGGCGCTGATATCCGACCTCAGACGCGAATTCAACAAGGCCTCACAGGCCGATGGCAAGCATTACTATATTACAGTGGCATCAGGGGCTTTCGATCTCTATCTTTCGTATATCGAGCCACTTAAGATAGCCCACCTGGTGGATTACTTCCACATAATGACCTACGACTTCTATGGACAATGGAATTCATACACCGGCCATCACGCCAATCTTTACCCATCGGCGCAGCGTCCAAACGGCCATTCGGTAAAACGCATTACCGACCTATATATAAAGTGTGGCATCCCGCGCGACAAGATTGTGATAGGCGCGGCTTTCTATGGCCGGGAGTGGAGTGGGGTAGACGCCGCAGGCAATGGCCTCTACAGACCCGGAAAGGGTGTGGGCTCTGTCAGCTACAAGAATATACAGCAGATGCTGAAAAAGGGAAAAGGATTTGTGCCACACTGGGATCCCAAAGCAAAGGCACCTTATATGTACAATCCTGATACCAAGCGCTTTATATCATACGAGGACAAGAATTCCGTGAAGATGAAGACAAACTACGCATACATACACCGTCTGGGCGGAATTATGTATTGGGAGCATTTTTCCGACAACGACGGCGAGCTGTCGGGAGCAATCATAAGCCAGGCGGGAACGCTCAGGGGAGAATTCCCCCTATTCAGGCTGCCGGGTGGTTTTATGCTTTATTGCAGAAAAATGTAATCGGCAACGCATGTTTAGGCGCAGTTTTTGATAAGTGGATATCAGCAAGCAAATATAGATAAATATAAGTTCAACAATATGGAAAACAATAAGTTGAATAGAAACAGCAGCGAGGATTTGCTGAGTGTTCAGAATGCGTTTCTCAATAATATTTCGCACGAGATACGCACTCCACTGAACGCCATCATTGGATGCAGCGAGATAATTTCCATGCCTGATACCGACAGGGAGACTGTTGGCGAATTGTCGCAGCAGCTCAGGAAACATTCCAATTACCTGCTGAAAATGCTCGACAACATAATAACTCTGAGCAAGCTGGAATCTGGGCTCATCAAGTGCAATCCCAGCAAATTCGACCTCGTTTTCCTCTTCTCATACATTTACCATTCGTCCAGGTCGCTTGTGGCCACAGATATCAGCAAGCGCGACAGAGTCAGCTATGTGATGGAAAACCACCTGGGCGATACTCCAATCTACGTATGGGCCGACGACACCATAATCTGCCAGATGGTGAACGCATTGGTGGACAATGCCATAAAGTTCACCGACGATGGCAAGGTGACTCTCTCAGTCTCGATATCAGCCGACAACGCCAAGTCTTCCTCCGATTACGTGCTCGAAGTAAGGGTCTCTGATACCGGCATAGGCATCCCGCTCGAGGGCAGGGACAGCATATTCACGAAATTCAGGAAACTGTCTCCGGATCCGGCCAGAATATTCGATGGTGCCGGACTTGGACTGGCTTTGGTAAAGACATTCTCCCAAATGGTGAATGGAACAATTTCTTACGAGTCTGAGCCTGGCCAGGGCTCTGTCTTCACTCTCAGGATTCCTGTTGTGAGGTGCTGATTTTCCTTAGCTCCTCCATGGCGAGTGGCATTTCCTGAAGATAATAATCCACGAGTCCGTCGTATCTTTCGGGATTTTTGTGATTATCCACAAGGTGCTGAAGCTCCTGCATCTTGTCGGATATGGCGATCATGCCCACTACTCTCGACGTAGACTTGGCCAAGTGCGCAATACGGCCTATTTCCTCCACGTCGCCGGCAAGACGTGCAGATGCGAATCTCTGCATTATCTCGCCGACCTGTGTAAGGAACAAGCTGATAATCTGGCTTTTGGCCTCATTATCACCGTCTGTTATATCATTAAGATAACTCAGGTCTATCATCTTCGCTTGATGGCTGTGGGTGATTCAATGTAGCTACTATCTTGTCGCCATTTGGACCGAGGTCAGCCACAATCTCGTCGCCGTTTTTAATATCAACACCTATAATGGCGGCTGCAAGCTCGTCCTCCAGATATTTCTGGATGGCCCTCTTGAGCGGACGCGCGCCAAACTTGGGGTCGAAACCCTTGTCGGCCAAGAAGTCCTTGGCCTTTGCGGTGAGCGTCAACTTCAGGTTCATCTGCTCTGTGCGCTTGTAAAGGCCATTAAGCTCAATGTCGATTATCTGATGGATATTCTCACGGCTCAGGCTGTTGAACGACAGGATATCGTCGATGCGGTTGAGGAATTCCGGCGAGAAAGCCTTCTTGAGGGCCTTCTCAACAATGGCCTTGTTGTTCTCATCACTGTTTTCGCCAGAGCCGAATCCCATACCGTGGCCGTAGTTTTGAATGTCGCGCGCACCGATATTCGAAGTCATTATGATTATTGTGTTCTTGAAATCTATCTTGCGGCCCGAAGCATCAGTAAGGTGCCCCTCGTCCAGTATCTGGAGCAAAATGTTGAACACCTCGGGATTTGCCTTCTCTATCTCGTCGAGCAGTACAATGGAATATGGCTTGCGTCTTACCTTCTCGGTAAGCTGTCCGCCCTCGTCGTATCCAATGTAGCCAGGGGCGGCGCCAATAAGGCGCGATACAGAATATTTCTCCATATACTCGCTCATATCCAGGCGGATAAGGGCGTCCTTGCTGTCAAACATATATTCTGCCAGTATCTTGGCGAGCTGGGTTTTTCCAACTCCAGTAGGACCCAGGAAAATGAATGATCCTATAGGCTTGTTGGGGTCCTTGAGGCCTACACGGTTGCGCTGGATGCACTTAACAACCTTCTCAATCACGTGGTCCTGGCCAATCACCTTGCCCTTAAGCTCGTCATACATTACCTTGAGACGCTGGCCCTCGGCTTGAGCCACTCTTGCCACAGGCACACCTGTCATCATGGCTATGACCTCCTCTATGTTGCTGACGTCCACGGTCTCGCGGTTTTTGCTGAGGTTTTTCTCCCATTTCTCGCGTTCCTTCTGCAAGAGCTGCTCCAGCTCCTTCTGCTTGTCGCGGTGGCTGGCAGCCAGCTCGAAATTCTGGTTTTGTATGGCCTTGTCTTTCTCCTCCTTTACGGCAGATATCTGCTCCTCGTACTCGTTTATGGATTCGGGAACAGTTATATTCGAAATGTGCACCCTTGAACCCGCCTCGTCGAGGGCGTCTATGGCCTTGTCGGGCAGGCAGCGGTCGCTGATATAGCGGTCCGAGAGCTTCACGCAGGCCTCTATAGCCTCTGGAGTATATGTTACATTGTGGTGGCTTTCGTACTTGTCCTTTATATTGTTCAGTATTTCAATGGATTCGGCTACTGATGCCGGTTCCAGTATTATCTTCTGGAACCTGCGCTCCAATGCACCGTCCTTCTCAATGTGCTCGCGGTATTCTTTGAGAGTAGTGGCGCCTATGCACTGTATCTCGCCGCGTGCCAGAGCAGGTTTCAGCATATTGCTGGCATCCATAGAGCCACTGGCGTTTCCTGCGCCAATAAGCTGATGGATCTCGTCGATGAAGAGGATAACGTTCTTGTTGCGCGAAAGCTCGTCCAGTATGGACTTCATCCTCTCCTCAAACTGTCCACGGTATTTTGTACCTGCCACCAGGGCACCCAAATCCAGTGAAATTATTCTTTTGCCGTACAGCACTCTCGACACCTGCTTCTGAACAATCTTGAGTGCAAGGCCCTCGGCTACAGCCGATTTGCCCACACCAGGCTCGCCTATGAGTACGGGATTGTTTTTCTTGCGCCGGCTGAGTATCTGAACCATACGCTCTATCTCCTTGGAACGCCCTACAATGGGGTCCAGCCTGTTTTCCTCGGCGGCCTTGGTGAGATCGGTTCCAAAGTTGTCAAGCACCGGAGTCTCTCCGTTTTCCTGAGACTGCGACGGCTGATTGTCTTTCTTGTTGGAATCATACTCGTCGTCCTCCTCGTCTTCCTCTGGAATCTCGGCCTGAGCCTTGGGCTGAGGTAAGTATCTCTCTATCAAATTGTAATCTATATCCTTTTCTATCATAATGTAGTTTTGTTGTAATCTGACTTTTTTCCGACTTCAAATTTAATCAATCTGTTTAACATATATATAATAAAATCCAAAAAAAATTGTTAAACAAGCAAAAATTTTTTGTGTCGGATATTTGTTTTTCCTAAATTTGTGGAAAATAATTTCAAAGAAGTGAGACATATTATTATATTAGCATTATTGTCCGCAATTGCCTTATTGTCAGCCAACAAGTCATTTGCACAGAATGCCATGGTCTATGAGGTAAGGGGCCGTGTGGTAAATACCGACGGGGCCGCCATACAATTTGCCCATGTAGTCAATATCAACAAGAAATCGGCTTGCATCACCGATACAGCGGGCAGTTTCAGGATGCTGATGCTTGCATCCGACACTGTGAGGATCTCCTGCATAGGATATTTCCCTACGGGCTTCACAATCAGGAAACTACATTTGGAGGACAACACCGTGACAGTGGAGGTGAATGACATTGTGATGACGCCTCAGGTCTATGAACTGTCTACAGTAAATGTATATGCCGAGAGATGGAAGTCATTCCTATTCGACTATACCCAGATCGAGAAGGAGGACGACCCGTACTACATAAAGAGCATCGAGCATTGGAAAGAAAATATCATAGATATCGACGAGCTGAAGCTCATCCATCAAAGCGCCCGTGGTGTGGGATTTGCCCTCAACTTCGATTTCAAGAAACGCCGGGCCCAGAAAAAGATAGAGGAATTCAAGCGTCAGGACGAACTAAACACCCTGGCTGCCGAGAAATACAATCCCCGCGTGGTGGCCGACATTACAGGCATGACAGAAGAGGAAGCTGAGAAATTCATATTCCATTTCAACCTTAGCCGCGAGTACGTATTGTCCAAGAACGATTATGATATGTATTTGATAATAAAGGAATTATATAAATATTATCAACCAAATAATAATTAAAAATATATGAAAGTCTTTCAGTATTTGGTATACCTGTTGTACCGACTGGTAATATTCGGTTACCGCATTACTCCATTCTGGCTGCTTTATTTGCAATCGGATATTGTGACATTCCTGATATTCAGGGTTTTCAGGTACAGAGTAAAGGTGGTGGACAAGAATCTTGAGATGTGTTTCCCAGAAAAGAGCAAGCAGGAACGCGACGAGATCAAGAAAAAATACTACACCCACATGGTGGACCTCTTCCTGGAGAGCCTGAAAGGCTACACATATCCAGCCGAGAAACTCAAGAAACGCATCGTTTATGACGACCTGAGCATACCCGAGCGCCTATATGCCGAGGGCAAGAGCATGATAGTGGCTACGGGCCACCATGGCAATTGGGAATGGGCAACACAGACCGTGCTCTTGGAACACAAGCACCGTTTCGCTGCTATTTTCAAACCGCTCAAAAACAAGTATATAAGCGATTTCACAGTAAAATGCCGCGAAGCCAGAGGCACACATTTCTGCCCGATAGAAAAATCGAAATTCGTTTTCGCAATGCGCGAGCAGCGTCCTATGGGTTTTGTAATGGCAGGTGACCAGAATGCGCCCAACCTGAAGCGCGCCATTTGGGTGGATTTCTTCGGAATGCAGACCGCATGTCTCCACGGCATCGAATTCTATGCCAAAATGTTCAATCTTCCAGTTATATACATGGAATCGCGCAAGGAAAAGCGCGGCTACTACCGCCAGTACGTATATATGATATGCGAGGATCCATCCAAGGCTGCTCCTGGCGAAATCACTCAAAAGTATATGTCCAGACTGGAAGAGGTAATGCGCAATCAGCCAGAGACTTGGCTATGGAGCCACAAACGATGGAAGGCCGTCAAAAATCCCGACGGATCGGTTGATTACGGCAAACTCTACCAAAATATGTAGCAAATGGGTGTTGCAAGGGCCATAAAAAACTTTTTCATCGACCTGGTAGATATCCTGTGTCCCAAAATATGTCTGGGTTGCGGGCGCAGGATACAAACCGACAATGAGCAACTGATATGCTCAGATTGCTTGACGTCGTTCCCTAAGGTAGATTATTACAAAAAGGATGAGAACCATGTAACAGATTTCTTCTACAGCGAGTCAGTAAGGATAGAATACGGATGCTGCTTCCTCCAGTTCCAGAAAGGCGACACTACACAGCATCTTATCCATAATATCAAATACTATGGTCATCCCGAATTAGGAGTAAAGCTTGGAAGAATTGCCGGGCATCAGCTCAAAAAATACAATAGGTTTACAGACGTAGACTTCATAATCCCAGTTCCGATGCATCCCAAGAAACTGAAAACCAGAGGATTCAATCAGGCAGAGAGGATAGGGCAGGGGCTTACGGAAATATTGGGCATACCTATTAAAGAGGGAATATTGTTAAAAACTGTTAATTCAGAGTCCCAAACCAGGCTTAACAGGGAACAGAGAGCAGAGAATTCCAACAAGATATTCGGGTATCAGGATATAGATGAGACAGACACCTCGCATTACCTGATTGTGGACGACGTATTTACCACTGGATCAACACTTTTGGTATGCGCGAGGAAACTAAGAGAGGCAAGGCCAAACTGCAAAATCAGCGTTTTCGCCTTGGGCAAAGCCTGATAACAAAAAAAGGTGAGTCAGAAGAAACACTGACTCACCTTTTTCCTTAATATAATATCCTTGTATTAGAGACCAAAGCAGGAAATCTGACCATTTGTGATTTCCATAGTCTCCTTGGCAGAGTTCATCAACTTGGCAGAGAATGTACCCTGAATGTAGTTGGCGTTGATAGTGATATTAACATTGCACTGTGTAGAGAACCAGAGAGCAGACTTGTCAGCATCATCCTTGGAAGACTTGTAAACAACAAAAGCATCAACTGTACCCTTCAAAGCATCGCTGATAGAACCGCCCTGGAGGTAATCGATAAGCAACTGTGTTGCGTTTACACCACCCGAAATATGTCCAGTGGTACCCTTGCCGCCCTTGAAGGTCAGAGACATGAATGCGCCTGTAGCCTTGTCGTAGCCATAAACGGTGGTCTTCTCATCCGAAGTCTTGAAGAAATCGAGAATCTTGAGCGAAGATCCTGTAACGCTTGCGTCCTCTGCGGCATCGTTAGCCTTTGAGTAGTGAGCAGCGGCTGTTCCATTGAAAGATCTGCCATTTGCATTGCAAGTCATAGATGCGATGAATGATGGAGAATCGTCGTCATCCTTGCCACAAGATACAAGAACAAATGCGCAGAGCGCGATAGCCATAAGGCTGAAAAAGATTTTTTTCATTTTGTATGCAATTTAGTTTGTATTATTATAATTATCAGTTACAAAAATATCAATTAAATACATCTTATACAATTATATAACGTTAATATTTCATTATTGTTTTATAATCGTATCAAAAAAATACCATTGGCAATGCAAAAATGTGAATTCGATGAGCTGATGCTAAATAGCTGTGGAGTAGGGGAGTAGCCATGATGATGAAATTATATATAAATATGAATTTAAATTAATGGAAAATAACAACGACAATCATTTAGAAAAAATCCAAATTTCAAAAATTGAATCCTGTCTCAAAAACAAAATAAACAATGAAATACAGGGTCCCCTATTTCTATTTAACATAATATTATACATTCAAAACATTCTTTGTCACAGCCGGAAATATTGAAGCCGTGCAAGATTGACGATAAATAGCAATATGTACGATTATACGCCATTTCCGGTGATTTTCGCAATCTTTCTGATTTTCCTGAAAATTGCGATATTTACACCATATATGGCCTTCAGTCAGGATAATTCACCAGGACGGAAATAGAGCGAGCATTTGTTTAACATAATATTAATTATCGGACAAAAGGGCACGGACAAATGATTAAGAATCAGGAAAGAAAAACGGCCTGAAATTTCGAATTTCAAGCCGTTTTTTATTTAGAAAATTTTATGTATAAATGTCAAGATTACTTCTCAAGAAGAGCCTTCACCTTGTTGTAGTTTGCTGTATCCTGAAGCTTGTAATACAAAGCCTTGAGATGCTGCAATGGGAATGAGTCTTCCTTGAGTGAATATGACTTCTCATAAAGATCTACAGCCTTTTTGCAGATAGATGCAATCTCCTTCTCCTTAGCTGCGGTAAGCTCCTGTGCGTTAGCCTCAGAAGGCTGGATGATGCTGTTCTCGGCCTCAGCAACCTCAAGCTGGTCAAATCTGTAGAGCTCAGCCATAAGGAGCAGCGCCTCGTTCATATTGGCATCCTTCTCCAAAGCTGTCTTGTAATTCTTCTCAGCCACATTCTGAAGATTAATGAACTTGGCCTTTACATCATCGGCCTCCTTTCTTGCATCAGTCATCTTGGCATTAACCTTGGCAAGCTCTGCTGCATTGTTGCGTGCGCGATAAGCCTCCTTCTTGATAGAAAGGATAACATTCTGCTTGTCAATATACTGAGTCTTGAACTCCTGAGACTTACCCTTGTACATATTACCCTTTACGAAGTAGAAGATAGCCTTTTCGGAATCGTTGGCAATAGCCTTGTCGAGATACTCGATGGCTTCATCATACTTCTTGTCTCCGGCGTAGGCGTCGATAAGGGCGTAGAGAATGTTGATCTCGTTAGGATTCTTGTCATAAGCATCCTTGATGAGCTTGATACCAGCCTCCAGCTCGCCCTTCTCCTTCATAATGAGGAAAAGATACTGGAAGCATGAGCCAATCTCATGTCTGTTCTCGATGGCCTTCTCGAGCATTGCCTTAGATCTGTCATAATCCTTTCCAAAGTATGCAGACAAACCAGCATTATAGTATGACTGGCCAATGCTGATGCTCTCGTCACTCTTTGGGAAATCGAAGTCGCTGATGACTGACTGCTCGAAATAGTAGCTTGCCTTAGGATAATCCTTCAGCATATAATAATTGCCACCTTCCATAAAGAAAGCCTTTCTTACGTCCTGGACAGCGAGCAGAGTCTTCTCATTGGTTCTGTAAGTACCCTTGGGATCAAGAGCTGAAGCCTTGCGGTAAGCCTCGATAGATTTCTCAAGAGCCTTGTCGTCAGCAGGTGTGGTAGCAACAGCAAACTGTACTGCGCCGTTCTGGACATATACCTTGCAAGTTGGGTAAGTCCAAACCTCAAATTCATCCTGGGTTGTTTTCTCATCTGGAGCACCCACGAAGAATTCAATGTTGTAAAGAGGATTTACTTCCTTGTCGACAGGGAGTCCTGGGTTGATATCCTTGATAGGTGCGTTGTATGCCTCATAGAATACCTTGCCTCGGTTGTCCCAAGTCTTGGAGAGGCCACCTTTCTTGGCATCACTGATTTCGGTGTCGCTTTTGGCAATCTTGGCCTTGGAGTCGCTTACAGCCTTGGTAAGCGAGGCCGAATTGCCTTGTGCCATTACAGCTCCTGTTGTAAGCGCTGCAACAGCCATTGTCATAAAGAATCTTTTCATTTGGTATAAAATTAAATTAAACTAGTTATGTCTTGTTTAGTTAGTCCAGGCTTGGGCTTTCTGATGCTGCCCCCTCTCCCATTTCTGACGATGCGTCATTCTGGACTGCTTCATTCTCAACGTTTTCAGCAGACTCCTCGTCTTCGTCCTCGCTCTTTGGCACTACAGCGATAGATGCTATCGAATCAGCCTTGCGCTTGGTACCCAGGTCGATAAGCTTAACACCCTGTGTGGCCCTGGACGATACAGGAATCACCTCGCTCTTTACACGGATGGTAATTCCAGACTTGTTTATTATCATCAGGTCGTCGTCGTCGGTCACCTTGTCGATGGCAATAAGGTTGCCGGTCTTCTCTGTAATGGAAATGGTCTTTACACCCTTGCCGCCACGTGTGGTTACCCTGTAGTCGTCCAGATGCGAACGCTTGCCGTATCCAGTCTCGGATACCACGAGTATTGTCTCGTTCTCGTTGGTCTCGTCGGCCACCACCATGCCAATCACCTCGTCGCCTTCAGGAACAGTGATACCCTTTACACCTGATGCGGTACGGCCCAATGGACGCGCGTCGCTCTCCTTGAAACGTATAGCCTTGCCGCCCTTCACGCCTATCACAATGTCATTGCTGCCATTGGTGAGAGCAGCCTCCAGGAGCTCGTCTCCCTCACGGATATTGATGGCGTTGATGCCATTGGTGCGCGGACGTGAATACTCGCTGAGCGGAGTCTTCTTTATCACGCCGTTTTTGGTACACATTATTATGAAATGGTTGTTCACATACTCTGGCTTGGTAAGGGTCTTCACGTTGATATATGCCTTCACAGAATCGTCGCTCTCGATATTCAGCACATTCTGGATGGCGCGGCCCTTGCTTGTCTTGTTGCCTTCCGGAATCTCGTAAACCTTCAGCCACAGACACTTGCCCTTCTTTGTGAAGAACAGCATCGTATTGTGGCATGTGGCCGAGAACATGTGACAGATAAAATCCTCGTCCCTTGTTGTGGATCCCTTGGAGCCCTTGCCGCCGCGGTTCTGAGTCTTGAATTCGGACAGCGAGGTTCTCTTTATGTATCCCAACTTGGAAATCGTAATCACGACGTCCTCGTCGGCATAGAAATCCTCTGGGTTGAAATCCTCGCTTGCAGCATACTCTATCTGGGTCTTGCGCTCGTCGTGGTATTTCTCCTTTATCTCAATCAGCTCCTCCTTGATAACCTCCATCTGCCTGTCGCGGCTTCCGAGAATCTCATTCAGGTAGTTGATGTATTTCATTATCTCGTCATACTCGTTCTTGATTTTCTCACGCTCCAGTCCGGTAAGCTTCTGGAGACGCATCTCGAGTATTGCGCGGGCCTGGGCATCACTGAGGCCGAATCTGCTCATAAGGCCGACGCGGGCCTCCTCTGGATTCACCGAGGATCTTATGAGCGCTATCACCTCGTCGAGGTGGTCGAGCGCTATCAGCAACCCCTGAAGGATATGGGCCTTTTTCTGAGCCTGCTCCAGCTCGTATCTCGACCTGCGTATGACAACCTCCAGTCTGTGGTCCACAAAGCAGGAAATTATCTCCTTGAGGTTCAGCAACTTTGGACGACCCTTCACAAGGGCAATGTTGTTCACGCTGAAGGTAGTCTGAAGCTGTGTAAGCTTGAAGATCTTGTTTACCACCACATTTGGAATGGCGCCCTGTTTCAGGGTCACCACCACGCGCATGCCGTTGCGGTCGCTCTCGTCGTTGGCGTATACAATATCCTCAATCTTCTTCTCGTTGGCCAGCTCGTGGATATGCTTGATAGCCTCAGCCTTGTTCACCATATATGGAATCTCGTCGAATACGATGAGAGGCTTGCCCGACGAAGTGGTCTCAATATGATACTTGGAACGTATCACAATGCGGCCGCGGCCCGTCATGTACGAGTCCTTCACTCCCTGATAGCCGTAGATGATGCCGCCAGAAGGGAAATCCGGAGCCTTGATTATCTTGATAAGATCTTCAATCTCGATATCATTATTGTCGATATAGCTGATGATTGCATCTATCGAATCCGACAAGTTGTGGGGCGCCATGTTGGTAGCCATACCAACAGCGATACCTGATGCACCGTTTACAAGAAGGAGAGGGATCCTGGTGGGCAACACCACAGGCTCCTTCATCGATTCGTCGAAGTTTGGCATAAAATCCACAGCATCCTTGTCAAGGTCCACCAGAGTGTCCTCGGCAATCTTCTTCAGTCTTGCCTCTGTGTATCGCATGGCGGCAGGGCTGTCGCCGTCCACGGATCCAAAGTTACCCTGGCCATCCACCAATGGGTACCTCATCACCCAGTCCTGGGCAAGGCGGACCATGGTAAGATATACGGAGCTGTCACCATGTGGGTGGAACTTACCCATTACCTCACCCACGATTCTCGCGGATTTCTTAGTGGGCTTGTTGGCAAACACGCCCATCTCATTCATACCGAAAAGCACCCTCCTGTGCACAGGCTTCAGGCCATCGCGCACGTCGGGCAAGGCACGTGATACGATTACCGACATGGAATAGTCTATGTAGGCATTACGCATCTCCTTGTCAATGTTTACTTTTACGATTCTTTCGTTTGTCTCTTCTGACATGGTTTTCTATTATTTAGCTTATAATTTGCCCTTCGGGCTTATCTTTGCAAAAGTAATAAAAATAATTGAATAAAATCATTTTTTTGCCATCAAATTTCAGTCACGTTTTTTATCTTTTTTTCCTGATACTTACGTTCAAAGTATTAAATATCAATATTTTATAAGCATTTTTCTGATTCGGCCCTCAATTGATTTAATATTTTTTAACATTTAGACTGATTTTTTATACTCAAGGAGCATCAGAGAGCTGAAAATTATAACAAAACATTACATTATGTAATGTGCGTATATACTACAAATTATAAGTATCAGCCCGAAGAAGAATAAAATTATACAGAAAACTATCATTTAAAATGGATTATTAGTAATATATTACTAATATTTTGTAAATTTATTTGGATATTTCGCATTTTTTTTGTATATTAGTATTAATCTTAGCGTTGAGATACGCCAAGATTGCAACAACTTTACAATTTACTAAATGTACAACTTTAATTTTTTTGAATTATGAGAACAAATGTAAACTTCAACAAGCAGAAGTACGTAGTACTTCTTATCGGCGCCAGCGAGTATAAGAATACCGCCAAGTTCGCCAACATACCTAATGTGAAGACCAATATCGAGAAGATGCGTGCCATCTTTCTCGACAAGCGTTACATTGGTGTAAGCGATAAGAACATGATTGTATCGCTCAACGAGGATTCCATCACAATCAAGCACGCCCTTACAAAGGCTTGCCGACTTGCCAAGAATTCCGATTATACCCTTTTTGTATACTATAGTGGTCATGGTATCATCAACCCTGACAACTACAAGCTTTATTTCGCTACTTCCGACATGGACGCCAACTACCTTGGCGACGATGCCCTCGAGGCCAAGAACATGCTCGAGAAGATTAGCCGAAGCGCTGCCTCACGTAAGATTTTCGTAGTAGACGCCTGTCACAGTGGCGGTATCCATAATACTATGGGTGACACCACCGAGGCTGCCCTTATGAAGAACTACGAGGGTGTGCACTTTGTGTCGGCCTGCGACGAGGACTCCACAGCCCTCTTCCCAAAGAACCGACCTGACCAGCCTACATACTTCACCGGTGCCATTGTGAACCGTGTGTGCGATGGTATGGATATCCAGAAGCCTTTCCTTTCGCTCCGCGACATTGTGGAGGATATCGCTTTGGAGTTTATGGACAAGAACCTTCCTAAGCCTCAGCAGTCCAGCATGCTCAATGCCGACAAGATGCCTTTTGTGAAGAACGTCCGTGCCAAAAATATCAAATTTGAGTCGGAGCCTGCCGATTGTGGCAAGGTTGTTGATTCTTTCAATGTATCGGCTGCAAACAGCACTGTAAATGAGTCGAAAACTGTTAAAAATGATAATGAAATGTGGAAAATAGCATGTAATGCTGATACTGTGGATATGTACAACGAGTATGTCGCTGCCTTCCCTTACGGTATCCATATCAACGAGGCTGCCGCCAGGATAAGCGCTGCTATCAGCAAGAAGCAGACTGGCAAGAAGCTCGCGATGGCCGCCATGATCGCAGCTGTCGTAGCCGCTGTATGCATGGTACCTGCCAACAACGATGCCAACAACGATTCGATGGTTGTGGTTGATTCTATAAGCTGCGCCAGCGATAGCGTGAAGATTGTGGACGACTGCAAGCAGTACGTCTATGACAACAACGACATGTCGAACGTGGACAAGGCCGAGTGCCTTATCGCCACCAACGACGACATGTACATAAACACTGCCGCCCAGATTTTTGCCGAGGAGGCTGCCAACAACCCTTCCAACACCGAGATTGCCGCCAAGGCCGAGAACGCCAAGGCTGCCCAGGACAAGCTCGTAAGCGAGTGGATCGAGGCTGTGGTTATCGATGCCGAGCTTATCTCTGATGCCGACCTCAAGGCCGACGCTATCAGAAATATCGACAAGATCCTCAACAATGTTGAGTTTGGTGACCTCTATCGTGATATGGAGGACCTTAGAAAGATTATTGCAAGCGGCGACCAGGCCAAGGCCGACGAGTGGCTCAACACCCATTCGCAGTATTGCAAATAATAGATATTAGTAAATTTGGTAAAGTTGCATAGAGTTTTTACATTACGTTCTTATAGAGCTGATGCAGAGGCATTCCGTATGGTTTGCCTCTGTTCTTTTTATATCAGTTCTGATGCTGCGAGTAATCGCGTTGCCCAAAGATTGTGGAGCCCACCCTCACTATTGTACTTCCGCACTCGATGGCGATAGGATAATCCCCCGACATTCCCATGCTTATCTGGGAGAACCCCTCTCCCACTTCGCTGGCATAATTTGCCCTTACACAATCGAATAGGGATTTCACTTCAAGGAACTCTTTACGTATCTCGTCCACATTGTCGGTATTGGTGGCCATACCCATGATACCGCAAATCCTGATATTGCTCAGACCCGCAAAGGCATTGGCAGAGATAAGCTCCAGGAGCTCTCCCCTGCCGAATCCAAACTTTGTCTCCTCCTCGGCCACCTTCAGCTGCAGAAGAACATTCACCACGCAGGAGTTTTTGGCTGCCTGCTTGTTTATCTCCTGGGCAAGCTTCAGACTGTCAACACTGTGTATCATATAAACCCAGCCAGCTATGTATTTTATCTTGTTGGTCTGCAGGTGACCGATCTGATGCCAGCGGATATCCTTGGGCAAGGCGCTGTATTTGTCGGTCATCTCCTGAACCTTGTTCTCGCCAAAATCGCGGCAGCCAACATTGTAGAGCATCATAATATCCTCCTTGGGCCATGTCTTGCTCACGGCCAGAAGAGTAACATTCTCAGGAATGGTCTTCTTGATTTCAAGATATCTTTCTGCGCAGTTCATATCTATTTTTATATTATGTTTTGTATGAGTATGTTTACTCTTGGGGTATTAAAGTAATACTTCAAGTACTGGAACCCCTCTCCCACTACCCTAACGCGTTTTTTCCTGAAGTCATAATTTATTACTAATCGTATATATTATTGATTTTCAGTTAATTACATAAATTCATATAATATATTACTCAAAGAACGAGTTATCGAAATTCAGGGGAAGAATATCCTTTATATTATTGATAATAAAGCATTTGTCTTTTCCCGAAAGAATTACCTTAACAGGCGATTGCTGGCGGTTTTCGGTTTCCAGCAATACCTGTCGGCACGATCCGCATGGAGTTATCGGGTTGGAAACTATCTCGCCCTGAAAGAAAGCTGTGATAGCCAGGGCCACAACCTTGCAGCCTGGATATTGAGAGTTGGCATAAAACACCGCCGTCCTCTCGGCGCAAAGCCCCGACGGCGACGCGGCGTTCTCCTGGTTGGTTCCGTTTACTATCACACCATTGTCGAGCAATGCCGCAGCCGACACGCTGAACCTTGAATATGGGGCGTATGCATGGGGCAGGAACTTCTCGGCATTTTCCACAAGACTGAGATCCTCCTTGCAAAGCTCGCTCTTGGCGCATTCAAGCACTTCCGTAGATATTGTGAATTTTCTCATATCAAAATCTTATTTATGAAATTTGCCGATAAAGTTAAACAATATTTCCGAAAAAAGAGCCGTCGTGGAAAAATAAATTTTCTACGACGGCCCGGATTGATATAAGAACAGGAGTTTTAATTACTTCTTGAGAGCCTCAAGCATAAGCTTGCCGAGGTCGGCAGGAGATTCAGCAACGTGAATGCCGCACTCCCTCATGATCTGCATCTTGGCAGCGGCAGTATCAGCCTTGCCACCGATAATGGCGCCAGCGTGGCCCATGCGGCGACCCTTTGGAGCTGTCTGGCCTGCAATAAAGCCAACAACAGGCTTTGTGCCGTTTTCCTTGATCCAGTAGGCGGCATCAGTCTCCATGCTTCCGCCAATCTCGCCAATCATGATGATACCCTCGGTCTCAGGGTCTGCCATGAAGAGCTTTACAGCGTCGAGAGTGGTGGTGCCGATGATAGGATCGCCACCGATACCTATAGCTGTTGTCTGGCCAAGGCCAGCCTTTGTAACCTGGTCAACAGCCTCGTATGTGAGTGTGCCAGAGCGGGATACGATACCAATATGGCCCTTCTTGAAAATAAAGCCAGGCATGATGCCTACCTTGGCCTCGTCTACTGTGAGGATACCAGGGCAGTTGGGTCCGATAAGACGGCAGTCCTTGTCCTTGAGATATTCCTTAACCTTCACCATATCCTGTGTGGGGATGCCCTCGGTGATGCAGACGATTACCTTGATGCCAGACTCGGCAGCCTCCATTATCGAATCGGCCGCGAATGCCGGTGGTACGAAAATACAGCTTACATTGGCGCCGGTTTTCTCGACAGCCTCTTTTACTGTGTTGAAAACTGGCTTGCCGAGATGCTCCTGGCCACCCTTGCCTGGGGTAACGCCACCCACAACGTTTGTGCCGTAATCTATCATTTGACCAGCGTGGAATGTTCCCTCGCTGCCGGTGAATCCCTGTACAATTACCTTGGAATCCTTGTTAACCAATATGCTCATTTTGTTTTAATTTTTTTGTGTTTAATTCTGAAACAAAATTAGACTAAAATTTTGTTATTGAAAAATTTTATGCGCTTTTTTTTGTCAAAATACGATAAATACTTATAAAAAGCATTTTTTGATATTTTGTTTGCATTTTTTACCAAAGCTTTTTGTGGTTTGCGAATTGTTTAATACATTTGTATGCAACTTTTATTATAATACACTATATGAACGAGTCAATATTAAGCGCGCTGATGCAAATGTTCGCCATTGTGGCTTCGGTAAACAAGGACGAAGTGTCAGCCGATGCGCGTACTATCGTGGAATCTTATCTGAAACTGCAACTAAGCCAGCAGTTTGTGGATGAGTACCTGAAGTTGTTTGACGAGTACTTGGAGGCTCAGACAGGATCTGCCAAGAAAAGCTCTGACTCCAAACAGCGCAAGCGCAACTCACTCAACAGCGTAAAAGTACTCAAGATATGCGGAGAGATAAACGAGACACTGCAGCAGCGCGACAAGATAATCGTGGTGATACGATTGCTGGAGTTTGTGGGAAGCAACGCCAACGACAAGGAGCTGGACTTCATAAACACTGTGGCTGATACTTTCAATATCCCGGTACAGGAATACTCCGACCTAAAGACTTTTGTTATATACAACGAGGGCCAGATCATAGACAAGTCGCAATTCATGATAGTAGGCGCCAACCCTCCTGTCGGCGACCTGGAGACCTCCAAGTTTATACATGAGAAAAACCTGAAGGGCACCATCGAGATAATACGCATGAAGAGCATCAACCTCATGTTCTTCAAGTACAAGGGCGAGGGCGAGAGTGTCTATCTGAACAACTCGCGTATTGTGGCCGGACGCACCTATGTACTGGGCAACGGCGCATTCATTAAGAGCTCGAAGATATCCCCCATATATTTCAGCGATATATCAGGACGTTTCATCCAGGACGACCAGAAGGCGCGCCTGGAGTTCTGCGCCGAAAACATTGAGTTCCACTACAACAATTCCGACAACGGAATCCACAAATTCTCCATATACGAGGAATCTGGAAACCTCATAGGCATAATGGGCGGCAGCGGAGTTGGCAAATCAACCTTGCTCAACCTCCTCATCGGAAACTACCCATTGGCCGGCGGACGCATCACCATCAACGGATACGACTATGCCGAGCAGAGCGAGAAACTGAAAGGCGTAATAGGATATGTGCCTCAGGACGATTTGCTTATCGAGGAGCTTACCGTATACCAGAATCTCTATTTCAACGCCAAGCTGTGCTTCAGCAATTTCGACGAGGAGCGCATCAACATGGCTGTCACCAAGATCCTGGTCGACATGGACCTCAACGAGATCCGCGACCTCAAGGTTGGCGGCCCGCTCAACAAGTTCATATCCGGCGGACAGCGCAAGCGGCTGAACATTGCCCTGGAGCTGATAAGGGAGCCATCGGTGCTGATAGCCGACGAGCCTACCTCGGGACTGTCGTCAGCCGATTCCGAGATGGTGATGACCCTGCTGAAGGAGCAGACTTTCAAGGGCAAGCTGGTGATAGTGAATATCCACCAGCCCAGCAGCGATATCTTCAAAATGTTCGACAAGATCCTGGTGATGGACCGTGGCGGATACCCCGCATATTATGGCAATCCCCTGGATGCCGTCGTGTATTTCAAGACCGCCAGCAACAATGTAACTGCCCAGGAGAGCGAGTGCCCAACATGCGGCAACGTGAACCCCGAGCAGATTCTCGACGTGCTGGAATCCAAGATGGTGAACGAGTATGGCAAGCTTACACGCACACGAAAGGTAAGCCCCAAGGAATGGTACGGCATGTTCAATGAGAATATAGCTCCCAAACTGGAGGAACGCAGCAGGCTGTTCCATCCCGAGGAGAAGACCGACCTGCCCGAAAACCATTTCAGCATCCCCAACAAGTGGAACCAGTTCAAGATATTCGTGCGCCGAAACGTGCTTTCCAAGATAGTGGACAAGCAGTATATGTTCATCAATATGCTGGAATCTCCCCTACTGGCGTGCGTGCTGGCCTATTTCATCAAGTTTTTCAGCGGCACAGCCGACGATCCATCGGCATACGTGTTTGCCAACAACGAGAATATTCCAGCATATATATTTATATGTGTGATATGCTCGCTCTTCATAGGCCTCACTGTAAGCGCCGAGGAGATTATCCGCGACAAGATGATCCTGAGCCGCGAACGCTTCCTGAACCTCAGCTGGGGCAGCTACGTAAACTCAAAGGTGGCGGTGCTGTTCGCGATATCAGCCATACAGACCCTCACATTTGTGTTGGCTGGCAACCTGATACTGGAGATCCACGGACTTACATGGCAATACTGGATAGTGCTTTTCACCACCTCGGCCTTTGCCAACATGCTGGGACTGAACATATCATCGGCCCTGAGCAGCGTGGTCAACATTTATATCACCATACCTTTTATAATAGTGCCCGAACTGTTGTTTGGCGGAGTGATGGTAAGTTTCGGAAAACTCCACAAGAATGTGGCTGATGCCGAGTGCGTACCCCTGATAGGCGACGTGATGACCTCGAGGTGGGCTTTCGAGGCTCTGGCCCTCTCGCAGTTCGAGGACAATCCCTACAACACCTATTTCTACGAGACCGAGCGCATCATCAGCCAGAACAACTATACCGCATCGTTCCTGATACCTGAGCTCGTGACACGCATAGAGCAAAGCAAGCGCGCCATAAAGACCGGAGAGGGCATCGACAAGCTGGACAAAGACCTTCTGGTAGTCAGGAACATGGTGGGCGACCTCGTGGACAGCAAGGGCAACCCCTTCGGCAAGACTGGCAAGATCACCAAGGACGGATTCAACGACACGTTGGCCGACGAGCTGCTCACATTCCTGGAAGGCATAAAGACTACTGCCGAGAAACGCCAGTATGCGGCCTCCCAGAAGAAAGACCAGATATACGAGGGACTTCTATCAGAGCTTGGCAGCCGCGAGGCCATCGTAAAGCTGCAGCAGGACAACCACAACAAGCGCCTGGAGGAATACCTGCTCAACAAAAACGAGCTCGACAAGATCCTGGAGTCGAAATCGGGCCGCCTGATACAGCAGAAAGACCCCGCATACCATATAGCGAGATTCAACAACGGCCGCGCCCATTTCTACGCGCCCGTGAAACGCATCTTCGGATTGCAGGTCAACACATTCCTCTTCAATATAATATTCATCTGGATTACCACAATGATGCTGTACATAGCGCTCAAGTATACATGGCTCAAGAAGCTGCTGTCGGCAATAGGCAATCTGAAGATTCTAAAAAAATGAGCATCAGAAACATAATCTACATTGCATCGGGAGTATTGGTGGCGGCGGGAGTCGTGGCCCTTGTGATGGCGCTGCGCCGTCCTGAGGTTCCCGATATCTCAGGCAAACTCCATCTCATAAAGGACGAGACGGTATGCCTGAGGTTCAAGGTCATATATGGACAGAGCAGCGACATGCTGCTGGCAGGCAAGTTTTTCGACCTGGACGGAAATGTGGTAGGCCGTTTCGAGAAGCCCTACAGCAACGACGGCCCCATAGGCGTGCAATTTGCCGATGTCGATCTTAAGGGCCGACACGTGATTTTCCCACAGACACTCATCATAGGCGACAAGGAGATCACACTGCCTGAGTACTACGCAAGCAATGGTTTTCCACAGGTCTACAACTCCATACTGCTGGATTCCACACTCAGGGCCGGCATCGGGTGCATGTTCGGGATGCTGATGGAAGGCAACGAGAACGGCGTGTCGGATTGCTACGGCAATGTAAGCACAATAACCAACCAGACCGACCTGCCGAGCGAGGGATCCAGCTACGAATGGCACGTCACCTCGGGAGGCAAAGTATATTTTCTTAAAAATTAACAACTTATGAAAGTAGTAATAACAGGAGCCTCGTCGGGCCTTGGACGCGAGGTGGCAAAACTTTTTATCAAAGACGGACACAAGGTTACAGTATGCGCAAGAAGACAGGAGCTGCTTGAGGAGCTTACCGCAATGTCGCCGGACGTAACGGCGCAGTATCTCGATATCGACAGCCCCGACTGTCAGCAGAAGCTTCAGTCCATACTGGAAAACGGCGGCAAGACCGATCTGTATTTCCATGCATCGGGCATTGGATGCCATAATGCGGAACTAAACCCGGAACTGGAACTGAAAGTGCTGAACACCAACTGCATAGGCTTTGCAAGGTGCATAGATACCGCATTCAATTATTTCAAAGCCAACGGAGGCGGACACATTGCCGCCATCAGCTCCATAGCGGGCACCATGGGACTGGGCGCGGCACCGTCATACAGCGCAAGCAAGTCATTCAACAACACTTACCTGCAGGCTCTGGCACAGCTTTCAACAATGACAGGATCCAAGGTGGGAATCACCGACATACGCCCCGGATTCGTCAATACAGCCCTGCTGGATCCCAAGCGCAAATATCCTATGCTGATGAGCGTGGAATATGCCGCCAGCCGCATCTACAAGGCCATCATAAAAAGGAAAAGATACTCGGTAATCGACTGGAAATATGCCATTCTGGTATGGCTGTGGAGGCTGATACCCGACTGGCTATGGGTGCGCATGAAAATCGATGCACATTAAGGCCGATTTTTGTTGACCCACATTCAAAAGATATTGCAATATTTTTTTGAATTTGGAAAATTATTTTTAACTTTGACCCCATAAATAGTAATTCGAACATATATGTTGGAACCCATATTATTAGATTCCACCTCGGACACACCGCTGGTGGAGCTGGATAAGGAGCAGGGCATCTTCAGGTTCGAGGGCAGGTCCCTCCCCGAAGACGTCATAAAGTTCTATGCGCCTATCCAAAACTGGTTTGCCGATTATTGCGCAAATCCCAATGAGGAGACCGTAATACATTTCAATCTGGAATACTTCAATTCGTCCACAGCCAGGATTATCGTGAAAATGCTCATCGGACTGGAGGAAGTGCGCAAGCAGGGAACCTCCAAGGTAAGCATCTCATGGCATTACCGCGAGAAAGACGAGGTGATGATGGAGCGCGGCATGGAGCTGAGAAGCGTGCTGGATATTCCGTTCGACATGATTGAAGGATAACGGCGCATATATTATATAAGGTGTATGCCAGGGCAGCACCGCAAGACAGCGCATTCGTACTGGGTGCGCTGTTTTGCTGATTTTTTTTGCAAACAACAAATACGGTGGCGCCGCCGGATCATGCGGACGCCGCAATAAGTTTTAATTATAAATATTTCATTAATAATGGAATCACAAGACCCTATCTCTATTCAGAATCAGGACCAGAATCCTGATAATGCGAACACTGTTACACCCGCAACCTCTGAATGTGCCGCACAGCCAGAACAAAAACTGAGCGCGGCAGACATCATTTTGCAGAAACTACAGGCAGGAAACCAGGAATCCCTCCAGCAGATTGTGGAGGAAGCCAGCAAGGAGGAGGCATCAGCCCCAGCCGCCATGCCTGAGGAAGAGACAACAGCTGATGGCGAGGACGCAAAAGCGCCAGCATCAGCCGACTACACCATGTACACCAAGGAGCAGCTTGTAGCCGCCATGGAGGAAATCGTATCGAAGGACGACGTGCTGGAGCACAGAGCCGATATCGACAGCATCAGAGCCGTATTCTACAAGCAGCACAGAGCCCTTGTAGCCGAGGCTAAGCGTGTTTTCATCGAGGCTGGCAACAACGAGGCCGATTTCAAGCCTGAGGCCGACGAGGCCGAGGCCAAGCTGCAGGAACTATATGACCTCTACCGCGAGAAGCGCAACAAGCACACCGAGGAGGTGGAGAAGCAGAAGGAGGAAAACCTGGCCAGGAAAAAGGAAATTGTAAGCAAGATAGAGAATCTCATAAACTCTCAGGAGACTCTCAACCAGACATTCGACGAGTTCAAGAACCTCCAGAAACAGTGGCGCGAGATAGGTCTCGTTCCACAGTCCGAGGTGGAGAAACTATGGAAGTCATACAACCATCAGGTAGAGAGATTCTACGATTTCGTAAAGATAAACAAGGAGCTGCGCGACCTTGATTTCAAGAAAAACACCGAGCAGAAGATTGCCCTGTGCGAGAAGGCCGAGGAGCTGCTGATAGAAAGCAATGTGCTGAAGGCTTTCAACGAGCTCCAGAAACTCCACGAAATGTGGAGAGAGGTAGGCCCAGTGGCCGCCGCAAACAAGGAGGAACTCTGGCAGAGATTCAAGACTGCCACCGACACCATCAACAAGCGCCATCTGGAATACTACGCCAATATCAAGAAAGAGCAGGAAAGCAACTTCAAGGCCAAGTCGCTGATATGCGAGAAGGTGGAGGAGATTGTGGCCGCCGACTACACTTCACGCAAGGAGTGGGACGCCAAGTACAAGGAGATCCTGGAGCTCCAGAAAATGTGGAAGCTCATAGGATTTGCCCCCAAGAAGCACAACAACGCAGTATACGAGCGTTTCCGCAACGCATGCGACAAGTTCTTTGACAAGAAACGCGATTTCTATGCCCAGGACAAGGAGCAGAGCGACAACAACCTCCAGATGAAGGAAGACCTCTGCATACAGGCCGAGGGTCTCAAGGACTCCACCGACTGGAAGAAGACAGCCGAGATACTCAAGAACCTCCAGGCCAAGTGGAAGACCATAGGTCCCGTTCCAAAGAAGAAGTCAGACGAGATATGGAACCGTTTCCGCGCAGCCTGCAACGCATTCTTCGACAACAAGAACAACTATTACAAGACAATAGACAAGGAGCGCGAGGACAATCTGAAACTGAAGGAGCAGCTGATATCCGAGGTGGAGAATTTCCAGTTCAAAGACAGCGACGAGCAGAACATAAGCGCCCTGAAGGAGCTGCAGAAGCGCTGGGCACAGACAGGTCCCGTGCCAAGCAGCAAGAAGGAGGCCATCTACGAAAGATTCCGCAAGGCCATCGACGCCCAGTTTGCCAAGATAAATATCGACGAGGCCAAGCGCAACGAGGTACGCGTGAAGAACCTCATAGAGACCATGAAGGGCAATCCCCAGGCATTCGAGAAACTCCGCGCCGAGCGCGAGAGACTCAAAAACCGCCTCGACACCCTCAATCAGCAGATACAGCTCTCAGAGAACAATTTAGGTTTCTTTGCCCAGAGCAAGGCTGCATACAACATGATAGAGGGCTTCAAGAAGAAGATGGAGAAATCCAAGAACGAGGCCGAGGCCCTGCAGAAACTCATCTCAATGCTCAGCAAGGCCATCAACGAGCTTCCAAAGAAGGGAGAAAAGAAGTAACTTAATTTTATACAAACAGAAATAAGAATTAATGGATAAAAACAATGTCATCGGAATAGTGCTGATAATTGCGATATTTGCCGGCTTCACCATCTGGACCCGTCCAAGCGAGGAGGAGATAGCCGCGCAGAAGCGTCACCGCGATTCCGTAATGCTGGTACAGCAGCAGCTGGCCGAGAAAGAGATGATGCAGCAGCGCATCAAGGACTCCCTGGCCTCGCTTGAGCAGGACACAGCCGCTATGGCCGAGGTTTCCGATTCCGCAAGGATTTCGGCATACGCCGCTCAGTTCGGCAAGTTTGCAGCCTGCGCCTCAGGCATCAGCAAGGATATAGTTCTCGAGAACGACAAGATGATTGTCACCATTGCATCCAAGGGCGCCATGGTAAAGAACGTACAGCTGAAGAACTACAAGACCAACTCGGGCGACTCCCTCTATATCGTGAGGGACAACCCAATGAACGAGACAAACCTCGACTTCTATTCCGGCACCAACGCCATCTCCACCAAGAATCTGTATTTCGCCTACAATGGCAGCGATCATCAGACTGTGGGAGAAGGCGGCGAGGCTCTGGCCGTTTTCCGCGCCAATGTAAGCCAGGACTCCTACATTGAGTTCGCCTACAGGCTGGGCAGCGACTACATTCTGGACTACAACGTAACATTGAAGAACCTCGACAATGTCATCAACCAGAATTCCAGCTATTTCGACCTTACATGGAACCAATACCTTCCAATCCTGGAGGCTGGCAAAATGTGGGAGGAGCGCAATTCAGACCTCTGCTACAAACCCAACGACGACGACCCCGAGAGTCTGGGCGGAACTGTCGGCGGATGGTTTGGAGGAGCCGGCAACGATGCCAAGAACGACAACCTGAACTTCTCCACCAAGTGGATAGCCTACAAGGGCCAGTTCTTCTCGTCGGTGCTCATAGCCAAGGAATCGTTCGGCAACGCACAGGTGGCAATGCAGCCTCAGAAAACCGGCAACAACCTCAAGTTCATGTCGTCGAAGATAGCGCTGCCCACCAACGCAAAGACCAACAACATGGCCTTCTATTTTGGTCCCAACAAGTATCAGATACTCAAGGAAGTACAGCTGACAGAGGACGACGACCTCCAGCTCGGCGACCTGGTGCCTCTTGGAGGATGGTTCCTCGGCACCATCAACAGATACCTCATAGTGCCATTCTTCAACTGGCTGGGCTCGTTCATCAGCAACTACGGTATCATCATCCTGATACTTACCATTACTGTAAAAGGCCTTCTGTTCCCTCTCACACTCAAGTCGTACAAATCGTCGGCTGCGATGAGGGTCCTGAAGCCTCAGGTAGACGAGCTAAACAAGAAGTATCCCAAGCCCGAGCAGGCAATGGAGAAGCAGCAGGCTATGATGAGCCTGTACAGCAAGGCCGGCATCAGTCCTATGGGTGGCTGTCTGCCAATGCTCTTGCAGATGCCCGTGCTGATTGCCCTCTTCAGATTCTTCCCTGCATCCATCGAGCTCCGTCAGCAGAGTTTCCTCTGGGCCGACGACCTTTCGTCGTTTGACTCGATACTCGATTTCGGATTCTCGATACCATTCTACGGCGACCACATCAGCCTCTTTGCACTGCTGATGGCCGGAGCGATGATATTCCAGACCAAGCTTACATCAGGACAGATGGATACCGGCACAATGCCTGGAATGAAGATAATGCTCTACTTCATGCCGGTGATGATGCTCTGCTGGTTCAACGACTATTCCAGCGGCCTCACCTACTACTACTTCCTTAGCAACATCATAGCCATTCTCCAGATTGTGCTTGTGCGCAACAACATCGACGAGAAGGCTATTCTGGAGAAGCTGAACGCCAAGGTGGCCAAAAACTCCGGCAAAAAGAAATCCGGATTCCTGGCCCGCCTGGAGGAGGCTCAGAAGCAGATGCTGGAGCAGCAGAAACGCAACGGCAAGCGATAATGAACGTCAAGATATTGCCTCTAACGGCGATTGACAAACGATAACGAAAACGCTGACTGTCTGAACTAACGATAAGGCAGTCAGCGTTTTTTTAATTGCGGATGCTACGTAATAAACGTAATTTGCTGACAAGCGTTATCAACCCAACAAAAAAAATATGTAATTTTGTATACACGAATACGAATAAATAGGTTTAAAAAGAATGAAAATAGGTTTCGACAACAGCAAGTATCTCAAGATACAATCTGAGCACATAAAAGAAAGAATTGCCAAATTCGGCGACAAGCTTTATCTCGAGTTTGGCGGCAAACTTTTCGACGATTTCCACGCAAGCCGCGTATTGCCCGGTTTCGAGCCCGACAGCAAGCTGAAAATGCTGATGCAGCTGAAGGACTATGCCGAGATAGTGATTGTGATATCGGCCGTGGATATCGAGAAAAACAAGGTGCGCGGCGATATCGGCATCACCTACGACAAGGACGTGCTGCGCCTGCGCGAGGCATTCATGGAGCGCGGCCTCATGGTGGGCAGCGTGGTGATAACACACTACAACGGTCAGGAGAGCGCAAAACTCTTCCGCTGCAGGCTCGAGAACCTCAACATAAAGGCATACTATCACTACATGATAGAGGGCTATCCCACCAATGTGCAGCTGATATGCTCCGACGAGGGATTCGGCAAAAACGACTACGTAAAGACCGAGAAGCCACTCGTGGTGATAACAGCTCCGGGACCCGGCAGCGGCAAGATGGCAGTATGCCTCAGCCAGCTGTATCAGGAAAACCAGCGTGGAGTAAAAGCCGGATACGCCAAGTTCGAGACATTCCCAATCTGGAACATCCCTCTCAAGCATCCCGTTAACCTGGCATACGAGGCCGCCACAGCCGACCTCAACGACGTGAACATGATAGACCCGTTCCATCTCGACGCATACGGCATCACAACAGTAAACTACAACCGCGATATCGAGATTTTCCCAGTGCTTAACGCGATTTTCGAGGGCATATACGGCGAGAATCCATACAAGTCGCCCACCGACATGGGTGTAAACATGGCCGGCAACTGCATCGTGAACGACGCCAACTGCTGCGAGGCATCGCGTCAGGAGATTGTGAGAAGATATTTCACCACACTTACAGCTCTTGCCGACGGCAAGGCCAAGGACAGCGAGGTAAACAAGATACAGCTCCTGATGCGTCAGGCCAAGGTATCAGTGGAAGACCGCAAGGTAACCGTGGCCGCCCGCAAGAGATTCGAGAGATCGCAGCTGCCATCGGCTGCCATAGAGCTCGAGGACGGAACAATCATCACCTCCGAGACCTCAGAACTGCTTGGCCCATCGGCAGCCCTTATCCTGAACGCTATAAAGCATCTGGCCGGCATCGACCATTCGGTAAAGCTGATACCATCGGAGATGATAGCGCCAATACAGAACCTGAAAATGGAGTATCTCCACAGCCGCAATCCACGTCTCCACACCGACGAGGTGCTCGTGGCCATATCGATGCTCTCGCTCACAAGCCAAAACTGCAAGATGGCACTCGAACAGCTGCCTAAACTAAAAGGCTGCCAGGTGCACAGCACTGTGATCCTGAGCGAGGTAGACCACAAAATCTTCAAGAAACTTGGAGTAGACCTCACTTGTGACGCCGTGAGAAAGTAAACGACGAACAAACGTTTTTACAACATAAAAAAATGGCTAACACTAAATTTATCTTCATCACCGGTGGTGTTACTTCATCACTCGGCAAAGGCATTCTGGCCGCCTCTCTGGCAAAACTCATACAGTCGAGAGGGTATTCTGTCACAATCCAGAAACTGGACCCTTACCTGAATGTGGATCCGGGAACTCTAAATCCATACGAGCATGGAGAGTGTTTTGTGACCGACGACGGAGCCGAGACCGACCTTGACCTCGGTCATTACGAGCGATTCCTGAATGTACCCACCTCGCAGGCCAACAATGTAACCACCGGCCGCATATACCAGTCGGTAATCAACAAGGAGCGCAAGGGCGACTATCTGGGTAAGACTGTGCAGATAATCCCCCATATCACCGACGAGATCAAGCGCTGCATCATGCTCCTTGGCAAGAAAGGTGATTACGACGTGGTGGTAACCGAGATTGGCGGTGTGGTTGGAGATATAGAGTCGTTGCCATTCATAGAGGCCGTACGACAGCTGAAATGGGAGCTCGGCAACGATGCGCTCTGCATCCACCTTACCCTGGTGCCATACCTGGCCGCTGCCGGCGAAATCAAGACCAAGCCTACACAGCACTCCGTAAAACAGCTTCTGGAGATAGGCGTACAGCCCGACATTCTTGTACTAAGGACCGAGCATGAATTGAACCTATCGGTGCGCCACAAGGTGGCACTCTTCTGCAACGTGGACAGAAACTCTGTTTTCGAGTCGCCTGATGCCCGCTCAATCTACGAGATTCCGCTCATATTCAAGGAGCAGGGTTTGGACGAGGTGGTGATGACAAAACTTCGCCTGCCCATCAAGCAGGAGCCAAACCTGGAGCTCTGGACCAGCAAGGTGGAGCGCCTCTACAACCGCGACCGCGTGGAGAAAATCGCCGTTGTAGGCAAATACGTGGAGCTCCCTGATGCCTACAAATCAATCAGTGAGGCCCTCAACCACGCCGCAATGGTAAACAACGTAAAGCTCGACATAGAGTGGATACATTCCGAGAAGGTAACCAAAGACAATGTAGCCGAGCTGCTGAAAGACAAGAAGGCCGTGCTCGTGGCTCCTGGTTTCGGACACCGCGGAATAGAGGGCAAGATTATAGCCACACAATACGCCCGCGAGAACAACATTCCATTCCTCGGAATATGTCTCGGAATGCAGTGCGCCGTAATCGAGTTTGCCCGTAACGTTCTTGGCCTTGCCGACGCCAACTCCGCCGAGTTTGACCACGCCACCGCCAATCCAGTCATCGACATAATGGAGCAGCAGAAATCCATCACCAACATGGGCCACACAATGCGCCTGGGATCGTACCCATGCAAGATTTCCGACAAGGACACCAACATATTCCGCGCATACGGCGAGGAGCTCATCCACGAGCGCCACCGCCACAGATACGAGTTCAACGACAACTACCTGGAGGCAATGGAGCAGAAAGGCATGACCGCCGTAGGCAAGAATCCTGACACCAATCTGGTGGAGGCTGTGGAGATAAAGAACCACAAGTGGTTTGTGGGCGTACAGTTCCACCCCGAATACAAGAGCCGTTTCGAGACCCCTCACCCACTCTTCGTAGCCTTTGTAAAGGCAGCCATAAGCGAGTAAAAGCAATATCAGGACACTGATAAAAACGAAAGGCCGCAGATGCGTGATGCTCTGCGGCCTTTTCTATATAAATGAAAACCTATGTTAAAAAACGGAATCAGAATCTCTCGTAGTTGCTGTCGCCAGGGTCAGAAAGGTTGATGAAGGTGCCCTTGTTTTCCTGAGGCTTGGGAGCCACGAAAACCGAGCTTGCCGGTGGAACGATTATTCCGGGCTCAGACTTCTTCTTGCCTGAGGAGGCGGCGGCTGCACTGCCTGTCTGACGGCGTGGGGTAGATTGGGGTGTTGTGGTTTTGCGTGCAGTGGTATTGCCTGCCGATGGCAGAATGCTGCCGGCAGGAGCGTTCTTTGGAGCAGGATCTGTCTTTGGAGTGCGTGTTGCTGTGGACCTCCTTGGACGTGGCGTTGCGGCTGTCTCGGATGATTTGCCTGCTGATGCTTTCGAACTGGCGAAATATGAGGAATTTACGCTGGAACGCGATATAGCAGGAGCCTGTGACTGCGAGTTCATAACCTTGTCGCTGAGCTTGAAATAGCCAACGCTCTCTCTCAGTTCCTGGCTCTTGGCCGCAAGCTGCTGACTTGTGGCTGCAAGCTCCTCGGCCGATGCGGCATACTTCTGGGTGATATCGTTGAGCTGCTGAACCGCGGTGTTTATCTGTCCTATTCCGCTGCTCTGCTCCGCCGACGATGCCGAAATCTCACGTACCAGGTCGGAGGTTTTCTCAATGTCGGGAATGATTCCCTTCAGCAGGCGCTCGGCCTTCTCGCTGATGGCGACACCCTCCTTGGAAACCTTGTCGATCTCTGATGCTGCCTTGGCGCTGCGCTCGGCAAGCTTGCGGACCTCGGCGGCCACCACGGCAAAACCCTTGCCCTGCTCACCGGCTCTCGCAGCCTCCACGGCGGCGTTAAGAGCCAGGATATTGGTCTGGAATGCTATATCGTCGATAATGGAAATCTTGGATGCTATCTCCTTCATTGCGGTCATGCTCTGCTGCGATGCCTCGGAGCTCTCGCGGATATCGGCAAGCGCCTTTTGGGCAATCTTCTCGGTCATGCGGGCGTTCTCGGAATTCTGGTTGATTCCGGCGCTCATCTCCTCGATAGACGATGAAACCTCCTCGGCGCTGCTGGCCTGAATGCCGGCATTCTCGCTCATCTCCTGGGCGGCGCGGGCAATCTCGGCGCTGGTCTGGCTTATCGAGTTGGAACCATCGTTGATATTCTGGATAATGCCTCTCAGACGGTCGGTCATATTGTTGATGGAAGTACCCATCTCGCCAAACTCGTCCTTGCTGTCGATATCTACCTTTATGGTAAGGTCGCCGTTGGAAATCTTCTCAACACTGGCCAAAGTCTCGCCGGCGCGCTGTCCTACAACCTTGCGGATGATAAGGGCTGTAATGACGCAGATAAGGAGTATCAGGCCCATCACTATGAGGAAGATTCTTATAATCTTCATAAGTGAGTCGCCGAAAGTCTGAGCTGCCGTCATGGTGGAATTTATGGTTGACTTCACCAAGGCGTCGACAGCATCGTTGGCTTTGGAAACCTTTGACTCGAGGTCGGCCAAAATGGAATTGTACGACATTTCGGTAGAATAGTAGTTGTCGAACAAAACCTTTATCTGATTGTACTTATCGAAAGCGTCGTTGAATTTTGATGAATATCCCTGGCCAACAGCCCACTCGCGGGCCTGGTTCATGTTTACGAGGATGGTGTGCATCTCGGCGTCCACATGGGGTTTCTCGTTCCAGCGGGCGTTGCAGTTGTCCATCTGCATCACGATATCGCCCAGGAATACAATTCGGTGCTGGTTGTCAACGGAGTATTTCAGGTTCAGGCGGGCCAATCCGGACTTTATGTCCAGCAGGTCCTGCTGGAACACACCTTTGACGTCCTGGGCCTCGTTGTATATGCCATCGAGCTGACGGGCCATGTCCATAAGGGTGTTGCAGTTTTGCTCCAGCTCTGATGCCGACTTCCTGATGGTATTGAGCAGATTCTTGCTCTCATTGGTGGCCAACTTGTCGAGGTCTACCATGATATTGTTGGCAGCCGCGAAATGCTGGTTGAACTTCTCAATATTCAGGTCGCCACGGCCGGCCAGATATTGGTTCTCATAATTGATGGCCATCGAGAGGTTGAATTTCAGGTTTTGAGCCAGCTCTGTCTGGGGTAGTATCCTGTCACCTGTGAATTTCAGGTTTTCAATAGACTCCTTGGCAATCATTATGGTGATTGCGCCGGCTATCAAAACCACCGCGAAAATCTCGAAGAAAGCCACATTGAGCTTTCCGGCCATTTTTAGTCTTTTGAATATATTAAACATAGGTCCGCAATTTTTAAAAGGTTTTCAATTCCCAAATTTAGCAAATACAATGCAAAAAACACATTTTTTTTCAATTTTTTTCAAAAGGATTTCCAACTTTCTGAAAATCAGGACGGTAATTCTCGTTACTGGTGAGCTGCTGCTGCCATCCGCGTACCAGGCCAAGCTCACCCGCCTTGTCGCAAACTTCCTGATATTCAGCCTCTGATATGGTGCGGCTGATATCAGGCATATCCAGCGCCCTGTATTCCGGGAAATACTGCGCCATCAGCGACAGGTGTATCCTTGGCGATATGTCGAAGGCCAGGTTCTCGAGAGCCTTCACAGAGTTTTCCACATTGTTGGGCAATACAAGGTGCCTGATTATGAGCCCGCTTTCGGCAATGCCGTCGTCATCAAGCTCCAGACGTGAGCCTTTCTGATAAAACATTTCCTTGATGGCAGCCATGGCGGTCTCGCTGTAGCCCGGAGCCTGCGAGTATTCCACGGCCTTGTCGTTGATGGCGTATTTGTAGTCGGGCAGGTAGATATCCACATATCCCTCCAGGGCGCGGATGGTCTCCACCGTGTCGTAGGCATTGGTGTTGTAGATTACGGTTGGATTGTAGCCGCGCTTGCGCAGCATGTCGATTATGGTAATCATCTGGAAAACCTGATGGCTGGGCGATACAAAACCTACCGTGTTGATGCCCTGGCAGAGAAATTCCGCTATACGGGTAACTGCCTTCTCGTAGCTTGTAATCTCCTGACGCTCAGGCCTCAGCTGGCTGATTCTGTAGTTCTGGCAAAATGCGCATCTCATGTTGCACGACGAGAAAAACACATTCACCACGCCATTGGGCCCGCCCAGAACAGGCTCCTCGCCTTTGTGGACGCAAATCTCGGCGATATGTGGCTTGCCGTCTATTGAGCAGAAACCCAGTTTCCCGCTGGTTCTGTCGGCTCCGCACCTGCGCGGACACATATTGCAATTATGTATATCAATTGCTGACATTTGTAGTAATTATTATGTTGCTGATACGTCATCTTGACTTTTTGGGCGAATATCCGAAGAAATGCTCGAAATCTATGCCCTCGGGCAGAAACTTGCGGGCATCGCCCTTGTACTGCACCACCTCGCGCACAAGTGTGCTGCTAACGCTCGTGAACTCGGGATGGGACAGCAGGAAAACAGTATCCACCTCGGGACGCAACAGCCTGTTGGTCTGGGCTATGGAGCGCTCATACTCGAAATCCGCCGAGCTCCTGAGGCCCCTTAGGATATGGAAGGCTCCGTTTTCGACACAGAAATCCACGGTAAGGTTCGAGTAGGTCTTCACCTCTACCCTATCGTCGCCGTCAAAAACCGACTGGATAAGCTCCAGACGCTTCTCTATGGGCAGGAATCCTTTCTTTTCCATATTGATGCCAACGGCGATGATTATCTTGTCGAAAAACTCGAGGCCCCTCCTTATCAGAGACTCGTGGCCAGCTGTGAACGGATCGAATGAGCCGGGGAATACTGCTATTTTGTTCATTATCTATGGTGTGTTGTATGTATATTAATACGAGTGTTTTGCAACAATAAAGCTCCAGTAGTACCTGTAGTCGGATTGTGGATTGTAAGCCATGCCGATGCCGATATCATAGCATTCGGCATAGAAATCGTCTATGCCCAGGAGATGGCGGCGGTGTCCAGCGCTGGAGTTGTCGGCTCCTCCGTCGTATATCAGCTGACTGACGGCTGCTTTTCCAGTAGAATTGCCAGCGGCCAGACTCTCGAAAAAGTTGTCGCTCCTGTCGCTTATCCAGTCAGGGTCGAGGCTGTATCCGAAACTGTCAATGTAATAGTTCATTCCATAGCCATCGGGATCCACATGGGCGAAATATCCGCGGCTGGCCATGTCTTCCGCCTTCATCTGAGCCGCCTTGGCAAGGCTGCTGTTCCAGTTGAGTCTGCCAAGCGCCCTTACGTTTTTAAGATAGGGCGTAATCTCGTCTGCATAATCCGACGGGTTTTGGCGTATCGAGTTCAGGTAATTGAATGCGGCCTCCACCTCGGAATCAACACTTTGATTGGAGTTGTTGTCGTTGTCTGTGATCTCAGTCTCCTCGTCTTCCAAAATTGAGTCGATAAGCTCGCCACACGAGGAAAATGCGCAAAGCAATGATAATGAAAGCATTGCGGCAAAAATTTGATTTCTTTTCATATTATTTGTATTTAATTTATTTTGTTTTCAAAATTAGCAATTATTTAGAATATAATTTGTAGTTTTGCAAAAATATTTAATTTTTATCATAAACAAAATGATTTTCTATTTTTCAGGTACAGGAAACTCCAGGCACATAGCCGAGCGCATGGCCGAGCTTACCGGCGACAAGGTAAAGAATGTGGCCGACTATTACGAAAACGTCAGGAAAGGCCAGATATTCAACATAGAAGTATCAGAAAGCGAGATACTTGGATTTGTGTTCCCCGTCCATTCGTGGGGTGTGGCATGGACTATGAGCAAGTTTCTGAAAAAGGCGCGTATCAGCTACAAGGGCAACAAGGTTTTCGGCATCTGCGTATGCGGCGACAACTGCGGCAAGGCCCGTGAGCAGCTTCAGGAACTGCTTGAGCCAAGCAATGTGAAGTTCAACTTTATATGCTCGGTGCAGATGCCTAACACATACATAGTTATGAAAGGTTTTGGAACCGACTCCAGGGAACTGGAGCAGCAGAAGCTGGCCACAGCCGAAAAAGAGCTGCCCGAAATAGCCGACGCCATCATCAACGGCAAGACTTTCGACCGCTACGTGGCTGGCACCAAGCCTTTCCTGAAAGGCAGGATAGTGTATCCGCTTTTCATGCGCCTTACCATGGGCGATAGGAAATTCCACGCAACCGACGTCTGCATAGGCTGCGGGAAATGCGCCAAAGAATGTCCCGAGCATAACATAGAGATGCAGGAAAACCGTCCCAAATGGCTGGGACACTGCGTAAAATGCCTTTCATGCATTCACAGGTGCCCCAAGCAGGCCATTCAGTACGGTGATATCACCCAGAACATGGGCAGGTATTTCTTTGGAAAATAGTTCCGCTATTTCTGTACGTAGAACCTTATCTTCATTGTGGAGCTGCGGTATTGGGTGTTGGTTCGCTCCAATATTTTGGCCATCACGTATTTGCCGTTGTATAGCTCGAATTTGTAGAGGATATCGTAAGAGAGGTCGTTGACACCCATTCCGAATCCATTGTCGGCCGATCCCATCAGATAACAGGGTGCCGCCCATCCACCATCCATGCCGAGCATCACCTCGTTGAAGTCGCTCCATGTAAGGTAGGTCTCATGGTCGCTGCTGTTTGGACGCTCGGTGACGTATCCGCACAATGTGGAGCGGCGCTGGAGGCTGTTCTCCTCGTTGTATGGCAGGCTTGGATACTGGTCGCCAAAGTATTTAGCCAGCAAAATGGCGTCGGGGCTGCACAGGGCAGTGCCGACACGCTGCGATCCTATGCGCTTGTCGAGGTCGTTGATATACACGAGGTCGTAGTTCATGTTCTTGTACTGGGTGTATTTGTATACCTGACGCTTCTCGATATCTATAAGGCATGGCTCGTTGAAGTCGGAGCCCACTACCACGTCGAACGAGTCAACCTGGGGATATATGTACTTGAATTTCAGCTTGCGCCTGGCCACGCACGAGGTGTCCTCTGTGTAGGCAGTAAAGGTAAGCACGTAGGTGGAATCTTTCACAACCCTGTATCCGCGGCTCATCTTGAAATCGAACTTGAGGTCGGCAGTGTGCTGATATGAGCTGAATGTGACTGTAGTGTCGTTCCATGAGGCCACGGGCAGAGTGGTGACTGTGAAGTACTTGAGGTCCTCGCCGCTTTCCACATGAACGTCGAAATGTGCCCCCTGGAGGGTGGAGAAATATGATACCTTGTTTTCGTCGCCGCTTACCGTCATCACGGGAGGCAGCACGTCCTGTTTCTCCAGGCACGACGCCAGCATCAGGGCTGATATTGCGCATAGTAGAATGTAATGTAGTTTTCTCATTGATTTGGGTGTTTTTAGTTTAATAACTTGCAATGTTAATAAATAATTGCCAAATCCGCTAAAAAATTTGCAATTATTTAAAAAAAATATTTATCAGAGAAAAATAAAATTTGTATCTTTGCGCAAGGCAATATTTAATAAAATGATTTACACAGCACTTTTCAACCGACACAAACTCATAATGCAGTCGATTGAGTATTATCTGTCAACTAATGATGAGATTAAGAATGTACTTTCAGTTACCGACAAGGACACCCTTGTAGAGAAGATGAAAGACAGGATAATCAATGTACTGATTATGAGTTTCTACGAGATTACCCACAATGATCTCGACATGATTATAGCTCTCAGGATGAAATATCCTAAGACTGCGATATTGGTGGTGGCCGAATCGCTGCGCGACGATATAGTGATAAAGACTATAAAGGCCGGCGCAAAGGGTTTCCTGACCATTGATTCGGAGATTTCGTGCCTGACCACGGCTATATACACTATCCGCGGCGGCCACGACTATTATTCCGACTCCATCACCCATATACTGCTGCAGAGGTATATCAACACCATGAGTCCGAATGCCCAGTCGGAATCTGACGACTACAATGACGACTCACAGGCATTGTCGTCGCGTCAGATAGAGATCCTGAAGCTTTGGGGCGACGGCCTTACAAACCAGGAGATTGCCGACAAGCTTTTCATATCGGTGCGTACTGTAGAGACCCACAAAAACCATATCATGCAGAAGCTGAATCTGAAATCGAGCGTGGATTTGATGAAATTTGCCATCCGCAACAATATCATCTCCATATAGCATCAGGCATCAGCCCCCCCATACAATGAAAAAAACTCCGTTCCGGATATGTGTCCCGAACGGAGTTTTTTTTGTGCGGTGGATGATGACGGAAGGCGGCATCAGGCCTAAAAACCAAGCATTTCCATTATCACTTTGGTGTAGAACAGTGCACCTGCGTCGGTATGTACCACGTTGCTCGGCATTGGTGTCTTGTCGTAGAAGAATGTGGCTGATACAACGTTCTTGAATGCCTCCTCGGCTGCCTTGGTGCAGGCTACAGGCACACAGTCGTCTTGCTCGTGGTGATAGAAATACAAGGAGCCCTTGGGGGTCCAGTTTGTGAGCACGCTCTCGGTCTCGGCCACCTTGATGAATGTCTTGCTGAGCTCGGTGGAGTGGTCCACAATGTCGGCGGAGAAAAAGTCCGCCAGGTTCAATCCCAGATTCTGGAAATTCCAGCCTATGAGAGTTGCAGGATCCATCAGTCCCGACTGAACGGCCTGAGGCACTTGGAAGTCGATCACCTTCTGGGTGATGAAGTCATTTACGCTGTATCTTCCGATTACCTCGGGGTGATAGAAATGCATGCTCTGTAAACTTAGCAGCACAAATGGGCTATACAGATAGGTGGTGTGCTTGAAAATCTCGTCCTGGAAAATCGAGAGGTCATAAGGACCTGCTCCGCAATATGTTTTCTGTATGGAGATCTGAGACTTCTCGGTTTCGGTGGCCTCGGTTTCCATATAACGGAGCAATGCAAGCGCGTCGTATCCGCCCTGGCTGTATCCTATGCTCACGACAGGCATGGTCTTGGTAAGTTTTGTGGAAATCTGTCCGCTGTTCATGATGCACTGCGCTGCCATTATGGCGTCCACGGTGTTGCGGGCGGCAGTATGGCGGCAACAGAAACTCTTTGTCTTGTCGCTTGAGGCTCCGTAGCCGATAAGGTCGGGAGCCACCACGGGATTGCCAAGCAATGCCAGCACTTCGGTGATTGCCAGAGATTTGGAAGGCATCAGGGCCTCGCTGGTCTGTGTAGTATGGTTGTCTACAATGAGCCTCTTGGTGGGGTCCACCTTTCCATTGTCGGATGGCACCACCAGCAATGCGGAGACCTCGTCCTCAACGCCGTTCACGTCCTGACTGTTGTATGTGAACGAATAGGCATCGAGTTCAAGGGTCTTGGACGTGTTGATGGTGAGGAATCCCTTCTGGGCCTCGAATTCGGGATACATGGCCAGCAGCGAGTCCATATACTCCTCCAGGGTAAAGTGGGTGTGCTTGTCGATCCTGAACCATACGGTCTCTATCTCGTCGGGCTTGTCCTGAATTCCGGGGTCGTCGCTGTTTCCAGAGTTGTTGCCTGATCCATTGCCGTTGTTTTCGGCCTGGAGGTCGTCCACGTAGTTCCACTTGGGCAGATCCACGGATTCGTCGCAGGCCGAAAACATTGCAGCAATGGCAACAATTGGCATTATGTGCTTAATCTTCATAAATAAGTTTTATTTAGTTGCCAAACCAAACACCGAGAGTTACCATGAAGCAGCGGTTGTGGCGTACTTGAGAGGAGTTTTTCTCGATATCCTTGAATCCCAACTGATAGTCGAGGCCAAAATATACGGTCTCGTAGGTAGCTCCACAGCCAATCTGCATGCCCATGTCGAAGTTGCTGTAGTTCCAGTTGCCTGGATGCTTGTCGCTGGCCTTGCTGAAGATTCTAATGCTTGGGTCGGTGTCCTTGATCTTGCCGGCAAAAGCGAAGCCGAAGTATGGACCTACATGTGGATCGATGGATACAGGGCCTACCTCCAGATTGTACTTGATGAGTACAGGGATATCCAGATAGTTCATGTGAACCTTCTGTGTGGCCTGTATGCCCAAAATATCAATATCATACTTTGAGTTTCTCTGCATATAGTAGACACCAGGCTGGATGGAAATGCTGCCGCCCAGCTCGAAATTGTCTACAAAACCAAGATGGAGGCCTGCGGAGGTTTTGTGGCCCTCGGTGCCTTCTCCGCCAAGATCAGCCAGATTCAAACCCATTCTTACACCCATCTGGGCAAACGAGGCAGCTGCCGATATCATCATGACAGCAACCATAAGGAATAATTTCTTCATAATTGTTATGATTTAAAGTTTGAAAATATAATAATTGCAACTGCAAATATAAAACAAAAAATTGTTAAGGTTGTAAAGATAACGTAAAGATTTTTTCAGTAATTTTGCAAGCATGAAAACCTCGGCACAGCAGCTGGACAGGATGATAAACACTCCGGTCCAGAAATTGATACCATCGTTGGCGGGTCCCACTATCCTAAGTATGTTGACCTCAGCCATATACAACACCACAGATACGTGGTTTGTGTCTCACCTTGGCGACAGCGCCACGGCAGCCATCGGTGTAGGTTTCCCTATCCTGGCCATCATCCAGGCCTTCGGATTCTGGATAGGAATGGGCGCTGCCAGCAATATCTCACGTTTCCTGGGCAAGAAATGCGTCCACAAGGCCAGCACCATAGCCACCTCGGCGGTAGTGATGGCCATTGTGGCGGGTATAATGATTGTATGCCTGGGAATGGTTTTCAACAGGGGGATTGTAAGTTTCCTGGGCGCCACCGACACCATCCTCCCATACGCACAGCAATATTCCAAAGTGATATTCTGGGGCGCGCCGCTCACTTGCGCGTCATACGTATTCAACAATCTGCTCAGGTCGCAGGGACGCGCCTTTTTCGCTATGATAGGCGTGGTATCAGGCTCGATAATCAACCTCGCGCTCGATCCCATCTTCATATTCTCGTTCGACATGGGAATCCAGGGCGCGGCGCTCTCCACTATCCTGTGCCAGGCCATCGGATTTGTCTTCATGGCCATAGCGCTACTGAGGAAGGACACTCTCATAAAACTCGGCAGGGAGTATGTGTCCCGGATACCAGGTGTCTACCTCCTGATACTTTCCACTGGACTTCCATCGCTGTTCCGCCAGGGATGCGCCGCCGTGGCCAATATCCTTCTCAACCGTGCGGGCGCAGTATACGGAGACGCCGCAGTGGCCGCCATGTCTATAGTCGGGAAAATCAGCTTCATGTTCGGCAGCATGGTTGTGGGTTTCGGCCAGGGATTCCAGCCTGTGGTGGGCTTTGCCTACGGAGCCGGCAATTTCGCAAGAGTACGCAAGTGCTATAAGTTCTCGCTGATGGTGATGGTATCCATCTGCGCGGTTTTCGGAATAATATGTTTCACCCTTCCCGAATGGATAATGCAGCTCTTCAACGTCGAGAGCCAGCAGGTGGTGGAGATAGGGGCCTTCACCCTGAAGCTCATCAGCTTCTCGATACCATTCCAGGCAGTGGTTATCCTGGCCAACATGCTGCTTCAGGTAACCGGCCAGAAGCTGCTGGCTTCCATCACCTCGCTGATGCGTCAGGGAGTGATCTACATACCTTATATAATAATAATGCCGGCCTTTATAGGACTCAGGGCCGTACAGACAGTACAGCCCGTGAGCGATATCATTGCGGGAATCGTGGCCGGAGTGGTAACATGGCTTTTCTTCAAGAACCTGGGGAAGGATAAGGCCAAGTAAATACGGTATATCAACTGCACGGAATCTCACACGGCCAGTCCCTTGCCCTGCCATTTCATGGAGTGCCAGCGGCGCATGAGGATTATTCCACGGACATTCTCGTCGAGGAGGAAACCCACCCACATGCCAATGATGCCGAATCCGCATGGGATGCCGAGCACGTAGCTGAGGCCAACCGCTATCAGCCACTGGAATATGATGCCCACCACAACGGGATATACCGCGTCGCCGGTGGAGCGGAGAGTGCCGCCGGCAAAAATATTGCACACACGGCCGATGGAGAGCACAATGTCGATGAAGAATATTATGGTTCCCACCTTGATAATGTTGGGATTGTCGGTAAGGAACGACAGAATGAAGTAACCCATGATGGCCAATGACGAGCTTACTATCATCGTGATTATCATGGCACGCTTGAAGATGAAATTACCCATGATATAGGCCGCGTTTTCCTTGGTCTTGCCCACAAGATGGCCCACAAGGATATCTCCTCCCTGAACGATGCTGCACACAAAGAGGTTTACAAACATGATGCAGTTGGCGCAATAGGTGCGTGTGGCGAGGGCCTCGTTGCCAAGCTTGTTGATGAAATATGTGATGGCCACCTGGCTTGTGCAGTAGCTGAGCTGCTCGCCAGCAGCGGGAATGCCAATCTTGAGAACGTTTTTCAGCTCCACCCAAGGGAAAGGCCTGAACCATTCCAGGGGGAATTTGCCGATATGTTTCCTGGTATGGATTACCAGGAGTATAACCATGGATACAGCGCGGCTGACAGCCGTTGAGATTGCGGCGCCCTCCACTCCCATGGCCGGAAGACCGAAGTGACCGAAGATGAGCGCATAGTTGCCCACAATATTCAGGATATTGACCACCACGGTAACCCTCATGGGATATTTGGCCTTGTCGGCGCTGCGCAGCGATGCGGAGAGCATCAGCGAAATAGCCTGGAAAAACGACAGCGATCCCGTAATCCTGAGATATGTGGCGCCATCGCCCATAAGCTCGGGACGCAGGCCCATGAAATCGAGCAGCACCTCGGCCTGATAGAAGAGCACGGCGCTCATGGCCATACCGATAAGCGCATTGAGCAGAAGGGAGATACCAACCACCTGCACAAGCCTTTTCCTGAGACCCGCGCCAATGTACTGGGCGCATACGATGGCCGCGCCCTGCGATATGAACTGATACACGAGGAAAACAAGCGACATTAGCTGATTGTCAAGGCCAACTGCGGCCACAACATTGTCGCTTCCGCCAGATACACCCGTATCGAGGTGGCTTAGCATTACGGTATCTACTGCGCCCAGGAGCATCACGAGCGCAATTTCGATGAGGATAGGCCTTGTAAGGGTCTTCAACTGTGTCTTTAGGGTCGGGGTATTGAGAGTTTCCATGATTTGCTTTTTGCAGACACAAAATTAGGAACACAATGTGAAATGATTGTTACGCCAATGTTTAGTTATTGTATGTATCATCCAATAACTCAATCACTTCTATCGTTACTGATATTTCAATCACTTCAATCACTTGACTACACCCTTACCCCTATCAGCAACTGATCGTCGAGCTGAGGCGCGGTGCGTTCTGCAAGCCCGGCCAGGAAAGGTCCGCTCGCCCAGTTCTGGACAGCGGAATCTATCACAGATTTCTGGATCCGTGTCTCCAGATACGATACCTCGCCCAGAAGTTCCTTCAGCTGCCTGTTTCCGAATTTTGTGGCGCAATCCTCGTCGCCAAACTGGTCGGCTATGCCGTCAGAGAAAACATAAAGCATGTCATCCTTCTCAATATGCACAACACTGTTGGTGAAAGTGGCATTGTTGCGCAGGATATTGTTTCCAATACAAATCTTGTCGGGCTTTATCTCCGAGACCTCGCCATTCGAGATCTTGATAAGCGGCCTGCGGGCACCGGCGAAATCCACTGTCATCCTGGAACGGCTGATGATTACCAAGGCGCAGTCCATGCCGTCCACAAAATCCTTGTCGCCACGCACAAACTGCTCCATGAAGGCCGCCTTTATGATATTGAGGATATCGGCAGCGTTGCAATCAGCATTGCGCCTTACATAGTCGTTGAGCATGGATATTCCATACATGCTGAGCAGTGCGCCTGGCACACCATGCCCCGTGCAGTCGGCGGCCAGAAGTATCTGCCTGTCTCCCACCCTGGTGGCCCAGTAGAAATCGCCCGAAACCTTGAAAAGCGGTTTCCAGAACACAAAACAGTCGCCCACATTGTCGCGCATGGTCCATTCATCGTAAATGACAGCACGCTGTATATCCGATGCCAGCATTATTGATTTCTGCAACGAATGGTTTATCAGGGCCAACTTGTCACGCTGATTCTCAATGATATGGTTCTGATGCATAATCTCATCGTTCTGCTCCAGATATTCCTCCTGCATCTGGTTGAGCATGGAATTCTGCATGCTGATCTCGGTAGTGGACGCCTCCAGCTCGTCCTTTATGCGGTTGTTGGACCTGTGCGACCGCATCAGGGCCCAGATGATGGCTATCAGCACCAGGAAGACACAGGCCACAAGTATCAGGATTATGGTATTGAAAGTATGGCTGCGCTGATACTCCCTGTTCCTGGTGGTGGCCTGATGCTCGATTTCCTCCACAAGGTTCTGATAATGGAACTGAAGAGCGAGGTTCTCGTATTTGGCGGCCGACTGCATGGAAAGCACGGAGTTGGTCTGTATACGGTACTGATGCATGCATTCCAGCACCCTGCGGAAATTCCTGAAATGGGTGTTGTAGATAATCTGGGCCTTTATCCTGTCCGACTCGGCAGTAATGTAGTCGGGATTGTCGATATACTGGCGCACCTCCAGGAAATTCCCGACAGCCATCTGGTATTGCACATTCAGGTAGTTGTAGCTCTCGGGCTTCAGCCATTGCACATTATGGACCTCTATCACCGAATCCAGCATATCGAGATACAGTTTCGCCTGGGAGAGGTAATGCTGGCGGCTGGATTGCGGAGCAATGTCGAGGGCCCTGAGGTTGCCGTCGCAGATACCCATGCTTGTATTGGCCTGTCCTGCAAAAGATTCTATCTCCATAGCCTCCTGATGCTTGCTGTTCAACGTGTCGAGCAGGGCCAGGGCGTTAAGGGTGTCCCTCCGGCTGAAATGGAGCAGCAGACGGCACAGCTTGATTGTAAGGTCGTACTCTATGAGGTCGTTCCCGGTATATAATCCGGATTTCACATGGGCGTCCTGGGCTTTCTCCAGATACTCGACTCCAAAGGAATACACCTCGCGCTCCATGTAGAGAATGGCGAGGTTGTAATATATCTGCTCCAATACAGAATAGTTGCTGGTGTTCTCAGCCACTTTCTGGGCCAGGATATAGTAATCGACACTTTGGCTTACATTGTTGGTGGAGGCGTAGTACGAACCGATATTTGCCAGCGAATTTGCTATGAATGAGTTGTTGAGGAGGCCCTCGGCAATCTCCAGTCCCTTGAAGGAGTATTCGAGGCCTTCGTCACAGAGTCCGAAACGGTTGCTGTAGTATCCGGCGTGGTTGTATCCCTCATACAGCATCGACGAATCGCCATACGCGATGGCAAGGTCGAGCATCTGGAGCGAATAATTGTACTGAAGCCCGGCGTCTTCCATCAGGTCTATGTACTTAATGTATGACCTCAGCACCTGCATGGTATCTTTCTCATTATCCACAACATACCTGAGAGAGTCGGCATAGGGCTCCCTGATGGTGTCCTGCGCCGCCGCGATGGGGCCGCATGACAGGAAAACAAGTATGATAAGTATAATACGCATTGCAGAAATTGACAGAAAACTGTAACCAAAAAGTCAACAAAAACCGTACCTATATAATGCCAAACGACCGCAGCAGCAACACAAAGAGCATTGCAGGAGCCACGAACTTTATCATTATGACAAACAATCCCTTGCGGTGGAAATCCTCGCCGTTTCTGGTAATCTCGTCAAGGATTTTGCGGGGCTTGGCCACCCAGCCTATCAGCACGCATGTAAGCAGCGAGAGCAGCGGCATCAGGAGGTAATTGCTGATATAATCCAGAATATCAAGTATCTGGGCATTGCTGCCATTGGGCAGCTGAAAATCGAAATACAACACATTGTAGCCCAGGCATACCAGCAGCGCTATTACGAGGGCTATGCCGCCCTCCATCAGAGACGCCTTGCCGCGGCCAATGCCATACTTGTCTATTATGCTGCCAACCACAGCCTCCATGATGGAGATGGCGCTTGTAAGGGCTGCGAAAAGCACCATGACGAAGAAAACTGCGCCTATGATGTTGCCAGCCAGTCCCATGGAGGCAAAGATCTTGGGCATGGATACAAATTCCTGATGCGTCCATGCCCTCGTGGCCCATGAAGACATATACCACTGGAATCACCATGACGCCGGCCAGGAATGCCACGGCTGTATCGAAAACCTCTATCTTCTCTATGGCGCCCACAAGGTTTACATTGTCTTTCACATAGCTTCCGTATGATATCATGATGCCCATGGCCACCGACAGGCTGAAGAACAACTGCCCCATGGCGTCCACCACCACGCTGAGGAACGATGAGATGGTGATATTGCTGAAATCCGGAACCACAAAGACCTTGAATCCATCCCAGCCAGTGCGGGTAACGCCCGAGCCGTCGGTATATTCTATAGTAAGGCTGTAAATGGAAATGCCTAATATCATGACTATCAATATCGGCATCAGGGTCTTGGAAATAGACTCGATACCTTTGTTGACTCCCCGGTATATAACGTAAGTAACCAGCGAGAGGGCTATCACGGTATATACAACAGGCTCTACGGGCGATGAAATGAAACTGCCGAAATAGCCGTCGTCGGTGGCATCAGCCCCATTGCCGCTAATGAAGACCATTGTATACTTGAGCACCCAGCCAGCTATCACACAGTAATAAGGCAGTATCAGGAAGGGCACAAGACTGGCTATGATTCCAAGGTTCTTGAAAGGCGGGAAAATCCTCCTGTATGCCGTGAGGGGTCCCTGCTTGGTGCGGCGGCCTATGGCTATCTCGGTGGTGAGGAGGGCAAAACCGAATGTGAGCGCCAATATGATATAGACGGCCAGAAACAAGCCGCCGCCATCCTTGGCCGCAAGATACGGAAACCTCCATATATTGCCAAGGCCAACGGCACTGCCCGCCGCTGCCAGTACGAATCCCAAACTTCCTGAAAATGAACTCCGTTTCTTAAGCATGATAGTAAATGTATTTACCGGCAAAGATAACTAAAAATATTGTGTAACGAAAAAAAATGTGAATCATATTTGCAGTTTTGATAATAATAAGAAAGGCGGGCTCACAGAGGCCCGCCTTAAAATACTTTATCAAAGAAGAGAAGCTATAAAGCCAATCGGAATCCTTTCATTGCTTCTCTGTGGTTGGGAGAATTTAAGCCATCGAAAGAAATCTTGCAGCAAGTGGCTGAAACGTTCCAACAGCCGCCACGAAGAAGGCGGCAGCTTCCCTTTGTATCCTCACACCATTCAAATAGGTTGCCTCGTTAAGTTTTTTCAAGAAGCCGTTTTCATCGTCCCTGATATCGTCCCAGCTTACCATATTCACTGGATAGTTATCTTCTCTGTAGTGGTATTTGGATTGTCGTCCTTGTCCTTATTACAGGACTGGAATCCCAATGTCAGCGAAACGGCCAACAAACTCAGAAATAGAAATTTGAATCGTCTCATTATGTTTATATTTATTAATGCTTGCTAACATTATTTCGTTGATTACCAAATATTTTTGTTAAATTTTCGCAATCTCGTCGGCAGTAAGGCCAGTGTATTTTGCAATGATTTCCAATGACATATTGTCGGACTTCATTTTGCGGGCCATTTCGATTTTTTCGGCTTGAGCCTTGGCTCGTTCTTTTGCCTCGCCCTCCGCCACTCCTTCTGCACGGCTCTGAGCCAATGCCGAACGCTCGGTGGAGATATCAAGCCAATATTTGTTATAGGCCTCCAACTCCTCAGGCGAATAGGCCGCAGTCTCAACGATCTCGAGTGCTTCGGCGGTTTCGGGTGAATTTAGGAGTTCAGGATCCACATCCACGGTGTCGTCGTCGATTTCGGTGAGGAATTTCAGCCAAAGATTCGCCATCTTGTCAACGGCCTTGTCGTCGAATTTAATGCCGAGTGACTTGTATTTCTGCAACTCTACAAATATCAGCGAGATATCCTTATGAATATCCTTTGCGTTTTTCTGATTTGTCAGGTAATACTCGTGGATAAAATCGTTGGCATTCTCCTTGGAACATTCAATCTCAGACTCATTGACAAGGCTAAGGGCATACACGTCCTTCAACTTATCGAACGATTGTCCTTTTTTCAGTTGATTGCTATAAGTGAGAACAGCATTATAAAGTGTACGAGTGAAGAATGCCGTTGTCCAGTAATTCTGCATTTCAACCACAAAGGTACGGCCATAGTTGTCGGTGCATTTCACGTCAACTATGGAATACTTCTTGTCGATAGTGCCGTGATGATTCTCTCCGCTGAGATAATCAACAGACTCAATCTTCATACCCTCAGGCAAAGGCAAAAGGGAATTCAGGAGACTTATCACAAGGTGCTTGTGCTCTCCGAATACCTTCTTGAAGGTAAGGTCCGCTTTGGGGTTCAGATACTTGGACATTTTTGATTTTCGATTTTTGATTGTTGATTTTCTGTGCAAAGATAAGGATTCTTTTCTGAATAACAAATATTATTAATGCGATATTTTTTTCGGAGACCACGGCATTTTCTCCCCACCCCTACTCCCCTTTCCACGGAAGTCGGAAAAAGATTATTGGGGCGGATAATGTGGTTATGATAAATCCCGTCCCCGGAGGGGACAAGCGCAGCCTATGTTAACCCATAGTGCGACGACGCCCCGGCGTCGAGAGGACTATGGGGAGAGAGAGGAGTGAGCACACCGCCGATATCCCATAGTGTCTATACAGCAAGCCCTCCTCACACTCCCCCATAGTGCCCTCACCGCATGCGGTGCGTGTACTATGGGTTAACGCAAGCTATCGCTCGACCCGCTCCGGGGTCGGGTGTCAATCTCCTAGAAATTGGACATTATAATCAATACCATTTTCCTCAAGCAATGCGATGAATTCGTCTTCGGTTGAAACTGATTCGTGATGCTGTTTCTGATTCATAATGTAGTTGACAATCATATCCTTATCTTTGACATTATATGAGATAGCACAATACTTTTTGCCCCAACCGCAAAACTCAGGAAAATGAGGATTGTCCTTAAGGAAACTACTGGCGGAAAGTTTCAAGTCGTGCACGAGGTCCGAAATGCTAATTGACTGATGCACCTGCAAAAACAAATGAATATGGTCAGGCATTCCGCCAATCCGGTGCACGTAGCAATCACGAGACTTCAGATATTGAAACATATACATATACAAATCCTTGTCGTGTTCCAAATTTATAGTCTGTGTGGAACGATAAGTCCTGAAAATAATATGATAATTCAATGAACAATATGACATTATTTTATTTTAATTAAGTGACACAAAATTATTATCAATCACAAATTTAATGGATAATCAAAAACAATCCAAATTAGAAACTAAATATTTACTCACTTTACCCAAAACTCGCATCATCCCGTCCCCGGAGGGGACAAGCGCAGTCTACGTTAACCCATAGTGCGACGACGCCCCGGCGGCGAGAGTACTATGGGCCGGGACGACGAAGAGAGACGTAATCCACCACACTCTCTCCCATAGTGCCCACACCGCAAGCGGTGCGTGTACTATGGGTTAACGTAGGCTTACGCTCGACCCGCTCCGGGGTCGGGGGTACGAGGATTTTCGGCGACAAGGTACTTTGGGAGGCTGTGGTATAGAAAAATATGTCATCGAAAAAAGGAAGGAAGATAGAATTCTGATTAATCAAGGTCCAAAAAAAACGGCGGGCATTACTCCGCCGACCCGGCATTCCTTGATGCAATCGCGGCGCCCTCGACAATGCTTACGCAAAGCATTGCAAATATACAAACGATAATAAAATTTACAAAAAAAATTATTTAGATTTTATTTTTCGTGTAAAATATTATTTCTACCTTTGCAACGTGGGAGTTGACCACTGAAACCAGGCCGCGAAGCTGGAAACCCTTAGGCAGGATTATTGAGATCCTGCCTATTGTATTTATAAAAGTGCATTATTATGAACAATCATTACACAAAGGTAGAAATCATTGGTTCGGAAGATTTCTTAAAGAAAATAAAAGTTGCCATCGACAATCCTGAGATTCTAAAAAAGTATGAAGATCAATACGATTACAAAATAAATGATTATTTCGTTTTTGCGGAATATATTCTAAAAGAACTCCACGTAAATGTCAAAAAATATTGGAAATGGAATATTAAGGCTTGGTGGGGATATCCCAAATTAGTTTCACAGAACAAATTGGAATTTAAACAATTAAGCAATAACCTCACCCCCAAAGGCTGGAGAGGTGCAGAAATGCTTCAAAAACAATATCCGTCAGAAATCACGGCCATTAATTTCTATGAATTACCAGAATGGCTGCAACCAGACGAGGATGGACAGGAGCCTGGCGTTGATATTTCTATTGAGGAAGCAGATGATATTGCCAAATTCCTGCAAGAAGAACTTGGAATAAAAATTTGATAATGGATAGACAGACTCGATCTCTCCTCCCCTATTCGCGTTTTCTTTAGAAGCCCGAAAATAATTTTCCGGAATCCCGTCGTAGAGACGCTCATCCAACCGCGTAAAAAAAAGATTATCTGCCCCGATAACGTGATTATGATAAATAGAGGAAGAAATATGAAAATTGAAAAATATTTGCATTAATCAAATATTATACATAATTTTGCTTTACAAAATCAGCGCAGAACTATGAGAAGATTCAATACTACAGGAACTTGTTTCCCCGACGAGCATTATATGGTGGATATTTCAGAGCAGGTGAATATCGCCGAACAAATGGTAATGGACAATTACTATTTCTGCATAAACAAAGGCCGTCAGTATGGAAAAACAACTACTTTATATGCCCTCGGCAATCAGCTTGAGAGCCAGGGATATACTGTGTTCTCACTTAGTTTTGAGGGACTAACTGACGAGGATTTCGTAACCACAGAGAAATTGTATGCAACATTTGCTGCACAAATGAGCAGTGCCTCTAAATATCGTTTGGTAAAAAATATTGATGACAACGCAAAACAGTTATTGTCACAATATTACGATTGTCAGTCACTTAGCAAACAGCAATTGTCGGATATAGTATTTGAATTGTGCGTTGATAATCCCAAAGTAGTCCTCATTATCGACGAGGTGGACCAAGCCTCCAATTACGAAAGTTTCATAAAATTCCTTGGCTTCCTCAGAGACAGATATTTAAATAGAGTAAAAACACCCACTTTCCAATCGGTAATTCTCGCAGGCGTTTATAATATCAAGAACCTGAAGCTGAAAATCCGTCCCGAGAGCGAGCATCAGTACAACTCGCCGTGGAATATCTCAAAAGTATTTTATGCAGAAATGGGATTACCAGAGGCAGGAATCGCCAAAATGCTTTCAGAATATAAGGCAGATTACCAACTTGATTTCAATGAGAACGAGGTGGCCAATGCGATTTTCGGCTGGACCAACGGATATCCGTATCTCGTATCAAGGATTTGCCAATATATTTTCGAGAACAAAGAGCTTCCCTGGAACGAGGAAGGCGTGAATCTTGCGGTAAGGGATATTCTGAAGGACAGGGAGGACGTGCTTTTTGGCGATATGATAAAGAAACTTTCTGATTTTCCAAAACTAAAGAGCACTATCGAGGCTATTCTTTATAACGGTCAGAGAATCAACTACAATCCCGATGAGCCGTCGCTTCAGCTTGGATTTATGTTCAATTTCCTTGCTGAAGGCGAGCGTGGCGGTGTTGTGGTATCAAACAGAATGTTCGAGACCAGAATTTACAATTACCTGATTGAGTGCGAGAACCTTTCTGCCATTTATGCCAACGGTTCAGCTGACAGCAATGATTTTGCCAAGCGGGGAGAATTCGACCTCAAGAAAATCCTCGAGAAGTTCTCGTACCACTACAACAAGATTTTCAACCACGACGACGAGCAGTTCATAGAGAGTCAGGGACGAAAAATGTTCCTTCTCTACCTGCGCCCGATTATCAACGGAATAGGCAACTATTACATTGAGGCTCAGACCCGTGACAA
>JAZLKG010000073.1:0-43662 GCA_045597465.1 Bacteroidales bacterium | reverse complement strand
CCATCCATTCCGGGACGGTTGTAATCGAAGATTCGGTAGGTGATATCGCTGCTCTGCTGAATCTCGGCCAGCATTATGCCGCCGCAGATGGCGTGAACGCGTCCGGCCGGAAGATAGAAAACGTCGCCCTTCTTTACCTCGTGCTTGGCCAAGACCTCGCAGAAGGTTCCGTCACTGATGCGCTGATGGTATTCCTCCAGCGAAATCTCTCTATTGAATCCAGCATACAAGAAACTCCCCGGCTCGGCATCGATGATATACCACATCTCCGACTTTCCAAGCTTGCCGTACTTCATCCGCGCCATCTCGTCGTTGGGATGGACCTGAATGCTAAGGTCGTGCTTGGCGTCGATGAACTTGGCAAGGAGCGGAAGCTTGTTTTGGTATTGGGCAGCCACAGAGTTGCCCAATATTGCTACTGGATCTGATGCAATAACATCAACGAGATTATGTCCTTCTAATTCGCCATTACTAATAACGGAAGTACTTGATGGTATGGCACTCACCTCCCACGACTCACCGATATTATCTTGATATTCAAGACGCTTGCAGGCTGTAATGCGATCGCCACCCCAAATTAAGGTGTGTAGATTGGGATGGAAAAGGAAAGGATAGAGAGTAGACATTTATTTATATTTTTCCTTTTCCCAAGGATTTTTGTATTTGCCAATCACCTGCTTGAATAAATACCAGAAGAAAACCAAATCATCACAAATATATCTCTTGAACATTCTTTTAGGCTCACAGAACATTCTATAGAGCCATTCAAGCGCTAAAACTTGGAAAAATTTTGGAGCACGCTTAATGTTACCAGCCTCAAAGTCTATTGTTGCGCCAAGAGCCATCCAGACTTTCACGTTTGGCATTTTATCCAAATGATTTGTGATAAACTTCTCCTGCTTGGGTGCGCCAACACCAACAAGAACAACATTTGCCCCACTTTCATTTATCATCTTGTAGATACTCTCCATCTCATCAGGCTTTTTTTCAAATCCGTATGAAGGAGAATACGCTCCGATAATGATTTCTCGGCCCACTTTTTCATTGATGCGTTTCTGAGCCTCCAATGCAACACCATCCATTGCTCCACAAAGAAAGATCTTACAATCAGGATTGTCTTTCTCGTACTCGTAAAAATGCGTGAAGAACGAACTGCCAGGAATAGGCTCTGGAAAACTCTTTGGCAACAACTTGGAACAAAGGTAAAGAATCTTGGAATCACATATCAGCCATCGGGCTTTCTGATAACAACGATAAAACTCCTCATCTTTCTGGAGTTTTACCAAATGATCAAGATTGGGAGTAATAAGAACTCCATTGCCTTCGCTTGATTCTGCTTTGAGTTTGGAATCAATTGACTCCAACAATTCCTTTTCGGTGATACAAAGAGCGTCAATATTTAAGACACGAGTAGTTTGCATATATATGATGGGATTGATTAAGCAATAACAGTGGGAAATGATTCTTAAATATTATCCAACAAATGTATCCTGTCCTCAAGCACATGAAAAGGTATGGCAAAATCATTTGAAACAGATACTAAATCGGAATTTAATATCAAACTTGTGGCTTCTAACTCATTATTTAATGGTAAAAACAAAGCATTATTATCAAATCCTTCCCTAAAGACAGGAATGTCACTTAAAATCAATTTTCTGCACCCACAAGCAACTGCTTCAAAAGGAGTTCTCCCAAAACCTTCGTCTAAACTCAATAGGGCAAAAGAATGTGCAAAACAATATAATGAAATAAGGCAATCAATTTCTACATACTCTGTGAAAACCAACAAATTCGCCATATCTTCAATTAAATTCTTTAATTCTAAATCATCTCCCCAACCTTTTCTGCCAACAAGAACTAATTTCAAATCATTCTTAATCAAGTATGGCTTTATTACCTTAAGTAAATACTTAAAATTTTTCCTTGGCTCGATAGTAGAAACCGATATAATGTATGAATCCTTTTTTAAATTCCACTTTGAAAGATAATCAATTGATTTTTTATCATCAACATTAATAAACTTACTTGAAATATTCTCTCCCAGATTTATAATTGGCTTAATAGTATAATCTCGTAAAATATTTAGTGTGTATTCACTAATTGTAATTATTGCGTCTGACTTTTTAAATGCCCTTTTATATTTAGGAGTTAAATAATATTTTGCGGCAAAATTCAAAGTATCTCTAAATTTCAAAAAAGCAAAGTCATGAATTGTTGGGATTATCTTTGATTTTGTTTTTCCATATATTGTATAAGGAGGTGGAAATATTGGAAACAAAACATAATCCGCTTTAATTTTTTTAATTGCTTTAATTATTGATACATTCTCCAACCATAAGCGATTGTTTTTGGGTATAACATAAGCATTCTCATTATTATCTATTTCATTTAATACATGAAAAATAGGAACAATAATATGAGAAGTACGCAACAAAGCTTTATACAAATCTATAGCATACAATTCTATACCTGTATGCTTACGATCGTATAATGCCGTAAGATCAATTGCAATTATCATATTTTAACAATTTTGTAATTATATCCTTCAATTCGTCCTTTTAAAATATTATAACTTCTCTTGACTCTCGGTAATTTAAACAAAAGAAGATTCAAAAACATACCTAACAAAGGCCTAAAAAATTTTGACAGCAAAATAACAGCAGGATAATTATGAATTTTCATCAAATACCCCTCCCCTCTCGAATAATAATACATTTTTTTTATCTCATTTTCGAAATAATCTGATTTTGCCAATGGATGATGAATAATAATGGTATTGTCAAAAAAAATTTTAAAATTCCTTTTACGCTTCATAAAATGAAGTATATAATCAGTTTCCTCTCCTGAAGATAATTTATAAGGAGAGCCAACACCTATATCTTCATTAAAAGAAATAAATGGATCATACCTCAAAAAAATTGTATATGATATAGCTCCACAATGATTATAAAAAGACAAAAATTGTGAATCCTTTGGGAATGAGTTTGTAAAAACACCATATTCATCAGTCCCTAAACCTATAACACCATCTAATCCACCTTCTAAGTGAGACAAAACAGAATTCAATACATTGGGTTCATACCAACAATCATCGTCTGGGAATGCTACAAAATTTCCTTTTACAAAAGGAAGAGCTATGTTCCGTGCACAAGATAAAGAAATATGTTTTGACTTAATGTAGTTAAATTCAATACTAGAATTTAAACTCTTAAACAAATCAACATTATCTTCCTGATCAACAAAAATCAATTGTAGTTCAGAAAAATTGATATTAATCTGATTATTAAGAGAATCAATAAACCTTGCGATTTCTTTTCTACGATTTTGCGAAGTTTGTATTAAGGACAATCGAATCATAACCATTATTATTTAAACGTCCAACTAACAATGCAAACAAATAAAACCCAAACCAAAATACACTATATTGTAAATCAGGAATAGCTATCATTTGGGAGATCATCACGGAAACTAATACTAGTCTTGAAGACTTTTCCATAATAGTTATTGTCTGAGTAAAGAATGGAACCAAAAGAACTAAGAAAGAGAATAAATAAAAAGAAAAACCTATAACCCCTGTTTCTGCCAATAATGTTGTAACCATACTGCTGGCTCTACTACATCCATAACCGGACCCAAACCAATAATTATCATAGAATAAATCAAGAGCCATTGAATCTTGCATAGCCCTAAATTTTCCAGAATTCGATTCCATTTTATCAAAAATAACCTCTCTAAGTAAATTATCTTTTGCAAGATAAAACAATACACCCAAGAGAATTAAAGACACCAAAGTTATATTAATCCTTTTCGACAAACTATAATTTGATGAAATAAAAACAAGAAATACAACAATAATCATCGTCAAATAACCAGTTGATGACATAGTTAATACTAATTCAATCAACAACAAAAACAACAACAACTTACGCTTAATAAAAATACTTGAATAATAAATCCAAATTATACAACCTATTAAAAATGGAGCACAGAAGGAAGGCTCCAAAAAAGTAGATAATAGTCTTCTATATATTTCCGGATGATGATAATAAACATTCAAACCATGTCTGGTATAAAAAAAAGGTTCTAATATTGACAAAGGAATGTAATCAAAAGTTGCCAATAATTGAAGAGGGGAAACAAGAACAACAAACCAAATTGCAGGTTTAACAATAGAAATAATATCATTATTAGAATATAATTTCCGTAAACTATAAATACGATATGCACATAACAAATACAATAAAATTTGAATAATAGTCAACAATCCATCTTGCTCATATAAAAAAAGAGAAGAAAACAAAAGCAAAAAAATTAAAGAAAAAAAACTCAAAAAGAATATTTGAAAATTTGGTATTTTACAACAAGAACAATTGTAAGAACAACTTTTAATAATAAAAAAGATAGTTGTTGTCAAAAAAGAACCAATTTCTTGATCTCCAAAAGAAACAACATAATTTGATTGAAAAATTGAGGATAAAAATAACAAAATTGTAATTCCTTTTAAGTTAGATTTAAAGAAAAAGAAAATCGTAATAATTAACCACAATAAACCAAATAAAGAAACAGACATTTTAAAAGTGTAATTTTATAACATTAATAACAAATCTGATTTTAGGCCTCAAATTGATACTACAAAATAATAAATCCCAAAAAGAGTGAGGATAAGTAGAATATATCAATTGGGCAATATCATTATATATTTTGGAAATATGGTTAAAATTGGAAACATAAAAAAACTTTGCAAATTCAGATTCATATAAATGATTTTCAAGGATTTGGTTTAATAATAATATTTGTTGTTCTTTAATTAGTGAAATATTTGGTTTATTCATAACCGAAGAATCATTAATATAATAATTATACAATCCTCCCTTGACAGATTTTAAAGTTTTCACTTTAGGTAAATATGATAATAAAAACAGAATATCTTCACCTATTTTGATGGATTCAACAAACCTTAAACTATTAATAATATTAGATTTAAACAATCTTGCCCACAATTCATATCGAAATTTGTCTGAATAAAAAGACACAACTCTTGAAGAATTTAATAATTCAACATCACCGATAGAATGACAAGAATTAGACAATTCAATAATGTCAAATATCTCTAACTCATTAATATCTATAGGTAAATAATTATATTCAATCCAATCATCAGAATCAACAAAACAAATCCACTCTCCTTTCGCATTATCTAATCCCAGATTTCTCGCCGAACTTACCCCACCATTCTCCTTATGGAATACTCTAAATCTAACATCTTTCTCGGCATATTCATCACAAATCTTACCAGAATTGTCAAGGGATCCATCATCAATCAAAAGACACTCCCAATCCGTGAAAGTTTGGGCTACAATACTGTCTAGACAACGGCGAATATATTGTTCCACCTTATAGACAGGAACAATAATAGAAATCTTAGGCATAAAAACAATAAAAAAAGAACTTAATCTAACAACCAGTACAACAACCTCTATTGCACTGCCTTTATCTGTTGTAAGAATTGAGAAAAACCGTAATGATATTCGGCAATGGCCTCAATATCCTTGCGCTTTTTGGCGTTTCTCAAAATCTTGGCATATACACTTCTTGAAAGCTCGGAATTCTTATCAACAATAGGAGAAATATTCTTTTTCTCCAGGGCTTGATTCAGGCGTACTACACAATTATTTACAGCACACTGATCGCTGTCCTTAGTGGAGACTATCGGCAAAAGCCAACACTCAATCTCCTCAATGCAGATTGCGAAAAGAATTCGGGATTTATCTATGGTGTCATCTATTAAAGAAATCAGGCGTTCTCTCACTTTTGCCCAAAGCTCCTTATTATTAGCTACACCAAGCCTGTATACTGAATATGGAGTAGTCTCGCACATATCAGTATCTATCTGAATTACAATATAATCATTTCGCTTAAGGATTTCCTGCAAATCTGAAGTACGCCCACGATATTTGATAACCTCGTGCCATCCTCCAATATTTTCCTGCTTGTTGTCTATCAACTGAGGCTGAATCTGATTGATAACAGGCTCCTCGTCACAATATCGCTGTAGGATATGCTTGATAACGAAATGCTCCGATGCTCCCTCTGTAATTAATGCAAATGTCTTTCCCATAGCATTTCTAAAAATTATCAGGCAAACCGCCAATCATACCCTTCATCCAAACCTCTGACAGCTTCATCTTACTATCAGCCACATACTCCACTTGACGAAAACATGTATGGCCATCCATATTCCTACTTGCCACATATAATTTCTGGTCAGAATCCGAGAGATCTAAACCATCCAATACAAAAGGACTATGAGTAGTCAGAATTATCTGCTTATTGTTCTCCTTGGCCAAGGCAATAAGTTTCTTGATCAACTTAGTACACAACTTAGGATTGAAAGACGACTCTATATTATCGACAGCAAAGAAACTCGGTGTCTGCTGTGAATTAAAAAGAGTCAGGTAAAAAAGCATATACAAAAATCCCTCATTGGTGCTTCTCTGATCAAAATAGTGCAAAGAGTCGCTCAAATACCTGTCGCCAATATTAAGTACATACTCATTGGAAAGAAGATTATTTGGAATCTCAACCTCATCAAACCAATCGAGAATCCTCAAATCATTCTGTATCTTCTCAATTATCTTGCGTCCGTCTTCGGTCTTTGTCAATTGCTTGAGATGCTGAAACAAGCCCTCTCCCCTTCTACCCAAAGGCAAAACCTGAGTCTCCTCATTGAACTTGCGGAGACAAGTCTCTTCAGGGGAAAATATAGTGTATTGCGAGAGTTCTGGCTTATCCACAAAAATAGACTGGGCTTTTGATACGATATCTTTCACAGAATCCTGAATATCAAGATAATCTGAATTATTTAAGCCATCAATTATCTTTTTAAGATCTAACGAATTATCACCTGCAATAGTCCCCAAAAGGCTGTCGTCAGAACTAGCTAATTGTCTTAACACTTTGACCGTATTAAAAGCGTTAAGAGTAGAACCTAAATTAAACCATCGATTGAGTTTCGACGAATAAGAAGACGCTGTGACAGTTTTTATCTTACCGTCTGAATTAATATTAATATTAATGATTGAATTATTCGCATCCTCAAGATTAACATCATCAAATGCCGGAACCATAAACTCGTTGGAAGACACACGTAACTTACCCGACAAAACCTCATTATCAAGCTTGTCCTGACTGGCGGCGCTTGCAAAAGCTATTGCCTCCAGGAAATTGGTCTTGCCACATCCATTCTCGCCAATTATGATATTGATCCTGCCGAGTTCCACAGTAGAATCCACAATAGACTTGAAATTCTTTATCTCAATAGATTTAACCATATTTTGAGAAAAAACTTATTATTTGCGACAAAACTACAAAAAAATAATAAATTAGACAAAACAATTTTCTAAGAAATCAATAGAAAACTTTCTAAGTTTACCTAAAGCTTTGTCTCTCTTATTTATATCAAGTGGCAAACATTCACAAATATCGTCTTCCAATTGCTTTAAATGATCACTCAAACCAAGGGAATTTAATAGATTAACATATCGCCCATCAAAACCATCATTTAAGGTAAAGGAATAAAATGGGGTTCCAAAAATGATTGAAAAAACAGTCGCATGAAAAGAACTGGTAAAAACACATCTTGCATATTTAATAGCTGATACAAAGTCAACGGGACCATAGGAGCCACCATACAATTCAAATATCTCTAATCCCATTTGCTTCGCATAATCAGAAGCTAACTTATCAATTCCATTAGGATTGTCTTTACTTCTTCTAACCTGATATGTAACTATGTATTTTTTATTAGACCATGACTTGTCTATCATCTTGTCCCAACAAGAACCATCAATCAACAAAGTAGGATCAATAGTAACTGGACAAGACTTATTAGATATACATTTTACCAAATCTGATACCTTATCCTCTCTAAATGAAAGATAATCAAAAGAATGGACAATTTTCTGTATCTCTAACAGTTGAAGATACTCTACAAAATCGCAATTGCTACTAATAGCATAACCTATTAATTTTGAATGCTTTGAACGCTGAAATTGACCAAAATAAACATTATCAAAAGAACCTGACAATCTAACTGTCCACATTTGATCACTACCAATTACATAAGCATCATAATCTTGAGAAACATTATCTTGGCCACAAGTTCTACTTGTATTCAAGAACTTGTTCCTAAACAAATCAAATTTGGATTTTGCTTTCTTTTTATTACGAATATAACGAAAATAACCGAAAGGACCAGTTTTCAAAAACTTTTTAACAAAAGACTTCAGCTTAAAACTGGTAGAATACACATCTTCAATATAAGAATTTCTATAATCAATAACCTCAACATCATGCCCCATATTTTGCAAAAACTTTTGAAGTGCATAACATTGAAGAACTGCGCCACAATTATCAGCCCTATGAAAAGTCAATATTCCAATTTTCATATTATTTTCCTAAAATACGTTTTACGATTGATTTAATTTTGCGGATTGCCCTCCTTTTTAGCACTTTCAACTTGCCCACAAATCCATAATCACAATACTTTTTCATCACGTATTCAAAACCTTCAAGTTTATAATCCGTCTCGAAATTCATTCTTTTAGGATGAATTTCCGAAGGATGCTGCAAATTAGGTTGGAGACAATCTTCCAGTTTTGCAGGAATATAGTTTAAATCATTCTTGACGGCTTCCCACAACGACCTTCCCTTACCTGTATTAATAAGAACCAACGACATACCTTTGTCGTCCTTATTAATCTCTGGGTCTGTTTTTTCCCATCCCCAAAAATCAGCAATTGTAATATCACTTGGCCTTATAGTATTGCAAAAATGACAAATACCACAAGAATGACGAAACATTATGTGATCATAAAATATGTCAGTATAATACTTATTTATTATCAATCTGTTACTAGATAAAGTAAAAGATTCTTTATGGTCTTTCCACCCACAAGACTTCTTATCTCTAAAACTAACTGTGACAATCTTTTCACAATATTTTGTTTCAATAAAAGAAATATAATCATCCCAAAACTTAGGGCTCGGAACTCCATGACAAACGATATCAACTAAATATAATTTATCACGAAGTTTTGGACCAATGAAAGCATTGAGACCCGAAGTTTGGCATGGAGTTCCTGAGAAAAGAACAATCATACCTTTCTTCAAGTCATCTTTTACCTGAAGAAAGACACTTTGCAAATCACTTTGAACATATTTAGAACCCTTGAATTCATCCCGCTCCTCCTTGCTTGTTGCCCTTTTATGAACAACTCTAAAATGATCAGCATATCCAGCGCCATAAACAGAACCTCCATTCTTCAGGATCCAATCACTTATAGCTATAAAAGCTGCGCCTGACCTGGAAGTTTCAACCTCGTTCATGTCTTTATGTCGAGCGCCATAGACCTCAGGACTTTCTAAATTCAATGATTTGTCATATTCATCATTAAAAGAACAGACCTTATCACAAAGACCGCAATCGATACATTTAGCATTATCGACCTCAGGATATAAGAAACCCATACTATCAGGTTTCATCGAGATTGCCTGTTTTGGGCAAATGCTTTGGCAAGCAGTACATCCACAACAATCAGCAGGATCAGTTATTTTTATCATGTACAAATAATTTTGTCTTTAATTTGTTTAATTGATTTAACACCATCGTTCTATCATCGGAATTAAAACCAATAAAATAAACAACAAGCAAAACAGACAAAAAAGAAACTAAAGACAACAAAATAAAATTAATGAAATTCGTATCACAATAAAGACTCATAAATGCTGGACCCATTGAGGCCAAAAGAGCAACAAATAATGCATTAAAATAAACCTCTATCAAAAAAGCCTTAACGGGCAAATTAACCATATTTTTCAGCATTAACAATCTTGTAATCTCACATATTACAGAAATAACTATAGCGACTACAATAATAGACTCGGCTGCAAATCCCAATCTCAATAAAACATAACTGACAGGTAGATTCATAAACTGAAAACCTCCCACCATCAGCTGATATTTTTTGATATTTCCTGTAGCCAACATAACCGTAATCAATGGATTGGCCAAAGATTCAAATAATGAGAACGTCAAAATCAGCCTAACAAAATTAACAGTATGATCAGGAACTTCCTCCAACCACAAATCTAGAATATATTGAGCTGATACAATTATTGGTAAAGCAAGAAACAAAATAATATAAAAAGAAAATCTTGTGCTCTGAAAAACCAATTTCATCATATAATCATGATCACCAGAAGCATAACTCTTAGTAATTTGCGGATTAACGGCTGTCATAAAATTAGTAACAAAACTTCCCAAAGCACTGCTAACTTGCATAGATATTCCCCTTGCCGCATTCACAACAGGTCCATAAAACAAATTGATTAATACATTACCACCCTGATCTCTTAATATAGCAGAAGAAGCACCAATAAAATTCCACCCTGCAAAACCAAACATTTCTTTCGTCAATTGCTTATCTAAAACAAAATGATACTCAGTTTCTTCGAAATGCCTATTACAATAATAACCATATATTAATCTGATAATCAAGCCAATTATAAATATCAACAAACCATAATAAACTAATTTATCAAAAGGATTATAAATAATCGCAAAAGCAACTGCCAGCTTCAAAAATACCTCGATAATGCCAATATACGCAAAAGCAGACATTTTCTCATGCGCAATTATTGCAGCATTATATGGAACACTAATTAAATTAACTACAAAAGTAAAAATTGAAAACTGTAAAACCCAATGAGAGGCAACCAACCTATCAGAAGGAATCACCATTTTATTATTCAAAAACCAAACACCAACAGTTTCAATTAAAATAACAATTATTACTGACAATAAAACTTGAATATTTACAGAAGTAGAAAAAACTTTTTTAAGTTTCTCAAAATCCCCTTTTCCTAATTCAAATGTTATAAAACGAGTAATAGCGGCTGTTAAGGAACCTGACAGCATCTGAAACATCGCCACAACACCTCCTACAACATTGTAAATACCGAAATCCTCAACCCCAAGAACCTTAAGAACAACCCTGCTTGTATATAAAGTAACCGCCATAGTCAGCAGCATCCTAAAATACAGCAACAGCGTATTCTTGGCTATTCGCTTATTATTTGCCTGATTATCGGTTGACATTTATTGGAAAAATAAACAAAACTATATTAATCACCTATCAATTCCATTGGTTCTGAATTAGAATCACAACTCTTAGTCTCTAAGACAACTATTGTCTTATTCATTCCTGAATTTATATCTGTTTGCAGTATGTCAGGGGTGAATTGCTCAAGAGAATATGCTGACACTCTTGTTGATAATTCAGTAATAATTGTATTAGACCCGATTTTGATCCGATTAAAATTTTTAGGCAACCTCGAAGTATCCAAACTAAAAGCAAAAGGATATTTATGAACGACTTTCAATCGGAATGGCGCCTCCAACTCGGTTCCTAGAAAAAATCTGTCAGAAAATTCTTGTGCAGAAATAGTATGAGTTGGATTCTCTCTAAAATAAGTATTTAAAGCACAAATCATAGAGGTATAATCAAGATTATTGGTTACATATTTTTCTAGAAATAACTTAATATCGTTATACAAATTTTTGGTCTTTAAACCATCATGATTAGAAGTCTTTAGTCCTAAAAAATCATAATAAAAATAACGGGTCAAATCCTTTTTTAACAGAGTAAACAGATCATCATACATATAGGGAATGAATATATCCTCTGAATACTCTACAAAGAAACCTATTTTGTATAACTCTTGAGCAGGTGACAAGAAAACATTCTTCAACAACACCAAATTATCACCATTGATATTAAAAACCTCTTGATTATCCGCTTTTATTACACATACAAAATACTTTCCTAACTCAATCTTTCCATCAATCACAATACAATAACCTCCTGGTATTTTCTCTTTATCTTGAGCACAAGCCAAATTATTAGCAAAATTCTTTGAAAAACTCAAAAAAGCATCATTATCAACTCTATATTCTGATTGACGCAACATTGACAAAACTGATCCTTCGTTGTCTTTCTCGAAATCCAGCCTAAAAGTTTTGGATTTACTATCAAGAGCCTTTTGTACACGATTCTGAAGTGCTTTCAATACATCATCAGACAAATCCAATAAAGAATTACTCAATTGTGCCGAACAAGACTCTCTCCTTGTTTTCTGAATAATTCTATGTATGGCTATTCTATGAATTTGGTCAATAATAAGATTTGGATCAATCATAACTCAGATAAATCATATTCGCTTATAGCAAAAATACGGGAATTAAATTTTTGAAAATTTGGAGTGCCCAAAATTGTTGAATTCAAATGTTCCATTAACAACATATATGAGTATGCCAAACACTTGGACGGTTCATCAAAACCAATACGAATCCAAACACTTTCTTCCTTACAAGTCAATTCTGGATATAGATTAACTTTTAAAACACCAGAATCCTTAGCTTGTTTATCAACATTCACTATAACAGCGGAATCCAACAAAACAATCATATTTGGAATAAAAGCGTTTGGTCGTGCTTCATTCAATATTTTAAAATATTTTAAATCAAATTCTTCACTCCTAACAATAAATACAAAAGAAAACAACATATTACGTCTAGGAGAAGAAGTCAATTGCTGATTTACTTGAATATTATCAATAGAACACTCAATAGTATTGGGAGACACATCACTACGCTTTAACAGCAATTTAATCCTTTCAAGATTCGATGAAATTTTATCAAGCATATTGTATATCATAAAAAGATTTTTTTACTTCACAATAAGCATATACTGATTCATAATAAATAATATCGCTATTATCAGCTAAAGTATTTAGAACAGGAACCTTAATATTATCGGCTATTATAATATCCAATTGAGGACTAACTGACAGATTTTCATCAACGAGGTGACCATGAGAAACATAATACTTTGGTTCTAATTTGGATTTGTAGAAATTACGAATCGCAATCTCCACTTCATCACCACAAGCTCTAGTATCTTTTTGTTTTTGAATTGTATCAGATTTTTTACATGCATTAAAAATGGCTTCAGCATCTTGCCAATAAAAATCTGACAAATCTAATTTGGTAAAATCAGTTGTTGAAGCCATTATAGAACATTTTTATCATTTACACTAGCTTGAGTGAAGTCCCCCCCCTTCTAATGCTCATAAACATCCCCAAACCTTGCCTCAATGAAAATCACGTGAAAAATCTTGCCTTCCTGAAAACCTATCATTGGGCGATTGTCGCCAACGGCACGGAACACGTCAAGTTCCTTTATTTCAGGTGATATCATATTCGTAATAGCCTTGGGCTTTATCGATTTAACAGGAATTTTTTCCATTCCGAAAGAATGACGATCGGATCTCCTGATTTCTTTCCAACCTAATAATGACAACTTATTAAGTCGGATAAAAACATCATGGAAAAACTTAGGATCCTTGCAATCATCTATCGAATAATCCTGCAAATATTTAAAACAGAAAAGTGGATAATCTATATTGAGATATGTTGCTATCTCTTTGTCACTTATCTTGCGCTCATCGAGAATCAGATCCACAGAATCGAATTCCCGCCTGTTAATCTTTTTCTTTACCATGATGCAAGCTTGGTCTTAAAGAAAGTACGCATTTTCTCTTTAGAAATAACATTACCTTTACCTACCTTAGTAGTACTCCAAGGCATCTCTCCATGAGTCTTCTGCATAAGACCAGTTGCTGTAAACTGACTATAGACACTGTAAACTTCCCAAAAAAGTTTATACTCGGTCTCGTCATCCATATCTATATCAAAATTGGCTTCCCCAGGAATAGGGCTTTTGCCAAAACTCTCATATTTATCATAAATCTTGGGAACAACTGGGCCATACATCCAAGCTTCCACTTCATCCTCGAAAAGCGGAGTGCCAAAATATGCCAAATGAAATCCTTGCTGATAATACAGCATCTTCTGGAGTTTCATATTCGACATAGGCTCATTATCATAATCAGCCCAGGATAAAAGTAACTTTGCTATATCCTCAACATTATAAGTCATAATAAATACGTATTTATTTGTTCATAGCAAAAATATAAACAATTAGCGATATAACAAAAAATTCGTCAAAAATTTCTGCAAATATATAATAATCCGTGTGTCTCCATCCCAGCCTCGGAGAGGCGTCATACGAATAACCGCTGGCGACGCTTGCGAGCCTGCGGACTTAGGAGGCGCAGCCTCCCTCCCCTCACGCCACCGCCCTCACCATATCCTTCGGCACATACGCGGTTCCGAAACATCCCAATCCAGGAATCTCCACAAAAACGCGTCTCTGACCCTTGAACTTCAGATAACGGCCAACCACGCCCTTGAAAGTGCTGTCAATTACCTCCACCATATCGCCGTCCAAGTAACGGGGCATCAGGGATTGGTCAACAAGAATATTTGGATTTTGTGAATCCACAATTGTGCGGAGCATTGCAATCTGAGAATCGGCGAAAGCCACAAACTCTCTCCTGTCGGCATCCTTGTAATAAGGTGCGAGACCCGAAATCCGCTGCGAGAGAAGAACCTCGAAATCCTGACGCGACGCCCTCAACAGAAACGAATCCGGGAAGAGCGGCCTGCTGTCATAGACCGGCAGAAAAGCCTCCAGCCCAAGCCTGCCCACAGCCTCGTGAACCTGCATCAACCTATTCAAAGTGCAACGAACGAGGTACCACACAATAATTAAGAATTAATAATAAGAATTAAGAGCTTCCCATCAATCCTAGTGTCTGGAAGGCACTACCTTGATTAACCGGGTACGCCGAAGCCATTGGCGCTTGCGCCTGTGGCTGGCGTGCTCGGTTATATGTCACTCGATGCGCCTCAGCCACTTCGCCGGCACATACGCCGTGCCGAAACAGCCCAAACCTGGAATATCCACAAAAACGCGTTTCTGGCTCTGAAACCTCATCACCTTGCCTTCCACTCCGGCAAACGGACCGCCAACCACCACCACGTCATCGCCCTGAACGAAACTTGGCGCCTTGGCCTGGTCAATCAGGATATTCTCGTTGCCCGATTCCACTATGATGCGGAAACTCTTCATCTGATTATCGGGAACGGTCAGGTAATCATTGATGCCGTATCCGTTGGTGGATTGACGGTTATAATAAGGTGTTAGACCAGGAATCTTCATCTTGAGAACCTCACGGAAATCCTCACGGGCTGTTCTCAGAAAGAGCAGACCCATATCGAGTGGCTCGTCGTGAATCACGTCGGTGGGGTTCTTGAAATCGTCGTTGGAATATACAATCTTTCTCAGGAGTGGCAGATAAGGCTCAAATACCTTGCCGCCGAAATCGAGAGTTCTGATGCGGTCGTAAATCTGTTGCGCCCTGCAAAACGTGGCGCGTATCGGGAACCAGAATGGAATCTTGTTGAAATTTCGGATATATCTCACCGACTGTCCATCGTGGATATTCTCCTCTCTGGGGGACGTTGTGATGGCTGAATCACAACCAGTTAGTTCGCTATTCGCACCGAGTGCATCTTCAAAAAGAATCATGAGGAAGCTACGGTTTTCCGCAAACGCCATCGCAAGGATGCGGATTAGTACAAACACAAAAAAGCGCAAAGCCCAGCCCGTTGACTACTCAACAGACTGAGCCTTGCGCTCTATGCCTTCACAAAATTTATTACAAACTATCAGTGCATAAGGATAGCATTTAAGCTTGCTTGCTTGCTTGCTTGCTTGCTTGCTAACATTTTTTCCTTATTTACCAAATTATTTATCATAAATTTTGTTAATATTTTGCTAAATGTGTCTTACTTGTATCAGCAAATGTAGATATTATTTTTGAATTGTGCAAGAGTTTCAGCAAATATTTTTTCAAGATTTCAACCCTCCAACACTTCCACATTTCAACACTTCAACACTTCAATCACTTATCACAGCGTCACCCCCTTCTTGAAAATCGCGATCTCTCTTCCGCCGCGTTTTTCGTGGTTCAGCTGATGACCTTCACAAACGGAAATCACGAATCCAATAAATTCGTCGAGAAGCTCATTCATCGGTTTGCCTTCCACAAGTTGCCCGGCATTGAAATCAATCCAATGAGGCTTAGCCTCGTAAAGTGGCGTGTTTGTCGAAACCTTCATCGTGGGCACAAACGTTCCAAACGGCGTTCCACGGCCAGTGGTGAAAAGTATCAGCTGACATCCAGCTGATGCCAGTGCTGAAGCTGCCACAAGGTCGTTGCCGGGTGCGCTCAGAAGGTTAAGGCCCTTTTCCTGAATCCTCTCGCCGTATTCCAATACACCGCAGACAGCGCTCTTTCCGCTTTTCTGAGTGCATCCAAGCGATTTTTCCTCCAGAGTGCTGATGCCGCCGGCCTTGTTTCCGGGCGACGGATTCTCGTAAATCGGCTGATTCATACTCATAAAATACTGCTTGAAATTGTTTATCAGGCTCACGGTCTTGTCAAACAATTCGCGGTTTTTGCAGCGGTCCATCAGAATGGTTTCAGCTCCAAACATTTCCGGCACCTCGGTCAAAACGGTTGTTCCGTTCCTCGAATTCAGGAAATCAGAAAACTCGCCCAAAAGCGGATTTGCGGTAATGCCCGAAAGCCCGTCGCTGCCACCGCATTTCAGTCCAATTTTCAGGTCAGAGAGCTTGCATTCGGTGCGCTGGTCGTTCCTGCAAACCGCAAAAATCTCCCTCAGCTCATTGAGTCCGTATTCAATCTCGTCGCCCTTTATTTTCTGAGTTTCTATAAACCTGATACGCTGAGTATCAATACCTTCCGGAAGCATTTCCTTGAAAGCGCCCATCTGATTGTTCTCGCAACCGAGGCCCACCATCAGAATTCCGCCGGCGTTGGGATGCAGAATCATATTGCGCAGAAACTTGCGGGTGTTCTCGTGGTCGTCGCCGAGCTGAGAGCATCCATAATTGTGCTCAAAACCCACCACGCAATCCACGGAACCCATATCAGCTGAAATCTCACGTCCGAAAATATCAGCCAACTGCCTTACGGTATTGTTCACGCAGCCCACCATCGGAATTATCCAAATCTGGTTTCTGATGCCTACTTCTCCTGATGCCCGCCTGAATCCCCTGAAAGTCTCTTTAGGATATTTTTTAGCTGATATGCTGATACTTACAGGATTGTATGTGTAGTCAGAAATTCCCGAAAGAGCAGTCCCAAGGTTCTCGTGATTTATCAGGTCGCCCTTCCTTACGGCGGATTTCAGTTTACCAATGGGGAAGCCATACTTTATTATAGAGTCAGCTGACCCTAAATCTATGAGAGCAAACTTGTGTCCGCGCGGAATATCAGAATTCAAGATTATTTCTTCTTCCAAAACCCTGATGCTCTCGCCCTTACGCAAGTCCGCCAACGCCACGGCAACATTATCCGCTGGATTTATCTTAATAAAATTCATTTTATGCTAAAATTGTAGTTACTTGTGTTGAGTTTTTGTTCTCTAAGAGGTTAAGAGAATTAAGAGTTCTTTTTCGTTTAAGAGAAGTAGAACCTAACGGTTCTGAGGTTAAGAGCATCAATTGTTGCGCTCTTAACCTCCGTTCGCTTGCGAACAAAACCTCTAAAAAACTAACACGCAAACTCTTAACTCTCTTACCCTCTTAGAGAATATTAATTATTAACTTGCGAAAGTTGAATTACTAATACATTTAACAGCAAAAACAAGTTTTTGCGAAAAACGCCTAACGCCAGAAAACAAAACATAGAAAACCGTAAAAAAAGCGTTTTCTTTTCGTTTTGTTTTTTAGCGTTTAGCGTTTTTTGGTTATGTTAATAACCGGTTTTCTGCGCTCCAAGTAAGATAAAAAGTAATTAAAGCGCGTTTTCTTGTTCAAAAATAGCGCGTTATCTTGTTCCAAAAACCGCATTTTATTGTTACAAAATACTCTCAACGGCCTTTCTCATTCCGTTCTCAGCTATCAGCTTCAGGAAACCGGCAAGCATATCGGTAAGTCCCGGAATCTTGCTGAGGTCCTCGTCCCAGATCTTTGTTGCAGCCAAAACGCACAATGCGGTCTTCTGATAATCATCAAGCATCCAAACTGCCTGCATAAACTCGATGATTTTTGGATCGTCGTTGAGCTCGATTTTTGTTTCACCCCTGAAGCCGCCTTTATAATATGTGGCGATGGCGGCAAGTCCGAGCACAATTCCCTTGGGCAGCTGACCATTCCGCTCCAGGTAAACCTTCAAACCGGGAAGATCACGGGTCTTGAATTTCGGGAACGAGTTCAGCATAATGCTTGTGACAAAGTGCTTTACGTAAGGATTGCGGAAGCGGTCGAGAATGTCGCCGGCAAATTTCTCAAGCTCGTCTTTTGGCAGATTGAGAGTCTGCATCAGCTCATCAAACATCACTTTCTTCACGTAGCGGCCCACAAGCTCGTCTTCCACGCACTCGCGTACAGTATCCAAACCGCTGAGGAAACCTACTGGCGAAAGCAATGTGTGCGGACCGTTGAGAAGCGTAACCTTGCGCTCGTGGTAAGGAGCCTCGCTCTCCACGAAAAGCACATTGAGGCCGGCCTTGTCGGCAGGGAACTCGTCGGCAAGAGATTTTGGCGCCTCGATAACCCAGAGATGGAAAATCTCGCCCTTTACAAGAAGCTTGTCGTCGTAACCGATTTTCTGCTTGATTTCGTCGGCGTTGTCCTTGGGGTAGCCGGGCACAATCCTGTCAACCAAAGTATTGTAAACTGGACAAGAATTTAGGAACCAGTTCTTGAAGTCCTCACCGAGATTCCAGAGCTCAATGTACTGCAAGATGCACTTTTTCAGTTCGTTGCCGTTGTGGAATATCAGCTCGCAAGGCAGAATTATTAGACCCTTTGCAGCATCAGCCTTGAAAAATTCGAAACGCCTGTAAAGCAGCTGAGTGAGTTTTCCGGGATAAGATGCAGCGGGCTTGTCGCTGAGCTTGCAGTTGGGATCGAAGACGATTCCTGCCTCGGTGGTGTTCGAGAACACAAATCTCATATCAGGATTCTCTGCCAGCCTGATGAACTCATCGAACTCGCGGTAAGGATTCATTCCACGGCTCACGCAGTCGATAAGCTCGATAGTATCAGTTGGCTTGCCGTCCTTAAGACCTTGAAGATTAACGTGATAGAGTCCATCCTGAGAATTAAGTACATCGATGGCGTTCTTGTCGCGGGGCTGAACCACAACCACGGAAGCGTTGAAATCTGTTGCCTCGTTCATTTTCTGAACCGCCCAGTCAGCAAAGGCACGCAAGAAATTTCCCTCGCCAAACTGAATAATTTTCTCTTTATATTGCTTAGTATCAGCAGTTTGTCTGTTTAATGCTTTCATTTTAGTGTACAAAAATACTTATTGATAAAATTTTCAACATTTTATTTTCTGCATTGGCATTTTCCGGTTATGTTAATAACCGATTTTCGCGCTTCCCAAGTGTCAGAAACAGCCCATTAGAAGCGCATTTTCCAATTGGAATATCAAACAAGAAAACAAGCACTATAATGCCTCAATAATACTTGGAAGTGCTTAGAAAACTAACAAAACAAGTTTTGTAGAGAAAACGCCTAACGCCAGAAAACAAAACAGTAGAAAACCGTAAAACGTGTGTTTTCTTTCGTTTTGTTTTTTAGCGTTTAGCGTTTTTGGGTTATGTTAATAACCGGTTTTCTGCGCTTCCAAGTCAGACAAAAGGTAATTAAAGCGCGTTTTCTTGTTCAAAAAATTTCTTAGTCAATTACCTTGTAGCCGCTCTTGCCGTAATACGCACACGCAGCGAAACTTACGAGCGGAATAATGTACGCCCAGGTTGCAATCCTGTCAAGCAGCAAACCTGTAAGCGGAGGCAGAATCACATTTCCCACAATGGCCATCACGAGGAAAGCCGATGCGCTCTTGGTCTTGTTGCCGAGGCCGGTGAGAGCCAATGAGAACTGTGTGGGATACATTATCGACATAAAGAACGCGATGCCGAGCATAGCGAAAACTCCGGCCACTCCGCCTACAAAAATCACAACGGCGCACAAAACCACGTTGATTACGGCATAAACCCAGAGCATATCCTGAGGACGGTATTTTCCCATCAGCAGAGTGCCTACCCAGCGTCCCACGAGGAAGGCCAGCATATAGAATCCGAACATCGTGGTGGCGTCAAACCAAGTGTCGGAAGCGTTTTCCTGCATTCCGGCTATCTTGCAGCAGTAAATCATAAAGAACGCATTTACAGAGGTTTGGCCGCCGTTGTAGAAAAACTGTGCAATTACGCCCTTGCGCAGATGCGATCTCTTCAGCACCGAGAAATCGATGAGTTTAGAGTCAGCTGACCCTGAGCCTTCTGCCTCGTCGCCGATTTTGGGCAACTTGGTGAAAGCGATTACTGATGCCACCGCAATCAGCACAATGGCCAAAATCAGGTAAGGCATTTTCATTGAGTCGGTTGCGTTGGCAATAAAGCCGTCCCAACCGCCGGGATAGTCGGCCGGAAGAGTCTCACGAGAGTAGTCGCTGCCGTCGAGAACAATCTTGCTGAGGAACATTGCGGCAATGAACGCGCCCAATCCATTGAACGACTGAGCGAGGTTCAATCTTCTTGGGGCTGAGGCTTCGTCACCGAGTACGGAAACGTAGGGATTCGCCGCTGTCTCCAGGAAGCACATTCCAGTTGCTATAATGAAGAATATCAGCAGATAAGCCCAATATTGCTGAAGCATTGCAGCCGGGAAAAATAGCAGTGCGCCGAGGGCTGAGATTGCCAGTCCGGTAACGATTCCCGACTTGTAGCCAAAGCGTTTCATAAACATCGCAATCGGAATCGGGAAAATGAAATACGCTATCCAGTAGGAACTTTCGGTGAGCGACGCCTGAAACGAAGACAGCTCAAAAGTTTTCATCAGCTGCTTAATCATCGAAGGCAACAGGTTGCTGCTGATAGCCCAGATGAAAAAGAGACTGAAAATCAGGCTCAAAGCCAAAAGGTATTTGTTGTTTTTCATAGAAAAATATCAGGTTTGAAATGGTCGCTTCGCTCGAAATCTTTCAAAAATCAGCAAAAAATCCTTTTTCGCCAGAAATCTTTGGCAAAAATTTATCAAAAATTTTCTTGTCCCTACGGGACAACCCGTCCCGTTAGGGACAAGAAGATTTTAAATAATTTTAGCCCAAAATTTCGGGCAAAAAAGCTAATTATTCTAAAACAATTTTTGAAAAATTTTGAGCGCAGCGACGTCTTTATTTGTCAAAAATAAAAATCACTCCACCATATTCTTCACATACGGTGGCTTGCTGAGGTCCTTGAGGTTATAGAATTTCATCGCGTTTTGTCCGAGGAATTTGGCCTTCTCGTCGTCGGTCAAGCGGTTGGTTTTCAGGACAAAATCATACGACATCGTGTAGGTGATGGCGGCCATTGTGCGCGGATAATCACTTCCCCACATCAGTTTTTCCATTCCCACAGTGTCAGCTGCCTTCTTGATGGCCTCGATGGCCGACGGATATGGATAAAACTCGCTGTGGAAAAGCCAGGTGATACCGCCTGACTCTATCATAACATTCTCGTTTTTAGCAAGTTTCACCTGCTCCAGCCAGCCCTCGCGTGTAACCATCGCAAAGTGTCCGATGGCGATTTTCAGCTTCGGAAACGCGTCAATCACGTTCTGCATTTCCCCAACTTGCAAATCACCGTCAGCCATATCGATTGAGAGGATAATGTTGTTGGCCTCCATAAAGGCGAACATTTCCATCATCTCGGGGCAATCGAGCATCACACGGAAATTCTTGGTAATCAGCCTCTGAGCCGGAATCTTGATAGCCTTGAAACCGTTAGCCACAAGATCCTGACACTGCTTATAATAGCCGGGCTTCCTGCACTCCACCATTCCGCAGCAGACGAATCTGTCGGGATATTTGGCGCTAACTTCCTTAAGATAAGCGTTTTGGTCGCCGTCGAGGTATTCCTGAGTAACCACGGCAGCTGATACGCGGGCATAATCCATATTCGACAGGAAAACCTCGGCAGAATTCTTGCCGTCAAGGAAATATGGCGGCATCATCTGACGGACCTCGCCCATAAACTCGCTGCGTCCGCCGGTGAGAGATTTCACCGGAAGTCCCTCAAGTACAGTATCTTGCTTAAGCCACAGATGCGAATGCGCATCCACAATTATCATATCGTTCATAGGCTTATTCCAAGTTGGCGAGGATTCTGAAAACGTTTCCTGGATTTGCGTTCCAGTTTTCGAGAGCGGCCTGAGCATCAGCAGGTTTCACGATGGCTGATATCAGCTCGTCAATAGGACAAACGCCGCGTTTAATATAGTTCATCACGGCCTTGAAGTCCTCAGGCATAGCGTTTCTCGATCCGCGCACTGTCATCTCCTTCTTCACTATCAATGAGGTGTTTATGCTGATATTCTCCTTGGCGTATCCGATGCATACCACACGACCGGCAAAGGCAACTTCCTCTATTGCAGCCTGATATGTTTGAGGACGTCCAACAGCCTCTATCACAACATCAGGACCGAAACCGTCAGTGAATTTCATCAGCTGATCGTGGAGGTTCTCGGTCATAGAATTGATGGTAAACTTGGCACCGAGACGCTTGGCAAGTGATAATTTTTTATCGTCAACATCCACGGCTATTACATTGGCGCCACGGAGCGATGCGCGTACGATGGCTCCAACGCCAATCATTCCGCATCCGAAAACCATAACTGTGTCAGAATCAGTAACCATAGCACGGTTTACGGCGTGGAAACCAACGCTCATAGGCTCCACGAGAGCGAAGTCGCGGGCTGAGATCTCAGCATCAGGAATCACCTTCTCCCAAGGGGCCACGAAGTACTCGCTCATAGCGCCATCACGCTGAACGCCGAGAGTCTGATTGTGCTCGCAGGCGTTTGGCTGACCGTGACGACAGGCCGAACAGTGTCCGCAAGCCGTGTATGGATTTACAGTGGCATTAACGCCAACTTTCAGGAAATCAGGAACATTATCGCCTACGGCCTCTATTGTGGCGCCAATCTCGTGACCGGGAACCACAGGCATCTTGGCCATTCCGTTCATTCCACGGAAAGTGTTGAGGTCGCTTCCGCAGAAACCTACATATTTGATTTTCAGGAGCACCTCGCCAGCCTTTGCAACAGGCTTTGCAGTATCAGCCACCTGAATTTTACCTTTTTCTACAATTTGTAAAGTTTTCATTTTAAGTAATTTAGAAATATACAATCAGATTGATTTTCACTATTTTATTTTCTGCATTTAGCATTTTGGGGTTATGTTCCATAACCCACATTTTCGCGCTTCCCAAGTATCAAAATCAGTAAATTTGAAGCGCATTTTCCAATTGAAAAAAACTAAAGTTAAAAAGTTATCAATTTGAAAATGAGCACTCAATTTTCCTTTCCAATTACTTGGGAGTGCTCGAAAATAGTCAAAAAACAAGTTTTTGACAAAATGCCAATGCTAAAAATAAAATAGTGAAAATCACTAATAATATTTTGTTGTTTATGAGTTAACCCAAGTATCCCTGTAGCCTGGCTCGAAAATCTTGCGGACGCCGTCGATAATCTGCTGGTCGATTTTCTCATCAGCCCAGGCGATGGTCTTGAGGACGTTATCAGGATTTGTGGTGCTGAAAAGCGTGGAGGCGATATGTGGATTGTTCATAGAGAAGTTTACGGCCAGACGCTCAATGTTGGTGCCGATGCTCTCGCAATATGCGGTTGCCTTCTTGGCCAGACGCTGAAGCGCCGCCGGAGCCGGGTGCCAGTCGGGTGCGCCGCGCTGAGTGAGCAGTCCCATAGAATATGGCGATGCGTTGATAACGCCGATATTCTTCTGCTCGAAATACTCCACGTAATCCATAAGCGCGTCGTCGTTCAATGTGTAGTGACAGAACGAGAGGATAGATTCCACCAATCCGGCTGGAGTGTGCTCGATTACATATTTGAAATGGCGGAGAGTCAGGTTGGTGATTCCCACGTGCTTGCAGATGCCCTTGTCCTTGAGCTCCTTGAGGGCTGGAAGTGTCTCCTGACAAACCTGCTCAAGATCGGCAAACTCTATATCGTGAACGTTGATGAGGTCTATGTGATTGACGTTTAGACGGTCGAGGCTCTCGAAAACGCTCTCCTGCGAACGCTTGCCCGAATAGTCCCAAGTGTTTTTGCCGTCCTTGCCGTAGCGGCCCACCTTTGTGGAAAGATAATAACGGCTGCGGTCAATGTTCTTGAGCGCCTTGCCGAGAACGGTCTCTGCCTTGTAATGTCCGTAATAAGGCGATACGTCGATGAAGTTGATACCGTTGTCTACTGCGGTGTAAACAGCCTGAATGCCGTTTTCCTCTTTCAGCGAGTGGAACACGCCGCCCAGCGACGACGCACCAAAACCGACATTGCTTACCTTCATACCGGTTTTTCCAATTTCTTTGTAAATCATAATTATTAGATATTTGAGTTTAATTGTAGGCGCAAATATAATGTTTTTTTTGAATTAAGGTATCAAGTACAAATAAAATTTTCACAAAAAAAATCCACAGAATTCCTTACGAAGAATTCTGTGGATTTTTGCGGGAAAAGGCGCATCAGCCCGAGAAAAATTACTTAAGCTTCTCTACTCCTACCTCAATGCCATTGGCGAAGAAGCTTCTTGCGTCGCCGGCCTTTACGATGGTGTATGAGGTAAGTGTGCTGTTTATTTCCTCTATCGAAACTATCTTAGAGAAACCAGCCGACGATACCACAACATCACCAACCTGAGCCTTCGAGCACTGAGCATAGCCCTTGTAAGCATTAGAGGTTTTTTCTGGATCACTCGAAATCCAGCCTTTAGTAGGTGTCATAATCGGATGATCGGGAGTGCAGGTTACATTAGAGCCATTCTCCAATGTGTATTTCACAAATTTGTGGTGAGTAGCCTTGGCCACCTCATCCACCTTCTGCGATGATATAGAATTACCTACAAAGCAAATAATCTCGTCGCCGGGCTGAATGTTCTCAATGCCCTTCTTGCTGCCGTTGGCCAGTGTAACGAGAGTGCCGGCAGGGAAACAGAGAACGTCCAATCCGCTAAACCAAATCTCTGATATGCAGAGATCCTGATACTTGGTTCCGGGATAAGCCTCCAAGATGGTGAATTTCAACGAGAAAGGCTTCTTAAGCTCAGGGTCAGCTCCAAGAGTACCTACGTCGAAGGTCTGTATGCCGCATACGTCCTCAAGCTCCAGGATGGCGTAAGGCTTGCCATTGTAGTCAAGGCGGATTTTCTTGGCGCGGGCATTGTTCTGATACGTAGCATTGTTAAGCACAAAACCATTGGCGATATATACGGTAGTTACACGCTGGAAGTTGGTATCGAACTTGTAGAGCAGCCACTCTCCTATTCCGTTTCCGTCCACGCCCTCACACCAGGGGGTGCGCATCGTGAAATCGTGGGCACATTCGCCCTTATAGGTGTATTTGCCCTGCTGAGCAAGATGGCTTGAGGCTGTTACCTCGCTTGGGCCGCCTGCGTTATACCAGCCGTCGCAATAATCGCTAACAGTTACGTATGGATCGTCCTCGCCGCCGCAATCCAGAAGATATTGAAGCTCTTCAGGAATTTTTTCGTAATCCACACCCTGATGCATAAGCTGATGGAAACTTTTCATGTCGGCCTCGAATTTCTGGTTTTCCTTGGCGAAATCGTGACGCTTAACTTCGTAGGGTTTAAGCACCTTGGGAGCCTGTGCTGATGCGTCGGTAAATGCAAATGCCATTGCGGCCATCAGCGCGGAAAATAGAATCTTTTTCATAATAGAATATTATTAAGTGATTTTTTTTATTCAAACGATTATACGAATTTTTTATTTCAATCATACAGCAAGATTTCCAAAAATTGAATAATTTTGCAGATATTTTCAAAACAAAACAAACACATCAAATAATGAGAAAGCAAATACTTACATTGTCAGCATTGGCCCTGATATTGGCATCGTGCGGCAGCAAGACAAGCGTGGATTTCGAAAAGCCACTCTACACCATCAACAAGAACGGCGACACCATCGACAAATGGCTCTATGACGCCAACCTGAACATGATAGCCGAGATCTCCAATGGCGACACCTGCACCTACGAGTACGACAGCAAAAACCAGCTGATAAAGGAGATCCAGTTCGGTGAGCCAATCACCTACAGCTACGACAGCAACGGAAACATGACAGCCCAGGAATTCGGAATGGACTGCGAGATGATGCAGTACAACAGCAAGAATCAGCTCACCCACTATTGCTATTCAAGCAGAGGCAAGGACGTCTTCAGTTGCGAGTATCAGTATGAGGGACCAAATCAGATAGAGATAATGACCTCCAGCGACTATGTAACCGACGATGACGGCATGATAGACGTTGTGACGGAAACCAAGAAGAGTATCCGCTACTGCATAGATCCGGAATACAAATACGACACTCTGGAGCTGAGAGACTGCAACGAGAAATTCGAGAATGCCAGAACCATCATCCGCAAGCAGTGGATCCAGATTAACGGCAAATACTACAACACTTTTACCTCCGAGCAGAATATGGAAGACGGCAATTATGTGGATATATACACCGTCGAGAACGAATACGACTCCAACGGAATCCTGAGCAAATACACCTACAAGAACAGCGACAACACCCAGATAACCACCTATACAATAGAAGGCAACAAGGTGACCGACAGCAACGGCAACGTAAGCGTGTTCATGGAGAAGTAATGCGGCATCAGAGCTCCAGAACCTCGAACGGGATATCGAACAATCCGCTGAAATCCTCACCGTTTTCGCGGATTTCCTCGTTGTCGGCCTGATAATACCAGCTTACCTTTACGCCATATCCGTTGTTGTATATTTCCTCAAGCATGCGGAGTATCTCGAAGATCATCTGGGTGGAGCTGGTGCTGAAATATGTGAACCTGAATTCTACCGAAGTAACAGGCAAAGGCTGGCTCACATATTTCTTGAACCATTCCACTACTGGCAGGTAAACTGGCAGCGGATCAGCAGGATATGAGTTTCCCGTAAGCCTGAAAATGCCCTGTTCGGCATTAAGGTAGATTTCCGGTGTCTCGAAAGTGGGTTCCACTTTCAGCTCTTGCAATGTCTCGGTATTCATGGTTGTGTATGGTTTTGGTGGTTAAAATTATATGTTTTATTTTAATTTCAGTTATCATAAAGCAAAATACATACCACAATATCAGGCAAAAGATACAAAAAAAGCGCCCACAACTGTGCAAAGTTGCGGGCGCTTCTGTTTTATATAAAGAATTATCAGAATCGTATCATGAAAATAATCAACGGAACTGAACCGAGTCTAATATCTCATCGAGCATATCTACATATTCCTCGTCGAAATATGAGAATATGTAGCAGCCCTTGTTGCTTTTGTTGCTGATGATAAGCGATGCCATGCAGTATTCACCGTCATAATCGAAACCGCAAATCACCACGCCTTCGGCATTGTCGAGCTCCACCTCGTCGGAGAAATAGTTGTCGCAGGATCGGTTCATCCTCATGGTCTTGAAGGCCAGGTCTCCAAGCTTCTGAGCCAGGGCCTTGCCGTTTGACTTGTCGAAGGTCTGGGGAATAAACGAGATTGCAAAACCGCCGTCGCTGGTGGATGCGCTGGTTTTGCCGGCATAATTCTCATAGACCCTCACATTGCTGGGAAAACTTACAGATATATCGGAATTCACCGACACAACTTTCTGTGCCACAGCAGGCAACAAAGCGCTCAAAGCTATCAGCAATGAAAGTACGATCCTCTTCATATTGTCGATTGATTATTTAACATTCACTATTTACTCGGCAAAATTTACCGAGCCAATCACCATGCCAGCTTCCTCGGCGTGCTCCTCGGCAAATGCCTCGAAAATGAAGCAACCCTTGTTGGAAACAGTGCTCAGAAACACTGCGCAGATGCAGAGTGTGCCATCGCCATCCACACCAAGGTCATACACGCCCTCGCCGTTGTTTACTGAAAGCTCCTTGATCTGGTAGTTGCCCTCGGTGGCATCCATGCCCATCTCATCGAAAGCCAGATCAGCCACAAACTTGCCGATCTTCTTGGCCTTAACCTTATCGAACTCTACTGGAACAATGGAGAATGCGAAATCGTTGTGCTCATTTGCAGCAACAAACTTTTCTGCGTTGTTCTCCTTAATCTCCATTCCCTCGGGAAGTCCGAAACCTACGCCGCTTTCCCAAGAGTATTGCTGAAGCTCCTGAGCGTATGAGGCTGATACAAAGGCCATGATGGCGAAAACGAGTGTAAAGAATAATTTTTTCATCGTTGTGATAAAGATTAAATTGTTTGTAATTAATTGTTTTTACACTTTAGATGCAAAAAGTGTCTAAAATCCATAATTTTTTTCGCACATTTCACACAAGTAAAGTATATAACACAGGCTTAACTATTTATCATCCAATATCCTATCAAGATGACACAGCATCAGGCTTCCATCAGAATTTCTCAGATGCATGCCGTTGCCGCCGCAATATCTGAAATACTTGCAATCGGCACACTTGCCGGTTCTGGCCCATTCCCTGTCGCGGTGAGGCTTGTAGCCGTTGGTCCAAACATCCCAGAAATCGTCCTTGTAGATATTTCCCTGGGCGTATTTGTCCCTGATGCCGGGGCAAGATGATATCGTACCGTCGTTCATGATGGCGCCCACCGATATTCCAGCCTGGCACGCGAAGAGATGATCCCTTACGATACCCTCGTATCTGCCAAGGAAGCCCTCGCAGCTGTAGCTGATATGGTAGCCGTTGCGGCGGTTTTGGGCTATGAAGTGCATAAGCTCATGAAACTCGGCGCTGCTGAGCTGAAGGTCGGGATTGTCGCCTGCACGTCCATTGGGGAACGCCGTGAAGACCCTCCAATTCCTTACGCCCACGTACCACAACTTGTCACGGAGCTCGCTGAGTCCCTTCAGACTGCTGGGAGTAACGCAGGTGGCCACGTCCCAGTTTACGTCCTTGGTGCGGCCCAGCAGCTTGATGGCGTTGAAGGCACGCTGGAAACTCTCCTTGTTCTGACGCATATAGTTGTGGTCGGCCTCGTTGCCATCCAGCGATATTGTGGCGGCGCGCAGTCCGCTGCGTAGAAGTCCGTTGAGCTTCTGCTCGGTCATCAGCATTCCGTTGCTTACCACGCTCCAGGGAAACTCGCGCTTGTAGAGCTCCAGGCCCACTTCCTCAATGTCATTGCGAAGGAGAGGCTCGCCGCCGGTCAATATAATAAGTGTGTGGTGATTGTCAACATGGGGGATTATGCTGTCTATCACTTTCAGGAAATCCTCCTTGGGCATATCCTTGAACGCCGACTGAGGAAGGCACGAGCTTCCGCAGTGACGGCAGTTGAGATTGCACCTGAGCGTACACTCCCAGAAGAGCTGACGGAGTTTCTTCTCCTTTATCTCCTGCTTGCGGAGCTGCCGCTCAAGCTCCAATCCTATTCTCTGTTTTATCGAAAGTTCCATTAATTGTTGTCAGCAGTTGGTTCGGGACTAAGCTTTACATTCACTGTTGCAGTACCATCGCCCCAATACCAGTCGCCATCGCCTCCCGTCAAATCAGAAAACTTTACATCAACAGTATCGGTTACATATCCATCACAAGAAGTAATGAGATAAGCATAATCGGGATAAGGCTGTACACTGTACAAATCCACGGCGAAAGTACCGTCCTTGGCAGTAAGGGTGGAATCTTCTTGGTAATAATCCAATTCGAGTTTCACCTTGGCTCCTTCCACTGGCTTATTTTCATTATCTGTAACTGAACCAGTCACCTTGTAAGATGCGCTTGGGCAGCCATAAAGCTGTGGCCCGTAAATCTCCTCATCTTCCTCGTCGCTATCGCCGCAGGCGTAGCCCAAAAGTGCCAGAACCATCACAAGAATTCTGGTCCACCAATTGTTTGTTTTCAGTTTCATAATTATAAAATATTAATGTTATTTTTCAGTTGTGTTTTCAGTAGTGTTGTCTGATGCTTCCATCTTCTTAAGTACTGGATCGAAAGTATAATTACAGTTTCCTTCGTAGAATTCATTCTTCTTTTTCTGTTTCTTGGTAGCGGAAAACTCCAGTTCAATCACGGTAGAATCTTTCTAGTAGCCATCGCATGTGGTTACAATGGCAATTTTGCTTCCCCCATCATAATTGCCATCCCTAAGTTCGAAAGTACCGTCTGATGCGCTCATCTTAGAATCGGAGTTACGGCCATAAAGATCTTTAGCCGTTACTTGAGCGTTTGGAATGGGGTTGTGATCTACATCGGTTACGGTTCCGTTAATCTTGTAGGATGCGTATGGCGAACCGTAGAGGTCGGCCGAAGTGCAGGCTGTTACAAAGCCCAGAAGTCCGAGGAATGCCGCTATAAACCTGGACAAGGGATTCTGAAATCTAATTTTCATGTTGTTAGAATTTATGTTAGTAATATTTATTTTATGATATAACACATTACTCCCACGAAACCCTACATTTTATCCGCACATTTTAGCAAAAATAAGCGTATCAGACTACAAAGTTGATAGTTACCTCTTCCATCTGGTGGACTACGAAATCCATGTAGTCGACCCGCTCGTTGTATTGGTCATATACCTCGAGCCTGAATCTTGCGCCAATCCTGAGACTCAGCTCGAAATAATACTCGCCCTTTGCATTAGTACGCTCCGATGAGAGAATCTCTGTTTCGTGGTTCTCGCCCGAGCGGCGCAGCCTTACGGCCATATCCTCCAGTGGCTGGGCCGATCCGTCGGTTACACGGCCCATAATCCTGTAAAACTGATAATTGTTTTCCATATCTTGAGTTTATATATATTTGCGCCATGAAAGCCATGGCCTGCTTTTCAGGTAACTGATATCAGCCTCATTTGCATAACTCTCGCGCTCGAAAGGTATGTTGCAGTAGGCTGCGGAGTGGGTCTGGCCCTTAATGCGGTTTATCACATAAAACACGCCATACAGAATGTAGAAAAATACCAGAAGAGTCTCCAGCTGCTGGCGTATGTGGATACGCTCGTGGTTGATGAGCACGGCAAAACGCCTGCCACCCATCTCCCGCAATGTATGACGCATTATTATGAAAGGCCACAATGTAATGCCGTAATACGCCGGAAGCAGTTTCTGAAATATTTTTTGGCTTACTATTATCATTTTTTCAATAGAACAAAGTAATGTTTGGCATAATTTATGTAACTGGTAAAGTGGTTTTAAACTAAAGTAAATAAATATTTTTCATTTTCATTTTTCATTTTTTTTGGCGGAAGGCGATGCGATATCGTCTTCCGTTTTTTGCGTCTTGGGCAGCCTGACATAGAATGTGGTGCCCAGACCCTCCTCACTGCTTACAGAGATACTGCCTCCGTGCTTTTTCACAAACTCCTGGCATATTATGAGACCGAGACCTGTGCCGCGTTCATTCTGTGTGCCAGTGGAGCTTGACACCTCGTCTATGCGGAAAAGCTTGTCAATGGTGCTGGAGCTCATTCCGACACCGTGGTCCTGAACGGATATTATGTATGAGGCGGAGTCCTCGCCAAAATCGAGCTCTATGGAGTTTCCCGGGAAGGAGAATTTCACGGCATTGGTCACCAGATTGCGGAGCACTGTCTGTATCATGTTGCAGTCTCCGAGCAGAAGGCCGCTTCCTGAGCTGCTGATACGCAGTTTTATGTTTTTGGACTGACAAATGGCGCAGGTCGCGTCCTGTATGGAAAGCATCAGGTCATCCACCCTGAGCATTTCTGGCTCGTATTTTATTGATGAGTTCTGGGACCTTGCCCATGTAAGCAGATTGTCGAGCAGGCGGTACACACTGCTGATGCTCTCGTTCATCATGTGGGCAAGCTCTATGCTGTGGGGGTCGTTGTTTGACTTGGCGTCCTCGGAATAGATATCTGAAAGGGCCTTCAGGCTCGAAATCGGATTCTTGAGGTCGTGGGCCACAATGGACAGGAACTTGTCCTTGCTGGCGTTGGAGTTCCTCAGCTCCTTTATCTGCTGAGTGAAACTATGGCTCCACTGTTTCATGCTGCTGGAGGTGGGCGTTACCTCGGTGCGATACCTTATTAATATGTCGGAATCGAGGTATACAAGGAAACCATAGGCCAGAAGATGACGCAGCCATGAGTTGCTCATGGTGTCGAAATCCAGTATAAGCATGACAATGAAAAACAGCACGAAAAGCGAATACATTATCAGAAGCCTCAGGGACTGACGCTCACCCCTGCGCAGTGACTGGTATATTAGCCTGAAGCAATAGAACTGCAGGCAGAAATTGAGCCCGTAGAACATATAGCGAGCTATGCGCATCAGCAGCTTGGAATCCGAGGAGGCATGGAAAACGAATATCAGCAAGAAGCCGAAGAAAAATATCAGAACAAGTTTCCACCTTGTGCGGTGGAGCTTGGCTATGGCAGAATAGAGATATTCCACCGAGGTAATGAACAATATCATGGAAAGGAATGCCATGTTCCGTTTCCAATTGAGGCCCACCATCTCCACGAGCGCATCGCTGAACACAGCACCGCCGCCCGTGCAAAGCAGCATAAACGCCATTGAGAAATGGGCAAGGAAACCCAAGAGGTGCGATGGTTTCCTGCTGGTGGTGAAATACATGAGGATATGTATCAGCCCAAGCAAAATGGCACCTCCTGATATCAGAAGCGTTATTATGTGCGATACTGGTATAGTCATCTAAATATATTTGAAATGCAAATATAATTAATAGTGATTAAATCCAAAATAATAACGTATTTTTTTTTAATAAAATATTTCAAAACACACTGCTAAAATTAAAAAACGTTAATTTCAGTGAAAAATATTTTAAACATTTGCCAACATAATTAAGTATACTTATTTTTGCGTGCATAAAAAACACACAAAATTATGAACCAGGTAGTAGACATAAAAGAACTTAACGAGAAAATCAACAGGGAAAGCCAGTTTGTCGACATGGTGAACATGGAGATGGGCAAGGTAATCATTGGTCAGAAACAGCTTACCGAGGGCCTTCTGATAGGTCTCCTCAGCAACGGCCACGTATTGCTGGAGGGCGTTCCGGGTCTTGCGAAGACATTGGCAATCAAGACATTGTCGCAGATTATACAATCCAAGTTCAACCGTATTCAGTTTACACCAGATCTGTTGCCTGCCGACCTTCTGGGCACCATGATCTACTCGCAGAAAAACGAGGAGTTTGTAGTAAAGAAAGGTCCTGTGTTTGCCAACTTCATCCTGGCAGACGAGATCAACCGAAGCCCTGCCAAGGTGCAGTCGGCGCTGCTGGAGGCTATGCAGGAGCATCAGGTAACCATCGGCGAGGAGACTTTCAAGCTGGACGACCCATTCCTCGTACTGGCCACACAAAACCCTGTGGAGCAGGAAGGTACATATCCATTGCCTGAGGCTCAGGTAGACCGTTTCATGCTGAAGATAATCGTAAACTATCCCAAGAAGGAGGAGGAGAAGCTTATCATCCGCCAGAACATCACCGGCGAGTTCCCAAAGCCAAACCAGATACTGAAGGCCGAGGACATCATCCGCGCCCGCGAGATTGTAAAAGAGGTATACATCGACGAGAAGATAGAGCAGTACATCGTAGACATAGTATCAGCCACCAGAAACCCCGAGGACTACGGCCTCAGCAAGTTTAAGGAGCTGATAAACTACGGCGGATCGCCCCGTGCCGGCATCTCGCTTGCCAAGGCCGCCAAGGCTTACGCATTCCTTAAGAGACGCGGATACGTGATCCCCGAGGACGTGCGCGCGGTGTGCCACCCTGTGCTCCGTCACCGTATCGGACTCACATACGAGGCCGAGGCTCAGAACATCACCACAGAGGAAATCATCAACGAGATTCTCAACGCCGTACAGGTGCCATAATCAAGAGATTGAAGTGAGAGAAGTGATTGAAATGATTGAACGCTGCAAAAAAATTCAATCACTTCAAGATTTCACCACTTCAATCACTTCAACATTTCACCACTTCAACATTTATCAACGTGGAAACTTCGGATATATTAAAGAAGGTAAGGAAAATAGAGATAAAGACCAGGGGACTGAGCTCGCATCTCTTTGCCGGCGAATACCACAGCGCCTTCAAGGGCCGCGGTATGTCGTTCAGCGAGGTGCGCGAGTATCAGTACGGCGATGATATCAGAAACATCGACTGGAATGTGACCGCCCGTTTCGACAAGCCTTACATAAAGGTATTCGAGGAGGAGCGCGAGCTTACGGTGATAATCATGGTGGACGTATCGGGATCGCTGGATTTCGGAAGCCAGACCATGAGCAAGCGCGATTTCGTTACCGAGATAGCGGCCTGCCTGTCGTTCTCTGCCATAACCAACAACGACAAGATTGGCGTGATCCTGTTTTCCGACATCATAGAGAAATTTATCCCGCCCAAGAAGGGCCGCCAGCATATTCTCCGCATCATAAGAGAGCTGCTGACCTTTACGCCTCAGGGTAAGGGCACCAACTGCGCCATGGCTCTGCAATACCTCACCAGCGCCATCAAGAAACGCAGCACGGTGTTCATGCTCAGCGATTTTGTGTGTCCCGATTTCACCGACGCACTGCGCATAGCATCCCACAAGCACGACCTCCTGGCCCTGAACGTGTACGACCCCCGCGAGCTGGAATTCCCCAACGTGGGCCTGGTGGCAATGCAGGATGCCGAGAGCGGCGAGTGCAGGATGGTGGACACATCAAGCAAGGCCGTACGCGACCACCTGATGCAGACAGCCATCAAGCGCATGCAGGACAACAAGAACAAATTCAGCCGCGCAGGCGTGGATTGCGCCGTGATAGGCACCAACGAGGACTACGTGAAACCCCTCATCAAACTTTTCAAATCTAGGTAAATGAAAAACTCATTTTTTCTTAGTATTCTGTGCCTGATGCTGGCAGTATTGGCAGTGGCGCCGCAATCTACAATGGCGCAGACCGCCCAGATAAGCATCGACTCCAACAACGTGGAGTTTGGCTGCCCGGTAAGGATGCAGATAAGGGCAAAGGCAAAGATAGGACAAAACGTTGTGCCGCCAGCGTTCAAGAACAACATGGTGGTGCCGCAGCTCGAGATTCTGTCGATGGATGGAACTGATACTCTCGTAACTGGCACTCAGGACGTTACATACACATTCAAATACAGCATCACATCGTTCGAGGATTCCACATTCGTGATTCCAAAGCAGCCTGTAATCATCGACCGCGACACATTCTACACCAACGAGAAGGCCGTAACATTCACGCTTTTGCAGAACATCGATTCCAGCTTCTACGCCGGCATCGACACCACTCAGAGCCTCCGCATCTTCGATATGAAACCACTGAAGGAGACACCCTTTACATTCGAGGAGTTCTGGGAGAGATTCGGCAAGATAATACTGTTCCTCATAATATTTGCGGCGATAGTATCGCTGATAACCTACGTTGTGGTGCGCAAGATAAAGAACCAGCCCATAATACCGTTCAGCAAGCCCAAGGAGCCGGCCCACAAGCAGGCACTCCTGATGCTAGGCGGCATCAGGGAAATGAAACTCTGCGAGGAGGGCAAATACAAGGAATACTACACCTACATCACCGAGATTCTAAAGAAGTACATATCCGAGCGCTGGGGAACATCGGTATTGGAAAGCTCGTCCACCGAGACCATAGCAATACTAAAAAAGAAGGTTGGCGCCAAGTCTGAGGCTCTCCAGATGATGAAGGACATCACCGAGACCGCCGACTTCGTAAAGTTTGCCAAGATGGAGCCCGAGCCAGAGAAAAACCAGAAGATGCTTGATATGGCGTTCAGCATAGTAAACACCACCAAGCAGACCGAGCAGGAAATCCTGGAGGAAGAGAAGGTGGAGCCTACACTATCGTTTATCGAGGCCGTAAAGCTTACATTGGGCAAAAACTACTTCAACTTCAAGAGCAGGGCCCGCCGTTCCGAATACTGGTGGTTCAAGTTGGCCTACAACGGTTTGATTTTCGTGCTGATGCTTATGCTAAGACTGATAGACAACATGACAGCCGTAAACATATTAGTAGGACTGTTGATAATAGTATGGCTTGCCGGCGCCGTCCCCATGATGGGAGCAAGCATACGCCGCATGCACGACAAGGGAAAATCGGGATGGTACTATCTGTTGGCCTACATACCGGCAGTTGGCGAGATAATATTCGCACTGCTTAGCATTACAGACTCGCAGCGCGGCGCCAACAAGTGGGGACTTTCGCCAAAGTATCCAAACTCGCGCAACACCGAATTCTTGAACGAGAATTAAAAGAAACAAACTATAAGAAAAAATGTTCGACTACATACATTTCGCATATCCAAACAGGCTTTGGCTTCTGCCGATATTGCTGGTGGGGCTTGGAGTCTGGTATTTCTTCAAGCTGAGAAACTTCAACCCCACCCTCAAGGTGGGCAACCTCAGCGATTTTGGCTCCAGGAGAATCACTCCAAGGCTGATACTCTCGTGGCTGCCGCCGGTGCTCAACTTCCTGATAATAGCACTGATGGTGATAGCCATAGCGCGGCCTCAGACCACCAGCACCGACGAGAAAGTAGAGAAGGAAGGCATCGACGTGATACTGGCCATGGACATATCCGGCTCCATGGAGGCCTGCGACTTCAAGCCCAACCGTCTTGAGGCCAGCAAGCAGGTGGCCAGCGAGTTTATCCAGGCCCGCGAGAACGACAGGATGGGCATAGTATTGTTTTCGGGCGAGAGCTTCACACAGTGCCCCCTCACCACCGACCGCGCCACCCTCGTAAACCTGATGCAGCAGATAAAGAACGGAATCATCGACGACGGCACCGCCATTGGCCTCGGCCTTGCCAACTCCGTAGCCCGTCTCAAGGACAGCGACGCCAAGAGCAAGGTGGTGATACTCCTTACCGACGGCATGAACAACTGCGGACAGATAGAGCCCATCACGGCAGCCGAGATAGCCGCCACATACGGCATCAGGGTATACACCATCGGCGTGGGCACCAACGGCACCGCGCCATTCCCCGTAACCGACGTATGGGGCCGCAAAACCTATCAGGACATGGAGGTGGATATCGACGAATCCACACTTAGGAAGATTTCGGCCATCACCGACGGAAAATATTTCCGCGCCACCAACAACCAGGCGCTCAAGGAGGTATACCAGCAGATCGACAAGCTGGAGAAAACAAAGATGGAATCGATGACCATATCACACGCCAACGACCTCTTCCACCCGTTCCTGGTGTGGGCGATGATACTGATGATGGCCAACATACTAATACGCCTTACCGTGGGCAGGGTTTTACCATAACGTAATAACACAAGCAAAAAAATGTTCGACATAGAATTTGCAAACAAGGAATATCTCTATCTCCTGATAGCCGTGCCGGTGCTGGCCGTGGCTTTCGCGCTGTACATGCGCAAGCGCCGCGCCGACATAAGGAAGATAGGCGACATGAAGGTAATGAAGCCTCTGATGCCCGAGACATCCACCACAAGGCCAATCCTGAGATGCGCGCTGGCTTTGCTGGCCCTGAGTCTGCTGATATTGGCAGTGGCGCGTCCCAGAGTGGGCAGCAAGCTGGTGGAGGCCACATCGGAGGGCAGCGAGATAATGGTGGTGATGGATATCAGCAACTCCATGCGCGCCACCGACATGTACCCAAACCGTCTGGAAAACACCAAGAACGCCATCACCAACATGGTGAAAAAGCTGGGCAGCGACAAGGTGGGCCTCATAATATTTGCGGGATCGGCATACGTTCAGGTGCCAATGACAACCGACCTTAAGGCCACTGAGATTTTCGTCCAGTCGGTGAGCTGCGATATGATTTCGGAGCAGGGAACAGCCCTCGGCGACGCGCTAAACCTGGCCTACAAGTCGTTCAACTTCAACAACGACCTCTCCAAGGCGATAATCCTGGTATCAGACGGCGAAAACCACGAGGAAAACCCCGACCCGATAGAAATCACCAAGAAATGCAAGGAGAAGGGCATAGTGGTACACACCATAGGAATGGGAAGTACACGCGGCGTGCCCATACCAGTGCGCGAGGGCAGCAACGAATACATAAAGGACCGCAAGGGCGAAATCGTTGTCACCAAGCTGGACGAGACCACTCTCCAGAAAATTGCCCAGACCGGCGGCGGAATCTACGTGAAGGCCACCAACAGCAACTCGGGTTTCAGCACTATATACAGCGAGATATCCAAGATGCAGAAGGGCGAGATAATGCAGTATGCCGACTTTGAGGAAAAATTCGTGATACCCACGGTGTTGGCGCTGATACTCTACATAACCGCCTGCATGATACTCAACCGCAAAAACCGCTGGATAAAGAAGATGGGCATCTTTGAATAGAGAACACAATCAAGACCGGAAACAACTATGAGAAAAATCCTTATAATAGCGTGCATGCTGAGCGCGCTTTCATCAGCCGCACAGACCGAGAAGAAATTCATCCGAGAGGGCAACGAGCATTTCTGGAACGGCGAATACGACCAGGCCGAGGCGCAGTATCAGAAAGGCATCAACGAGAACGCCTCCTCATACGAGGCTGTCTACAACCTTGGAATGGCCCAATACAAGGAGGGCAAATACGCCGAGGCCAACAACACTTTCGTAAATCTGGCCAAATCACAGACCGAGGCTGACAAGATAGCCGAATGCAGCTACAACATTGGAAACGTGAAACTTGCGATGGCCACCATAGACGACCTTGGCAAGCTGACACCTCAACAGAAAGACAACGGCAAGGGCGACGACATCAGCAAGAGAATAGAACACTGCAAGGGCGCCATAGAAGCTTACAAGCTGGCGCTGCGCCAAAACCCAAGCGACAAGGAATGTAAATACAACTACCTGTATGCCAAGGAACTGCTGAAAAAGCTGGAGGAGATGAAAAACCAGCAGCAGCAGAATCAGGACCAGCAGGATCAGCAAGACCAGCAGAATCAGGATCAGCAGAATCAGGACCAAAACCAAAACCAGAGCAAGGACAGCGATGCCGACGGCGACGGAATCCCCGACAAGGAGGAGATTGGCGATGATCCACAGAATCCACGCGACTCCGACGGCGACGGCATCCCCGACTACAAGGACCAGGACAGCGACAACGACGGAATTCCTGACAGCAAGGAGGCCGGAAAGGATCCTACGCATCCTCAGGACACCGACGGCGACGGACTGCCCGACTACCGCGACACCGACAGCGACAATGACGGAACTCCCGACAGCGAGGAGGCAGCCCAAATGATGGGCATATCGCCCGAGGACGCCGAGAGAATACTCGACGCCATCAACCAGGAGGACTCCAAAACCCAGCAGAAGGTGAAGGAGGGCAACAACACCAAACCAATAAAGCACGACAAAAACTGGTAACAGATATAAAGCAAAAACTATGTACAAGATATTTTTGAGCATAACATTACTGCTGATGGGCAGCGTACTGGCAATGGCTCAGGACCTTGAGGTGCAGATGACGGCTCCCGGAAGCGTGGCCGCCGGAAGGCCTTTCAACCTGAAAATATCAGTGAACTCGCAGAGCGCCAGAATCGGCAAGCCTCAGGTGAACGATTTCGACGTACTGGGCCAGAGCAGCGGCACCAGCATGTCGATCGTGAACGGCAATATGAGCGTGGAGCGTTCCATCACCTACACGATGGTGGCATCCAAACCCGGAAGCTACACCATTCCCGGTGTGGTGGCCGAGGACAACGGCAAGAAATACACGTCGAACGCCGTAACAATAGAGGTTACCGGCCAGGAGCAGCAGAATCAGGCCAATGGAAACCAGAGCCAGGGTCGCAACAGCAACGTGGCCGACAATGTGCAGACCAACGGCGAGGACTGTTTCCTCGACTTATCGTTCAACAAGCAGGAGGTTTACATCGGCGAGCAGGTGATAATGGGCTGCACGCTGTTTTCGGCCTACCAGGTGAGCGAGTTTGAGGACTTTAAGGTGCCAAGCTTCAACGGTTTCTGGGTGAAGGACATCGAGAACCCAAAGAACATAACATTTGAGCGCAAGCGCCTGGGCAACAAGACATATCTGTACGCACTGCTTCAGAAGAAGGCACTTTTCCCACAGAGAGCCGGCACACTTACCATAGAGCCCTACAAGCTGGATATGATAGTGGGCGACGGTTTCTTCAGGATGGCGAGGGCGTCGGCCAAGAGCAAGACCAAGAACATAACCGTGAAGACGCTTCCTGACGGCAAGCCAGAGGGATTCGGCGGAGCTGTGGGAAGTTTCAAGGTGAACCTGAGCAGCGACAAGACCGAGGTGAACCTCGACGAGCCTCTCACAATAAAGATCACCGTGATAGGTTCGGGCAATTTCCAGCTCTTTGAGGCTCCAAAGCTGAGCCTAAATTCTGCCTTCGAGCAGTTTGAGCCCAAAACCACCGAGAACATCACCGTGGGAGCTCAGGGAGTATCGGGCAGCAAGACATTCTCCACAGTTGTAATTGCGCGTCAGCCCGGCGAATACGTGATTCCAGCAGTGAAGTTCGCATATTTCGACCCGTCGAGCAAATCGTACAAAGTAGCTGAAACCAAGGAACTTGCAATAACCGTAACAGGCGAGCGCAGCGCAGATTCTCAGGCCGCAACCACCATCATCGGCACCGAGATAGAGGACCTTGGCAGCGACATCAGATTCATCAAGCAGGACGGTTTCACACTCAAGAACGGCAACAACAAGTTCTTCAACTCGTTCTATTTCTGGATGATATTCATATTATTGCCCGTATTGCTGGCCGGCGCTATACTTTTCCGCATGCAGCAGATAAAGAACAACGCCAACGTAATAGGAATGAAACGCAGCAAGGCCGGCAAGACATCGCGCAAGCGTCTCAAGAAGGCTGAGGCTTTCATCAAGGACAACAAGAAGAACGAATTCTACACCGAGGTTCTCAACGCTCTCTGGGGCTATCTGAGCGACAAGCTCTCAATCCCGGTATCAGAGCTCAACAAGGACAACGTCAGGGAGAAACTCTCCGAAAAGCAAATGGACGCCGAGGTTACAGATAAGTTCATCAACGTATTGGATACCTGCGAGTTCGAACACTACGCACCAGAATCTATGAGCCACTCTCTGCAGGAGGTATACGATATGGCCGCCGAGGCAATAGAACAAATGGAAACGTCGATTAAGTGATTGGAATTATGAGAAAATTATTTTTGATAATCATACTGTTGGTATCAGGCATTTGTGGATCGATGGCTCAGAACAGCGACCAGAACGCCCTGCTGAAGAAGGCCAACGAAAACTATGTGAACAAGGAGTTCAAGATAGCATCTGAGCTCTACGAACAGCTTATTACTCAGGGTTATACAGCCGCCGAGCTCAACTACAACCTTGGCAACGCATATTACAAGCAGGAGAAATTCACTCTTGCCATCCTCAACTATGAGCGCGCCCTTAAGCAGAACCGCAATTTTGAGGATGCGAGGATAAACCTGAAGCTGGCCAACACTCATCTCCGCGACCAGATAAAGGACATTCCCGACAGCAACATCACAGCCATCACCGAGCAGATAGCCAAGGGCGTAGGCCTAAACGGCTGGGCTGTTATGTGTCTGATATTCCTGGGAATAGGTGTGGCTCTCATCGGCCTGTATTTCTGGAGCGAGGGCTTGAACCTCAGGAAATTCTCGTTCTCGTTCGGCATCGTGTTTGTGGTGCTCAGCATCATTGCACTGTCGCTGGGATTCTATACCGAGAACGTTCTCTCTCAGAGCAGCGAGGCCATCATCACCGAGCAGGTAGTTACAGTAAAGAGCTCTCCCGACGACAGCGGCACCGACCTTTTCCGGATTCACGAGGGCCTGAAAGTATCCACCAAGGACCATTCCGCCGATTGGGTGGAAATCCGCATCGCCGACGGCCGCGTGGGCTGGGTGAAATCACAAACATTGGAGAAGATTTAATAGAAAATGCTAACCCAACTTTTCAAGAAACATTTCGGCGTGGAGCCCGCGAAAATAGAGCGTATGCCCATCTCGGGATCCAACCGTGAGTATTACAAACTCTCGGCCGGCAGCCACGTGGCTGTCGGCACCATCGGCAAGGAAATCAAGGAGAACGAGGCTTTCATATCGTTCACCAACAGTTTCCACGAGGCCGGACTGCCGGTGCCAGAGATTCTTGAGGTTTCCGACGACAAAGGAAGCTATCTCCAGACTTTCATTGAGGGAATCTCGCTTTTCGATTATCTTGAAAGTCACCGGCTTCCCGATGGCGAGATCGACGAATCCACTTTGAGAATCTACCGCAAAGTATTAAACCATCTGCGTGATTTTCAGATGAAAGGCGCCGACATTATCGATTTCGGCAAATGCTACCCACGCAGCAAATTCGATGCTCAGTCGATAATGTGGGATCTCAACTATTTCAAGTATTACTTCCTGAAGGCCACTCACACGGTTTTCGACGAGCAGCTTCTTGAGGACGATTTCCAGAAACTTACGGAATATCTGTGCAGCGCGCCAAGCGACTTTTTCCTCTACAGGGATTTTCAATCGAGAAACATTATCATAACTCCCGACGGAGAGCCATATTTCATTGATTATCAAGGCGGACGCCGTGGCGCTATGCATTACGACCTTGCATCGCTGCTCTACGACGGCAAGGCCAAGCTCTCGCCCGAAACAAGGGATTATCTGCTCACCGACTTCATATTGGGAAACATTGGATACTTCCCGAATTTTCAAGAACGCGCCTTCGCCGAAATGTTCTATGCCTTTGCCTACGTGCGCATAATGCAGGCCTGCGGAGCGTATGGCTACCGCGGAATCCTGGAGCAGAAACAGCACTTTATCAAGAGCATTCCGCCAGCGATGAAAAACCTGAAGTATCTGCTTGACAATCATCCGCTTCCGATAGAACTGCCCGAACTTACCAAGGCCCTGAGGTCCATCGCCGAAAACGAGGAGCTCAACACCGAGAAAAAGAAGAAACTCACCGTAACGGTAATGAGTTTCAGCTACAAGATGGGCATTCCCTACGACCCGAGCGGCAACGGCGGCGGCTTTGTATTCGACTGCCGAGCCATCCACAATCCTGGCAAATACGAGCAGTACAAGCACGTTACGGGCAAAGACCAGCCCGTGATAGATTTCTTCGCCAACGAGCCCGAAATGGCCGAATTCTGCCAGCTTACCCAGCAGATAGTGGGAATGTCGATAAAGAAATACCTCAAGCGTGGTTTCGAGAACCTGAGCGTACTCTTCGGCTGCACAGGCGGTCAGCACCGCAGCGTCTACAGCGCCGAATCAATGGCCCGCTTCATCCGCGAAAACTACCCCGAGGTAATCGTAAACCTCAGCCACAGAGAACAGGCGAAGCTGTAGGCTTCGCAATGGACAATGGACAATGGATAATGGACAATGGACAATGAACAATGGACAATGGACAATGGATAATGGATAATGGATAATGCAGCCCCGAAGGGGCCTCGCTATGAATAACCGTATGCGTAGCCCGCAGGGCATAGCTTACGGACACACCGCAGATACGGACACACCGCTGATACGGACACACCGCTGACGCACACACCGCAGATACGCACACACCGCAGATACGCACACCCCACCCCACACCCACCAATATGAACCCCCACCCACTACATACCACCTC
>JAZLKG010000072.1:0-132151 GCA_045597465.1 Bacteroidales bacterium | reverse complement strand
ATTTATACAGAAAAACCTTTCGCCTGTTGAAAGAGATTACCTGAATGCCATTAAGGAATTGGAGCAGAATGCAAAGAAACAAGCCAAGAAATAGATTTCTTATTACCAAGGCATAAGATTTTTATTTCATATTTATATATCGAAAGCCACCCGAGAGGTGGCTTTTTTTTCTTGGGTTTTGTTTGGCGATTATAGATAAAAATGGTAACTTTGGGGGATTGAAAAACATAAGAAAAATAACGAAATTATGGATAACTCTGATGTTTTATATTCTTCTGCAATTGATCCTGATGGTGTTTTTGTGGACATTCACGATGTTGATAAATCACAGAAGATTGTTTATAAATGCCCCGCTTGTTATGATATAATGAAAGCAAGGCAGGGCGAAGTAAGGCAATGGCATTTTGCTCATACAACTTCGCCTTGCGATGAGGTTATTTACCTCCAGACTATTGCAAAATACAAATTATACGATTGGTACAACAGTCAGGATGAAGTTATTTTGGGATATGTTGATAAAGTTGTTTCTTATGATTGCAAACCTGATTGCCTTTGTAAACCTAGTTGCAATTTGGCAAATCAGTCAATCGAACATACTTCAAAGTTGAATCTTAAGACTTTGTTCCCAAATCTGATTATCGAAAGCGATGAAAACAATAAACAAACAGACCTTTTCTCGGAGGATAAATGTTTTTCAATCGAGATGAGCAAATTTCGCAGATTCTCTAAAAAGAAGGCCAAAGAGGGTATAAAGGTTATTGAATTTGATATCAGTGAAGAATACCAAATTCAAAAAATTTTGACTTCTAATGTGATTGATAGCAATTTGGTAAAATTGTACAATTTCCCCGAGCCTGTGGCTTCTCAGGAAGTTTGTCCTGCATATTGCGACAAACAGATTCTTTCTGAAAAACTCCGTCGGGTAAAGCGTTGGTTTGATGAAAGCGAGCATATTTTCTTAAAGTATAATATTACCGAATTTTGTCTAAAATTTGGAAGATGCAAACACCATATTGATGAATGTAATGAGCGATTAGTTCATAAGGAAATCGATTTGAAACAAAGAAAATTCACTTGCCAAGTAAGCAATGGATTTTTAAAGATATCCAATCCCTTATATAATAAAACTTTTTGTATTGAATTTGGTACTTTGCCATATTTCAGCGGTCCTACTATCAGAGTTTGGGATGTTGATTCCCTTTTGTCGAATAATTTTTTTGAGGAAAGCGAATTAGTAGAGTTCCATTCATTCAAAAAAGAAATTGAAACTTCTTGCAAGTATAAGTAAATTTGCTTACCTTTGCAATAATAATAACACATTATCCCAATGATAACAAAAGAAAACCTATATAAAGTTCTTGAAAAGTATGATTTCAAGAAGGATAAAGAGAAATATTCCAGACCTTTTGGCAGTACTACAACTGATTATATAACAGTTGATTTTGCCAATGAGAAAATTATTTATCCCGAAAAAATTGATACTGGTGACAATACTACAACTAATTTCAGTCACAACGAGAATTTTGTTGTCTTGGAGTGTGTTATCAAGTTGTTGTTGCAAGGTTACTCTCCCGATACTATTTATTTGGAGAAGGCTTGGACTTTGGGTCACACCGCCAAGAGCGGTCGTGCTGATATTACCGTATATAAGAAATTCAGGAACGAGAACGACGAAAACCCTTCAGACAATTTTCTTCCGTATCTTATAATTGAATGCAAAACGGCAGGTGCTGAATACAAGAATGCTCAAAAGGAATTGTTCGACGATCCTGATGGCAAGCAATTGTTCAGTTATTTCTGCCAGGCCCGTTCCGTTGAATGGTTGCAGTTGTACGCGTCAGATATTGATAGCGATGGGAATATCCTGATGTTTGAAGAGGTTATTAAGACCAAAGACGACGAGAATGTCTTGGATGCATACAAACTCGATAATACTATCCTGACTTTCGACAAGGCTTCGGAGGCCAAGGATGCCTTTCTCGCTTGGGAAGATACATACGCCAAGGAGTCCTGGAAAAATCGTGGATTGATTTTCGGTGATGATGCCAAGGCTTATAATATCGGTATCCGACCAAAGAAACGCAAGGATTTGATAGACCTCAATAATAAGGAATATACCAAAGGAGTTATTAATAAGTTCCGGGAAATATTGTATCATAATAGTGTCAGCGACAAGGAGAATGCTTTCAATAAATTGCTTTCGCTCTTCATCTGCAAGTTTGTGGACGAGGATACCCACCAAAACGAGAATGATGTTATGGATTTTCAGTATGTGGAAGGTACTGATAATTACTATTCTCTGTATGAGAAACTTCTGAATCTTTTCAACAAGGGTATGGATGAATACTTGAAGGAAAAGGTTTTCTATTTGGGACAGGACTATATTGGAAAAACACTTCAGCAATACGCCAAAAAGGAAAGGAAGAATTTGCAGGAAGAACTTGAAATCAGTTTTCAGAAAACCAAGATGCTTTCCTGTCAGGTTTTTGCTTTCAAGGAAGTTTACAACGAGAAACTGTTTGCGCAGAATGGAAAAATCCTTGTTGAGATGGTAAAACTGTTGCAGGATTATAGTTTCTCTGGAACTGGCGACAAGCAGTTGCTTGGAGACCTTTTCGAGAATCTTCTCAATCAAGGCTTCAAGCAGGAAGCGGGGCAGTTCTTTACTCCAATTCCTATTACGAGGTTTATCTGGAACTCTCTGCCATTGGAGAAATTTATCAAAGAAAACGGCTACAAGGTTCCCAAGACGATTGATTTTGCCTGCGGGTCAGGTCACTTCCTTACCGAAGGCATATCAGCAGTCAAGGATGCTTTCAAGACACTCGGACTGGAGAAAACTGATGCTGATATCTCAGGCGAATTCTATGGTACCGAGAAGGACAACCGTTTGGCGAGGGTCAGCAAGGTTGCCCTCCTCTTCAATGGTGCCACAAAAGCCAAGATTTTCGCTGTGGATGGTTTGGAACACGAAGAGAGCGATTTGGGAAGACTCAACTCTTTTGATATTCTTGTCGCAAATCCGCCCTATTCTGTTCCTGAATTCAAGAAACACGTAAGCCGGAAGGTTCAGAAAACATACGAGACTATTCAATTGATCTCCACCCAATGTGGTGATATTCAGAATGTTTTTTCTGAGAGAATGCAGTATTTGCTAAACTCCAAAGGTTTGGCCTCGATAATTCTGCCTCAGACTTATTTGACAAATAAAAATTTAGCGGATGTTTATACTAGAGATTTACTTGTCAAGAATTTTTATATAAGGGCAATTGCCAATTTCAATGACAAGACATTTGGAGAAACCAATACCGCCACTGTAGTTTTGTTTTTGGAGCGCAGGAATCTTGATGTAAATGAGGCGAAAATTTCCCAAGACAGTGTAAATGCAATTCTCGATATGGAGGATCTTGCTGGCTGGGTGGATGAGGAGATTTTCAATGAATATCTTTCTGCGATCAATACCGATAAGGATGCTTACAATAATTTCTGGACAGAGAAATACAATATACTTGATGCGGAGAAATTCGCAGGATATTTCAAGGAATACAGGGATTATTATGTTCAGAAAAATACTAAGGATTTGGAAAAAATCGAGAGTGTCAGACAACTGGAGGCTGATGGTAAACTTAAGAAAAATCAGAAGACTTCAGCTGAATTAATCGAAGCGCTCAATAAGGCTTTCTATGAGTATGTGAAGGAAACAGAGCAGGACAAGATTCTGATTCTCTCGTTAACTTACAAACAGCAAACATTGATACTCGATGCTCCTAAAGACAATGCTGAGCAGGAGAAATTCCTTGGATATACATTCTCTAAAAGTCGTGGGAAAGAAGGTATTAACGAAACAGAAGGTTTCTTGTCCAACAAGACAAACAGACACGACAACGACAAAATTGCTTACATTTTCAAGAAGTTTTTGGGTGGGGAGTCTTTCAATAATGAGAAATACGGTAAATATATCAGTATAGTCAAGACTTCTGATATGTTTACTTTTACCAATCCAATATTTGACAAGGCTATAAAGACTGCAGTGGATCAAACTATTGTTTTGAACTTCAAGTATGATATGTTGCCTTTGGGCAGTATAGTCGAAACATTGGGTGGTTTATGGACTGGCGAGAATCCTCCTTTAAAAAATGTCGCAGTTTTACGCAACACCAATTTTACTATGCGCGGTACTATTGATTTGTCTGATGTTGCAATGATTGATGTAGAAGAAAATTCTTTCGCAAAGAGAAAATTGCAAAAAGGTGATATTATCATAGAAAAATCTGGAGGAAGTGCGACACAAGCTGTTGGTAGAGTTGTAATATTCAACCACGAAGGTGATTTCGCATACTCTAATTTCACTAACCGTATCAGGGTAATAAATAGGAATGTAGATCCATTTTATTTGCACAATTATTTGCATTATTTATATTTGCTCGAATATACATTCCAATTCCAAGGTGGAACAAGCGGATTAAAAAATTTAAATATCCCCGAGTATTTAACTATAAAAGTCCCACTTCCCCCTCTTGACATTCAAGCCCAAATCGTGTCCGAATGCGAGGCGATAGATGCTGACTACAACAGCAACAAGGATAATATCGAAAAATGGAAGAACGAGATTGAGGAGATTGTAAATGGTGTTGAAGGAGAGAAAACTACAGTGAAAAAAGTTCTTCCTTATGCCAAGGACAGGATTGATTTTGCTGATATTGACCCCGATTCTTATGTTACAACCGATAATTTGCTTCAAAATTGTGAAGGTATGGTTGTTTATGATAAAACACCGAATATTGACAAGGTTGTGAAATATAAGGCTGGGGATATTTTGGTTTCCAATATACGACCTTATCTCAAAAAGATTTGGTTTGCCGATATTGATGGAGGTTGCTCGCCTGATGTTTTGGTTTTTACAAATGCGGATAAGTCAAAATACAATTCTCAATATTTGTACTATTTGCTTAAGCAGGATAGGTTCTTCGACTTCATTATGGAAGGAGTCAAAGGAATGAAAATGCCTCGTGGCGATAAAGACCAAATACAAAATTTTACTTTGGTAGTTCCCTCACTTCCCGAGCAGGAGAAGATAGTTTCTCAAATCGAGGCACTTGAAAACAGGATTTCTCAGTCGAGAGTATCGATGGCTCAGGTCAATGAGAAGAAGAAGGCTGTGTTGGATAAGTATTTGAAGTAAAAAAGTTTGGAGGAATGACAATGTGACAAAATGATTTGTCAGTAAATTTCAGAATCTTATAACAACCACCGCTATATTTATGACAATATGGCGGTGGTTTTTGTATTGGTATATTGATTGATATAGTATAATTAACAAATACTATTTTTAACTTTTAAAACATTATTAATATGCCACTACAAGGAATAGGAAACAAAAAGTATCATCAGAGGATTATATCTGATTTGATATTTGCTATCAGAAAAAATTTTGCTAAAAAAAGAATCAAAGATATTGAAGTATTGCCTGAGATATCCATATCTTCATTGGACGGATACGAATATAATCAATGCGGAACTGTAAAAAAGGATTACAATTTCGATATCGCAATAATTGACAATGATGACAATTTGCTGTTGATAATCGAAGTAGAAGGAGGTAAAAGCAACAAAACGGCAATAAAAGAAAAAATTAAAGATTGCCTTGAGAATATTGACACTTTGGAAGAGGTAATGTCGGTAGAATATAACTCTGGCGACTTGAAGTTTTATCATTATTCATTGGAAAGAGGCAAAATCAAAAAACAAGAGACAACGTCTCACTGCGATTTGCTCAATATGAATTTAAAAACTTCGCTTGTTTCGTTGAAGAGATAGATCCTTCGGCAGGCTCAGGAGGACGGGCGGTCGCTTGTTTATTTTTCCCTCGGCTTCGCCGTCCTCCTGAGCTTGTCGAAGGATCTTTTTCATCCGCCTATACTGTAACGTCTGGCCCTTTCCTTCAAATTACCTTTCTTCCCAATTTTTCTTCCCGAAAAATTTTGCTGATTTATTATAATTAAATATTTTTGCAAAAAATAGAATTGCGATTATGGCAAAGACACCAAAACCCTGGCACTCAAGGTATATTGATCCCGCAGTTGATTACGGTTTCAAACTTATTTTTACCGATGAGCAGATAACGAGAGGTTTTTTGAACGATCTGTTGAGTTCAAAGAATATCAATCTCGTTATCGAGGAGGTTGTTATATGCGAGAACGAGTCAATCGAGAACAATATGGACAAGCGCCGAGTGGTTTTCGACGTTCATTGCCGTGCCCAAAGCGGTGAGGAGTTCATCATCGAGATGCAGAACGAGTCGCAGGATTATTTCTCTGACCGAGTGGTTTTCTATATGGCCCGCGTAACCTCGCGTCAGCAGAAAAAGGGATACAGGGAGGAGATAAACAAATAAGGCGAGAAAGTAAAAGTTCCCTGGAATTATCATATGAAGAATATCTACGGAGTGTTCTTTATGAATTTCAAGGATGAGAACCGTCCCAAACCCTTATCGCATTGCGCTCTGATGGATACCGACGACAAGGTGATTGACTCAGAGATTTTTCAGTATTGGAAAGTCCAACTGCCTTTCTACAGGGAAATCAAGGAAAAAGATTGCAAGTCTATTATGGACAAATGGTTTTACATTTTAGCAAATATGTCAACTATGGAAACAGCATTGCCATTCATCGAGGAGAAGCCACTCTTTATGAGACTGGCCGAAATAGCGGAATACTCAGCACTTACCGAGGCTCAGCAGTTGCAGTACGACGAGAGCCTTGATAATTATTTGTGCTATTACAACACAATACAGCATAAAGTTAAAAAGGCTCATAAGAGAGGAATTGAGGAAGCCGAGGCCAAGGCTCATCAAAACGCCCTTAAGTCCGCCTTCAATATTTTCGCATTTGGTGCAATGTCTGTTGAACAGATTGCACAGAGTATGAATCTTGATATCAACGAACTCAATGAATATATCAAGAACAATTCCACCAAAGCATAAATTATCATTATCATATTTTTTATAAAAGCCACCTCCCGGTGGCTTTTTTTTCTCCTCCCTTGTCACACTTTTGTAACAACTTTTCCCTACCTTTGCCACAGAAAACAAATCATAAAATTTTATGAAACAGAAAATCCTGGTTGTGGATGATGAGGAGGACCTCAGGGAGATTTTGCAGTTCAATCTCGAGATAGAGGGCTACGACGTTGACGTGGCCTCGTCGGCTGAGGAGGCGCTCAGGAAGCCCCTGGCAAGCTATTCCCTCTTTATGCTCGATATTATGCTGGAGGGGATGGACGGATTCCAGATGGCGCGCCGTCTGAAGTCCAACAAAGCCACCGCCGAAATCCCGATAATCTTCGTAACCGCCCTCGACGACGAACTCTCAACCGTAAACGGACTCGATATGGGCGCCGACGACTATATATGCAAACCCTTATCTATCAGCGAGGTAAAGGCGAGAGTGAGGGCATTGCTGAGGCGCTGTTATCCCAAAACAGATTCCGAAGTGGAGACCTCGATGATCACATATTGCGATATCGCCGTAAACGTGGCGCAGAAAAAATGCCATATCAGCGGAAACGAGATCGTGCTCACAAAACTGGAGTTCGAGTTGCTGGTCCTCTTCCTGAAATCGCCCGACAAGGTTTTCTCGCGTCAGGAGATTTTGCAGAGAATATGGCCCCGCGACAGTTTTGTACTCGACAGAACCGTGGATGTAAACATTACCCGACTCCGAAAGAAAATCGGAAAATACGGACAGCAGATAAAAACACGATTCGGATATGGCTACACGTTTGAGAGTTAATAGGATACTGGTGCTGATGTCGGCGCTCTTCGTGATAATGGCGCTGGTTTTCGGACTTTTCCAATATAAGAGGGAGAGGGATTTCAGGGTCGATATTATGAATTCCCAGCTTCAGATGTATAATTACCAAATGGCCTATACGCTTGGCAGTGAGTATCTTGCGGACTCCAAATCCGTGAGCGATTACGTGTTGCGTCATCCTATCCTGGGAATGCGAATCACGGTGATAGATTCGCTTGGAAATGTTTTGGCCGACAGCGAGCAACCCGACGTGTCGCTTATGGAAAACCACCTGAAGCGCTCCGAGGTTCAGGACGCGCTCAGCAACGGTACGGGCTACGCAATCAAGCGCCACTCCGAATCCATTGACCAGACATATTTTTATTCGGCCAGTTTGCTGAAAATCGGCGACTTGCCTGTCATCGTGCGTGCCGCGATTCCCTACAGCACCCAACTCACCGACAGCCTCTCGTACAACAACACATTCATCTATTTTGCCGTAATCGTGGTTTTCCTGTTGGGATTCGTCACCCACGGCATTATGTTTTTCTTCCTGAAAATGCGCGACGCCGAAAACGAGAAGGAGCGAATGAAACGTCAACTCACTCAGAACGTTACGCACGAACTCAAGACCCCCGCCGCCTCAATTCAGGGCTTCCTCGAGACCATAATCCAGAACCCCGACCTCGACGACGAGCACCGCAACCATTTCCTTCAGAGGTGCTATGCGCAGAGTCAGCGGATGTCGAAATTATTGCAGGATATGGCCACGCTCACCAAACTCGACAGCCGTCAGAATTATCAGCAGACAGCCACCGACGTGAATATCAGCGACCTGATACACAGCGTATTGGACGACACCTGCCTACTTCTCCGCGAGCGCAATATCACACCCGTAATCGATATTCCCGAGTCTCTGATGCTCCACAACGTGGATATGGGGCTCATCTACGGCATTTTCCGCAACCTGGTAGATAACGCCATTTCTTACGCGCAATCAGCCACCTACCTCTCTATCAGCGGACACCGTGAGGACAAAGTGGTACATTTTCAGGTATCTGACAATGGCACAGGAGTCCACCCCGAGAACCTCTCGCTGATATTCGAGCGATTTTTCCGCGAGGACAAGGGCCGTAGCCGCAAACTTGGAGGCACAGGCCTCGGCCTCGCCATTGTAAAGAATACCATAACCCTCTACGGTGGCGAAATCACCGCCGACGCCACCCCAGGCGGAGGCCTCACGGTAAGATTCTGGATGGAAGGATGATTTTATTTTTCGCACAAAAAACACAGATGACACAGATTTCCCACTGATTTTTAATCTGTGTTATCTGTGTCATTTGTGCGAATGTATTATCTCCTCTTTTTCTCGTCAAAAATCCACGCTAAAATTCCAACGGCAATCAGCATTGTAATCACCCTTACCGTCAGCGAATAACTCTCGAAATAATCATAATAACCTTTCAGATAAACAGTTATGATGATTGCGGGGAGAATCCACGACATATAGAATTTCAGTTTTCTTGGGAGCGGACGGCCCGAGCCTGTGTTTACCTCGCTGATGAAATTGTCCCAGCCCCAGCCGTATTTTCGGGTGCAGAAAAGGAGCATTGTCAGGGAGCCTAATGGCAAAACATTGTTGCTGACGATGAAATCCTCCAAATCCATAAGAGTGCTCTCTCCGCCGAGAGGGTGGATTCCCGACAGCACGTTGAAACCCAAAACCGCTGGCAACGAGAGAATTATCATCAGCGGAATGTTGAACGCCACGGTCTTTTTCCTCGACCATCCCGAAACCTCCATACACATTGCGATGATATTCTCGAATACCGCAATCATAGTGCTCAGCGCCGCAAAAGTCATAAAGACGAAAAACATACTCATCCAAATCCTTCCGCCTGGCATAATGTTGAAAACATTTGGCAGTGAGATAAATAGGAGAGAGGGACCGCTGTCCAAAGGCACGTCGAAACTCACGCAGGCAGGAATGATAATCAGGCCCGCGATAAGCGCAATCAGAGTATCCAAAAGCACGATATTCACCGATTCGCCAGTGAGTTTTCGGTCTTTTTTCAGGTAAGATCCGAATATCAGCATACTTCCCACACCAATGCTCAAAGTAAAGAACGCGTGACTCATTGCTGTAAACAAAACATTACCGATACCGTTCTCCGAAATCTTGCTGAAATCGGGCACAAGGTAATATTTCAAGCCCTCTGATGCGCGGTCCAGAAGGCACGAGTTCACCGCCAAAATAATCATCAGCACAAAAAGAGTCATCATAATGATATTCGTGATTTTCTCCACGCCCTTGTTGAGACCTAAAGCGCAGATACCAAACGCAATCACGATAGCCACCACGGTGAATGCGGTCATCTCGCCCGTGTTGCCTAACATTTGAGTGAAAACGTCAGCTACCTCGCTGGTATTCAGACCACTGAGGCTACCTCCAACTGCCTTGCGGGTGTAATCAATCATCCAACCACAAACCATCGAGTAAAACGCCATCAGCAAATAATTTCCCGCCAAGCCAGCGTATCGGTTTTTGGAAAATTTTCCTGTAGCTGACCCTAAACTACTGTAGGCCGACATAATGCTATTACCGCTTCCTCGGCCGATTGCGAACTCCGTAATCAACAACGGCAATCCCAGCAACGCCAAGAATATCAGATAAATTACAATAAACGCCGCACCGCCGTTGGCCGCGCAGATATAAGGAAATTTCCAGACATTTCCGATACCAATGGCGCACCCCGCCGATACCAGAATAAATCCAATTCTCGATTTAAAATTCTCTCGCATTTATGTTAATAAACGAATAAATGAATTAATGAATAAAAACAAAAATTGTCATAAATTATCACGAATTTTTCAAAAATTACTTATCAGATTAAATTTATGATTAATTTATGTCCATTCGTGATAATTTATGTTCTAAAAAATAGCCGAAGGCTTACAGAATATCCATCGCCTCTTTCAGCGAATGTATCTCGTAATCAATGTTTTGTAAGTTAGCTGACTCTGATTTTCTGTTGAAATACATTGTTGGGATTCCTGCATTTTGAGCGCCCTTTATGTCGGTGCTGAGGTTGTCGCCTATCATCAGGGTTTTGCCCTTTTCGGCGCCGGATTTCTGAAGCGCGTACTCGAAAAACCTGACGTCAGGCTTGTTGTATCCGGCGTCCTCGCTCAGGATTATGGTGTCGAAAAACTCCAGCAATCCGCACGCCCTGAGTTTCTTGTACTGAACCTCGTGGAATCCGTTGCTACAGATATGAAGCCTGTAACCTTTTGATTTCAGATACTTTATCAAATCCATTGCACCCTCCACGAGTCCTGACTTGTTGCCACAGAATTCAAGGAACTTGTCGCTGACTTCCAGGCAGAATTCCTTGGTAGGATTCAGTCCCTTTCCAAAACTCAGCGGACGGCGGAAACGCTCCACGATAAGGTAATCTCGCGAAATCTCGCCCTTGGCATACTGGTCCCAAAGTTCCACGTTGGTTTTCCAGTATTCATCATAGAAAAACTGCGGATCGTCGAAATATTTATTCAACTGAAAATGCTCAAACATTTCAGACAATGATATTACCGCATTGCCCCTGGTATCGTATAAAGTATCATCAAAATCGATGAAAAGATCGGTCAAGTTCATTTGTGATTTTTGATTTATGATTTTCGATTGCAAAGATAAGAAAAAGTTTTTGGAATTTAATGACCGTTAAATTAATGGCGGTTAAATAAACAATAAATCCTTAAGAAAGATGTGTTTTTCTCTGATTTTTGTTATCTTTGACACAAATATCATTGAACTATGAAAGACATATTTGTATTGAGGGATTTCAGGGATTTACATATCCTTGCAAAACCTTATATTACTGACAATTATTATACGAAAATCGCCAATTCGCTTTATGAAATCATCTGGGAAATAGATGATGAGAGGGATTGCGGTTTCGAGGATTGCGAGATAGAGCAATTTGCCCTTGCTTCAGCCGCGTATTTCGAGGATGTGGTGGCTGACCTTGGTATCTGGCGCTCGTTTGTAACTACCTGTAAGGAGCGTTTCGGTAAGTATCTGCCTTTCTACGAGTTGGATGAGGAGTACTATACCGATGAGCCCAATAAATGCGATATCCGTTTCCTGCTCTGGAAGACAAAACAGGAATGCTTTTATGACGGGTTTATCAACCCTGAGAATCCAGCCTTTGAGTGGCTTGCTGATGCCATATATCAGAAACTTGACGAGGAGTTTGAGTCAGCTCCCGTTAATGTATCCTACGTGGAGGATGTGTATGGTTTCGATGCCGACGACCCGGATCTGATGTTCAAGATCAAGGAGATGTTCTCGAGAATTTGCTCTACTAATTATATGGTCAATCTTTATGATTATATGACAAATTTTCAGGAGTTTGCTGAATCGTTTGCTGATAAGTACCACAGCAATGATTATGACACAGCTTATAATACTATAGCCCAGCTTTCTATGACATTCAAGACCGGTCCCCTCAAGATGACAGCCCTTGAATGGTATATGGCTATGTGCAAGACTTCGCAGGAGCCTAACGCCGAGAAGCTATTGAAGGCCTTGCAGACTGTGGATTTCAGGTTTATGGAACTTTTCAAGGTTTCCACAAAGGATTATTGCGACTTCGTTTTCGAGGATGTGGACGGTCAACTTTTGGATGTTGAGTTCAATACTTCCAGAAACAAGGACGCTATCAGGCAGACTAAGAAAATGAATCCGAAAACGATTCTTACAAGTATCATTAAATTCAATGGCAAATGGATGAAATGGGGCAGATCCTCGATGTTGCCTATCGGGAAGCCTTGCGATGATTTGAGGGAAGAGAAGGAAATCGCAAAGAAATCCGTTGAATTATCAAAAAAGAATTTCTCTGAGAAATTTGGTGACCGCAAGTGTTTCTTCGTGGAGAATTTCAAGGGAGTAAAAAAGTTTATGAATGAGCTTTTAGGTAGGGAGGTTCCTTGTATACAAGATGTTTCGCCTGAAGACCCTGACGAACCACAGATGATGTTTTTCTGCGATTGGGACGGCGACTTCTATATCGCTCCGGCCACGGGAATCTCTCATCCCGACAATCCTTATTATGATAAGAAGGAAGGTCCTCTCAGAGCCTTTGAGCTTATTTCCGCTTTCCAAATGGACAAGCGCATTATGGATTACCTCATAGACCACGGAATGTTGAAGACCGCCTCCTGCAACAGTCTGAAGGGCAAGCGCCAAGGGAAGAAATTGGTTCAGGACAATTTGAGGTTTTTAGCTACGTTTTTCGGGTGATAATTTGAGAGAGAGTATGCTTGCGTGTAATATTTATACAAATATTACACGCAAGTTATAAAAATGTTTTTTGAAATGGGCAAGATTATGAGAGTAATTTTTTTTAGAAATTATTATTACAAAATATTTTTTATTTTGTGATTTTGATATATTTTTGCAGAATCAATTGCAATAAGAAAATGAGTAATTTAAAGAATAAGTCAGATATATTATCTTTGTCGGCACAGACACTTCACGATAAATGTCTGTATCCTGCGGTTCCTCATTGTGCCTATTACAGTTGTTATCAAATGTTTAAATATGTTTGGTTGAATAAAATGGGTAAGACACAAAGGGAGTTAGATTCTGCTTGCAGTCAAACAAGAAAAGGATCTCACGATTATCTGTTCGGGCAAGTAACTAATTTTGTGATTGATACCTCTAAAAATAATTATAAAAGAGATGCTATGGTATTAGCTCAAAAAATGAGTCAATTGAAAAGACTTAGAGTTAATGCGGATTATCTTGATGTTGATGTAACGTCCACAGAAAGTAATCAAGCCATTCAGTTATCATCAGAAATAATTCCAATACTAAATAGAATATGAAATCTAAAGAATTTATAATTGAGAAGTTGAAAGTTTTTGTGAAAGTTTTCACAGAAACTAAGGTTCGTTATGAATTTGATGAGGTTGCTAATGTTCATACGGTAGAAGTTTCTCCAATTGAATTCCAAAATAGAAACGATGAAGTTTTGGATTGGGAAGTTGATTTTTTTAAGGATTTTATTGGAAAGTTTCCATACGAAAGCATTGGTTTCTGTTCCGTTGACGCATTAATTGGAATTCGGAATGTTGATTTCGAGGCAGAGGGTTGTGATTTTAATAAACCTTCTTTTAATGCTAAATTTAATTCTATCACCCAATTTGATTACAGTATAAACCAGATTGTTGCTAATGTTCCAACAATTTCGTCTATTGAGTATTCAAACAGTAATGTATATAGTTATTATTCATCCCCTAACGCAGCATAAATATGAGTCAGAATTTCAATAATACAGAATCAGGATTCCGTATTAATAATCTCCTACTTCTGGAGAGTAATTTCAAACGGGATAATAATGTTCAATTTGATGCTCAGAAGGTAAGTCACGATTCGAATATCAATGTTCAAGTTGGTGTTCAAGAAAAGATTATTAATGTTGTTGAAACCGTTGAATACAAACAGTTTTATGAAGACCAAGAACAAGTTTCAATCAGTGTGAAAATGGTTGGTGTCTTTGAATGCATAGGACCTAACGAGATTGAAAATTTTGAAACTTTCGGAAAGGTTAATGGTGCTGCAATGATTTTCCCATACATTAGAGAGCATATCACTAATATTTCGCTTAAAGCTGGAATTGGTCCGATTATTCTTCCTCCGGTGAATTTCTCTAATAATAAATAAGACTTTATGCACTAAGGTTAAGCACCTGCATTGGTTTGTAGGTGCTTTTTTTGTTTTGTCTATCTTATCTTCTGCGCCTTATCCAATCTTCTATGACAATATGAAATAATTCCCAATATCTCCAAAGCGTCTTGTTCTCTAATTTCCATTCCCCCTCAAAAAAAATCTCCCTTTTCTCTTGCTCTTTTTGTAAATCATTGCTAAATTTGCGTCATTACTAACCACAAAAACAATTTTGCCTATGATAAAACGCGCAAGGATTTTGCGCACAACTATATAATTGACATATTACAAGCGTTGACTTATATTTAAGCCTTCTGAAATACTACCACAATTTTCAAATCTCGCTTAAAATACAGGTTGATGCCTGCGCATACTGCGTGGGCTAATTCTGTATAGCGGGATAATGGGTGTGGTAGCCCTGCAGAAGGCGTACAGTGGCCTGCGCTTTTTTGTACCAATTTCTCAAAAAGTAAATTATCCACTAATTCTGCAAAACTACCACACTATGCAAGAAAATACTAATGAGGAATTACAACTTCGTATTCGAGACCTCGAAAAGGAAGTTGCGAGACTTCACGCGCAAATTAAGAAACAGCGTTACGGCCTCGTTTGGCTTGATGTGCCTGAAGGTTTTGAGTCAGAAACCGAGAACAAAATCCCTATTCTGGAGGAAGTGAAGGACAAGGCTATCAAGAACGACGACGGCAAACCTACCCATATTCTTATTGAAGGCGACAATTACCACGCCCTCACTTGCCTTAATTATACCCACAAAGGCAAGATAGATGTTATCTATATAGATCCTCCGTACAATACTGGTTCCGACGGTTTTACATACAAGGACAAGAGAATTCTAAAGGAATTCCCTGACGGCACACCTGTACCCAAAGACCACCCAATGCGTCATAGTTATTGGCTGTCTTTTATGAGCAAACGCCTCGAACTCGCCAAAAATCTTTTGAGCGACAAAGGTGTTATTTTCATTTCGATAGACGACAACGAACAGGCTAATTTGAAATTGCTGTGTGATAAGGTGTTTGGTGAGGAAAATTTTGTTGGATGTATTTCTCGTGCAACGGGAACGACTACAGGTCAAGATACTGGAAGTATAGGAAAAGCTTGTGATTATATTATTGTTTACTCCAAAAAAGTAAATTATAGAATTGGTGGTATTCCCTTGTCTGAAAAAGATTTGGAAAGATATTCAATGAAAGATGAAAAGGGAAATTTTTCAATATTGCAATTACGACGAACTGGTGGAGAAGATAGAAGAGAAGATAGACCTACAATGTATTTCCCAATAATCGCACCTGACGGTACTGAAGTGTTTCCTATTGGTCCCACTGGTTATGAAAGTCGTTGGCGTGTTGGTCCTAAGAAAGTTCAAGAAATGATAAGTGAAAATTTGTTGTATTTTAAAAAGGACAAAAAAGACTGGAAAGTTTATTATAAATTCTATTCTGAAGGGAAAGATAAAAGACCTTCTAATATGTGGACTGATATTGATGGTAATAAAAAGGGTTCTTTGGAATTAAAATCTATTATTTCAAATATTCAATTTGAAACTCCAAAACCACTTCAATTGGTCAAAAGAATTTGTGAATTGACAACCTCTCCAACCTCCACTGTTCTTGACTTTTTTGCAGGGTCAGGTACAACAATGCACGCTGTAATGAAGTTGAACGAGGAGGACGGCGGAAAGCGTCAATGTATTTTGGTTCAGCAAAAGGAGAATGAGCAAAATATTTGCGAGTCAGTTACATACGAGAGAAACAAGCGTGTAATTCAAGGTTATACCAATTCCAAGAATGAGAAAGTGGAAGGCCTTGGAAATTCACTGAAATATTACAAAACAGGATTTGTTGGAAAAAACAACTCCAACAATGCAACCGACAGCGACAAGGTGGAATTGTCGTTGAAGGCTGGCTATTTGCTCGCGCTTGCCGAGAATACTTTGGAAGAGCTTTCGAGAAACGATTTCTATCAGATTTTCGGCGACGGAAAGGGCAGGATTACCGCGGTTTATTTCAAGGGCTCGATGATGAGGTTCGGGCAGTTTGTTGGAGAGATAGAAAACCATCTTTCTCAGAAAAAGACCAACAAGGCCAATGTTTACATTTTCTGTTGGGGAGATGTCAGCATTTACGAAAACGAGTTTGATGATATGTCAAGAATATCGCTCAAGGCCATTCCAAAGCCTATTCTTGATATTTACAAATCAATTAATTGCTAAACAAAATGCCAAAATACAATCCATATAAATTTCAGCAAAACGCCATTGACGAACTTGTTGAGACTTTCAAGAAGTTGTGGCAGAATCCCGAGCCTGAAAAGGAATTGCTCTTTAAGTCGCCTACGGGAAGCGGTAAGACTTTTATGGTGACAAGTTTTGTGAATCTACTGAACATTCAGCCTGATTTTCAGAACGAGGATATCGCATTTGTCTGGATCACCTTCTCAGATGAGTTGGCAATGCAGAGCAAGGACAAGTTTTATGAGTATTTTTTCCCTAACCTCAGCAATCAGTTGCTCACGGTGGAGGATTTCGGCAAGGGCGTGTTGTCGCATAATGATATCCTTTTCATCAACTGGCAGAAACTGGTATCCAAGAAGGCCTCTGACAGGAAATTCCGCCGTCCCGACGACGAGACCAGGCAAAAGGAGCAAGGTTTCTATTGGGAGGATATTCTTGAGAAGACTCATCAGGAGAATAGAAAGATTGTCCTGATAATCGACGAGAGCCACAAGAATGTTACCGAGAGCGCCTACCGTGATGTTATAAAACCGATAGATCCCCCAATCATTATCAAGGTATCAGCTACCCCTGAAAAAGAACCTACCGCCTCGGACCTGAAACACAACAAGGCAGGTTTCGTGGAGGTGGAGCGCAAGGATGTGGTGGAGGCTGGTCTCATCAAGGAAGAGATTATTACTCAGACCGAGGACGACCTCAATCAGTACACAACCGCCGACCACGACACATTGTTGCTGGATCTGGCTATCGAGAAACGCGCCATAATCGCCGAGGAGTGGAAACGTCTGGGCAAGAACATTAATCCGCTTGTACTCATTCAGTTGCCCAACGACGAGAAGAAAATCAAGGATACTGATGTCAGGACCAAGGAACAGGTGGTTACTGAATATCTCACTCAGGCAAAAAGGATAGACAAGAGCAAGATTGCCTATTGGTTCGACAACCGAAAGGAGAATATGGACAATATCGCCGATCCCGACAACGCCGTGGAATATATGCTCTTCAAACAGACTGCGGGAACGGGCTGGGACTGCCCGAGGGCGCACATTATGGTGATGTACAGGGAGATTAAGTCGAACACATTCCGCACCCAGACATTGGGAAGAATCCTGCGGATGCCCGTGCACAATATGGACCTGTCGGCATATCCCGCATTGCGCATTGGCTACCTGTACACCAACTACAAGCGCAACGAGGTTCAGAATCCCGAGGACAAGCACAATCCAAATGTCGCCAAGACAAAGACGGCGAAAATGGATGCCACTCAAAAGATCAGTCTGGCTACAAAGAATCTTGCGGTTAGTATCAGTAAGGAAATAAAAAAGTCGATTACGATACAGAACGAATCTGACAAGCAAAAAATAGCTGATACTGTTCAGTCTGTTGTAAAATCGTTTGTTGATAAAGCCAAGACAATCAGCGATATAGCCACCAACGAGAAGAATCCGATAGTTCAGGATACCAAAATCGCGCAAAACAAAATCGAGATTGGTACTCAGATAAAGGAGGAGTTGAAAAGGGTTGTAGCTGATACTCCAACTATCCAATGGAATGATGATGAGGGCGCTGATTTCCTGACAAATATCACTGATATCATCGACAATGCGGTAAATACCGTTGCCGATAAACTGGATGCTGATTTGGTATTGGATCCAAAACTCATAAGCGATTATATAGCCCGAACCGACTATGGCGATATTGGTAAGGTAAGCACTTTCCAAGAGCATTTTATAAAATCGATGAACAGTTTTTTCTCTATCTCTGATAATCAGACTGATGACGAGAAGAGACAGAATCTTGAGGCCAAGGGTCTGAAACTGGATACAATCCTCGAGATTGAGGTAATAGTAAATGCCCGTTTCAGATCTGATACCGACGGATCTGACAACGAACTGGGCAAGAACATTAAATTCGAGGAATCGGATAATGACGTTGAGAAAGAGTTCTCCTGGAAATGTTACGAGAAATTCGAGACCTTGCCTGCGGAATACAAAATTGGCAACGTTGCCCGTTCGTGGGGACCATTCAAGGAGGCTCTGCGCCAATGGTTCGATATTGCGATGAACTATTACACCGCGATAGAGTGCTACAAGGTATTCCTTAATGATATCAGCAAAGAAGAGAACAGTATTCTTGGTATTGCCGTAAACAACGCTTTCAAGGAGTACAAGCCTGTACTTGAGGAGTTTCAAAGGAAAAAGGCTGAGGCCGAGGAGGCAAAATTGTCCAAGCCCTTCATCATCAAGACCAAGTATGCGGTTCCTGACGATTACGAGGAGTATCAGTGTGGCAAAAGCATTATCAAACCATTTATGCTACCCAAGAATTACTCTGGCAAGAAAAACGAGACGGATTTCATCAAATATCTCGACTCAAAATACGAGAGCATAGAATGGTGGTTCAAGAATGGAGTGGGCAAGGAGTATCTCGCCTTCAAGTATTACGACGAGCAAGATCAGAAAGACCGTCTATTTTATCCCGACTGGATTATCAAGTTCAAGAGCAACAGGATAGGAATATTTGACACCAAAGGCGGTTTTACAGCTGACGAGGTAAAAACCAAGTACAAGAACGAGGAACTTCAGCGCCGTATCAAGGATCTCAACAACAAAAGTCAGTACAAATACATAGGCGGAATAGTGATCTCCGACAATGGCATTTGGAAATACAACAACAGCGATCTTTACAATCCAAACAACAAAGATGATTGGAAAGATATGAACGAGATATTCTAAAAAAAATCGCACAGGGGAAATGGAAGTGTTTCCGCTGTGCGATTTGGTTTATTTTCTCAACCCCGCCACAAATTCGAACCAAGATCCGAATGTTTTAAGAGCGTCTGTGGTCTTATATCTTTCTATCAATTGCAGAAGATAGTCTTCTGTCTGAACTTCCTGGGTGTTGTTTTTTGTGTAGCGCATATTTCGCTCTCGGAACATTTTTCTTAGGTAATCCAAATGGAATTGCGCTTTTGTGTTGAATTCTTCCTCGTCGTAATTTTCCATTAGTTCGGGGTTCTGGGTTGATACGTTGAAGAAATCTATGTATTGGGCAAGTTCTTTGTCGTCAGGGTTTTTCTTGAATACTTTTCTGTTGCCCAAGAACCACGTCTCCATACATACCTGCTGTTCGAAAACAATCATTTTTGCGGAATCCAGTTTCTTGCCTTTGAGCCTTTTCCTGATTTCCTTTTCCTGCTCACCTTTTTCAAGTTCCTCAGTATCAATGCAAACAAGTAAATAATCGTATCCGTTTTTCAGCGTTTGGTTTATGCTGTTGATGTCGTCTATTGCATTGGCAATGTGGTTGTAGATAGACGGAATTCCATTGGACGAAAACAGATAATAATTGTTTTCCGCAATTTCCCACGCATTAGTAGTGCGTTGATATTCAGGAAGCAATATTCTTAACCACGCCGGATATACCTGAGGCTCAGTTTGAGAACCTTCCACTATTATGTACAAGTTCATAGTATTCCCTTTTTGTAAGCGTCGGTTTGTATTAGTTGCATAAATGCCTCGTGTTTCGAGTGTGTGCCGATGTTGAGTTCCTCAGGTCTTAGTACTGAAACCGTGCTTCCATTTCGAGTAACAATTTTCCAGTTTTTGAATGGAATATTGTTGATGATGTATGGGTGGTGGCTTGTTATGATAAACTGTACATTAGCGTCGGGATGCAGAACCAGATCGGCCACGTCGTCGATACAGTTTACTCCAAGGCTGTTCTCGAACTCGTCTATCAGAATCACGTCGCCATCGCTGGCCAGTTTTATCATAGTGATCTGCATTAGGGTGCGGAGCATTCCTGATGAGATGTTGGGTTGAGAAATCCATTTTTTTACACCTATCTCTGTTATGAATAGGCAGGGTTCGATATAATTGTCGTTTAATTTTTTTACAAAATCAATCTTTTCTACAGTTGGAAATATTGATTTGAATGTGTCTTCTATTTCCTTGAAAATATCGATTTTGTTTGTCTGTAGCAAAAATAGTTTTTCTATAAGTGGGGAATTGATTATTCTTATAGCCTCAAGACTTTTGAGAGTTTCTATGTTTTTCTCTGTTAATCTTGGGCTTTGAGAATCATTTTTAACTTCCATTATGGTGATATTGCTCCAAGCCTGATAGATAGGTTTTATTAATTCTTCCTCCTTCAGCAAAGCAATTACGCTTTGGGATGAATCAAGTTTTGGAGTTTTCTGGCCATCGAAAACGATGCCTTCTTTGGTTCTGGAAACTATAATGGTGTTGTCCTTGCTAATTGTTTCTGTAATAATATTTGTATTGTCTATTACAGCATAGTCTTTGAAATCGTATTGAGGACCAGAATATTCTCCTTCCCATTTATAGTTATTGTTTCTCTCATCAAAAAACACGCACCATTTGTAATGGCTTTGGGATTTACCATTGGCAATATCTTTCAATCCCATAATCACTTTCAGGATTTGGGTTTTGCCCACACCTGATGCTCCCACCAGGAGGGAAAGTTTGCCGAATTCAAGGTTTTCTATTTTCCAACCTGTTTCGGTATTTTCAAATGTTAGTTTCTTGATTCTCATAATCCTTTTCTTTTCTCTTCAAATTCTTTTATAGGCAAAGTTTTAGAGTTTTTGTTTTCTGCAAATATAACAATTCTTTTCTGTCCAAACAAAAAAATTGCACAGCGGGATTTCAAATAACTTCCGCTGCGCGACTCTTCTTTACCTAATCCTTCCTTGTCTATAACAGAATGTTTTCCAGAAAGTGTTTTTCAGGTCTTTTGAGAGGAATGATCTTTCTATCAAATCCTTGACATTTTCTGTTGTGTTGGCAAAGGTGGACAGTTCTTGCTGTATTGTTTTAGCGTTGATTTGCAGACGTCGGCCAAATTCCTCAAAATCTTCTTTGGAAACTTGAGTGATTGTGTTTCCTGGTTTCCCCTCCTTGAAGAGACCTTTGTCTAATGCGAAAATCCTTGGTTGCCCAAGATGAAGAAATGTGTTTACCAAATCGTATGCAGGCGACAACACGCATTTTCCGTTTTGATTTGTTATCAACGAGAAGTTTTTGAGGTGTGCGTCGTCGTTGCTGATTAAATAGTTGTAGATTACGAGGCGGAAAAACTTCAGTATCTCGTTTTCTGAATCGGTGTGTTTCCTTATTATGTTTCCACATTCCTCATAACTCAGATTACAATATTTGTAATCGCTACCGCCGTTTTTTTTGGTGAGGCCTGCCAATCCTGCCAAATCCTCCATTGCTATTTTCTTGCCGTTGTGGTCGATATCGAAACGCTTGGCAAGGTATGCTGGATTTCCGTTTCCGAAAAAGCATAATCCATTGTTTGCAGTGCTGATGCCGAATATCTGAGAGGCAATCTGCATACACAGATGCTCGTTGGCAGGCAGATATTCCCTGTCGTACAAAAGTCCGGCAGGTGGAATAGGCTTCAGTATGTATCTACCTTGTTCGCTTTCTTGGGTGAATCTCAATACGCCGTTGTCTATCACCACAGACATTTTACCTTGAACTCCTGATAGTGAGATTCTTCCGTTGCCTTTCCGTAAATCCTCTACCGCGTCTCTTGAATACGAATCTTTGTATGGCAGTATATGGGATACGATTTGTCCGCCGAAGAGTTGCTCAACAGCCTCTGGTGAATAAGTGTTGTATCCCTTTTTCAGTAGCGACGGACAGCGATCAATTTTTCCCATTATTCATATACCGGCATTACAGTTACTACTCCTGGAGTGTCGTATTGAGCGGTCTCCATTAAAATTCCGAAATCGTCGTCCTCGTCGATATGGAGCCATTGCGACTGCATTTTGCGGTTTTCGCCCTCGGATAGAATGTTGAAAAAATATGGGAAAAGGACGTCTGATTTGTATGGCTTCTTGCGCTTGGGCATAGTGAGACTTACGGGCATTGTGTCCTTGTCTTCAAGATATTCCTTCTCGTATGTGAAGATATATTCATCTCTTGATTTCTCCGTAAGCAAGCCCGCATATCTGTTTTGAACAAATACTTTACATTGTCTCATAGCAAAATAGTTTTTGTTTTATATGCAAATTTAGGTTTTTATTTCTGAATGACAAAATATCGGAGATAAAAAATATCGCACAGCGGGGAATTTTTTATTTCCGCTGTGCTAATTGATGATATTGTTAATTCATTGGTATGTTCTTTTCTTGTGTGAAGGATTTTTATAATCAAATGGGGTTTCCCTACTATTGTTGAATATTACATTTTTAAAGCAATATGAGTTTTGCAAAAAAAAAGTTTTGGGAAAAATTTGGAAGAAATGGATTAATGTTGTAACTTTACATAGTTTAATTTAAAATTGCTTTATGGGAAACAGTCTTTCAATCGATACTAATGGTTGTCCTGATTATTGGACAATAGCCAAAGAAAATAGCATAATAATTGCTAACAAGTTTGAGATGGGTGATTTGTCAAATTTGAAGATAGGTGATACTATTGATACTTTTTTATTCGAAGAGAATGATTATTTTGCAATAATAAAGGGTTTTAAAGATGTACACAAGTATTATAATTCATCATATGATTCATTGTATTCATTGATGAAGTCAGCAAATTGTATAGATGAAAATTTGAATTCTTACATAGTATTTGATGCTTATGTATATGATAGTCAATCAGACTACATAAAGCCCAAATTGCCGATTTCAATTTTTACAAATTTGCCGTTTTATCCTAATGTAAATGTTGAATTTGCCAATGTTCCAATGTTTTCTGTTATTACAGGAAAGAATGGAATTGGCAAAACCCAATTTTTGCGTCAATTATATTTTGAGAATTATAGTTCAAAATATTCGGGCGATGATAGACCTGCTAAAATTCTTTCAAAAAAATCTAGCGCTCATTTATTTGCTTTTTTTAAATTATTAATATCTTTTGAACTAGTTGCTCGCGAAAACTTATCCGATATTTCTCTTTCTGCTTTGTTGGATAGATGTCGAAGAAGTAATTCAAAAACTCAAAATAGTTTAAAGAATATTGATCTTACTCAAAATTTTTATTTTAATCAGTTGGAAGTTATAGCCAAGGATAATAATGCCAATTTAAATTATTACATTAACAATAATGATGTGTTTTCAAAAAGGATGTCTAGTTCAATTAACCTTGATCCATTTGAAGATATCACAAATTATCTGCGTTTAACCTACATTAGTTATCATAATTCCAATTTATATACATTGAATTTTATACCCAATGCTAAAAGTAAGGTTTCCAATCCAGTTCTTTCTATTAATACCGTTCTACAAGAATTGGATTTCCCCTATTATTTGGATAATAATTTCTATCAAGACAATGCAAAAATCCAATTTATAAACAAAGAATCTGTAGGCCATATTCATAGTAAGATAGATTTTGATTATTTATCTGATGGAGAGAAATATATTTTCAAGTTGGCTGTATTAACTGCTGAATCTTTAAATAACAATACAATAATTATTTTAGATGAACCTGACGCACATTTTCATCCTTATTATTGTAAAATTATGGTTGACACTTTGACGAAAATTTCTCAAATGGGTACTCGTGTAATTATTACTTCTCATAATCCTGTAACAATTGCTTGCGCTCCCGAAGGTTCTGTTTTTGTTATGCAGGATATTGATGACACACTTAAGGAAATAGTTCCTGTTTCACATAGAGATGCTATTGAAGAAATCAGTCAGAATCTAGATTTCCATATTTATGAGAATGTTTTTGGTATTGTTTCTGACTTCTTAAATTGCCATAATAAAAATGTAATTGTGGTGGAAGGTTCTACTGATGTTTCTCATTTGAGGAAGGCAATCAATATTCTTGATAGAGAATCTTTAAAGGAAAATAATTGTGATATTATTACTGTTAATGGTTCTGACAATTTTAGTTCTTTTTTGAATTTTGTTGTTTCTCCAATTTTCAAGAAAAACTATGAGAAAAATATAATTTTTCTAGGAGATTGTGATGAGGCAGGCAAACATTTGTTTGAGAATTCAGGTTTAAAAAAAATGCCTAAAGACTATGGTAGTAACGTCTATCAGCACAAATCAAACAATTCAGTTTTTGCTTTGACATTGCAAACTCCTGAGGATTGTTTGGACACATATTGCCCTATAGAATTTCTTTACAATTACGAATTCTTGGCTAATTACAAAACAGATACAGGATTCGGGATTATTCAAAAAATATCTGACCCATATGATGATATGAAAAAACCTATGGAGATGTCAGAGGATTCTCGTAAACTATTCAATGCAGAGGTTAATAAAGAGAGTAGCACTAATTTAATAGCCTATGTTGTTAACGGTTCTTATATTGACGGCTCTGCAAAAAAGAATCCTAAATCAGAAAATAAGATGCCTACTATAAAGGATAAATTTGCAGAGTATGTTCAAAGTATTGACAATATCTCTGTCTTCGAAAACTTTAATCCAACTCTAGATACTCTTGAAAAGATAATCAAAACATTGTCTAATTAGAAATTTGGAAAAAAAATAAGGAATGGATATTTGATTCATCCTTTCTGTTTACACAAACAAATAAAATCGCACAGCGAAAATCATTTAATCCTTTCCGCTGTGCGATTTTTTATTCAGAAATAAGTTTTACAAATTCTTGGATTTCAAGTAAGTTTACTATTGGAAAATCTATTGTATTAAGGATAGCGTAATGCTTGTCGTTGGAAACAATATATTCTGCATTTCCACAGATAGCGCAATCTACAAACTTATTATCGTCGGGATCCGCTTTTATTAAATTGAAACGCCATTGCGGTTCAATTTTTAGTTTGTGTCCAAAACAATTCTCCTCATTATGCAGTTTTATATTTTGTTCTCCAGTGCTCCTTTCCAATTCTTTCGATAGCCTCTTCGTTCAATGTTCCCTCGTCCCAAAGACGGTCGGCTTCTTCCTGGACTTTTTTTGTGTAGTATTCAAAAAGAACCTTTTTCAGTTCGTTGAGGCCTTCCTCGCTTTTGCAGAAGTTGAACATATTTATCAACTGCATTTGAATTGGATTGAAGGTTGTTTTTTCTCTTACGGCTTCCATAATCGTAAAATTTTTGTTTCCGCAAATATAACAATTCTTTTCTATCCCTACAAAAAAAATCGCACAGCGAAATTTCAAAACCTTCCGCTGTGCGATTATAAAATAAATCCGCGTAAATCCGCCAGATCTGTGTTATCTGTGTTCTGACAAAATTCCTACTTCTCCAGCAATCTCAGATAGAAGATGCTTGGGGCCATTTTGCCACCGTTGGCCTCGAGGCGGAATTTGATTGAGCTCTTGGCGTTGCCGTCCTTGTCCTTGAGCATTGATGCCGGGATCGGGAACTCCATATTGAAGAAGCCGTTCTCATCCATTGAGGGGTGCTCGCGGACACATTCCCACTTCTCTACGAGGGGCTGGTCGTCGATGTAGATGCTACAGATACGGCCTCCGTCGTGACGGGTGAATCGGAGCATAAGTACCACATTCTCAGTAGGAAGAGGCTTGGTATTGTTGCTCTTGAGGTTTGTAAGTGTAAACGAAACCTTGTGGTCCTGAGGAATCTCGCGGTAGGCCTCGCTGTTGAAGTTGCCCTTGGCCCAGGTTGCGGTGGCCTCTATGATGTGACCTGCCTCGCTCTGTTGCTCGCCTGTGGCAATGAAATCGATGCTTCGTGCCTCAAGCGCGGCCTGAATGCTGTCGGCCTTCACCATTGGACTCTTGGCGTATTCCTCCTTGGTCTGGGCGTACCAGTAGCACGAATATCTGGCGTGCTGAATTTCGTAGAATGGCTGAAGCGTCAGGGCTGGCCACTCTGATTTGCCAACCTTGTCGGGCTGGATTGTGAACTGAAGACGGCTTACGTCCTTGGCCTTGATGCGGTTGAGGAGTTTGCCACGGTCGCCGATAAACATTGGGGCGGTGTTGAGCGATTTCCTGGAACCCATAGCGCCTGGCGAGTGACCCATACGGCTGTCGTCGGCGTACTCGTTGCGGAGTTTCTCGTATTGGAGACCAGTCTTTACGGCGTCGTCCTCGTTCTCGGCTGTGGTCTTGGCGGCCAGCAAGATTGGACCGTACTTAAATGCCACGTAATCAGTATAGTTAGGGCAATCCTCCACCTTGAAATCCATTGCGAAAGATACCTCCACTACGTCGCCTGCCTTCCACTTGCGGGTAATCTTCTCGTAACCAGGTGTCGCAGAGGTTGTTATGGCCTTTCCATTCACTCTGATGCTGTAGTTGCTACTCCACTGAGGATGACGCACTGCCAGTGTGTATTTGCCTGATTTGCTGATAGTAATGGTGGTCTTGGGCTCGTATGGGAAGTCGGTCTCCTGTTTCAGCGCAAAACGGCTGTTGTTGAGTGTTGTTGGGGTAAAGAGGTTAACGAACAGAGTATCAGCCGAATGGGTATATACAAAGTGTCCGTATTTGCTGTGATTCTCCATACCTGTGCCCACACAGCACCACATTCCGCTGTTTACCTGAGAGTAAATCCTGTAGGCCTGAGGTCTCAGGGTTGTAAAGTAAACATAACCGCCAGTCTCAGGATCCTGAGTAGAGAGGATGTGGTTCCAGACGGCGGCCTCATAGAAATCGGCGTACTTGTAGTCGTGGGTGGCGTCGAAGAGCGATTCGGAGAGTTTCATCATATTGTTGGTGTTGCAACTCTCTGGTCCTTCGAGGTTTGTCATATAGCTCTCGCAGTGGTCGCTGGGGAGGAAATGCTCGCCGATGGAGTTGCCACCGATGCAGACAGTGCGGTGTGTGGCCACGTCGTCCCAGAAATTGCGTACCGATTCCACGTAGGTCTTGTGGTTGGGGTTCTGGTTTTCGGGATCCAGTTGGCTGATACGCTCAAAACCCACAAACTTAGGCACTTGCGTGTTGGCGTGCTTGCGGTCGAGGAAGTGCTCGTTGTATTTTCCTGATGCGTCGGCCAACATACCGTTCACGTACCATTGGTGGGAATATTTTACCGAAGCGTCGAGATATTTCTTGTCGCCGAAGATTTTGTAAGCGTCGGCCAGGGTCTCGTTCATTCCGCCGTGCTCCCAGCCGAGAATGCCCTGCATTGTGTTGTCGTCGAGTTTGGCTACCACATTTATCGACCAGTCGCAGAGACGGCGGTACATTTCCTTTGCGGTCTCGTCGCCTGCATAAACGTATGCGTCGCGGAGTCCTGCCAAAACCTTGTGTTGACAGTAGAAAGGCACCGTGCCACCCCATTTGCGGAACGGCTCAAGGTCACCCTTGTAAAGTCCAGTCCACATTTCGGTGTATGGCTGACCTCCAATGAAGCCCTCCATACCCTCTGTGTTGCCGTTGTAGGCGTCCTGACAGTCCTTCATTATTGCTATGCAGTAGTCGAGACGTTCCTTTATCTGGTTGGCAAGATTCTGGAATTCGGAATCGTTTTTCATTGCTGAGTAGGCAAGCGCGAGGGCTGTTATGTAGTGTCCTCCCACGTGACCCTCAAGGCTCCAGGAATAGTCGCCCCAGTTGCGGAAACTTGGGTGTTCGGTCAGCCAGTTCTGATACTTACCGCTATTGAGTTTGGCCTCGCGGACAAATGGGGTCATCAGACGGTCGGCGTCGTATTTCAGAAGGAGTTCTGCGTTCACCTTCATAGCGTTGCGCATAGGTCCCGCCGTTACCTGCACCTCGCTGAGGTCGAAGTGCTCGGGGTAGATAAGGCTCTGTCCGTCAGCCTCTGATGCATTGATAGCACTGGCCAAGGCCAGTAATAGTAGGGATTTTTTTATGTGTCTCTTCATAAGGTATTATTGTTTGAATGTTTTTGCAAATGTATGTTATTTTTGAGTGTTTTCCAAACAATGTTAGAAGGAATTCAATTTTTTTGCTGATATTGGGGAAATTGATTATATTTGCGGAGAGAAAATCAGAATTTTATGGCAAGACGTTTCAACACTGCGGGCACCTGTCGCCCCAAGGAACATTATATGGTGGATATCACCGAGCGCGTGGAAATCATCAGGAAAATGATTGCCCAGGGCGACTATTTCTGTATCAACCGTGGCCGTCAGTACGGAAAGACCACTACGCTTGAATCTATAAGCGACAGATTATCAGCCGAATATTGTATATTCAATATCAGTTTCGAGACTATTTCTGAAAATTCTTTTTCTGATGTTGAAAGTCTCTACTCCAGTGTCTTGTTCCTGTTGGCTCAGTCTTTCGAATGGGTTCCGCTTCTGGGACTTGACGACGAGGTCGCAAAGATGATTTCCGATTTCTCGGAGTCGCATTATGAGAAATGTTCCGAGAAGGATTTTGTGAAGTTCATAAGCACTATCAATCATAAAAATTCCAAGCCAATTGTCCTTATTATAGACGAGGTGGATCAGGCTGGTAATTTTATCTCTTTTATTAAGTTTTTGGGATTGCTCCGTGGACTGTATTTGAAAAGAACAATAGTTCCCACTTTCCAATCAGTAATCCTTTCAGGAGTATATGATATCAAGAATCTTAAACTGAAAATCCGCCCCGAGGATCAACACCAGTACAATTCTCCGTGGAATATTGCCGTGCCTTTCGATTATGATATGAGCCTTTCAGCTGAAGGTATTTCAAATATGTTGGCTGACTACAAGGCTGATAATCAGTTGGATTTCGACGAGGTTTTTATTGCGAGACTTATCCGTGAATATACCTCGGGATATCCGTTCCTTGTAAGCCGTATTTGTCAGATTATCGATTTCGAGAAATGGACTTGGGACAAGGAAGGAGTGCTGAAGGCGGTGAATTCGTTGCTGAATGAGCGCAATACTCTTTTTGATGATATGATGAAAAAACTTGACGAGTATCCAAAGTTGGAGGAAACATTGAGGCGTTTGCTTTTCAATGGCTCGGTTGAGTTTTTCAGTCCTGACGAGAAATATATCCAAATTGCCGCGATGTTCAATTTTGTGAAAATCATTGAAGGCAAGGTTTCTATTTTTTGCAGGATTATGGAGACACGGCTCTACAACTATTTTCTTGCCAAGGAAAACGGCTCTCCAGTATTTATTCAAGGTTCAATAGACAAGAACCAGTTTGTTCACGACGGCATTATAGATATGCCTCGTCTCCTTGAGCGGTTTGCGGTTCATATCAATCAGACTTTCAATATGGACAAGGACCACAAGTTCCTTGAGGAGAATGGCCGTGAGATTTTCCTGACTTACCTGCGCCCGATTATCAACGGTGTCGGCAATTATTATATTGAGGCTCAGACCCGCGACAACGACCGTATGGATGTTGTTATCGACTATCTCGGCAAACAGTATGTTGTGGAACTCAAGATCTGGCGTGGCGACTCGTACAATGAGCGTGGCGAGGAGCAACTTTGCCGTTATCTTGAGTATTTCGACCTTCAGACTGGCTATCTCCTGTCGTTCTGTTTCAACAGGAAAAAGGATTCAGGACTTAGGGAGCCTGTTGTGATTGGAGGCAGAACGCTGATAGAGGCGGTGGTGTAGGCGGGGCTGGGATCTCCGCAGGCTCGTGCCCTGGCGGGCGTCGCGTGCGGTTATGCGTGTGACGCCTCTCCGAGACTGGAAATAAGGGTGTTTAACTTTTTATATTTTTGATTATGTTAGGAGCAATTATAGGTGATATTGTTGGTTCTACAAGAGAGTGGAACAATGTCAAAGCAACTGATTTCGATTTATTACCCCAAGGGAGTACTTTTACTGACGACACCGTTATGACTTTGGCTGTTGCAAAATGGCTTATGGATGACCCTTTGCATAGTCCTGATAGTTTGGTCAAGATTATGCAAGAGTTGGGAAGGAAATATCCCAATGTCGGATACGGTAAGCGATTCAAGGAATGGCTTATGTCAGATAATCCCCAGCCATACGGAAGTTGGGGAAATGGTTCTGCCATGCGGGTGAGTCCTGTTGGATTGTATGCGAAATCACTTGATGAGGCACTGGAACTTGCAAGAATCTCTGCTTCCGTATCCCATAATCATCCTGAGGGTATCAAGGGGGCTCAGGCAATTGCGGCCTGTGTCTATATGAAAAAAAATGAGCGATGGGACGAGGAAAGAACAATCAAGAAATATATCGAGGAGCAATTTGGTTATAATTTAAGCGAGAAGTTGGATGATTTGCGTGATACTTATCGCTTCGATGTTTCCTGTCAAGGCAGTGTACCTATTGCAATAATGGCATATCTTCAAGCAAATAATGCAGAAGACTGTTTGCGCCTTGCTATCTCAATGGGAGGTGATTCTGATACTATCGGGTGCATGGCGGCCTCTATCGCTTTTGCAGAGCGTTTAGGTGTTGTAAGGATTTATCCTGACACTAAGCCACTCGAAGAAAAATGCAAGTCTCTGCTGACTCCTGAGCTTCTTGAAATCTATGACCGTTTCGAGAGTTTTATTAGCAAGCCACTATATCAATCATACGAATTATGTTATGGACTCTATGCTGGAGAGTATCCAGGTGACAAGAATGGGGAAAAGGCTGAGGTTAGACTCGATCAGATAACTCATTTTGGAGTTAGGCATTTCATAGATTTTACCGATGAGGGCGAATTTCCTCCTTATCAGCACCTATTGCCCAAAGATTGCTCTTATATGCGATTCCCGATACAAAACTATGGCATTCCTCAAAGCATAGAATATGTTGATAAAATTATTAATCATATAAAAGATTTGCTTTCTCAGGATGATGGTTTTGTGTATATGCATTGTATTGGAGGTGTTGGACGAACAGGTACCATAGCAGGCTGCATCCTGGCAGATGAGACATACGATAAGACAATGGAAAAATTGCGTGAATGTTTTTCCAAAATGCCAAAGTCAAAACGAACAACAACACCAGAAAACAAAGCTCAGGAGGCGTTTATCCGTAATTTTGTGGAAACCAAGGCCGAGAGGGACAGACAGCGTGAGGCAAGGATAAAGGATTGCGTACGTGGCAGTATGATGGCTGGGGCTGCTGGAGCTGCTCTCGGTTTATCTGCATCTCGCATGACCGCAGAGGAACTTGTAAATGTATATGGCAATAAAGGAATTACCAAATTTATGCTTAGCTACGATGGCAAGGCTTGGGTAAATTGTGATACTCAAATGATGCTTTATACAGCCAATGGAATGCTCATGGGAATTACGAGAGGGTGTATACGTGGTATTGGTGGCATACCAGAGGATTATGTAGGACATGCTTTGATGGACTGGTATTTTACTCAGACAGGCGAAACAGAATCTGATTTTTATAAATATCCGTGTACATGGCTTCGCGATTTGCGTGATATGGCTTTTTCAAGGAGCCCTGGAGCAACTTGCTTAAGGTCTTGTGAGAGTTTGGTGAACAGAAAAGAACCTAAGAACAATAGCAAGGGTTGTGGCGGAATTGTTAGGGTTGCTCCTATGGGGTTGTTGGATGCTGCCCGTGGAAATAGGTATTCCAAAATCAGGCTGGCAGAGGCTGCCGCCAAAATTGTTAAATATACTCATTTGCATCCAATGGCTTATCTTCCTGCTGGACTTTTGACGTTTTTTATTTCTCGCATTGTTGCTCTCAACCCAGAAGAGGTGAAATCGTCAGTTTTCGGGATAGTAAATGAGGGCATAGAGGTTATGATGCAAATGTATGGAGACGGTTTCGCAAGTGAAAAAGAGGCTGTCAAGGCAATAACATTGAAGGCTGTGAGTCTTGCTAAGTCAGATATTCCTGATTTAGAGGCTATTGTTCAACTTGGCGACGGTTGGGTAGCGGAGGAGACTTGGGCAATTTCGCTTTTTTGTTCTCTTCGCCATATCGACAGCATTGAGGACGCCATAATTGCCGCTGTCAATCATAATGGTCATAAGGATTCTGTTGCATTGCTTACAGGAAATATTATGGGCGCTATCTATGGATATGAGTCAATAAAGAAGCAAAATCTATTCTGTCCCGATGATTATGTTTTAGAAGATACGCTGGAATTGTCAAAAATCATACTTGCTTTAGCCGACGACCTTTATTCCGGCTGTTGTATTTCAGAGTATGATTGTGATGATACTCCAGTGAAAAAGCAGTGGTTCGAACGATATTGGGAGATGAAACCAGTTGGGATATAGTTTTTTGGATTCTTCGCTTCGCTCAGGATGATTGAGCGGAGCGAAGGAGCTTTTTTTATAAACTATAGAAGTATTGTTTTATTTTCTGTGCCATTAATTGTCTTCTCTTCTCAAGGAATACTTCATAATTTTCCGAAGTCATTTCCTTGAATTCTTCGGGAATACAGTTTACCTGACAGTTTTTGTTCAATTCTTCCAAGTCATTGATTGTTGTATATTCTGATTGTTTGCCATTTGTCAATGCTTCAAATACTTCTCCCATATACTTTTGAGGAGCCTTTTTACCAATGACAATATTAACAGGTCGGCTAAGTACAACATAGTTTGCCACTTGGTTGTACTTTACGATTGCGTTGATTCCGTTGTCCTTAAGATACTTTTTGGGGAACAAGTGATGAATGTCGGCTGTTTCCAATAAGTCTCTTACCTTTGCTCCGTTTCCTAAAAACGAATCATCAGACATTTTGCATTGAGCCGCAAGGTAAACACAAAATGCAGGTGCTGTGCTTGAAGAAGTTTGTAGAGATTGAGGCAATGTTATACTCCAGAAATCATCTCCGTAATTTTCCATTGTCTCATTATAAAATTGTTGGAATCCTTTGTTCTTTATTGCTCTTAGGTCTCTGTCAAATTGAGACTCTGGTGATGCGCTATATCGGTTTGTAAGAATTGACATTACATACCAAGTCTGTACATAATGACCGATTTTTAATTTATCTATGGTGTTGTCCTGTCGTAACCTAATGAACAACATATAGGCAAAATCGATAGCCATTCTTCCCTTTATAAGTTTGGGATAAACGAAACCTGCCGATTTCATCGTCTCTATGAATTGGTTCATAGAATACTTATCCACGAAACTCTTTACTCCCTCAGAAAAGTGATTGAAAGTGTCGTTCATAATACTTTCTTCGTAGGTTCGGGTTTCAAAATTCCTACCGTGGAGAAGATCTGTTAAATTTGCCAATCGGCCTCTGTAGTATTTACTCATAAAGGCAGTTCTTATCAGATCGTCAAATGTTGGTGTGTATATATTTGACTCTGATTCTGCGTACCATTTGATGGCATTGAAATACTCAGATTGGCTAAATTCCTCATCCTTTTCGATATGTTTGATAAAGTTGGAGTCTTGTCCCAAGTGACAGAAATAGTCAATGGCCTTTCGCAACAAATTGCCACCATTTTTGGAATCTGCCGCTATTGTTGACATTACAAAATCAGCCTGAGTCAGGGCTTTACCTTGACTGTTTATACGGATGAATATTTCGGTTACTTCGTCAATTGAGAGAGAGTCGCTAAGATTTATAATACCTATCGGTGCATTTTTTATATTCAACACTTTGTTGATTAATGCATTTAAATCTTTTTTTGCAATATCTGGATTGGATGCGCAATATTCATCTATGAATGTGAATGAGTCAAAGTCTGTTTTGAATAATTCAGATATATCCTTAATCCAACGTTTGTCTTTTAAGATTGCCGCACTCTGTACTTCAAAACAGTTTTCTCCCTCTTTTGCGTATGGATTAAATGATATTTTGTGGACCTTTTCATTAAAATTCTGGTCAAGAACTTTTAGGCCAACAATTGCGGTCATAATAGCGGTTACTCGCTGTTGTCCGTCTATCATTATTTTTTTCCCAATTGTAGTCTCGCCGTTCTTGTCTTTGATGTTAGGGTTTTGCCATACAATCAAATATCCTACAGGATAGCCGTGGTATAGAGAATCTATCAGATCTCTGATTTTGGAACCGTCCCAAACAAATGGTCTCTGGATTTCAGGAATGGAAATTTGGCCGTCCTTAATATAGCCGATTACATTCTCTATTGTTCTACTATCTACTGAATATTGTGGCATTTTATGTATTGAGTTTTTCTGTTGTTTGTGTATATTTATCTCTCACAAATTTATAAAATCTTCTTTTCTTATGCAAGAAACTACAAATTTTTTTTGTTCTTTAATTTGTGGAAATGAAAAATCATTAATATTTTTGCACTATAAAATGAACACAATATGATTGATATAGAAGATTTAAGAAAACTAAATACTGTTGAGAATATAATTACAACTCAACATTCGGTTAAACGTCTCTTGCAGAGGGGGATATCAATCTTAGATGTTCAAAAGGTTATTGCCGAAGGTGAGATAATTAGACAATATGAAGATGACAAACCATATTCCAGTTGTCTGATTTTAGGATTAAATGTAATGGGTAGATATTTGCATATTGTGGTTAGTCATAATTTTGAAAATATTTTCCTTATTACTGCGTATTTCCCTGATCCGGCTATTTGGCAACCAAATTTTAAAATTAAAAAGTAATTCATTATGAAATGTCCTCGTTGTGGTAATAATGCAGTAAAAAGTACTACTACTTTTGTATCTGATTTGGGTGATATTCTTGTAGTAATCAGAAATGTCCCGTGCTTTCAGTGCGAGGATTGTGACGAGATTGTCTATTCTGGTGACGTTGTTCAACATATCGAAAACATTGTTAATTCCGCAAAGGCACTTAAACAGGAAATTTCGATTGTTGATTATATTAAAAATGTTGCGTAGTTATCGCAGGTTCGGTGCCGACATTGCGGGCGTGTCTCCGCAGGCTCGTGCCCTGGCGGGCGTGGCGTGCGGTTATGCGTGTGGCGCCTCTCCGAGGCTTTTGAGGGTTTTAAAACGAATGGGAGCGAATGGGGAAGCGAATGGAAAACGAATTTTTTTGCTGATAAAAAAGATTCTTCGCTTTTGCTCGGAAATGACAAGCGAAGAATCTGTAAATTTGGTTTTTATGCGATGATTATATCAAGCATTTTTTCTTGATGTTTTTGTATGTCTTCCGCGTTCCATTGCATATCTCTGTTTCTATGACCTTCATTGTCTTGACACATTTGAAGCATAATCTTGAATTTGAGTGATGCTACGCTTACTGGGTCAGACTTTCGGTCGCAATAATGGTCAAGTTTGCCTCTTGGATCCCAATTTGAGCCTGAACTGTTGGCTTCTGCTCCAATCATTGCGAAATTTCCGAAGCAATTGATGTCAATGTCGGTTAGTGGTTGATCGTCTCCTGCTTTGGCTTGTGGATAAAAATGCTCCAACGATTTTCTGGTGCGGGAAAAATAGAAATCATCGAATGTATCCAAACCGAAATCGCTACAGCCTAAGTCCTCGAAAAATTCGTTTCTTGTCTTGTCGCCTTTCTTGGTCTTATTGCCACGAAGTTCGTCGGCATACTTTTTCCAAAGTATATAATCGGTATAGTTGAATACATATAATGAGATATCCATTTTGCCTTGCTTGTAGATATCATTAAATATTTTCTTATTGTCGATATTGTTATTGCTTCTCACTAAATTCAAATCTCCGTTTTCCAGCATAATTTCATCAAATGCGTTTGGCTTTGGCTGATTATTGCTTGTATTCAATTTATCATCGTTTAGATAAATGTCATAGAAGTATTTATCAGCCAATTTTCTAAGAAATTCCAAATAGTCCTCGTTATGTGGCTTTTCTTTGAATAAGAACTTAAGACAATAGAACAGATAGTTTTTGCGCTGTTTGGGTGTAAAAGTTACTTCAAACATTGACAACAAGTGAACTAATTCGTTTTGAATTTTGTCGTTTTCTTCTAACTTTTTTGGATATTTCTTTTGAGTTGAATCTTGGTGCAACTTTTGCAAGTTCCAAGGATTATCTCCAGCCGACTCTTTATCTTTCAATGAATGATGTATGATATAGTTGTCGAGATAATATCTTGCTTTCAAAAGATTGAAGCAAAAATCTTTTGAAAATTCTCTTTTAGCTTCTTCATTTTTAGGTAATGCTTGGGAAAATTCATTCAATAATTCCTTATCGTCCAATGTGAATTTCAGAGGATCAAATCCTTTTTCCTTCATTCTTGTAATTTTCAGAACAATCAACAACAAATTCGGAAAATCTATGATTGGCTGGAATTTGTCTGTTTGTTCCTTACCCTGGTCTTCTTTAATAACCCCAATTGGACTTTTCAATAGTTCTATTATTGTTTCTTTACCTTCAGACTTGTCGTATTCTGGAATGGCGTCGAAATCTTTAATGATAAAATCCTCCAAATTATTACCGAATATAACTTTGTCTTTTCCCTTGTCTTTGTCGCTAAATGCCTGCTGTATATAAATATTCATTTTGGTACAGGCCTCCCATGCACGGCTGAATTTAGCGATTTCCTTTTTGTTTCTGAGGCTCTGGCAAAGTATGGATTTTACAATTTCGTGTTTTTCCAATTGCTCGCCACGTGAGTTCATTACCTCGAAGTAGTGGTTGAGATCCACGTCTTTGGGTACGATGTAGTGTATTATATGGACTTTGGTGAGGAAATAATCTTCAAAATCTTTTGTAGGATTATTACCTAATATTTCTTCTATTGCCTTTTTAGCATATTTGTATCCGTTTACAATTCCTTTGTCCTCTTCGTCCAATTTTGAATGGTTTTCCAATTTCTCAATTGTTGAAGCGGATATAGTGCGGGCGCTGTATGTTAGTTTGTTTTTGAAATCCTCGTTCTTGTAGCCTAAGGCTTTCAGTATAATGAAAATTGTTGTCAGTCTTTGTTGACCGTCAATTACTTCATAAATATTATCGCCTCTTTTATAGGTGACAAGAGTTCCAATATAGTATGGTTTTGAGGAGTCTTTTGACGAATCGTAAATATCTTGTACCAATGCCTTGATTTCGTCTTCTTCCCAGGCATAGTTACGCTGATAGACAGGAATTGAATATTTCTTTGGTTCCTGACTATCAAAATATATTTGGTTTATGTTGCACTCTGTGAGTGGTAATTTGTTTTCCATATTATTGAATGTAATCGTTAGTTTTGAAAAAATAGAGATAATTTTTGTATATATATCCTTCTTTTTCGTCTATTGGTTTTTCCATTGCACTGTCTTTTATTTTTGATTCAGATATCGGAGTCAATTTGTCAGCCAACATACTTAGCAAGGATATTGGATTGTCGGAATCAGAAATCGTCTTGTAGATATTCAATGAGTTTGTAGTATCACTTTTCTCCAATACATAGTTCTGTGCTGATTGCCAGCCTAAATGTTCGTATTGAGCACGTAATGAGTATGCCCAAATGAATGCGTATGTTACAAACTCCTCGAACAATTCTGAATCTACTTTTGTAGGATATGTTGCAGGACAGAAACGGTCAACGTACAAAAGCAATGCTGTATCAAACAACAATCTTGTGATTTTGTTGCCGATGCCTTTCTTGTAGTATTTGTCCAAAGTTTCTACTATAATATCGCCTTTGATATAGAAACCTTCGTATTTGCTGTTGTCCCTGATATCTTTTAGGATATTGTAGTAATGTTTGGTGTAGTCGAAAAATGGTTTTCCTGCAATTATCGGCGTATTCAGTTGAAATGCGTTTACCTCTCTTGTTCCTGATACAAAAGGCATTGCGGAGGAATTGATGAGGTTTGCGTATGAGAATGCGCTTTTGTAAAATTGGGCGTATGGAGTTCGGGCAGATTTTGTGATGCCTTTGAACTTGTAAATGTTTTGCTCATTGAGTTTATAGGCCCAATTTCCATTTACCCATTCTCTGATGCGGTAGAGATAATCTCCAAAGAATTCAGCCAAATCTTTTTGAGGAATCTTTTCCCATTCCTTTACGATTTGTTCTGTTTTGTTCTCATCTATTTCAGACATTTCGCGAAGGTGATAAGCCTTAAGTAAGTCGTGTGGATACAATGCTTTTCCTCGTGCATTTTGAGAATCAAAGAATTGAAACGCCTCTGAAATTTCATTGGTGATTACAACAATCAGTTCGCATTGCTTTTCGATGTATTTGCGCAGTTGATCCATTTCTCTTTTGTGATCTCTTCCGTTGTCATTGTCTTGAGATTTTTTTGTTCTGCGCCTGAATGCATTTAGATTGTTTGGAATATTGTGACGGCTGAATTGATTGTCAAAAACTTGTTGGTTCAGGAAATTAATATTTACTGTTTCTCCTTTAACTTCATACAAAGCATATAGCAACAACGAAAATGTAATTGTTCGTTGTTGACCGTCCACAATGTTGTATGTTCCCTCTTTGTCCTTGTGCAAAATAAGAGTGCCGACGCGATATTTTTCTTTGTTGCAACTTTTTGCCTCAATGATATCGTCAAGCAATTGAATAGCATTTCTCGCAGTCCATTTGTAAGGACGTTGGTATTCTGGTATTGTAAGCCTGATATTATCTATCGGCTTACCGTGCTGATCTTGAGTGATTTTGTTGTTTAACAGCAAATCACCTATTGTTGTTATTGATAATGTTAAATTAGCCATTGTCTTTTCGTTGTTTTTCGATTCCGAAATTTATAAAATCTTCTTTTCTTATGCAAGAAATCGCATACCTTTTTTTGTCCACGAAACCTCATTTTTATCATTTCGTGGACAAAAAAGTACCCAAAAAAATGTCCACGAAATGGCATTTTCACCATTTCGTGGACATTTTTATTCCTTTTCTTCCTCTTCTTTTCTCTTTAAAAACAACTGCATTTTTGCAGTCTTTTCCTGACAGCCATTCACCTCTTTCAGCGTTCTTGGGTCGTTGGCGTCGATGAGGCAGTGGGCGTAGAGGGGGCCACAGTCGTCGGGGGAAAGGGCTTTTAGTTCTGATGCGTAGAATACGGCTTTCTCGTTGAGGGCGAGGCGGTTGGTGCATTCCGATATCAGCTGGAGGGCTTTTATGTAGTTGGCCTTGCGGTCTGCGCGGGTGTAGGTTTGTTTCAGTTTCTGGACTGCGAATTCCAATCTGATGAGGGCTTCGAGGTAGAATTTCTGTTTTGTGAGGTTTTCTGCCTCGGCGATTATCTGATCCATATTCTCGGCCTTGAGGTCGGGATTGGGGTTGTAGTTGGCTGATAGGACAAATGTGGCGTTGTCGGGAATGTTGTATTTCTCGTCGGCGAATTTGTCGTTGTCGTGCGCAAAGTGTGGAAGGGTGATGTCGATGCGGATGATGTCGGCGCCCTCGGTGTCGGTTACGAGGTTGGAGTTTATGATGATTGCTGAGTTGTTGGATATCAGCGATTTATCTTTGTCGCCCTCGGGACGCTGATATTTTACAACTGTGGTTTTGCCGTGCTCGATGTGAGTATTGGCGAGTACGGGATCGAGGCAGTTGAGGTCGGCGTCTATCGTGGTATTCAGGATGTAGCCGATGTTGATTTCGCTGGCGATGTCGGTGTCCTTGTCGTACTGGTCGCGCATAAGGTCGGCGTCGGTCTCGTAGATGTAATCCATTGATTTTGCAAGGTTTATGTAGTACATTGCCTTGCTGAGGATTCCCTTCTGCTCGTATGATTTGGCGATGTACATACACACGAGGGCGTATTGAAGGCGGTCTTTCTCATCGCTGGATGCACTTATTTCGGGGCTGAGCATTCCGAGTACACGACGAAACATAAGGAGCGCGTCGTTAAATCTATATCGGGCGTGGTAGAACTGGCCGTCGTTCATATATTGTTCAAGGCGGTCGAGTTCGTAACAGCCGTGGATGAATTCGAAGTCGTCCTTGGTGAGTTCTCCGTCGCCTTTTTCGAGTTTCTGGTCGATGCTTGCCGATAGTTGGGCCAAGGCAATAGACATAGAGTCAGCTCGCTGATAATCATATACTACCATAAAACTTACCACCATTGGCTCCGATTTGGAAAATACGGTCTTGCGGTCGTCGAGGACGTCGCCGGGCTTGGTGTAAGTAACTCGTATGTAGAGGGTTTGGTCGGTTTTCTCTATTGGCTGAAAATACAGCGAAACGGTGTATGGTTTCTGGTTTTCGGGGTTGATGTACTGGACAAAGATTGCCCTTGCCTCGGGATTGCTGGTATTGACAATCTCGAAGATGTTGGTATCCAAGTCGCTGGATATCAGTTTGATGTTTCTGAGGCCGAGGTTCTCGAGCATTTTGCGGACGGTGATGCCGTCGGTATCAGAAAACCTCCTGAAAACTATTGCCTGATGCTTGTAAGTACTCTCAAGATAGATCATTTTTTGTTGCTTGTGTGTAGTATCTGTGCCTGTACTCTCCGTATGTAAAAGCACTACGTGCTATGTACATACGGTTATTGATACTTTGCCCCCGTTGGGGACAGGATTGCGGTTTAGTTTATTGTATGTATGTTGTGTCCCCGACGGGGACAAATTTTCTATAACCGTATGTACACCCGAGTGTAACTCGGTTTACATACGGCGATGCGGTGGTACACACGAGTGGTACATACGGCGATGCCTATCCTCCTACATATCATCCAATGTTTCCCACAGTAATTTCACGGCTTCCTCTATTTGCTCGTTGGTGATGATGAGGGGCGGGGTGAAGCGGAATTTGTGGTCGGCGAAGATGAAGAGGTCCATTAATATGCCGTGCTCGATGCATTTGTGCATAAAGTCGAGGATGTGGAAGTCGTCGCTCATCTCGATGCCTCGGAACAGGCCGATGCCCCATACGCGTTTTACTTTGGGGTGCTTTTTCATCAGGCTCTCGAAGTAGTCGCCCTTGGCCTGAGCCTGCTCGTGGAGACGCTCGTCGGCTATGGTGCAGAGGCTTGCGAGTCCTGCGGCGGCGCTTACGGGGTGTCCGCCAAATGTGGTGATGTGTCCGAGGGGCGGATTCATAAACGACTGCATTACTTTTCTGTTGGCCACGAAGGCGCCTATGGGCATTCCACCTCCCATTCCCTTGGCCATTGTCACGATATCAGGAACGATGTCAAAATGCTGGAATCCAAACATTTTGCCTGTTCGTCCAAAACCCATTTGAACCTCGTCGATGATGAGGAGCGCGCCCTTTTCGGTGCAACGCTTTCGGAGTGCCTGGATGTATTCCTTGTTCGGGATTATGAGGCCGGCCTCGCTCTGGATGGCCTCGGTGATTACGCAGGCTGTCTGCTCGGTTATCTCTTTGAGGTCGTCCATTACGTTGAAGCTGATGCGCTTGACTCCCGGTAGCAATGGCTTGTAGGCGTCGTTGATTTTGTCGGAGCCCCATATCGACATTGCGCCGATTGTGGAGCCGTGGTAGGCGTTGTGGAAGGAGATTATCTCGCTACGGCCCGTGAATTTCTTGGCGAGTTTCAGCGCGCCGTCGGTGGCCTCAGATCCCGAGTTCACGAAATACACGTTGTCGAGGGGCTCGGGCATAAAGTCGAGGATTCTCTTGGCGAATTTCACCTGTGGACTCTGCACCAATTCGCCGTAATACATTAGGTGCATATATTTGTCGAGCTGCTCCTTTACGGCTTTGAGAACGTTTGGGTGACGGTTGCCGACGTTGGAGACTGATACTCCCGACACCATATCCATAATGCGTTTTCCGCTTGGGGTGTACATATATATTCCCTCGGCGTGGTCTATTTCCTCCAGCAAGGGATTGAATGATGTCTGAGCCACGTGGTTCAGAAATAATTGTCTGTTGTTCATTTATACATAAATTTTTTAGGTAACGCCCGCCTTCGGCAGGCTTTTTTCTTATCCGAAAATTTAAAGAATTAAAAAGAATTAAAAGAATTTTTTTTACACGAATTTCCATAAATTAACATAAATTATTCATAAATTTGTATCAGAAATAATTTTTGAAAAATTCGTGTTAATTCTTGATAATTTATGTTTTAAAAGATAATTCTTTCCATTTATTTTTAATTCTTTTAATTTTCGGATAAGAAAATTATTGTTGATATCGTTGTATTATTTTATCACATTCCCTGATGCTTTTGCGTTGCCAGTCGAGGAGGATGCGGTAATGCTCTTCTTCGGTGAGGTGGTAGTTGATGGCGGATGCGTTTAGCCTCTGGCGGAGGTTGTAGAGTATCAGTGCACAGGATACTGATATGTTGAAACTCTCTGTGAATCCGTACATTGGGATTGTAACAAACTCGTCGCTCATCTCGAGAGCCTGCTTGGTGAGGCCAGGTTTCTCCGATCCGAAAAGTATCGCACACTTTCCCTTGCTGAGGTCGAATTCCTCAAGCGAGATTCCCTTGGTTGGGTGCGGCGATGTGGCTACAATCCTATATCCACGTTCCTTGAGCGCGGAGATGCATTCCACGGTGTTATTCTCCTTGGCGTTGAATCGCTCTATGTCGATCCACTTGGTGGAGCCCATACATACCTCGCGGTTGATGAGGAACTCGTGGAAGTTCTCTATCACCGTAAGTTTCTGAAATCCAAGACACTCGCAGGTGCGGATTACGGCGTTTGCGTTGTGGCTCTGGTTCAGGTTTTCCACCACGGGAAGTATGTAGTCGGTCCTGTCGGATAATACTTTGAGCATTTGGTTGTAACGCTCGGGAAGCATAAACTGCGACAGGTATTCTGTAAGTTCCTTGTTCATTAATAAATGTGTTTTTCAGGATTGCAAAATTGCGAAAATTTTGTTAGATTTGCAAATGGAATTATAAGGAGCCCTTTCCTGATGCTGGGGTTATGGATAAGGGCAACGCAAAATTCGAAATATGTATATGTGAAATTACTGAAAATCAAAGTGTATGATTTTTTTTTGAAAAAAGTTATCAAAATAATTTGGAGAATTAAAAAATACGCCTTACCTTTGCATCGTCAAAATCAGAAACAAGAAATTGACAAGGTTCTTAAAAAGGTTGTAGACCTAAAAAAAAGAATTTTTGGAGAGATGGCAGAGTGGTCGAATGCGGCGGTCTTGAAAACCGTTGTACTGTTACAGGTACCGGGGGTTCGAATCCCTCTTTCTCCGCTAGATTCGGGGCATAGCGCAGTCCGGTTAGCGTATCTGCTTTGGGAGCAGAGGGTCGCAGGTTCGAATCCTGCTGCCCCGACTTGGTTAATCATTCTTTTTTGTTTGTGTTCATCAAGATGAATTATTAATTTTTAATTGTTAATTATTAATTTATATTCATCGCGATGTTTTGGAGAGATGGCAGAGTGGTCGAATGCGGCGGTCTTGAAAACCGTTGTACTGTTACAGGTACCGGGGGTTCGAATCCCTCTTTCTCCGCAATACTCGGGGCATAGCGCAGTCCGGTTAGCGTATCTGCTTTGGGAGCAGAGGGTCGCAGGTTCGAATCCTGCTGCCCCGACATTTTTTAAGTTTTGGTTGTTTTTTACATAGATACATTATTTTTAATTGTTAAGTTATGTTATTACGAGCCTTTTCTTTAAAAGCTTTTTTTGTGTCTATAGGTGTAGTATCCCCGGCCTCCTTCCGTAAGCTACGCCCTTTGGGCTCCGCATACGGTTATTCATAGGACGCCCCTCCGGGGCTGGGAGGTTTCAGAGGATTATTTCCATAATATACAATCCAAACACAACTTTAATCATCGATATTTCTATACTCATAGGTCCACTTGTGGACCTCCACGCTCCGTAGCCCCTCCCTTCACCGGGCATCAATAACGGCAAAGGTCGGGGAAAATGAATCTATATATGGAAAAATTATTTTGTTTTAATCCCAAAGAATAATTATATTTGTGGTGAAATACCTGATATTAGATGAAAAACATTCTGTTCCACATATTGTTTCTGATGCTGCTTTTAAATGTAGGGGCGCTGTATGCCCAGCGTACCAATAAGGCGGTTGGGGAATCACCTACCGAGGGCGTCATCAACCACAAGTTTGTCCCTGAGAATCAGATGATGGATGGCATCTTGCAGATGATGGCAAAATTCTCGCCGTATCTGGTGAAAAATTTCGTAGACGAAGGGCAGCGCAACACCGAGCGCGTTCCGGTGGGAGGTTTCAAAAGCATGCTCACAATGACCTCCGACGAGGACGGCATCCGCACCACCTCCGACCTCGGTCTCGCCTGCGCATTCCTTTATAAATATGGAAAAGAAAAAAATGTAACACTTCCCGATTCCATATCGTACGACAAAATTTACGATATGGCCAAAAAATCGTTGGTATTTACCTATTCAAGCCACCGCAGCCAATGTCTCTACCGTTGCAAGGACAACAATTACTGGGGATCGTCGCAGGGAGTTTTTATCCAGTTCGAATCCTCATTGTGGGCAATGGGAATGGCATATCAGGCTTATTTCCTGTGGGATAGCCTATCCACCAGGGAGAAGGAGCACGTACGCAGGGTGCTGGAGTTCGAGTGCAACAAGGTAAACTCTATGCCCATTGTCTGCAATTTCCCAAGCAACACCATGGCCGAGGAGAATGGCTGGGACGCCTGTGTGCTCGCAGCCTACGTGGGACTCTTCCCCGACCACAGCCTTTCGCCTGTCTTCTTCAACAAGCTGCGCAGGGTGGCCGTAAATGTACTCTCCCACAAGTCGGATACCAAGAACAATAGCGTGATAGATACCCACATAGATTCCATGCGTATCAGAAACTTCCACGTGGGCAACAACCTCTTTGCCGACTACACACTCCAAAACCATGGATATTTCCACCCCGGATATCAGAACGTGGCCATCCAGGAGCTTGGCGAGGCGGCTCTGGCCCTCAGCCTTTTTCAGAAGGATATCCACGGGAAAATCAGGTATTCCACCAAGTCGCTTTTCCACAACTGTGCACTTGTTCAAGACTCCGTGCTCCTTTATCTGGCACTTCCCGACGGCGAGCTTGCCATGCCAAACGGCAACGATTGGAGCCTTTTCCTCTACGACCAAATTGCCACCTATTCCACCCTCGCATGTTTTCTCCATAATCCCGACGCCCTGATGCTCGAGAATCAGGCCTACAAACTCATAAAAGCCCGTCAGTCAACCACTTCCGACGGCTCATGGCTTCTCAATCCTGATATCGATCAGCGCAGGATGGGTGTGCAGGCCCATAGGGTGATAATGTCGTATCTGATGCATCAGCTACAATCCACCGCCAAGATGAAACCCACACGATGGAAATCCCTCATGGACAAGGTTTACGATACCAAATTGTTTGAATGTCAGAATTTTATAAGAGCTTGGTCCAAAGAGCGCTTTGTGGCTTTCTCGCTAACGTCCAATTATATGTACGGCGGCTATTTTACGCCCAACAGGCCCGATATCAACAAGATAGTGGTTCCATTCTCCCGATATGCCACCGGCAGCATGCTGGGTTATTATGTTTTGAGAAACGGATCCGTGGGCGCCAAGTTCAAAGGAGCTCCCAAGTATCAGATCTCGGGCAACAGCTTTGTGCTCGACGCCGATTTTAATGTCTGCTCCAACAGTATGCAGCGCAACATTACAGTATTCTGCACCCCGGGCAATGCCGTAATCACACTCGATATGATAAAGAACGGCGCATCAGAAAACAAGCTTACCGAGCAGAACGCCGCAATGCTGGGCATATCCTTCGACCCCTTCACAAGCATCAGACGCACATTCCATTACGAGGGCGGCTCCAATTTGCTATATGACACCACAGCTTGGACACAACCCACCCGTTGGCTGAATATCGACAATCAGATAGGCGTAATAAATCTTGGCGAAAAACCCAACATGATGCTCTCCACCTGCTACAACAATTCGTCGATACGCACCCGCCTGCTGTCCGCGCAGTACAGCAAGCTGCCACGGATGCTTGTTCCGGGAGAGATAGCATGTCCCACCGCCATGGTTTATCTCTGCAACATTTCGGCGGCCGATACCCGCAAAAACGCACAGGCCTCAATGTCGCTCACCGAATATCTTCCCGAGGGCTGGATGGGGGTAATCACCGGCGATGCGTACGGAACATACGTCCTTGTGTCGAATCTCTTTGGCGTTAGAAAAAATGCCAGGCTCAAGAATATGCCCTACCAAGGCGACACATATTTCCCTGTGTTTGGCAAATCCATGGAGATTTCCGATTCCACGGTTTCGGTGCTCGTTGCTACTGATGATAACCGCTCGCAGGGATTGAGGGCGGGATTTTTCGTGAGAGGAAATAATATAAAGGTGTCGTCGATATCGGCCGATAGCATCAGCATATCAGCCACACAAAATACCAGAATATCCCTGGCCTACAGCAGGCCCGGCAGCGGCAAACTGGTGGAAATTAGGAACATATCGCTCCCGAAAGATTCCACCGCCACCTTCCATTGGGATGGCGGCAAAATCCGCCGCCGTTAGTCTAAATCACCGTGCCGGCCAGAATGGCCAGCGCTATGGAGTAGAGCTTCGATTCCACGCTGTCGGCCCTCGAGGTCATCACCACGGGAGCCTTGGTGCCGGAAAGAACGCTCGCCACGTGCTGATGCGCAATCTTGGTGTTGGCCTTGTAGAACGCGTTGCCGGCCTCTATCTCGGGGAATATCAGGCAGTCGGCGTCGCCCTGGATGGAGCTCTTCAGTTTTTTTATTGCAGCTGACTCTGGGTCTATCGAAACGTCGAGCCCGAGGGGGCCGTCGGCCACAAAATCCAGCTGACCCCTCTCGCTCATCTTGGCAATGATGGCCGCATCCTGACCTGCCTCTATGGCATTGCTTATAAGCTCGGTGGCCGCCACCACAGATACCTTGGGATTCTCGTTTCCGAGGCGCCGGCTCATCATTACGAGCGAGTTTATTATGCTTAGCTTCTGCTTTAGGTCGGGATTTGGCAGCACGGCGCTGTCGCCGAAAATAAGGAGCTTGCCGGTGTTTGGATTCTCCGTTACGGCCACGTGGTTTATGGTGTTGCCCATCACGAGGAGGCCCGAGTTGCGGTTTATCACAGCCTTCAGGTAGTGTTCCGACGACACCAGACCTTTCATGAGGATATCGGCCTCGCCCACCAGCACCTTGCGGCAGGCGGTGTTGAGGGCAGCCTCCTCGTTGCCCATGTCGCAGAGGTCGTATCCGCTCAGCGATATCCCGGCATCCGAGGCTGTGCGCCTTATCCTTTCCAAATTGCCCGTAAGTATCGCATCCACAAGACCTTGCTTGCGTGCCATCTCCACAGCCAGCAGCGTGTGGGTGTCGTATGGACATGCCACCGACAATACTTGGCGGCCCATCCAGGAGGCCTCGCCTACTATTTGCTCCAGTTTCGTAATCATGGCTTTCGGGGTGTTTTGTTTTTTTTCACAATCAAAGATAAGTGATTTTTTTTTCTTATCCAAAATATTATCGTAATTTTGCACTATAAATAATATTACAAAATCTAAATTCGTATGATTAACATTCTGGCAAGCGTGTTGCTCGACAACACAGAAGGCGCGCCTTCCAAGGAGGGCTTGTGGCAGATTCTGCACGGCATGGGCATCGACCATCCTTTCTGGTGGATCCTGTGCGTTTTGGCGGCTGGTTTTGTGGCCGGCAAGATTATGGTGAAGGGAAACAACAAGATGGGCATCGTGGTGAGCCTCACGTTCGGCGTTTTGGGCGGCTTGCTCGTGCGCTGGGTTTGCAAAATCCTTCCGGTAGAGATTTTCCACCACGAGATCTGGTACGTATGGTTTCTACAGGGCCTCATAGGCGCCATTGTAATCTACGCCGTTATCAATAGGCTAAGGAAGTAGTTTTTTTATATATGTAGCTGACTCTGAGTCTTCTGGGGTGCCTCCCGGAATACATAGGGTCAGCTACATTAACATGATAAACAGATATACGCAAATGAAAATATTCGGAAAGATTCTTACAGCAGCGGCTCTTGCCACCGCCCTCTGCGGAGGCAGCGCCCAGGCCCAGTACAGGGTGGCCCCGGGCAAATATGCCGTAAAGTTTACTGATAAAAACAACAATGGATACTCCATCGACAAGCCTCAGGAGTTTCTCTCGCAGAAGGCTCTTGACCGCCGCGCCAAGTGGAACATAGGCATCAGCGAGCTCGACCTTCCTGTAAACATGGCTTATGTGGATTCGCTGAGGGCGCTGGGCTTCGGCATCCATGTGGTTTCCAAGTGGTACAACTGCTGCGTGGTGAAATGCGACAGCACCGATCTTGATAAGCTCAATGGCCTATCTTTCGTGGATGCCAATTATGTGTGGCGTCAGCACAAGCCTGCCAACAAGCCTGCCAGCAAGATTAAGCGTCCAAAGATAAAGGGCGCCTCCCTCCCCGACAAGCACGTCTATAATTACGGCGATGGCGACAATCAGGCCAAGATGCTAAATATCCACAGGCTTCATGGCCAGGGCTTCACTGGCAAGGGTGTAACTATTGCCATCCTTGACGCCGGTTTCTACAAGGCCAACGAGCTCAGCTCTTTCAAGTCTCTCTTTGGCGAGGGACGTGTGCTTGGCGTTCACGATTTTGTGGATGGCGACACTACTGTATACAATTCCGACAACCATGGCATGAATGTGCTCAGCTGCATCGCGGCAAACTGGAGCGGCAAGCTGGTGGGCACTGCCCCTGATGCCAGTGTTTATCTGTTCCGCACCGAGGATGCCGCCACCGAGAATATCGTGGAGGAATTCAATTTCGTGTCGGGTGCCGAGCTCGCCGACAGCCTGGGAGTGGACATGATGCACGCAAGCCTGGGATATCAGAAGTTCGACGACAAGTCGGTAAGCTATACCCGCGAGGAGAACGACGGCAATACCACCATTGCGTCTGTGGCTTGCGACTGGGCCGCCGCGCGCGGCATTGTTATCACCATATCGGCTGGCAATGGCGGCGACGATGCGCTTTTCCCCTGGATTACATCGCCTGCCGATGCCGACAGTGTATTGGCTGTGGGCGCTGTGGACCGTGACAGGAAACTGGCATACTTCAGCTCACGTGGTCTTACCTACGATGGCCGTATCAAGCCTGATGTCTGCGCACAGGGCGTGTGGTCGGCTGTACAGGGTGCATCGGACCGGATCACCAGGAGCAATGGCACTTCTTTCGCCGGACCTATCATGGCCGGTTGTGTAATGTGTCTGATGCAGGCCCATCCCAAGGCTTCAGTCATCGAGATTCTCAATGCTGTAAGGGCTGCCGGCCATATCTGGAAAAAGCCTGATCCTGATTACGGATACGGAATCCCTGATTTCGAGATTGCACACAAGATTCTTCTCAAGAAAAAATTGTAAGTATTATCATGAACCTTTCTTATAAGGAGGCGGAGAAATTCCTGTTTGAGCAGCTTCCGGTGTTCCAGAACATTGGCGGCGATGCCTACAAGCCGGGTCTTGGCACTTCGGAGGCTCTCGACAGCTATTTCGGACATCCTCACCGCTCATACAAGACTGTCCACATTGCCGGCACCAACGGCAAGGGATCGGTCTCCAATTTCATAGCGTCGGTGCTTCAGGAGGCCGGCTACAGGACAGGCCTCTTCACTTCGCCACACATACTGGATTTCAGGGAGCGCATCAGGGTAAACGGTCAGATGATTTCCCAGGACTATGTTGCTGATTTCGTGAATCATCATGTGGACGGTTTCATGAGCAAGCATCCGTCTTTCTTCGAGCTTACAAGCGCCATGTGTTTCCAGTATTTCAAGGACCAGAAGGTGGATGTGGGCGTCATTGAGGTTGGCATGGGCGGACGTCTCGACAGCACCAACATCATTACTCCGCTGGTATCGGTAGTCACCAATATTGCTTTCGACCATGTGCAGTTTCTGGGCGACACTCTCAAGGCCATTGCCGGCGAGAAGGCCGGCATCATCAAGCGCGGTGTGCCTGTGGTGGTGGGGGAGAGCGATACCCGTACCAATTCGGTTTTTATGGACAAGGCCAACTCGCTGGAGGCGCCCATCATTCTGGCTTCCAACAAGATGCAGGCTGTAATGGCTGGCAGCACCGACGATGGCAAGATGGTTTTCAATGTCTTTAAGTGTGGGTCGCCATATTACAGCGGACTCAAGTGCGGACAGACCGGCAAGTATCAGGAAAAGAATATCGTGACTGCCCTGGCCGCAATAGAGCAGCTTCAGCAGCAAGGTCTCAGCATCAGCCGCGATAATATCTACGCAGGGTTCGAGAATGTGAACCGCAATACGGGTTTCTTCGGCAGGTGGCAGACCATACAGCAAAATCCGCTCGTGATTTGCGATACGGGTCACAACTGCGCCGGCCTCAGCTACACTGTTCCCCAGATAGAGGCCCAGCCTTGCAGGACTTTGAGGATGGTGATAGGTTTCGTGAAGGACAAGGATATTTCCGGAATATTGAGGATGCTGCCCCAGAAGGCTGTTTATTATTTCTGCAACGCCAATATCAAGCGAGCTCTGCCTGCCGCCGAGCTCAGGGATATGGCCATGGGCTATGGTCTTGATGGAGAGGCTTATCCATCGGTGCGCGAGGCCGTGGAGGCTGCAAAAAATGCCGCCTCCAAAGATGATTTCATCTTCATAGGCGGCAGCAATTTCATCGTGGCCGAGGCTATATGATATTACGGATTGGTAATTAATGCAACGTTTTCCACGTGTATGGTATGCGGAAACATGTCCACAGGCTGTACCTCGTTTATGGAGAATCCGTGGTCGGTCAAATATTTGAGATCCCTGGCGAGTGATGTGCAGTCGCAAGATACGTACACCATCCGCCGGGGTTTCATTTTTATGATGGTTTGCAGTACGGTCTTGTCGCAGCCCTTGCGCGGAGGGTCCACTACCACCACGTCGGCTTTTATGCCTTTGTTTTCCACCAGGTCGGGAATCACTGTCTCGGCCCTGCCTGCTATGAATTCCACATTGCTGATGCTGTTGAGCATGGCGTTTTCCCGGGCGTCGGCTACTGCCTCTTCCACAGATTCCACTCCGTATACCTTGGCGGCGTTTTGGGCCAGGAATAGTGATATCGTTCCTACTCCGCAGTATATGTCGAATACTGTCTCGTTGCCTGTCAGCTTGCACATTTCCAGGGCCTTGCTGTAGAGGCGCTTGGTCTGTATTCCGTTTACCTGATAGAACGATAGCGGGGATATCTTGTATCTGATATCGCCAATCTTGTCGGTAATGTAGCCATCGCCATAGAGGTTTATCAGGTTTTTGCCCTTGATGCTGTTGGTTATCTCGGTGTTTATGTTCAGTGTTATGGACCTTATGCCTGGCTGGGCTTTCGTGAGCTTGTCCACAAGTTCCCCGTGATGAGGCAATTCGTTGCTGTTGGCCACTATGCATGCCATTATCTGTCCATTGGCGAAAGATTTCCTTATAATCACATGGCGCACTATTCCCTGGTGGGTGGCCTCGCAGTATGGCTCTATGCCGTATTTCTCCATGTGCTCTATCACCATCCTGATGATGGGCTCGTTTTCGGGCACGCCTATCACGCAGTTGTAGTTCTCGACGATATTGTGGCTGCGCCGGGCGAAGAATCCGGCCACTATCTTGCCTTCACTGTTTCTGGCTATGGGGTAGATGGCCTTGTTGCGGAATCCGAATGCCTGGTTGCATCCTGCGGTTCGCTGTATCATCTGAGTAGGCAGCTGATGCTTCTGGAATGCCTCTTTTACGCGGCGCAGCTTCAGCATCAGCTGTACGTCGTATTTCATCTCCTGGATCTGGCATCCTCCGCATTCCAGTACCTGTGGGCATTTGGCCTTGGTGCGGTATGGGGAGTTTTTCACAATCTCCGTCAGGCTGGCGTGGGCATAGGTCTGGGCCTCGTCCACAATACTGGCCTTAACCATGTCGCCGGGCACAGTGTTGTTTACGTATATCTTTTTGCCGTTGTGGCTGGCTACGCCGTCGCCGTCCTCGCCTATGTTTTGGATATTTAGGGTTAAGAGATTTGTCATTTTCGATTTTTGATTGTTAATTATTCCTGTATTCTGTTCTTGCCTCCAGGGAGCGGGCCAGGGTAAGCTCGTCGGTGTATTCCAGGTCGCCTCCGAATGCCACTCCTCTGGCTATCTGGCTTATCTTGCCAACCTTGTCCCTGAAGAGTCTCGACAGGTAGAAACATGTTGTGTCGCCTTCCATGTTGGCGCTCAGTGCGAATATCAGCTCGTCGGCGCCGGTTTGGTCTATGCGTTCCTGAAGCTGCGATATGTTGAGGTCGCCGGGGCCTATGCCGTCTATGGGCGATATCAGCCCTCCGAGGATGTGGTATGTGCCGCGGTATGTGCCGGTCTGCTCTATGGCTATTACGTCGCGCACGTTTTCCACCACGCATATCAGGCGCTGGCTGCGCTTGGGGTTGCCGCAGATGGTGCAGGTGTCGGTGTCGGAGAGGTTGCCGCAGATGCGGCAGTTGTGTATGTTGGCCTTCAGCCTTATGAGCGAGTTGGCGAAATTGTTTACAGTGTTCTCCTCTCGCTTAATGAGGTCCAGTATGAGGCGTAGGGCTGTTTTCTTGCCTATGCCGGGCAGCCTCGAGAACTGGTCGACGGCGTCTTGCAGCAGTTGCGATGGTATGTATTCCATTGTTGGTTTTCTTGTGGTGCGGTTCCCTTATTTCTCGTAATTCCTGTTGGCCAGGCATATCTCGGCCGATTTGTAGAACAGGTACATTGTTATGGCTATCAGGCAGTGCGATATGTCGTTGTGGTTGAACCACGGCGATATCTGCATCTTGCCGGCCATCACCGGTACGGATATTATCATCAGCAGTGTGCCTGATATCAGGTACATGGCCTCTTGCCTGGCTTCCCTGATGTTGTAGCTACGGAACAGCCGCAGCATCAGGGGCAGCTCTATGGCGTATAGCGAGAATCCTATGTGGGCTGTGGCTATGTCGTAGGTGAGGTAGGTGATGAGCAGGGTCAGCACGGCCAGCGATTCGCCCCATATCACCATGAGGTTGGCGCGGTAGCGTATCGTAAGCACGTCGTTGGCTCTCTGGGCCATCGACAGCATGAAGAGTGTCACACTTGTAATGTTGAGCAGCCAGTTGGGCAGGTCGTGGAGGTGGTAGGCCATCTTGTCGGCCCATGGCAGCGCCTGCATCTGGGCCTTGCTGAGCAGCTCGGGCACAAATGTGTACGCCAGGGCGTGGGTCATTATTCCTGCCATCAGGCAGCCCAGTCCCATTGTAAGGAAAAAGTAGGGGTATATGCTCAGGTAGTTGCCGTTTTGCCGCGATATGCGGCGCAGCTTTACGAAGGCTATCACGCATACCGCGGTTACCAGGAAGTCGGTGATGGCGGTCATGGGCTCCAGTATGCTGATGCCGCCTATTATCCATTGTGTTCTTTCCATTACTTGCTCTTAACGAAAAATTTGTAGGCGCAAAGTTAATGAAAAATTACAGAACTAAAAATTTTTTCTGAGCACGGTGGCGAAAATATGCACGTCGTCGGTCTGCTCGTTGGCGCCCTTCCAGCTGTTGAAGGTCTTGTTGAAGTATTCCTGCTGCTGCTCCATGGGCAGGTGGCATACGTCGAGTATCTTGCGCTCGAAGTTCACGGTGCTGAATTTCTTGCTGTTGGGTCCGCCAAACTGGTCCACGAATCCGTCGCTGCTGGTGTATACTATGTCGCCGTCGCTTACACAGAAGAACAGGTCGCTGAATGGAATGTGGTCCTTGGGGTGGCCGCCCACGGGGAATCTGTTGGGCCTCAGGCGTATCAGGTATGCGTCCTTGCCTTCCTGCTCTATGATTGAGCAGTTGTTGTATTCCGCCACCTGCCTTGTGGCATCGTCGGGCTTTCCAAACCTGAGTATGTAGGCTATGGAGTATCCGGCGGCGTAGTTCAGCATCATTTTCTCCCTGTCGAACACAAAGAGGCTGGCGTCCATTCCGTCCTGAGAGTCTATGCTCCTTCCGCGCTGATGCAGCAGTTTTATGTTGCGGTCCCTCAGCTTGTTGAGTATCATGGCCGATGTGTATTCGCCTTCTATGTCCTGCAACACGCTGCTCAGCATTACCTGCTCTATCATGCTCATGAAGCCTCCGGGTATTCCGTGACCAGTGCAGTCGCCCAGGGCGAACAGGGTCTTGTTGTCCTTGTAGGATATCCAGTGGAAGTCGCCGCTTACTATGTTTTTGGGCTGGTTTATCACGAAATACTCGCCGAGCACATAGTCCACAAACTGCTTGGGTGCCTGTATGGCGTCCTGTATCTTGCGCGCGTATTCCAGCGAGTCGTTTATCTCCTTGTTTTGCACGGCGATCTTCTCCTGCGCGTGCTTGAGGTCTGTGATGTCGGAGCACACGGCTATGAACTGCGATATGTTGCCGTCCTTGTCGAATCCCGGCGACAGTGTGGTCTGTATCCACAGCTCGCGGCCCTCCTTGTGGCGGGTCTTGGTGGTGTAGGTGACTGGCTCGCGGGTCTCCTTTATGCGCTCCATCAGGTTCTTTATGTCGGGATTGCTTGATGCCTTCAGTATGCTCTGTCCGTTGGCCGACAGGTAGTCGTCGATATTGTAGCCCGAGTGTCGTGTGAATGCCTCGTTCAGCCACATTATGCGGCCCTCGGTGTCGGTCAGGAATATCGAGTTGTCGGTCTGCTTGGCCACCAGCGATAGTTTCTCCAGCTCCTGGTTCTGCTTGCTGAGCACCTCGGCCTGCTGCCTGAGCTCCTCCTGCTGCTCCATCAGCTTGCGGCTGCTTGCCTCCAGCTCGTTTTTCTTTTCCTGAAGCTCCTGGTTTTTCTTCTTCTTTTTCTTCAGGAGGCTGCGCGTGGCTATCAGGAATATCAGCGATACCACGGCTATCACTATGGAGAGTATGGTTGTGAAACCCCTCTGCCTTATCAGGTCCTTGTTCCTGTCTATCTCTTCCTGCTGTTTCAGTCTCTCGTTTTCGGCTATGTGGCGCACCTCCCACGATGCCAGGGCCTTGCTGTTCTGGTTTTTGGTTACAATGTCGTAGCTGTCGTAGGCCATTCTCTCGTATTTGAAGGCCTTTTCCCAGTTTTTCTTGCGGTGCATTATCTCGGCCAGCTCCAGGGCGGCCTCCTTCTGCATGCTGAAGTTTCTTGCGTCCCAGGCGTTGTTGAGCGCCATCTCGTAGTAATACTGGGCCGAATCCTGGTTTTTCTGTTTCTTGTGGTAGTCGCCGTAGATCATGTACGCGTCGGTGAGGTTGCCGGAGTTGCTGCTCTCTTCCAGGCTCTTGTGGAGGAAGCTGAGCGCCTCGTCCTCATGGTTTTGCGTGAACAGGGTGCGGGCCATTCCGTTGTATGCCTTGCCCAGTATCATGTGGGTCTCCTCGTCTTTCTCTATATAGTCGGAGGTGAGTATGGCTATGCACTTGTCGTATTCGTTGTATGCCAGTGGCAGTATTGGTGTGCTTGCCTTGCGGAGGTAGTCGCCGTATACCAGCCTGCACTTGGCTTCCATCTTGGTGTAGTGCTCGTGCTCGCATATCGTTATGGCTCCCTTTATGTATGCCTTGGCGTTCTCGTATTCCTCGCTGGCCATGTAGAGCACGGCCGTCCTGTAATAGGTCTCGCAGTGCAGTTTGGGGTTCCTGATGCTGTTTTCCACCAGATACACGGCTTTCTGCAGGTATTTCATGCATGTGGTGTATTGTTGCCCCTGGCCAAACGCTATGGCTATCTGTATGTAGAGTTTGGTGAGCACCTCCTTGTCGTCTATTTTCTCCAGGTAGCTCTCGGTTGCCTTGTAGATATTGAGGCCCTGAGTGTATTTTTTTTTCTTGAACTCGCTCTGTGCCAGAAGTATCCGGGCCTGAAGATAGGGGTTTTGGTCGTTGTGTTTATTGGCCAGATGCTCCAGTGTCTGTATGCAGCGCTGGCATCCCTCAATGTTGCCTATCTTCTCATAGACCTCATATAGTCTGGCTATCGAGCCCGTGTAGGTGCGGTAGTCCTCTTCGGTCTTCAGCTGCTGCTCGCATGCGTAAAACCTGGCCAGCCACATTGATGAGTCCACACTTGCGGCATTGGCAAAATCCTCCGACATGCCCTTCTCCATGTCTGTCCTCAGGTTGTCGTAAACGTAGTTTACCTGGGCATGCAGTGCATGGATCTGGCATATTGCTGCTATTAGGTATATCAGTAATTTTTTAGTCATCAGGTTCGTCTTTTTTTTATTATTACGGATATCAAATATTGTTCCACTTTGCAGGGACTTTTTACACATTTTTTTTACTTTCTGATGCTGCCTCCCATCGTCCATACCGCCCAAGTGGCAGGCGCAATCAATTTATCTGTCTAATACTGTTGCTAATCAATTTTTTTATACCTAAATTTGCGCTCCCATTTCATTACAAAAAATATGACAAGCAATAGGTACACACTACTGAAAAACATATTGGACGAGCGCATACTGGTTCTCGATGGCGCCTTCGGAAGCCTTGTGCAGGGCTATCACCTCGGCGAGGACGATTTCCGGGGACAGCGTTTCAAGGATCATCCCACCCAGCTTCAGGGCGACAACGACGTCCTCTGCCTTACCCGTCCCGATGTGGTCTCGCAGATACATGAGCGCTATCTGAAGGCCGGCGCCGACATTATAGAGACCAACTCGTTTAATGCCACAAGTGTGTCGCAGGCCGATTATCAGATGGAGCCCTTTGTCTACGAGATCAACAAGGCTGCCGCATCGCTGGCCCGCGCCATGGCCGACAAGTATCAGACTCAGGGTAAACCGCGTTTCGTATGCGGAAGCATGGGCCCTACCAACAAGACGGCCTCCATGTCGCCCGATGTCAACAATCCCGGATTCCGCGCCATCACATTCGATCAGCTTGTGGAATCATACACCACCCAGGTGAAGGGCCTGCTCGACGGCGGCGCCGATATCCTCATGGTGGAGACCGTGTTCGACACCCTGAACTGCAAGGCCGCCCTCTACGCCATCAACGAGGAGCTTGCCAGCCGAAATATCGAAAAATTCCCAATCATGGTGTCGGCCACCATTGCCGACAAGAGCGGACGCATTCTGGCTGGCCAGACTGTGGAATCGCTGCTGTATTCGGTATCGCATATCGACCTGCTTACAGTGGGACTCAACTGCAGTTTCGGAGCATCAGAGCTGAAGCCCTATCTCCAGATGCTGGGCAAGCGCTCGGTTTTCCGGATTTCGGCCCACCCCAACGCCGGACTGCCCAACCAGTTTGGCCAATATGACCAGGATCCCGACATGATGGCCGCCCAGATACAGAGTTTCCTCGACGAGGGACTGGTGAACATCATTGGCGGATGCTGCGGATCCACCCCCGACCACATTGCCGCAATAGCGCGTATAGTGGACAGCGGCAAGGTCCACAAGCCAGCCCCAAACACCCACGAGATGCGCCTATCGGGTCTCGACCCCCTGGTGGTAAGCAAGGACCGCAAGGCTTTCTACAACGTGGGCGAGAGGCTCAATGTGGCGGGATCGAGAAAATTCCTGCGCCTGATATCTGAGAAGAACTATCAGGAGGCACTCGACATAGCCAGGGCCGAGGTGGAGGCCGGCGCCGACATCATCGATGTCAACATGGACGACGCCATGCTCGACGCCCGCCACGAGATGGTCACATTCCTGAACCTGCTGGTGGCCGAGCCTGATATCGCAAGACTGCCCATCATGATAGATTCCAGCAAGTGGGACGTCATAGAGGCCGGCCTCAAATGCCTTCAGGACAAGGCAATAGTGAACTCGATATCGCTGAAGGAGGGCGAGGAGAAATTCCTGGCCCATGCCAGGGTAATCCAGAAATTCGGCGCCGCCACTGTGGTGATGGCATTCGATGAGAAGGGTCAGGCCGATACCTTCGAGCGACGCATAGAGATATGCAGCCGCGCATACAGGCTGCTGACAGAGAAGCTCAACTTCAATCCCGAGGACATAATCTTCGATCCCAATGTGCTGGCCATAGCCACCGGCATCAGCGACCACGACAACTATGCCGTGGATTTCATAAAGACCGTGAAATGGATAAAGGCCAACCTGCCTTACGCCAAGATATCTGGCGGCATCAGCAACCTATCCTTCTCCTTCAGGGGCAACAATCCGGTGCGCGAGGCCATGCACAGCGTGTTCCTCCACCACGCCATAGCCGAAGGCATGGACATGGGCATAGTGAATCCCCAGACCATGGTCCGCTACGACGATATAGATCCCGAGCTCAGGCAGAAGGTGGAGGACGTGGTGCTCAACAAGGGCAACGGCGCCACCGAGATACTTGTGGACTATGCCGAGATAGCCAAAGCCAAGGCCAAGGGCGCGGCTCCTGCCAAGGCAAGCAACGAATGGCGCAACGGCACTGTGGAGGAACGTCTGCAACACGCCCTCGCCAAGGGTGTTACGGAATATCTGGAGGCTGATATCAGCAAGGCACTCCAGAAATACCCCAGGGCCATAGAGATAATAGAGAAGCCCCTGATGGACGGCATGAACATGGTGGGAGAGCTGTTTGGCGCCGGCAAGATGTTCCTGCCTCAGGTGGTGAAGACAGCCCGCGTCATGAAACAGGCTGTGGAGATACTCCGCCCCACGATAGAGGAGGAAAAGCGCCAGAGCGGCCAGGCAGGATCGTCGGCCGGCAAGGTGATAATGGCCACCGTAAAGGGCGACGTCCACGATATAGGCAAAAACATTGTGTGCGTGGTAATGGCCTGCAACAACTTCGATGTGGTGGACCTCGGAGTCATGGTGCCTGCCGAGACCATCGTCGACATGGCCGTGAAGCATCAGGCCGACTGCATTGGACTCAGCGGACTCATAACCCCAAGCCTCGACGAGATGATAAACGTAGTAAAGGCGTTGGAAGACAGGGGACTGTCGATTCCGGTGATGATAGGCGGCGCCACCACCAGCGATATCCATACCGCCGTAAAGATAGCGCCCAACTACTCAGGGCCGGTGGTTTATGTAAAGGACGCATCGCAAAACGCCTATGTGGCCAGCGCGCTCATACGCAAGGATCCCGTTTTCCTGGAAAACCTGCGCAAGAGCCAGCAGTTGCTGCGCGACCAGAACAGCGGCGCCAAGCCCAAGCAGATGAGCATAGAGCAGGCCCGCAGCCTGGCCCCGGCCATAAGGCACGACGCCCTGGCCAAGGCGCCTAATACAATGGAGAGACTGATTTTCAATGATATAGACCTCAACGAGATTGTCCCATACATTAACTGGACAATGTTCATGGTGGCATGGAAGGTAAACGACGCATCAGGAAAAGACGCCGGAAAACAGGCTGAGCAGAAACGCCTGATGGACGATGCCCGGCGGATACTGAGGCGCATGATAGATGAGAAGCTAACACGCGCAAGCGCCATTATCCAGATATTGCCGGCACGTGTGCACGATGGAGAGTATGTGGAGGTGGTGGACCAACACGGCAACAAGGCCGACTTCCATTTCCTGCGTCAGCTCCAGCCCGGCGACGACGGATGCTGCACATCCCTGGCCGACTACATTGACCCCGTGCGTGGCTATATTGGAATGTTTGCCGCAACAACAGGCTTGGGCTTGTCGCAATATACCGACAGACTGAGGGCCGGGGGCAACGACTATGAGGCCATTATGATGAAACTCCTGGCAGACAGGCTGGTGGAGGCGCTCAGCGAATATCTCCACATGAAGGTCCGCAGACAGTATTGGGGATATGCTCCCGGCGAGTGTCTCGATGCCGTCCAGATGATAAAGGGCCAGTATGTGGGCATACGTCCCGCAATCGGATATCCGTCCACACCGCTCCATGAGCAGAAGCGTCAGGTGTTTGACCTGCTGGAAGTTACCAAGAACACCGGAATAGAGATTTCCGAGACCACCATGATGACCCCGGGGAGCTCAGTATGCGGTTTCTACATTGCTCATCCAGATTCCAAATATATAGCTGTGGGATAAAATATTGCCCGGGCAGTTGTTTGTTTGCCAAATTCTTACTATATTTGCGCACTAACTGGAATGAAAATGGAAGGTAACATAAGTTTAACTACAAGGTTGAAAAACTTTTGGGAGGGATTCCTGAAACACAAGTATCTGTATGTGCTGGCCTTCATGCTGGTATATCTGCTGTTTCTGGATGAGTATAATATTGTGTTTGTGCAGCTTCCGCACCTCAGCAAGGCCAACAAGCTGGAGCTCGAGAAACAGTATTATCTCAACAAGATTCAGGAGGATTCCATAAGGCTCCATGAGCTGAAAACCAATGACGAGAACCTGAAAAAATTTGCCCGCGAGCATTATTACATGAAAGCCAACGACGAGGAGGTTTTTGTAGTGGAGGAGAGGTAACATGGCAGAAAACACCAACAACGCATTGTCGCTGTATCAGCTGAACAGCCTGATACGCAGTACTATAGAACACAACCTTGGCGGCCAGTATCTCCTGGTGGCCGAGATCCAGTCCATATCGGTAAACCGCAGCGGACACGCCTACCTGGAGCTGATAGAAAAGGCCAAGGACGGCGTGCAGATTATCGCGCAGGCCAGGGCCACTATATGGGCTTCGCAGTTCAGGATTATAAAGCCCTATTTCGAGACCACAACCGGATGCCAGATGAAACCCGGCATCAAGATAATGGTGAGATGCAAGGTTGGATTCCACGAGTTATACGGCCTCAGCCTCAATATCACCGACATAATGCCCGAGTTCAACATAGGCGAGATGGCCATGGAGAGGCAGCGCACCATAGAGCAGCTGAAGAAAGACGGCGTGTTCGACATGAACCGTCAGCTCCGTCTCCCGCGCCTGATACAGAGGATAGCCGTGATATCGTCGGCTGGTGCGGCCGGATACGGAGATTTCGCCAATCAGCTGATGGGCAATACTTTCGGATACGTATTCTACACCAGGCTGTTCGAATCGGCCATGCAGGGCAATGCCGCCGAGGCCGACATAGTGGCGGCCCTGGACCGCATCTCGGAATATGCCCACCTCTTCGACTGTGTGGTGATAATACGCGGCGGAGGCTCCAAGAGCGACCTCCAGTGTTTCGACAACTACAGGATATGCAACAATATATGCCAGTTTCCATTGCCGGTGATTACAGGCATAGGACATGAGCGCGACGAGAGCGTGGCCGACCTTGTGGCCAACACCCATCTCAAGACCCCCACGGCGGTGGCCCAGTTCCTTATAGACAGGGCCATGGAATGTGAGAACGAGCTCAATCAGAAGGTCCAGGCCATCACCAGCAGGCTGCGCAACGTGTGTCCCGACAAGGCCAAGCGCCTGGCCCTGATGCAGAAAAGCATTTCGGCAAGGTTCGATCTTGTTTACCAGCGCAAGTCCACGGCCGTGGCTATGGAGTCCAGCAGGATATACAACCTCATAAATAACCGCATAGCCCGATGCGGCAACGCTCTGGACACCAGGCAGCAGCTCATGGAGGCCAAAAATCCGCAGAACATACTGCGCAAGGGCTACACCTACACAATGGCTGACGGCAAGGCCGTAAGAAACGTGGCCGATTTGGAGAAGGGACAGGTGATTACCACCGTGTTCCACGACGGCAAGGTGGAAAGTACTGTAAACTGAAAAATCAAAAAATAGAAAATGACAACCATCGGACTTATCTCTGATACCCACAACCACATAGATCCCAAGCATCTGGATTTTCTGAGCGACTGCTCGGTGATATGGCATGCCGGCGATATTGGCTCGGTGGACCTGGCCGACCGCATTGCCTCCATAAAAACCATGGTGGCGGTCCACGGCAATATCGACGACTATAATACCCGTCTGCAATATCCTGAGTTTCAGATATTCACAGTAGAGGGCGTAAAAGTGATGATGACTCACATAGGCGGATATCCGGGCCGCTATGCCAAAGGCCTGTCGGCAAGATTCTTGGAGGAAAAACCTGACATATTTGTATGCGGACACTCGCACATACTCCGTGTAATGTACGACAACAAATACAATATGCTGGTGATGAATCCCGGAGCCGCCGGACAATACGGACAACAGCCTAAGAGGACGGCCCTTAAATTCAGAATCTCGGGAAAAGATATCCACGACCTGGAGATTTGCGAACTGCCGCGGTGAAAAATTTACTTATATAACTGTTTGAAAACTACTCTGATATTATTAAATGGCAAAAAAAGTGAATAAAAAATCCCTAAGTTTGGGAAATTATTCGTAATTTAGCCATGCTAAAAACGCAAGGAAAACGTAGAGAAATGGATAGTGTTAATATCATTTGGAACAATTGTCTGCAGATAATCAAGGGCGGCATGAATAGATCAAGTTTCGAGACTTGGTTTAATCCCATCGTGCCCTTGAAGGTGGAAAATAATACCCTTACGTTGCAAGTTCCATCAGCATTTTTCTACGAATACCTGGAGGGCAACTACATAGAGCTGCTTCGCTCGGCGCTTCACCAGGTGCTGGGCATGGACGCCAAGCTCGAATACAGCATAATAGTGGATGGCGGCAGGCCCAAGCCTCAGCAGGCTCCGCGCCAGTCTGCCGACAATCAGCAGAGATTCTATCAGAACCCCGGATCGTACAGGGTGCCATCGCAGGGCAATGGTACTCAGAGCCCTGTAAATGTGGACCCGAGAGGTTTCCAGGGGCATGAGATCCCCAACAATCCTTTCGTAATAACTGGTATCCAGAGGCAGACCATCAACTCGCAGCTGAATCCCAACTATACAATGGACAATTTTGTGGCCGGCAAGTGCAACCAGCTCGGTTTCAGCGCCGCCGACGCCATTGCTAAAAATCCAAACAGAAACCAGTTCAATCCCTTCCTTATTTTCGGCGGATCAGGTTTGGGCAAGACCCATCTTGCGCAGGCCATAGGTAACGCCATAAAGGAGCGCTACAATCACAAGGTTGTCGTATACGTGGAGGCCAACAAGTTTCAGACTCAGTATTCTGATGCCTGCCGCAACAACACCCGCAACGACTTCATGCATTTCTACCAGATGCTCGATGTCCTCATCATAGACGATGTGCAGGAGTTCGCCGGCAAACAGGGCACCCAGGATATCTTCTTCGCCATATTCAACTCGCTGCATCAGGCCGGCAAACAGATTATCCTTACATGCGACACCATGCCTGCCGAGCTCAAGGGCCTGCACGAGAGGCTGCTCTCGCGTTTCAGATGGGGACTTACAGTGGAGCTTTCGGCGCCAGACTACGACACACGTCTGAATATCCTTCAGCGCAAATGCTACAACGATGGAGCTGAGATTTCGATAGATATTCTCAAATACATTGCTCAGACCGTGGTATCGAATGTAAGGGAGCTGGAGGGGGCATTGCTCTCGCTCTTCCTGCATACCACCGTAATGCGCGAGGAGCTTACACTCGATATAGCAAAGCAGCTGCTCAGCAAGATTGTGAAGGGTGGCACCGAGCCCAAGTACAAGATGGAGCACATAATGAGGTGCGTATGCGAGTATTTCGATATCAAGGAGCAGGTGATAAACTCGAAATCGCGGGCAAGGGAAATCGTTGTGGCACGCCAGCTCGTGATGTATTTTGCCAAGCAGCTCACCGACCTGCCTTATCAGCAGATAGGCCTGGCCATAGGAGGCCGCGACCACAGCACAGTCCACCATGCCTGCAAGGCTGTCCAGAAACAGATAGACAGCGACGAGGAGTTCAAGAAGCAGGCGTCAGAGGTGGAAAACAAGATCCGCAACGAATACATGGGATAGGCGTCTTGCCCAATTCATAGTTTCGGACCTGCAAATTAGTTTAGTCGAGTTATTATAAATATAAGAGCGCATATCCGCGGCCTGGCCTTTGGATTTGCGCTCTTTTTCTGTGGGGATTATTTCTTGTTCCTGATTATCTTGGCAAACAGCCTTGGGAAAAACCTTGACACCCATATTCCGTTGGTCTCGCCGCCTCCGGCAGTAATCTCCAGTTTCTCCTTCTCGATGCCTTTTATAATCTTGTCGGCCAATACCGCCGGGTCAAGGCCCTGTTCCTGGCCGGGATCGTTCTCGCCGCGTTTCTCAGCCTTGGCATCCAGCGCGTTTATGGCCACATTGGTGTTTATGTATCCCGGGCATACCATCATCACGCGGATGCCGTTGTCGTGGTTTTCGGCTCTCAGAGTCTCGAAAAATCCGTGCAGGGCGTGTTTGGCCGCCGCATAGCCCGATCTCAGGGGAATGCCGAATTTGCCGGCCAGGCTGCTCATGCACACTATGTGGCCGCTTTTCTGCTCTATCATGCCCGGCAACACCACCTTGGTGAGGGCTACCGCGCCCATGAAGTTTATCTTCATCATGCGCTCCACAACCTTCAGCTCCTCGTCAACCACCAGTGCGCGCTGGCTGGCGCCGCCGTTGTTTATCAGAATGTCTATGTTGCCAAGGTTTTTCAGCACGGGAGCGGCTATCTGGGCAATGTCCTCGTATTTCTCCAGGTCCAGTGGCACTATCATCACCTTGTCGGGATTTGCGCATGCGGCCTTTACCCTCTGCAGCTCGGCAAACCTGCGCGATGATATTACAAGTCTGGCCCCGAGTTTGGAAAACTTGTAGGTGAGCGCCTCGCCTATGCCCGACGACGCGCCTGTTATCCATATTTTTTTGTCGTTGAAATCCATTATTTTTGATGTGTGATAAAATACTAAATCTTGTAGGTGAGCATGGTGATGTCGTCGGTCTGCTCCAGGTCGCCGATCCATTCGTCGAAAAACCTCTGGAATTGGTTTTTCTGGTCCTGAAGCGGCAGCATCTGCTTCTTCGAGATCTCCTTCTTGAAGTTGACAGTAAGCAGCCTCTTGCAGAAGGGGCCGCCCACCACCTCGGTGCATCCGTCCGAAAACATGTATACTGTGTCGTCCTCCATCAGCTGGATGGGTATCAGGTTGAATTTCCTGCCGTCGTGTATCTTGCCCACGGCCATGTTGTCGCCGAAATACTCGGTAATCTCGCCTCTTCGGGCAATCACCATTGTACGTTTGGATGCCGCGAACAGTCCTTTCAGGCTGGTTCTGTTGTACATCATCAGCGATATGTGGAGGCCGTCGCGCTCTATGTCGGTCACAAATTCCTCGCCCATGGTGGTTTGTATCTTTTCGTTCAGGGTGTTGAGAATGGTCTCAGGCGACAGCTCACTGGTTTTTGTAAGGCTTATCACCTCTTCCAGCAGATACATGTCGACTGCCGACAGCACACCTCCCGATATGCCCTGCATGTTGCAGTCGCCCACACCGGCTATCACCCAGTCGTCTATCAGCTTGGCGAAAGTGAAATCGCCGCCTATCTTGTTTTTGGGCTTGCTGAACACCATAAAGTCCTTCAGGATGTGCTTGGTAGGCGTCATGGCCACCTGCACAACGCTTCTCAATCGTTGGGCGTAGTTTTGGTTGTTGTTGAGCTCGCTGTTGGCTGTGTCCAGTATTTTCTGGCCGTCTTTCAGCCTGTTCTCGGCCTCTTCCAGCCTGTGTTTCAGCTGCCTGATATTCTCGTTCTGTTCCTCCAGCTGCTTGTTTTTCACTGATATCTGCACGTTTTTGCGCTCGGTCTCCTTGTTGCGCTCCATTATCTGGAGGTTCAGCACCTTGATGTTCTCCATCTGGCTCTCAATCTCTTTTTTCTGATACGTGAGCTCCTCGTTCTGGCGCGTCATCTCGGCGTTGCGCTGCTCCATGCTCTTGTTGAGGGTCTGTATCTCGTGCTTCTGTTCCAGGAACTGCCTGATGCTGCTGCTCAGCAGGCCAAACTCTGTCTTTTCCTTGCACATCTTGTCCAGGTTGTGGGTGTCCTCGCTCTGTACAATCCGTGCAGTGTCGGTGAGAGGCTTTACCACGAATATCCTGTTGTACAGCAGTATGCCTCCAAACATCAGCAACACTACTCCAAACATCAGGTACAGCATCGGCATCTGCTTGTTCAGGATATCCTGTATGGTGTTTTCGCTGGCGAAATACATGTATGCCACAGGGTTGCCGTACTGATTGCATAGCGCATGGCTGCAGAACTGCATGTTGCTGTTTGCGGTTTCGGCATCCCTGAGCGCCTTGTCGCCTATCACCAGTCCTTTGATGGGGGTGCCCATCGCCGAGGCGTAGTTTTCTATCAGCTGCTCGTTTACCTCGCGTATCAGGAACAGGTAGCCTGATGCCGCCTCCTTGCGGGTCTTTATGTCGTTGCCTGATACCACCGTGCTTCCGAAATACTCATAAATCTTGTTGCCGATGTTCTGGAAGAAATGTGTCTTGTAGCTTTCTGCAAAGAGGGGAATCACCTTGAGGTCGGCGAAAAAATTGATATCCTCATAGTCTTTGGTGGCGTTGTGGTAGATCAGCCTGCCGTTTACATCAAACGCGGCCACATCGGCATTGTCATACGATTCCGACATGGAGCCTATGTTGTCATCCACCCAGCCGTCCTCCATGCTCGATGGGTCCTTCAGGTATTCCACCAGCTCGTCCCAGGCAGAGTTCTCATGAAGCACGGCTGTGGCCTGCTCCTGTTTTATGCTCAGGATGTTGCTCACCATCTCCTTGTATTTCTGGCTGTTGAGCTCTCTGATGCTGCTTATCTGGTTTTGCTGCACCTTATTATAATAGAACATCGCCAGCAGAAGTATGGCAATGCAGATAGATGATATGGCAATCAATCCTAATTGTACTGATCGGTATCTCATGGCTCTTGTATTGGGTGTTCGTTTTCTAATAATCCACAAATATAGTAAATATTCCGAAAAATGTATGCCAAAACCTTCAAAAAAAATTGCCCATCAACAAAATATAAATCTTTTGTAAAGTTTTTTGCTTATAATCCGAAAAAAAGTTTAACTTTGTAGCGCAAAATTGTGGTGTAGATTCGCCAACTATTTATTAATCAAGAAACTAATAAAATTTTCAATAAAATGGGATTTCTTCAAAGTCTCTTAAAGACATTTTTTGGTGATAAGTCATCAAAGGACATAAAAAAACTACGTCCTATTGTTGACCAGATAAATGAAGAGTACGCAAAGCTCAAGGATATCAGCAACGACGAGCTGAGAGCAATGACCAGCAACCTCAGGGCCATGCTCAAAGACTCTGTGGTAGATTACGAAACCTCGCTTGTTACTCTTAAGGAGAAGCTTGGAGGATCTGAGCCTCTTTCGGCCCAGGAGCAGGAAAAACTATATGACGATATCGAAGCCACAGAGAAAATTCTCCAGGACACTCTCAAGATAAAACTTGACGAGATACTGCCTCAGGCCTTTGCGATAATGAAAGACACCGCCCGCCGTTTCAGTGAAAACGACTATGTGGAGGTGACTGCCACAGAGATGGACCGCAACCTGGCTACCAAATACGACAACATTACAATAGAGGGCGACAAGGCCCGCTACGACCATGTATGGAGCGCCGGCGGCAACAGGGTGCCATGGAACATGGTCCACTACGACGTGCAGCTTATCGGAGGTATCGTGCTCCATCAGGGCAAGATCGCCGAGATGGCCACCGGTGAGGGTAAGACCCTTGTTGCCACTCTCCCTGTATTCCTCAACGCACTTACTGGCCGTGGTGTACACGTCGTTACTGTAAACGACTATCTGGCAAAGCGTGATGCCGATTGGATGGGTATGCTCTATCAGTTCCACGGCCTTACAGTGGACTGCATCGACCGCCACCAGCCAAACTCGCCTCAGCGCCGCGCCGCATACAACGCCGACATAACATTCGGCACCAACAACGAGTTCGGTTTCGACTACCTGCGCGACAACATGGTGTTCACTCCAGCCGAGCTTGTGCAGCGCAAGCATGTATACGCCATTGTGGACGAGGTGGACTCCGTCCTTATCGACGATGCCCGTACTCCTCTCATCATCAGCGGTCCTGTGCCTCATGCCGGCGACGACATGATGATGTTCATGGGACTGAAGCCAAAGGTGGAGGATCTCGTGCGCCATCAGAAGGAGCTTGTAAACCGTCTGCTCATCGACGCCAAGAACTATATCAAGAAAGGTGACCGCGAGAAGGGCGGTGTGGCATTGCTGAAGGCCTGGAAGGGTCTTCCAAAAAACAACGCCATCATCAAGTTCCTGAGCGAGGAAGGCAACAAAGTGCTCCTTACCGAGACCGAGGGCATATACATGGCCGAGAACAACAAGCGCATGCCTGAGATTACCGACGAGCTCTACTTCGTGATAGAGGAGAAGCAGAATTCTGTGGACCTTACAGAGAAGGGTATCGACCTCATAACAGGAAACTCCGACGACCCCAAGTTCTTCATCATCCCCGACGTGGGAAGCCTTGTGGCCGATATCGAGAACTCCGACATGGGCGTGGAGGAAAAGAACCTCAAGAAAGACCAGGTAATGAGCGATTTCGCCGTAAAGAGCGAACGCATACATACAATTAACCAGCTGCTGAAGGCCTACACAATGTTTGAGCGTGACAAGGAATACGTTGTCATGAACAACAAGGTGCAGATTGTGGATGAGCAGACTGGACGTATACTCGAGGGACGCCGCTATTCCGACGGTCTCCACCAGGCCATCGAGGCCAAGGAGAATGTAAAGGTGGAGGCAGCTACCCAGACTTTCGCAACCATCACTCTCCAGAACTACTTCCGTATGTACGAGAAGATTGCCGGTATGACCGGTACAGCCGAGACCGAGGCTGGCGAGTTCTGGGATATCTACAAACTCGACGTTTGTGTGATACCTACCAACCTGAAGGTTATCCGTGAGGACATGGAAGACCTCGTATACAAGACCAAGCGCGAGAAATACAAGGCCGTTATCGAGGAGGTGGTTCGCCTCCACGAGGCCGGACGCCCAGTGCTCGTGGGTACCACATCTGTGGAAATCTCGGAGACACTCAGCAAGATGCTCACCATGCGCAAGATTCCCCACAATGTGTTGAACGCCAAGCAGCATGCACGCGAGGCCGAGATTGTGGCCGTAGCGGGTCAGAGCGGTACAGTAACCATCGCCACCAACATGGCAGGCCGTGGTACCGATATCAAGCTTAGCCCCGAGGTAAAGGCTGCCGGTGGTCTTGCAATCATAGGTACAGAGCGTCATGAGTGCCGCCGTGTTGCCCGTCAGCTCCGTGGACGTGCCGGACGTCAGGGCGACCCTGGCTCTTCTCAGTTCTTCGTATCGCTCGAGGACAACCTCATGAGGCTTTTCGGTTCCGACAGAATTGCAGCCGTGATGGACCGCATGGGTCTGGAGGAAGGCGAGGTAATACAGGCCGGAATCGTCACCAAGTCTATTGAGCGTGCCCAGAAGAAGGTTGAGGAAAACAACTTCGGTATCCGTAAGCGTCTCTTGGAATACGACGACGTAATGAACAAGCACCGCGAGGTGATATACCGTCTGCGCCGCAACGCCCTCTTTGGAGAGGGACTCGGCATCGAGATCAACAACATGCTCGATTCTGCCTGCAACGCCATCGTAAACGAGTTTGCCGGAGCTGACAATTACGCAGCATTCTCGATGGCTGTCCAGAAGGTGTTCTGCATGACCAATCCTGTATCGGAGACCGACTATATGCAGATGAGCGAGACTCAGATAGGCGACATTCTTTTCGAGGCCGCCGACAGGAACCTTGGCGAGAAGATGGGCCGCATCCGCGAGCAGCTTGTGCCTTGGGTAAACAACGTTTTCGAGCAGGCTGGCCAGCAGTATGAGAACATCATGGTGCCAATATCCGACGGCATGAGGATTTTCCGGATTCGCGTAAACCTGAAGCGTGCACATGAGAACGGATGCCGCGAGGTTACCAAGGAATTCCAGAAAGTGCTGATGCTGAACGCCATCGATGAGAACTGGAAACAGCATCTCCGCGACCTCGACGACCTGAAGCAGGCCGTGGCCGCCGCAAGCTACGAGCAGAAGGATCCTCTCGTTATCTACAAGCAGGAATCAAGCAAGATGTTCGGCAAGATGCTCGATACCAACAACAAGTTCATAATATCTTGCCTTATGAGGGCTCAGATACCTCAGCCCGACCCAGAGCAGCTGGTACGCCAGCAGGCCATGGCTCTCCAGCAGGCCGAGAGACAGGCAGAGGCTCTGCGCCGCGAGCAGGAGAAGCTGAAAACCTCGAAGGAGGAGGCCGCCAAGATAACCGACGAGCCCAAGCAGCAGAAGCCTCAGCCTCAGCAGGTTCAGCAGGCTCCAAAGACTCAGCCAATTCGTGTGGAGAAAAAAGTTGGCCGCAATGACCCATGTCCTTGCGGTTCGGGCAAGAAATACAAGAACTGCCACGGCAAGGATGCCATCGAATAATCCTGTACGTGGGCTTGTTATCAGCCGATAAACATATTCTATAATAAATGCGCCGCGATTTTTTTTACGAAATTGCGGCGCATTTTTTTTCATTTTCCCACCCAATTCCACACTATATAGGAAACAGAATTTTTGAAAATTATGAAAGGATTCACTAAATTTTTTCCATTATACTTCACCAATCTCTTTGGTGTGATGAACGACAACGTGCTTAAGAGCCTGGTTTGTTTTGTGGCCGCCACATGGGTGCCATCACAGTATGCCGAGATTATCACCAGCTGCGTGGCCGCCGCCATGGTGGTTCCATACGTGTTTTTCTCGCCACTCGCAGGCAGGCTTCCCCATTTCTTCAGCAAGCAGTCCATAGTGCGCACGGCCAAGATATGCGAGATTCCCATAATGCTGGTGGCCATAGCCGGATTCTATTTCCAGAACCTTCCGCTTGCCATGTCCGCATGCCTGCTCATGGGATTCCAGAGTGCGCTGTTCTCTCCGGCCAAGTACGGACTTATCAGAGACATAGGCGGCACCCAGGGCATTTCGATGGGTATGGGCGGCATGGAGGCGTTCTCATTTTTAGGCATGCTGACTGGCACATTCGTGGGCTCGCTCCTGGCCAACGACCCCAGGCTTTTCATCATTGCCATAGTGCTTGTGGGACTGGCCGTTACCGGCGCGGGCAGCAGCTATGCCATCCGCGCCACCGAGCATGAGCACAACGAGGAATCCACCGCCAACCCCATCCGTTTTGTGCGCGACGCCTCAAGGATTGTAAGCCGCACCAAGGGCATGCAGCAGGTGGTGATGTATCTGTCGCTGTTCTGGTGGCTGAGCGCCTCGCTTCAGATAATCCTGATTACACACTGTCAGAGCAAGTTCAGTCTCGACCCATCACATATCGGCTACCTTCTGGCACTCATGGCTGTGGGTGTTACGGCGGGATGCCTTGTGGGCGGACGCATCAATCAGCGCGTGTTCCTGCTGGGCTACACTCCATTGCTGGGTATCATCATCAGCGTGCTCATGGTGCTGGCCTTCGCGCTGCCGTATTCTTCCATGAGCCATGGCGGCGTCTATGTGTTCGGGGCAATCATGGTGACAGTGGCATTCTGCGGCGGTATCTTCAAGATACCCCTCGATGCCGAGATTCAGCGCAAGAGCCGTCCCAGCGAGCTCAATATCGTGCTGGCATACTTCAATTTAGTGTCGTTCATATTCATATTTGCAGCGTCAGCCACCAATATCATCGTCACCTACTTTCTGCCCTCTGACTATGTTTTCCTGCTGGACGGCATTGTGATGCTGGTATGGTCGCTGGTGTTTTTCTGCAACTACAAGAGCGTGCTGTGTTTCGGAGTGTCGCGCATGGTGCGTCTTCATTATGATATCGAGCTGATACATCCTGAGCTTGCTGATGCCCCCGAGGATGGCAATGTGCTGCTGTTGCCAATGCACAGGGCCCTGCTGGACCCCATAATAATGTTTTCGGAACTCTACGACAATACCATACAGCCCATGGTGGACAGCCGTTTCTTCGCCAATGGCGCTGTGGCCCATGTGCTTGGCCTCTTCGACTCGGTGCAGGTGCCCGATCTCCAGGCCGGCGGCAGGGCAGGAGTGGAGCAGGTGCAGAAACTTGATGGAATTGTGAGGCATCAGCTCCAGAACAGGGCAAACCTGATATTCTACCCATCGGGACACATTACTCTGGACGGCCGCGAGACCATAGGCAACCGCCGCATGGCCTACAATGCCTGCCGCGAGCTGCCCGCCCATACTCGTGTGCTGGGCGTGGAGATACATGGACTATGGGGCAGCCGCTGGAGCAACTACGGATGCCGCAAGACTCCGCCGCTGGCCAAACTGCTGGCAAGGAGCCTGGGTTTCGTGCTGATGCTGAAGTTCCTCTATGTGAAAAAACGCAAGGTTGCAATCACTTTTACTGATATCACAAGCCAGGTGAGGGAGTGGAGCGTTCTTGGACGTCAGCAATTTAATGCCAGACTGGAGGATTTCTACAACAGAAAAGAAGACGTATTGGTGCCCAGCTGGTGCTGATTGGTACGTTTTTTGATTTATGATGTGCGTATCACAAATAAAACAACTTTATAAGAACTTTGTTTTTTAAGAATATGAGACGCACATTATCTATCATAGCATTGCTGGCCCTTGTGGCGCTTGGATGCTACAGTTTCAGCAGCGTGTCCTCCTCCAGGGAGTCAGACGCCATAAACACAGCCATCCAGACCGGCGAGGTGTCGGTTTTGGAACAATATCTGGACAGCAACGTGGAGCTGAGCATCCGCAACAGACAGGCACGCTGCACCAGGGACGAGGCTGCGGGGCTGATGTCGGAGTTTTTCCGCCAGAACAAGCCTTGCGGTTATGTCTGCCACCATCACAGAAACCATGTATCAGGCAGCCTTGTTACTGCCGGGGGTAGAAAATATCAAGTAGACTACACTCTGAAGACCGTTAACAGCAAGACTGTTGTATCAGGGCTGTATGTATACTAGAATTTTGAGAAAGTTTAATTGAGAGAAGCCGGAATTTATTTTTTTAGATTCTGGCTTTTTTTTATGTCCAAAAATTGTGTATATTTGCGCTGAATAATTAATAACCAAAAATACATTTAAAATGAAAAAACTTGAAAATCTTGTGGATGATCTCATTCAGATAGCCATTGCCGAGGACCTCGGCGACGGCGACCACACTTCATTATCCACCATCCCAGCCGACGAGCAGGGGGCTGCGCGCCTCATTATCAAGCAGGACGGTATCCTGGCAGGCATCGACGTGGCTCTCAAGATATTCAACACCATAGATCCAGCCCTGAAGGTGGAGGTGTTTTTGCAGAACGGTACTCCCGTCAAGAAAGGTGACGTGGCCTTTGTGGTAAGGGGCTGTGTGATATCCATTCTCCAGGCCGAGCGTCTGGTGCTCAATTTCATGCAGAGACTCAGTGGAGTGGCTACCCAGACCAATGTGTATGCCGCCAAGATTGCAGACCTGCACACCAAGGTGCTCGACACCAGAAAGACCACTCCTGGACTCCGTCTGCTCGAGAAGCAGGCTGTTAAGATAGGAGGAGGTGTAAACCACCGCATTGGCCTTTTCGACATGATACTCATCAAGGACAACCATGTTGATTTTGCAGGAGGCATCCGTCAGGCAATCACCGCCGCCCAGGAATACTGCAAGAAGAAAGGCAAGCAGCTCGATATCGAGATAGAGACACGCTCGCTCGACGAGATCCGCGAGGCTATGGAGGTAGGCGGTATACGCCGCATCATGCTCGACAACTTTGACCTCGAGATGACCCGCAAGGCAGTGGAGCTTATCGGTGGCAAATACGAGACCGAATCCTCGGGTGGCATCACTCTCGATACCCTTCGCGACTACGCCCTTACTGGTGTAGACTATATCTCGGTAGGCGCGCTTACCCATCAGATAAAGTCCCTTGATATGAGCCTGAAGGCTATAGACTGATTTCCCCGCTGAAAGTGAATGATGAATCCTGTTTTTTTAACATTTTTTATCATTCACTTTCTGTGTGTTTGTTCATCTATATAAATGAAATCGGATTTCGATAACATTCCGCTACGTTTTCCGGTTTCGATTTATCATCACTAATTAACACTATAATTTAGGAGGACCAAAAAATGAGAAAGTTTACACTGACACTTGCCGCAGCCCTGGTTGCCTTGCAGGCTGCATTTTTAAGCTCCTGCGTGGTATACAACACCACGCCAGCTACCACTGTTTATGTGGATGACATATATGGCGGACGCCGCACAGTGGCTACCGTCCCAAACAATGGCGAACAGCCTCAGGTTTCCGACAACAATGAGCAGGTATACTCAGATGCCGACATTGATGACAACGAGTACATCGTTGATGACAGCTACACTGCCAGAATCTACCGTTTCCACCGTCCTACCCGTGCAGTAAGGTACTACGATGTATATATCAACGAGCCATGGTACTACGATTGGTACTGGGGATTTGGCTACCACTACAATTCCCCCTACTGGAGTTTTGGCTGGGGCATCCCTTACCACTACTCCTGCTGGGGCGATCCTTATTACGGATATTCATGGTACGGATACCATCATCACTACTATAGCCCATGCTACGATTACTATGGCTATGGCCACTACGGTCACTACGGACATTATGGATACGGCCACTACAGCCACAGATACAACAGCTTCGACCGTCACTACGCCCACGACTACAACCGCATAAACAGCAGCGACCGCAACAGAATTCCTTATTCTTATGGTCACCGTGGCAGCGCAACCGGCAACTACAGCAACCGCACATATTCGCAGGGCTCTACAGGTCGCGATAGAAACAACTCATCGCACAACGGCAGCGCCGACAACACCAGCAAGAACGGAAACAGCAGCGGCAGCTCATCACGCAGCAATGTGAGAAGCGGCAGCTACTACTCCGGCAGCAGCAACAGCAGCTCTTCTTCAAGAACTGGCAACACAAGCTCAAGCAGCAAGTCTGGCAACAGCGGATCCTCTTCTGCATCCAACCGCTCTCACAGCAATACCTCAAGCGGAAGCTATGGCAGCGGATCTTCTTCAAGCAGCCGCAGCGGTTCGTCTTCAAGCAATAGCGGTTCGTACGGCGGACATTCAAGCGGCAGCCGCAGTGGCTCTTCTTCTTCCACAAGCACTTCGAAGTCGGGCTCGTCAGGCAGCTCGTCATACTCAAGCGGAAGCAGCAGAGGCTCATCAAGCAGCTCGTCGCACTCAAGTGGAAGCAGCAGCAGAGGCTCGTCAAGCAGCTCGTCATACTCAAGCGGCAGCAGGGGCTCATCAAGCAGCTCGTCACACTCAAGTGGAAGCAGCAGCAGAGGCTCGTCAAGCAGCTCGTCTTCTGGCAGCCATGGTGGTGGCCACAGCAGCGGACGCCGATAGTATCTATCTATTTGTACAACAAACATTATAATGAAAACTGAAGTTATATGAAAAAGCATATATTACCATTATCATTGCTGCTGGCCATAGCAGGCCAGGCAGTGGCCCAGAACGAGTACGACGCGTTGCGTTTCTCTCAAACCTACATTCAGGGTACAGCGCGTTCGGCTGCCATGGGCGGCGCGTTCGGAGCCTTGGGCGGTGATATCTCATGCATGTCGATAAACCCCGCCGGTATTGGTATCTACAAGGAGGGCGAGGCTTGTATCTCTCTGGAGCTTATCAGCAACAACAGCAAGGTAACTCCCACTACAGGAATAGGCGAGGAGTCAAAGTTCTCGATGAAGATTCCTACAATGGGTTTCGTGGCAGCATCAGGCACAGGAGCCACTTCCGGATATACTGGTTGGGCTTTCGGTATCGGATTCAACCGCCTCAACGACTTCTCGCTGAGAGAGTCATTCGACTATAACAATCCATCCAACTCTATTCTCGATGCTATGGTGGACAGGGCCCAGGGCTGCGATCCTGACAATCTTGACGCTTTCTCTACTGGCCTTTTCTACAATACCGTACTCATCGACAATAAGGATGGCCAATATTGCAACCCACATAGCGGCATTTGGGACACCGACAAGACTGGTTACGGTCAGCGCCAGAGATACAATGTGGATCAGAGGGGCGGCATCAACTGCTGGGACTTCTCTTTCGCAGGCTCGTTCAACGATCAGCTCTTTTTTGGTGCGTCTTTGGGTCTCCAGACCCTCAATTACAAAACCACAAATGTGTATAAGGAAGACGATGAGAATGATGCAGTGGCATACGAGCATTTCGATTACTCCGAATTCGACAAGTCGTATGGCGCCGGCGTAAATGTTAAGCTCGGTGTTCTCTACAAGCCTATACAGTATGTGAGAGTTGGCGCTGCCATACATACTCCTACAGTATTTTCCATCACCGAGAAATACTACACCAAGCTAAAGGCTGTATACGACAGTGACACATTCGAGGATAGACACACCAACAGCGAGAGTTATTCCGATGATTTCGCTGATATCTCCGACGACAACGAGTACAAGTACCGCCTTGTTACTCCATTCAAGTCGGTACTCTCGGCCGCCTTTGTATATCCTGGCTATGGTCTGATAAGCTTCGACTACGAGAATGTCAATTACTCGAAGACCAAGCTCCGCAACGAGGAGTTCGACGACTATGACTTTATAGATGAGAACGAAGGCTGCAAGACCAAGTTTAAGTCTACCAACAACTTCCGCATAGGAGCAGAGGGCCTTGCCGGTCCTGTTTCTATCCGCGCCGGATATGCGTTGTATGGCAACCCTCTGAATTTTGTATCAGGCAACAAGCAGCGTCAGATAATATCAGGTGGTATTGGCCTTAAGCTTAATGCCAACGCATATTTCGACCTTACAGCCAGCTACCATATCTATCAGACTGGCAGCTATATCTACGAGTCGGCCAAGCCTGAGCACTCCATGATTATGAACCACGACAACCGTTACCTTCATATCATGGCCACACTTGGATATAAATTCTAGTTTTTTATTTTGATATTGATATTGATTATGTAGAGTGGTGCATTTCATGAATATTTTTCATGAGTGCACCGCTTTTTTTTGCAAAAAACATTTGTTTATTAGCATAATAAACTGTAATTTAGTACGGCAGAAAATAGGCACATATATTGCATATATTCACAAAAAGAATTGTTAAGAAAATGAAGCTAAAATTACAGACCAAATTATTCATATATATACTCACTGCATCGCTTGTAGTGTTCGTTGCATCAGCCGTTTACCTCAACTACACGTCGAGCTCGGCCAATCAGAACGCTATCACCAGGTCTATCCGCGAGACCGAGAAAAACTCGGCCATCAGGATAAAGGCGGCCCTCGACTGCGATATTAGTTCGGTGAGGGCTCTCGCTGCCTCGCTCTCTGGCACCGAGATTCTTTCGGAGGACCAGCGTATTACCGTGTACCGTTCGGCAGCCAACAGGTTCCTTTCTGACAATTCCAATTTCGAGAATCTTAAGATCTCTTGGGAGCTTGGCCTCATTGAGCCTGCCTGGACCAAGAACTTTGGCCGCAGGCTCTACTCGTTTGAGCGTGGAGATGGCGGTGCCAAATACAATGTAGCCAATCTGAACCTCGATGGCGACGATTTCTCCAGCAATTACTACAAGGCCAAGATTATGGGCCATGAGATTATCACCGGCATAGAGAGCGATGATTCCGACAATCCAAACATCCATCCGCTATACAAGTCTACAATTTACATCCCCGTTTTCGATTCCGAAAACAATTTCTGCGCCCTTGTAAGCGCCGACCTCGAGGTGGAGAATTTCCACAGGATGGTGAAAAACTCGATAGGTTACGAGAGTTTCGCCTCGTTCCTTATCACTGATGCTGGCCAGTTTGCCGGTATGTCGGTCAGCCATGACAATATAGAGAAGAGCAATATCATGAAACTGGTGGCCGACAGCTATTTTGATGTACGCTCCAAGATAGATTCGACAGGTTTCGCCTATATCCCGGCAGTGGATTCCACTGGCTACAAGCTCGTGCTTTGCGGCGTTAATGTCGACAACAATATTTTCAGCGATTCGTGGACCCTTGTTACGGCAGTGCCTCAGTCGCTTGTGTTTCAGCAGACCAATTCGCAGATTACCACCACAGTCTTTATCATACTAGTTGGTCTGGTGCTGATGTCGCTTCTGCTCTTCCACGTTACATCAAGGATATCGTCTTTCCTCGACAAGAGTGGCGATGTGCTCCGTGATCTGTCCATGGGCAATACCAATACCGATGCCTCCTTCGATGGCGATTATGCCATTGAGCTTCAGGAGATTGCTGATTCGTTGGTCAACCTGAAGGATGGTCTTGGCAAGGCTGTTAAATTTGCCGAAGAGATTGGCAAGGGCAACTTGAAAACCGAGTTTCAGCCCCTCAGCAATACCGATGAGCTGGGCAGCTCGCTGTTGCAGATGCGCGACTCGCTTGTAAAGGCAAATCAGGAGGCCACCGAGCGTCAGGAGCTCGACCGCCGTCAAAACTGGATTACAGAGGGCGCCGCCAAGTTCGGTGACATCCTCCGCGAGTACAACAACGACATGTACGATTTTGCGTTCAACATCATCAGCAACCTCGTCAAGTATATCGGAGCCAATCAGGGAGGCCTGTTCGTGATAAACGACGACAACAAGAATGATGTGTTCTTCGAGCTTGCCGCAGGCTATGCCTACGATATCCGCAAGATCCTCAAGAAGACTGTATATCCGGGTGTGGGCCTTATAGGCCGGTGCATACTGGAGGCTGAATCCATATATATCAGCAATCTGCCCGAGGACTATATCAACATTACCTCCGGACTTGGCGAGAAGAGCCCTCAGCATCTGCTTATCGTGCCTTTCAAGTTCAACAACGAGATATTCGCTGTGGCCGAGATTGCATCTTTCACTCCCATTGAGGAGTATCAGCAGCAGTTTATCGAGGAGGTGGGCAATTCCATCGCATCCACCATCGCCACTGTCAAGATCAATATCCGCACCAACAAGCTTTTGCAGGAGCTCAAGATACAGTCCGACGAGCTGGTGTCTCAGGAAGAGGAGATGCGTCAGAACATGGAGGCCATGCGTACATCCCAGGCCGATATGTCGAAAAAGGTTGATGAGTTCACTCATACCTCTGAGGCTCTCAACTCGGTTTTGATGATTGTGGAGTATGGTCCTGATGGCCACATTGTTGATATCACTTCCAAGGCTCTGGAGTTCCTCGTTAAGAAAAAGCAGCCTTTGCTCTCCGGCGAGGAGCCTCTCTATGATATCATTCACGAGACCGAGAAGACTACTTCCGACGATTTCTGGCTACAGATAAGATTGGGTCGTCAGCGTATGGTTTCCAAGACAATAAATATTTCGGGACAGAGTTACAATATAACAGAAAACTACATTCCTGTGCAGAATTTCTACGGAAAAGTGTTCAAGGTTCTGTGCTTGATTACATCGGCCGGCGAGGGTATTATCCGCAGCGAGGATTCTGCATCGGGCAAGGCTGGCAATCCTGCCAATTCGGATGGCGAGTGGTTTTAATTGAATATGTAAATGTCTCAACAACAAGTAAATAATAACGGATTTCGCAATAGACTGTTGATAAGCGACGAGGAGGTGGAGCTCAACAAGGAGAACTATACCCGCCATTTCTCGCTTCCATACCTGGAGGCTTTTTGCAGGCATGTGCTCAGCCATATCAGCAATGTATGGTACAGGCCCAGGTTTGTGGGATTCGACAATATGCCCCGGCGCAACAATCCTGACGCGCCTCTTGTATTTGCCACCAACCATTCGGGAATGGCTTTCCCGTGGGACGCCATTGTCTTCATCACCCAGATAGCCGACAGGCATCTGCCAGTGCAGGAGAGCATCAGAGCCCTGATATCGCCTATGCTCACCAAGTATCCCTACATGTGTCCATTCATGATAGACGACCTCTGGTTCAAGGCCGGTTGCATCAACGCGTCGCTCCTCAACTTCGAGACCGCCATGAGGCTCAACGAGACCAATGTGCTCATCTTCCCGGAGGGCATAGAGGGCATAGGCAAGGGCTTCGACAAGAAATACCAGCTTCAGCCATTCAAGACCTCGTTCATAAGGATGGGCATTCGCTACAAGACCGACATAATACCTTTCATGACTGTAAACGGCGAATACAACAATCCGCTTGCATACAGCATAAAGCCTGTCGACAAGTTTGTCCGCAAGTTTGGCCTGCCTTTTTTCCCTATGGGACCGATTATTTTCCTTGCGATTTTTCAGCCTTGGATTTTTTATATATCTTTGCCGTCGCAACTCACATTCGTGATAGGCGATCCCATCAAGGTCTATGAGATGGTGGACAAGTCCTACGACCAGCTCACACAAAAGGAGCTGAAGGATGTAGGAGAGCGGGTACGTGTCCAAATGCAGCATCAGCTCGATGCGGCATCCAGAAAATATGGCGCCAAATACTACAACATGGGGTCCCTGATGCGCGAGGCATGGCGCCACAAGAGATATTTCTTCAGGTATTTCCCCGCGTTCTGGCCTCTGGTGATGACCTATTTCGATGTCAACTACAAGGAGAGCGAGGGCGATGAGAGCCTCAGGCTAACCCTGGGCAAGATACTGAAAACCATCATAAAGCGTCCGTGGGTGCTGGCAATGTATCTTCCGGTTTTGGGGTGGCTGATTATCGCCATCCGCAATTGGTGGGTGCTGCGCAAAAGATAATTTTTTTTGGTAAGGAATGAGAATGAAGAATTTTGTATTCTGGGTTTGTATTGTGTTTTTTTCCATCGTGGCTGATACTTACTCAGCCTTGGGACAAAACTACCTTACACTCAGTGCTTTGGAAAACTCGTGGGTGGGTATCCACCACGAGAGCAACAGTCCTGATATCCAGTACAGGATAGACGGCGGCCCATGGCTGGTAATCACTGAGGACATGCCAGTTTTTGTGGAAAAAGGCAGCCGCATATATTTCCGTGGCCGCAATCCCGGAGGCTTCTCCCATTCGGTCAACAACTACACTTCCATCGTGATATCAGGCAACATGAATGCCTCAGGCAACATCATGAGCCTTGTGGACAACACCGGACAATCGCTTGTAATCCCGTGCGGATACTGTTTCACCCATCTTTTCGAGAACAGCACCGGGCTGATATCTCCGCCCGAGCTTCAGCCTGTGGTTCTGATGCGTGGATGCTACAGCCTGATGTTTGCCGGATGCAGCCGCATGACACATTCGCCCAGGCTGCATGTACAGAATATGGCCGCCGAGTGTTACGAGTCCATGTTTCTTGGATGCAGCAGCATCAGGCGCATAGAGGTAAGGTTCTCGCAGTGGTCGTCGTTTTTCGATCCTATGTATGGAGTTGATTTCTATTCCACAATGTCGTGGGTGAATGGTGTGGGGGCAGACGGGATTTTTGTATGCCCGCAGGGGTTGCCCGCATATTTTGGCGAGGATTTTATTCCCGAAGGATGGCAGATTCAGCGCAGGTGACTATAAAACAAATGAGGCCAGTTTCACAACTGGCCTCAATGCTAATTATTAACCTAAACCTTTATATTATGAAAATATATACTTTGTTTTTTTACACTACAAAATTCATAATTATTTTTATAATTTCAAAATATATTTTCAAAAAAAATGTTAATTCCTTTCAATTCCTATAGCTTGCATTAGTTTTTTTTGATTAACTTTGTGGAAGATTTGCAAAACTATTAATGAAATAGAAAATGTCAGTACATCAGGAAATTAAGAAGGTCTCTACCCAGACCTTCCAGAATATGAAAAACAATGGCGAGAAGATAGCCATGCTTACGAGCTATGATTTCTCTATGGCCAGGCTTGTGGACGAGGCTGGCATCGACGCCATTCTTGTGGGAGACTCGGCTGCCAATGTAATGTCGGGATATCCTACCACTCTGCCTATCACTGTGGACGAGATGATTTATTTTGCAGCAAGCGTGGTGCGCGCCGTAAAACGTGCCATGGTGGTGGTGGACATGCCTTTCGGCTCGTATCAGGGCGATCCCCATGTGGCTGTAAGGAACGCGGTAAGAATTATGAAAGAGACTGGCGCCCAGGCTGTCAAGATAGAAGGTGGCATAGAGATAGAGGATTCTTTCAAGGCCATACTCTCGGCAGGCATTCCCATCATGGGTCATCTTGGGCTTACACCTCAGAGCATCAACAAGTTTGGAGGTTTTGGCCTGCGCGCCAAGGACGATGCCGAGGCCAAAGTTCTGCTCGAGAACGCCAGGCTGCTTCAGGATCTCGGATGTTTCTCGGTGGTATTGGAGAAGATTCCGGCAGCTCTCGCCAAGCAGGTTACTGACTCGCTCTCCATTCCAACAATCGGCATAGGCGCCGGCAATGTCTGTGATGGTCAGGTGCTTGTGTTCCACGACATGGTTGGAATCAACGAGGATTTCAAGCCAAAGTTCCTGAGGCGCTACGCAAATGTGGGCGAGGTGATTCGTGGAGCTGTTTCCAGTTATGTGGCCGATGTCAAGAGCGGCGATTTCCCAAATGAACAGGAGAGTTATTAGCATCATGAGATACTTCACACTTATATATATAGCAGCATTGTTTTTCCTGATATCGTGTTCTTCTGACAGCGGATTCCAGAAAAACGAGCAGGAATACGGCGATATCGAATACAGGTTTGTAAGACACAATCCCGATTCCATGAAGATAAAGAACGGCGATGTGCTTTTTCTGGAAATGGATTACTATACAGAGAGTGGACAGAAGGTATATTCGTCGCGCGATGTATCAGACAACTTCAGAATGTATGCCAACGATGGCGAAAAAGGGTCTATAGAACTGGGTATCAGTATGATGCACAAGGGCGACAGCGCAATATTCAAGGTTGCGGCCGGGCCTTTCTATCAGAATACCAGGAAACGCCCTCTGCCATCGGTCCTGAAGCCTGACGACAAGTTAGTTTTTCATATCAGGATCGACAATATTTTCGATGGCGTGGAGTATCAGAAACAGATAGATGAATACAACGAGCGCATGGAGGCCCAGGAGAAAATGATACTGCGCGATTATGTGAGAAACGAGCGTATCACAGCCAAGCCTTCTGAATCAGGACTCTACAAGATAGTCACCAAGCCCGGCACCGGCACAGAGACAGCAGCTGGCAAGATGGTGACCGTGCATTTTGTGGGCACCAAGATTGACGGAAGCGAGTTCGACAATTCCTACAAGCGTGGCGAGCCTTTCAGTTTTCAGCTTGGGGCTGGCAAATCTATTCTTGGTTTCGAGGAGGGTATATCATCGATGCGCAGGGGCGAGAAATGCAGGCTTATTTTCCCATCCAGTCTCGGATATGGCGCCCGTGGAGTAAGCGGAAGGATAGAGCCATTCTCTACTCTGATATTTGACGTGGAACTTATTGACTTTAAATAAATTATCAAAATTATGAAAAAAATTTTTATTTTGGTTGTCATGGCAGTAATGTCTGCTATGCTATGTACATCGTGTCTCAAGGATACTTATGAGCCTGATGAGGATCTGAACGAGTATATGCAATATCTCGACACACTCTACAAACGGGAGCAGGAATCTATAAGTAAATATCTGAAGGATAACAATTATAACGTGGAGCCCACAAAGTCGGGCCTCTACAAGATTGTTATGAGGGAAGGAACGGGCGATATTACAGCCAGCGGCAGAAATGTTAAGCTTCACTATATCGGCAAACTGCTGGATGGCAGGGAGTTCGATAACTCATACGAGCGCAACATTCCTTTGTCGACAACTATCGGTGCAGGAATGCTTATTTCCGGTTTCGACGAGGGTGTGGCATCTATGCGTAAGGGTGAGAAATGCAGGCTGATAATCCCATCGTCGCTTGGATATGGTATAAGCGGCACAAGCGGCATTCCTCCATTTTCTACTCTTGTTTTCGACGTGGAACTTCTTGAGATTAAGTAGCATGACAATATTGAAGGGATATCTGATGCTTGTGGCTTGCATGGCGGTTTTGTTGACTGCTTCATGCAAAGGAGAGGACGATTTCAGGGACAGGGAACAACAGTGTATCAGCAAGATACTAACCAAATACGAGGGCAAGTTTGTGGACCTGAACGGCAACAATCTATATCTCTATATCACCCAGGAAGGTGAGGGAGAGATTGACGCCAATGATTCTGTTAAGATTACCTACACCGGCACGGCATTGCAGAAAAACACCATTTTCGCCAAAAACGATGTTGTGGAATCGAAGGTGAACGACCTGATGAAGGCCTGGAGGATAGCCTTCGAGTCCAAGATGATAACGCGCAATAGCGATGGCCTTCTCCTTGTGCCTTACAAGTATGGATTCAACGACAAGACAATGGGCGTAGTGGAGCCCTACAGCACTTTGTTATTCGAGTTCCATGTTGACTAACATAATCAGCGGTCAGCGCCTTTCCAACATTCAGGCGGCGGCTAACGACTTGCAGGTCCGTTTGCGCGATTTTTTGCGCAGCGGGCTTTTTCGTATGGCTGGCAATGTGGAGCAAAGTACTGAGCAGCTAAGGCGCAGGCTCATAGACAATCAGGCTCCGGGTCTGGCTTCCATGCTGGCGTCGTTGCAGGAAGTGCCTATGGACTCGCCTTTCTGGAAACAGCAGTTTGTAAGCTCTGTATCAAGGATATACATGCTGGCAAGCGCCATAGCCAATATCTCAAGCCTGTCTCCGGAATGGCAGACAGAGGTGTTGGTTTTGGCAGGTGTGTCGGTGCCTCAGGCCATGGTGCAAAGGCAGAGCCCTGTCGATGACAACTGGATGTGTCTCTCGGCCACCAAGTCGGCCTACAATTCCATGACCATGATCAGGACTTGGTTTGTGGGACAGAGGTGTCGGAGGTTTGCCTGCAATGTGGAGTATGTGGCTGGTTCCCATCATATTACAACAATGCTCAGTCCAGGCGGATGCTACAGGTCGGCTTTTTATTATTATCCCGGAATCCATCAGATGAGGGTTGTTTACAATTCCATCGACCGCAATCATCAGGTGTTTGTGCCTCAGGCGTATTCTGGCATCGATGCGGCTATGAAAATATGCAGGCGTGCCTTTGCCGACAATCCTTTCATGCTGGATATTCCTTTGATTGTAAGTGGCTTGCGTATATCCAAGGATGCTGATTCCTTGTATCTGACAGATACCAGGCAAAATGTTTTTCCCCTTATGACCGGCTATGAGGCTCGCGCCACACTGTTGGCCTGCACGGGAGGAATGGAGTTTTCGGCGTTTGTGATTTTCAGTGAGTTTTATTGCCGTATCTCGTCCTTGTGGGTAGATGGCAAATATTATGTATTGAGCAATGAATGAGATAGATAGCATATTGAACGCCGCCATGCTGGGCTCTTCGGGCCGCAGGGTTGGTCCAGGTGATTTTCCTGCCGACCTCCGCCCCGATATCGAGGCCATGATGCAGGGCAGCCACGATTATGAGGATGTGTTCCTGAGGGCCACGTCCATGCTGTTCGCGTATCTCAATTCAGGCAAGACGGCAGCCTCCGCAGGCATCAGGATCCTGCTGCCCGAATGCGCGCCCGAGACTTATCCTTATATTTCAGACTCCAATGTAAGTCTCGCCATATATCTGAACGACAATGGATTGCCGCATCTGTTCAGGTATGCGCTCTGGTATTTTGCCCAAAAGCGTCAGATACTTCCTCCCTATATTCTGCCCCGTTTTGTGGAGCTGGCCTACACATCGGGCGGCAAATACATGCATCAATACAGGTTTGCGGTTTGGCCCCTGCTTGGCAACCGCGGCAAATGGCTGGTTGATGCCATGGACCTGGGCGGTGAGAAATTTGCAGATTCGCCGCATCAGCTCCGACTTAGGATGTTTGTGGCCATGCGCAAGGCCGGATTCAGTGGATCGTCGCATCAGCTGGAGGCTATCTGGCCCGGTATCACAGCCCGTCAGCGCAACGATTTCCTTTCGGTTTTCATGAGGGTGTGGCCCGGCGACCTCGATTTTCTCTGGAAGGCTTTCTCCGGTGGCGGTCCCGGGGCTGATGCTGCCCTTTCCCTTATGTGCCGCAGCAGCGAGAGCCGTCCTGTGGAATATTTCATGAAGGTTTTGGACCGGAGCCTCAGGATAGACGGGAGGCGTCATTGCGATTTCCAACCCATAGAAGATACGGAAACCCTGGAGCGCTACGGCATTGACTCATCCATATCGGAATCCGATGGCCTGCCAGAGTTCCTGAAGAAGCTGCCTCCGTGCGAGGTGTTGATTTTCAAACTGATACAGCACGTGCCGTTGAAATTCTGGATGACAAAGATGGATTGTACTGCCGCTGATGCCGCGCGTTTTCTCGATACCAATCCGGCGTTCAGGATGGGGTTCGATTTCAAGGCCGTGATATGCAATTTCCAGGATTCCGTATGGGCTTTGGAGTATTGCAGGCTGAAGGGAAAATTTTTTGCGGAGTTCCTGCCGTTCATGGATGCGCGGATGCTGGACAGCATGGCCGATTGCTGCGACATGGATGCCGGGTTCAGGATAAGCGAGAAAATATGTGGTGTGGTGGAAAACTACGAGCCTTGGCTTGGCGGATTTTCCATGGCAGTGGTGCGCCACATTATCCGCACCCGCAATTTCGACAACACACCTGCCACTGCTCAGTATCTGGCAGTAAGGCTCAGCCGCGACTGCGATATTGCCATGCAGTCGTATATGGCCGACAATTATGGCAACGATATGGTTGCAACGTTCTTTGCCCGGGTGCTGAAGTACCGTGGCATTATCCGTAATATCATACAGTAAAGCCTTCGCGCTCAAATAGTTGCTTGTTGTATTCTATGTCTGATTCGCTGGGCTCCACCAGCAGTTCGCCCAGTATGGCCGAGTTGATTCCGGCGTTGATGGCGTCCACCTCAATAATCTTTATCTGCGACCTGCCTCTTGCCAGCACCAGTTTGGCCTTGGGCAGCAGGAATCTGAATATTGCAAACGTTGTAAGGATTTCCTGGCTTCCGATCTGAGGCTGCTTTTCGAGAGGTGTGCCCTCAAGAGCGTATAGCAGGTTTATGAAAATAGTGTCGATGCCCAGGTCCCTTATTTTCAGGGCCATGTCGATGCGGTCCTCCAAAGTCTCGCCCATGCCTATTATGATGCCGGTGCTTATCTTGAACCCCAGGCTTCTGGCATCGGTCAGGGTCTGATACCTGCTCTGTATGCAGTTGGTGGTGCAGATGTTTGGGTAAAACCTCTCTGAGGTCTCGGTGTTGCAGTGGTACCATCCAATACCGGTCTCGTCCTTTAGCCTGCGCAGCTGAGCATGCGATATGTTGCCAAGCGACACCAGCAGCTCGGCTTTGCATTTGCTCTTTACCTCTTTAAGGTTTTCTATTATTTTGTCCAGTTTCTGGTCGGTGATATTGCCGTCTATGATGTTCAGTTTTATGTTTCTGATGCCGTGTTTCGAAAACAGCTCAATCTTCTGTATCAGGGTCTCGAAATTCTGGTTGTTGCCATTTGGATGCTCAATCTTGGTGTTGGCTGACATTGCGCAGAATTTGCAATCCTCGTTGCAACGGTTGCCGGCTATGGTGAAGCTGGTGAAAATATGGGCCCTGTATCCGCAAAACTTGGCTCTCAGCTGGTTTGCACTGTAATACAGGTTTCCAATATTGCTGGCCCCGGTAAGGGCAACCGCCTCCTCGCGTGAGATGCAGCCCCCAGCCATCACCTTGTCCTTTATGTCCTTTATCTCCTTGAAATTCATTGTTTTTTTTCTATCCGAGAGATTTTTTTCTATCCGAGAAATAATTTTTATCCGAAAATAAAAGAATTGAAAAAGAATTAAAAGAATTTTTTAGAGATTTTTAGAGAATCCCTAAGCTTTCCACTCTAAACCAAATCCTCTTTTATCTTCATGAACTCTTTTTCGAAATTCGGGGTTAGGATTCCTTTGCCGATGGCGGATTCTATCTCGCTGATTTTCCAGAATTTGCCTTCGTCGATTTCGGCCACGGCTATTATCTTGGGATTGTCGTAATGGCACTTGTAGACGTTGATGAACTCGGTCTCGCGCGGACATTCCCAAAGGTAAGTTGTTATCTTCTCGAAAGTTCCGTTCTCCACACCGGCTTCCTCCCAGGCCTCGCGTCTGAGGGCTTCCTCCAGCGGCTCGCCGTAGGTGATGTGTCCGCCCACTGAAGTGTCCCACTTGCCGGGCTGGATGAGTTTCCTCATGCTGCGTTTCTGAAGGAAAATCTCTCCCTTGCTGTTGATTACGTGCACGTGCACCACTGGATGGATCTTCGTGATGTCCTTGTGGCACTCGCTGCGGAGTGCGTGGCCAATCTCGCGGCCTTCTCTATCCACGAGAGGGAGCTCCTCCTCGGCGTCGGCCTGTGATAAGTTGCTGCTGTTCATATTTATAGTATTGTTTTTAATTTTTCAAAGGTAAATATTAATATTTATAACTAAAAATTTTTGCGAGAATTATTTTTTTCCTGTTACTGAAACGATTAGAAAGTTTATGTTTCGGATAGTTGTTGTTGGACAGAAAAATTGTAATTTTGAAGGCTGTAAATGGAGCTTAGTATGTTATTTTAGGTGGTTTGGAATATGAAATGGTTTTGCGGGAAGCATAGTACAAATGGTTAGTCTTAATCGTTTGTTATTCAAATACTTCGTTTATGTTCAACTTTTTTTCGACTTAAAACCGCTAATTTTTTTTGTAATCTGTTTTTAATTTATTAAATTTGCAGAAAATTTTTTACACAACAACAATGATATTATCTGAACTTACAGCCATATCACCCGTAGATGGCCGCTACCGCAGCAAGGATGTGGAGCTGGCCGAGTATTTCTCGGAGTTTGGCCTTATTAAATATAGAGTATTGGTGGAAGTGGAGTATTTCATAGCACTCTGCGAGCTTCCTGTGCCTCAGCTCAAGGATTTCGACAAGTCGCTTTTCAAGCCCTTGAGAATGGTGTACAGAAAGTTTCAGGAAACCGACGCTCTCAGGATTAAGGAGATTGAGAAAACAACCAATCACGATGTAAAGGCGGTGGAGTATTTCTTGCGTGAGAAATTCGACGAGCTTAATATTCCTCAGTACAAGTCGTTTATCCACTTCGGCCTTACATCTCAGGATATCAACAACACCTCTATACCATATTCGGTACAGCAGGCTGTCACCAACGTATACTATCCAGAGATGGAGAAGCTTCTCGTGGACCTTATACACAAGGCTGGCGAGTGGGCCGATGTTTCCATGCTTGCCCGTACCCACGGTCAGCCTGCCAGTCCTACACGCCTCGGCAAGGAGATAGAGGTATACGTGGAGCGTCTTCAGAATCAGCTTGGACTGCTCCGTCTTGTGCCATATTCGGCCAAGTTCGGCGGCGCCACTGGCAACTTCAACGCCCACCATGTGGCATACCCTGAGATCGACTGGATTACATTCGCCAACAGTTTTGTAAACCACGTGCTTGGTCTCGAGCGCTCCCAGGTTACCACTCAGATAGAGCATTACGACAATTTTGCTGCTTTTTGCGACGCCATGAAGCGTATCAACACCATCCTCATCGACCTTTGCCGTGATATCTGGATGTACATTTCTATGAACTACTTCAAGCAGAAACTCAAAGCCGGCGAGGTTGGATCTTCCGCAATGCCTCATAAGGTAAATCCTATCGACTTCGAGAACGCCGAGGGCAACCTTGGAATGGCCAACGCCATATTCACTCACCTGGCTCAGAAGCTGCCTATCTCGCGTCTTCAGCGCGACCTCACAGACAGCACCGTTCTCCGCAACGTGGGCGTGCCAATGGGTCACACTCTCGTAGCCATCAAGTCGCTCATGAAGGGTCTCGGCAAGCTTATCCTCCACAAGGAGAGCATCGACGCCGACCTTGAGGCCAACTGGGCAGTATGCGCCGAGGCCATCCAGACCATCATGCGCCGCGAGGAGATTCCTAACGCTTACGAGAAACTCAAGGAGCTTACACGAGTAAATCGTCAGATCACAAAGGACGATATCCACAACTTCATCGCCAACCTCGATGTATCAGACTCCATCAAGGAAGAGATGTACAAGATATCTCCATTCTCTTACACAGGAATTTAGTAAATAACTTTTCAGAATACAAGAAAGCGAATTTTTTTAATGAAAATTCGCTTTTTTTGTTATTACAAAGTTGTTATATTTGTAAACCTTTTACTATTTATTTGTAATGCGCTGTTTTATAATTATGTTGTTGATGTCTTGGATTGGTTTGGGCGTTGCTGATGCCCAGAGCCTCAAGATTGCGTTGCTGAAGTACTCCGGCGGCGGCGATTGGTATGCCAATCCCACATCGTTGCCCAACCTCGTGAATTTCTGCAACCAGAACCTCCATACCCGAATCTCCAGCGATATCCCCACCGTGGAGCCGGGCAGCGCCGAGATTTTCACCTATCCATACGTCCACGCCACTGGCCACGGAAACATCATCTTCAGCAATGCCGATGTGGAGAATCTCCGCAGATACCTTATTGCCGGCGGGTTCTTCCATTTCGACGACAACTACGGCACCAAGGATTTCGTTTTCCGCGAGATGGCCAAGGTTTTCCCCGAGTGCGAGATGGTGGAACTGCCTTCCAGCTTCGACCTCTTCCATCAGAAGTATCAGTTCCCGAACGGACTGCCCAAAATCCATGAGCACGACAATCACGCGCCAGTGGCCTACGCCATTTTCTACGAGGGACGCATGGTGTTCCTCTACACCTGGGAGTGCGACCTCGGCGATGGCTGGGAAGATCCCGCCGTGCACGGCGATACTCAGGAGGCGCATCAGAAGGCCCTACAGATGGGGGCCAACATCATTCAATACGTTTTCAATCATAACTAACCACATAACAACATGAAGCATTTTTCCCTGATATTTTCGTTACTGATGCTCTCGTTGGCATCTATAGCTACGGGCCAGACTCCGTTCAGCAAGTTTGGCAAGGTGACTCCTGAGGATTTCCGCGCCACCGATTTCGACAATGCAGGCTATGACGCTGTAATACTGCAAAATGAGAAAAGCATGTATTTCGATTATTATCAAGGCAACCTGAGGCTCTTCAACAAATACCATGTCAGGATTAAGGTACTGAAAGATGATTTTTCCGACCAGGATTTCTTCACAGTGCATTTTTCGGGAAGATATGACTACGATCTTCTTCTGGACAAAAAGTGCTTGGTTTTCAGCCTGAATGGTACCAAAGTCTCCAAGACCAAACCTAAGTTCAAGTCTTTCAAGACATATCAGGGCGATTCGGTAAATAGCTGGCAGACTGTGGAACTGCCCATACTTCAAAAGGGACAGATTGTGGATTGGGAATACACCGTGGCCACGTTCGATTTCATGATGCCTGACCTTTGCAAGTTCAACAGCAAGTATCCGAGTGTGGCCAACCTGCTTGTCACAAATTTCCCTTATTTCATGCAATACAAGTACGACCTGCGCGGCTACGATACTTTGCTGGTAAACCACACCCGCAGCGACGATTTTGTATCCGTCATGTGTGACGGCAGGACACCTTATTTTTATATACAAGGTTCAGCAGCCAGTGGTTTCGGGCACTCTTTCAATTACAGATTCAGCTCGGTGTGCGACTCGTTCTACGTTTACAATACCGTACCAGTGGATATGCTGCCGGCGGATCAGGCCCATCCCCTCTATGGTACCGCGTCGGTAAGGATGATGGCATCCCGCTTCAGCCAGAATATAGGGTATTCGGGTACATATTACAATTATTGGCAGTCTATCACACATCTGCTGTATGTATACGCCGACCCCGACAACAGATTCCTAAGCCTCAACGAGGCTTACTTCCATCAATCCAACCCTGCGTATCTGATAGTGGATTCCCACAACTGGCCACGCCTCTACAAGCGCCTTACCAAGGATCCGCAGTTCTGGAAACCTGTGCTCAAGAACCACGATTATCCGCCGGAGCTCAGTTATCTGCTCGATCCTGATGAGTATCCAGACACAATGCGTGTGGTATCTGATGTCTGCAAGTATGTATCAGCCAACTACAAGTGGACCGGTGAATACTGCAACCATCTCAGAAACGGCCTCAAGGACATCAAGAGCAGCAGGGAGGGCAATTCCGCCGATATCAACATGCTGGCCGTATCGTATCTAAGACATTACGGGGCTGATGCTTTCCCCATAATGGTGGCCACCGAGGATTTCGGAGATGTGGATCCTAACTATGCCAACATTCAGCAGTTCAACACAGTAATGGTGGGTATCAGGACCAACCGGCTGGCAAGCGACGGCAGCGATGTTTTCCTGATAATAGACGCTGCAATCCCATACACCGGAGAGTTGGGCATCAGGACTCTAAAAAAAGGTGAGATTGCATGGGCCGTAGATATGGCTGAGTCGTTTTTTGTGGAATACACTGGCAATACGGGTGATACGTATAATGCAAAAAAAATATCTTTTGATGATTGAAAATCCCGTATTTTTGTTTAATTTTGCATTGTATTTTTATCATAAACTGAATAATCATGACGGTAAATCTGAAAAACAGAAGTCTGTTGAAGCTGCTTGATTTCACATCAGAGGAAATCAATTACATGCTTGACCTTTCCGCAGACTTAAAAAAACAAAAGGCAGAGGGCAGAGAAGTACAGCACATGAAAGGCAAGAACATTGCCCTGATTTTCGAGAAAACTTCGTCACGTACCCGATGCGCGTTTGAGGTAGCCGCCGCCGACCAGGGAGCACACACAGTATATATCACCCCTTCGGGCAGCCAGATAGGACACAAGGAGTCGGTAGAGGATACCGCCAGGGTGTTTGGCAGAATGTTCGATGCCATAGAGTACCGCGGATTCGCCCAGAAGACCGTGGAGACTCTGGCCGAATACAGCAAGAAGCCGGTTTTCAACGGATTGACCAACGAGTTTCATCCTACCCAGGCACTGGCCGACCTGCTCACAATGAAGGAGCACACAAGCAAGGACGTAAAAGACATTAAGTTCGCCTTCCTTGGCGATATACACAGCAACACCAGCAACTCTCTTCTGGTAATCGCGGCCAAGCTCGGAATGGATATCAGACTGGTAGGCCCCAAGGACCTGTTCCCTAACGCAGAGCTCGTGGATACATGCAAGGCCATTGCGGCTGAGACTGGTGCACGGATTACTATCACTGAGGATATTGCCGAGGGTGTAAAGGACTGCGATTTCCTCTATACTGATGTCTGGGTTTCGATGGGCGAGCCCCACGACGTGTGGTCGCTCAGGATAAAGCTCCTGACACCTTACAGAATCGACAGCAAGATGATGGCCCTCACCGGCAACAAGAATGTAAAGTTCATGCACTGTCTGCCTGCATTCCACGACCTCAACACCAAGACTGGCCAGGAGATATACCAGCGCTTCGGTATCGACTGCATGGAGGTTTCCCACGAGGTGTTTGAGAGCGAGGCCAGCATCGTGTTCGATGAGGCCGAAAACCGCCTCCACACCATCAAGGCCGTTATGGTGGCCTCGCTTGGCGACCTTTAATGGGAGGTCCGCATAATTAGTTTTTTTTTGTTAATACATATACCTTCTTTTTCGGGGCCGCGATGCGATATCGTGGCCCCTTTTGTTTTCTTTTTAGCAATATCTTAACATTTTGCTCTTGTCAATACGGGATTTTCTTATTACCTTTGCAGTATAATTTACAAATTAATAGTTTTCATCTTATGGACGGAGACCCTTATAATTCCAATACTAAGCATTAGCCCTCGGCCTTAGGAGTCCTCAATATTTACAATCTTGAGCTCTCCCTCAGGTGGAGTGCTTTAATATTTTGAGGATTAGAAAATGATTCAGCTTTACAAAAGTTTTCTTGGAGTTGAAAAAATCCAGGAATTGGACGACAACTGCTGGGTACACTGTGTGCAGCCCGACAGCGAGGAGGTGGAGATACTTCAGGAGGAGTATAACGTGCCTCAGGAGATTATTCAGGATATTCTCGATAACGACGAGCGTCCCAGGTACGAGACCGACGACGACTACAACATGGTGATTCTGAGAATACCCGTGGAGTTTCAGGATTCCGACGGCAATGGCACCGAGTATACCACTTATCCTCTGGGTGTTATCATGTTTGATGATTATACTGTCACAATATGCAATGTGTCAAACAAGGTTTTGCCCGTAAACCAGCCATCGGTATATAGGAATTCCAGCCAGCCTGTGTATGATGTGGTCAATTTCACATTGAACCTTTTTATACGCAGTGCAAATTCCTTTATGTATTATCTGCGCCAGATATATCAGCATACTTCCATCATAGAGGATGAGATAGAGCATGCAATCAGCAACAAGGTGCTCTCCAGGCTGCTCACCCTTCAGAAGTGTCTCGTGTTTTTCCAGACCTCGCTTAAGAGCAACGAGGCGGTTTTGGCCAAGTTCAAGAACAGCCGCCGCACCCGAATGAGCGAGATGAACGAGGACCTCTTCGAGGACGCCCTCATCGAGACCAAGCAGGCCGTGGAGATGAGCAATATCTACTACAATATCATGACCAGTCTGAAGGACACTTTCGACTCGGTAATCTCCAACAACCTCAACCAGGTGATGAAGAAGATGACTTCGGTTTCCATCATACTGATGATTCCAACATTGATAGCCAGCTTCTACGGCATGAATGTCCAAAACGGCTGGGAGGAGTTCCCATGGGCCATGCCTATTGTGGTGCTGTTCTCTATACTGGCAGCCATGGCTGGATTCCTTATTTCCAAGAAGAAGGATTGGTTTTAGGATTTTTCAAAAATTTCCCCGTAATTATTTTTTTTGCTATTTTTGCGGTGAAATTATTGTTTTATTAATCTACTAAGCTATAATCATGAAGAAGAGTTGTATTCTTACTGCTATGCTCTTTGGAGCAGTTTCGTCTATGTCGCTGTTCTCGTGCAGCAATGGCGACCAGTTTACATTGGATGGTGTATTGGCACCCGGTGTAAATGACTCGGTATATTATGTATATGTGAGCGGTGCCGACCTCGAGTTTATCCAGCCGATGGTACCTGTTGATACCATATTGGTGGATGATGCCACCAGAACTTTCTCTTGGCAGACTGACGTTTATCACGACCTGCGTTTCATCAACCTTCGGCCACTTGCAAAGGGGGCTCAAAGATGTGGCGACTATCTTGGTTTTGTGTTGTGTCCGGGTGAGAAAGCTTCTCTGAAAGTCTCCGAAGGCATCTTTGATATCGATGGTTCTTCATTTTATCATGATTGGAGGTCTCTAAGCGATTCGCTTCAGGCCATTCAGGAGCTGGCCAGGCCTTTGCAAGAATCTATCGAGGAATGTGCAGAGGAGACCGAGGCCTCTATAGATCGTTTAACTAAGAAGCCCGACTCCGCACTTATGGCCCAGCTTGTGGATTTGGAGCAGCAGATGCGTGCACTTAGGGACCGTTATGTCTCCATGCCTGTACGCTATATGAAGGCTCATCCTGATGCTGACGGCGATATTGCATTGCTCTGTCTGTCTGGATTTCCTATTCAGGACTCGCTTTCGGTAAAGAGTCCAAAAGTCCAAAACGGCCGTATCAGAAAACTTGTAGACAAGTATGTGAATGATGCCGCCAAACGCAAAGAAGATGTTTATAAGCAGAATATGGAAGCTGGCCATGCTGCTTCTAATACCGCTGAGGGTAAAATGTTTGTGGATTTCGAGGCCGAATACAATGGCAAGGTTCAGCGACTGTCCGATTATGTTGGACATGGCAAGTATGTGCTTGTGGATTTCTGGGCAAGCTGGTGTGGCCCGTGCATGGCTGAATCTCCAACCCTGATAGATATCTACAACAAGTACAGTGGCGATAACTTCATGGTGTTGGGTGTTCCTTCCAGTGACGATCCCGAGGATACCAAGCGGGCTATAGATGATGGCGGCATTCCTTATCCTCAGATGATGAACGCTCAAGCTGCTGGTATCAGGGCTTACGGCATTACAGGTATTCCACATATTATTCTCTTTGCCCCTGATGGCAAGATTCTCCGTCGTGGTCTACGTGGCGGTGAGATTGAGGATGCTGTAAGGAATGCGCTGCAGAAATAATCAGCGGTAATACTGTTTATCAGCAGAAACTCCAGAACTGCCAGTCGCAGGAGGAGTTCGAGGCTGTGTATCCTGAATATTACAGCAAGGCTATTGAGTCCAAAAATTTCCCTTACACATATATGCGCCAGAATCCCGATAAGGCTGAGGGCATTTTGGCCTTTATGCTTACACGCCGCAGATATCCTCTCACAGATTCACTCATTGGTGTTCCAGAGAAGGTTCTCAACGGTGTCTTGAAGCCACTCATCGACAATCAGATTAAGCAGGAGGCTGATCAGAAGAAGGCTCGTGCTGAAGCTGAGGCCAGGGACAAGGCAGCTCAGGAGGCTACAGCCGAGGGTAAGATGTTCGTGGATTTCGAGTCTGAGTACGATGGCAAGGTTCAGAAACTCTCTGACTACGTTGGCAAGGGCAAGTACGTTCTCGTTGACTTCTGGGCAAGCTGGTGCGGTCCCTGCCGTCAGGAGATTCCCAACATTATCGATGTCTACAAAAAGTACAAGGGTGATAAGTTTGATGTGATTGGCGTGGCTGTAGGCGACGAGCCCGCCGACACCAAGCAAGCCATCGCCGAGGACAATATTCCTTACAATCAGATTTTGAACACTGGCGACGTGGCCGCCACAGTTTATGGAATCCGCGGAATTCCTCACATTATTCTCTTTGGCCCTGACGGCACAATCCTCGCCCGCGGCCTCCGTGGCGAAATGATTGAGGATGCTGTAAAGAAGGCATTGGGAAAATAATTATATGATTGCCAAATTGTAGAGACGCGGCCTTGCCACGTCTCGATGCTCTGATAGCGTAAATCCCGAGGCGATGCCCCGGGTTACCAAAAGTAGAGGCTTCCAGCCTCCTCTCTTGATGAGGGGTTGCTGGAAGCCTCTTTTTTTGTTTGTGTTAAGCCAACACCTCGTCTTCGTAACGTTTCATTACGAGAGGATAACGCTCGGGATGTTCAGACTTTCTATCTCGAAATCAACGTCAAGAGTTGGCCATACTATTGCATTTCTGCCTTCCATCTGAACATTGAGAACGTCCGAGATTTTAGCGTCCTTGAACCAAGGGGCCCTGTTGTAGGAAATGAAATAATCATTTCCCATCACATTTATCATCAGCCCCTGGTTGTTTATCATCAGTACGTCTGCCGATTTTGTGTTTGTATTCATTTTTTTTTCTTTTTTTTCCGTAAGCTGCGCATACGGTTATTCATAGCGACGCCCCTTCGGGGCAGGGGGATTTGGACAATGGGCGGCATTATCCATTGTCCATTATCCATTAGCATTTCATTCTGAAATGCTGAATCTCATTCCCTCGCTGTGGCCCACGAATTCTGGGGCGTACATACATTGGATGGTGGCGATGCCGGCGGAGAAGTTTCCGCTGTGTACTGCTACCAAGGGGTACTCGAATACGTAGGTGCCCTTGTTGAGGTGTTCGATGAAGAAGTTCTCTGAGGCGTCCTTGGTGGATTCGTAATAGAACATTCCGTCCTGATACTTGGTCTGGCTGAGCACGTTGAGAGGCTCCATTCCTGCCGGACGCATATCCATCAGGTGTACGTATTCAAGGTCGCGGTCGGTCCTGATTACGAAGCGGACTTTCACCTTGTCGCCGGGGTGGACTTTGGCCTTGTCCTTAATCTCGGTGAGCTGGTCGTTGCCGTGGGCGTCTTTGGTGACGAGGAAAATCTGCTTCTCTATCTTCAGCTTGTTGGCGGCCGACTTTATGTTGTCGAGCTTCTCGAAGTACTGACGGTAAACGGCTCCGTAGCTGATGTGGTTGTTGGGGTTCTCTACCTTGATGTCGGCCATCGAGATGTCCATTTCCTTGCCGTCCCACTGATGCTTAATGTGGCCTGTGCCTGCCTCGGCGCCATCGTTGCTGATGGCTTGGTTGCCAAGTGTGATGGTGCAGAGAGGCTCGTCGCTCTGGATCTTGTTGCCACAGAGGAACATTGAGTAAACAGCCTCGGTGGTGGCGCTCACGGTTTTCCAGCGGTTGGCCTGACGGTTTTTGATGAGCCAGATCTTGAGTTCCTCCACCTCGTCGAGCATTTTCATTTCCTGATATGCCTCTATCACAGCGGCCTGAGTCTCAATGTTCTGCTCGTGCCAGAGGATGCCGTTTACATTCTCCTTGAAGTACATTCCGAATTCCTCGCTGTGGATGGCGCGCTCGTTGAAGGATTTCATAATCTTCTTGGCGAGGTCCTTGTCACCGGCGCGGTTGAATGTGATGCAGAGCAGGGCCTGGTTGTGAAGACTGAACTTTGTCCAGTTTTTCTTGGCGAAACTGTAGAAGAAGTCGTATGCCTCCTTGGTCTTCTTGTCCATCTTGTTGTCGCTGAAGAATGTGCGCATATACATAAACTGGATTCCGTAGAATCCCGGGTCGGTCTTCCATTTCAGACACTGCTTGTAATATTCCACGGCCTCCTTGTCGAGGAATTTTATGGCCTTTTCTATCATCCTCATAGTGCGGTAGTCGAGCTTTACGCCCATCTGTCGCATCCTGCCGAGACCCGTAACGATGTACTGAGTGATGCCGGCGCTCTCACGCATTCCGTCGAACCAAGGCCAGGCGCCGTTGAAGAGCTGACCCTTCTCGAGTTTCGAAAGGATTTTGTCGTTCTCGGCTGATATGCGGTTTTTATCAAGCAGTTCCGACAGCTTGGCCATCTGCTCGTTCTCGTTTCTGGCGTCGAAGGCCCAAGGTGTGGCGTCCAGTATCAGGGATTTAAGTTCCTGATTCTTCTGAAGTGGCGATATCAGCGCCTCGGCGTTGTCGTTTTTCCACTGGGTCAGCATCTTGTCGATGTTGGGATTGTTGGCGATGATGAGACCCGATATCGAGTTGGCGAAGAGCCTTGAATACAGGTAGTCGTAAGAGTTGCACTTGTCCTCGGTGAGCCAGGGCAGACTTGTGACGGCGTACCAGGCTGGATTGCTTGTGTATTCGAGCGTGAAGCTGTGGTTGACGGCCGATGTGGATTTGTTGTCTTTCCACTCCTTGAACTCGAACTGCTTGGTCTGGCCTCCGCGCACCGACAGTGTCATACTCTCGGTAACGAGTTGCTTGTCGGTAAGGATGGGCAGAATGTGCTGTTCGCCGTCGGACTTGTCGCCTGATACTGCCACAATCTTTATTGTGACAGGGGTCACGTATTCGCCCACCTCGATATCGAAGTGGATGGTTTGGGTAGCCTCAGGGTCAGCTACAAAATCCTGAACCGGATTCTTGATGGCGATCTCGTTGACAGCCTTTCCGCTCTGGTCCAGAATCTCGATCTTGATTTTGCCCGAGATTTTGGCATCAGGGAGCAGATTGCTGATTTTGGCCGGTATCGAGATCCTGTCGCCTGTGCGGAGGAATCTCGGGAGATTTGGCTCCACGCTGAAATCCTTCTTGGTGACAAGGTGGTTCTCTATGGTGCCCAGACACATATCCTTGGTGTGGGCTATGCCGAGCATCTTCCAGCGTGTGATGCTCTCTGGCACAGTGAATTCCACGTAGAGCTCGCCGTTGGCATCAGTTACAATATGTGGCTGGAAGAATGCTGTCTCGCTGAAGTTGGTGCGGATGTTTGCATTGCCAAAGTCCTGAGCATCAGCCCCGTTTTCTGATGCTTCGTCGGCATCCAAGGCCACCATATCTGCTTCTTCCTCCACCTCGGCCACCTCCATAGCATCGTTGGCCATTGTGGATTTCATCATCATTGGGGCCGCCGATTCGGCATATACCATTCCTGCGTCTCTTCTGCCCAAGCCTCTTTGCCTGCCGTATCCTACCACCACTATGTCGTTGAACCTGCGCCACATACTTGGCTCGTGTCCATACCAGATCAGCTGAGGTATAATCCTGTAGTTGTAAACTGGATTCCTGAAGTTGTTTTCGCTGTTGTTGAAGTTGTCGGAAGTGTGGTGTCCGAACAGCTCGGCCGAATACGGATTCGGGATGTAGGCTCCGCGGAATGGCCAGAGGCTCCAGTTGTTTTCACTGAGCGCGTCGAGAGATTCGTCGTAGAGTGTGGCAAGCATCTCGGCCATTGCGGGATTGTTCTGGTAGTCGCTGATGCTGAGCTTCCATTTCTCGCCCTCGCCGGGATAGAGCCTGTCGCGGAAGGTCTCGAATTTTATCTTGAGTTCCTTGTGTCGGAATGGCACGCTGAGGTTGATGTCCTGCGAGAACACGTGGTTTTCCTTGATGAAGAATGCCGAAACCTTTACTCCGCCCAGGAATTCCTCCTTTATCGGCAGGTCGATGACGGTGGTGTTGGCATTGAGCCTTACCATATTGGATTCCAGATGCTGGTAGCCGTTGGAGATGATGTAGTGCATCTCAACGTCGGGCAATGCCGTGCCGATGGTGATGTGAGCCACGTCGCCGGGCTTGTATTCGCCCTTGTCGCTGGATATCAGCATAGTTCTGTTTACCGACACGATCTTGTCGGCGGTGTTGTAGATGGTGAATCTCTGCTCGTATTTCACTGGTCGGCCCTCCTTGTCGGTGGCTGAGAGTTCTATGAGGTAGCTTCCCGATTTCTCTTTCTTGATGAATGAGAGATCGATTGTGCTGTTGTCGGCGGTGTTTACGGTATAGGTTTTCAGGAGTTTCTCGGGCTTCAGGAGGCTGAGGCCCTGATCCTCCTTGGCGTATTCGGTATATGGAAGCTCGCGTTCCCAGTCCTCACGGCTTACGATTGGATTTTCGCACGATTCCCAGCGCTTGGGGATGTAGATTTTCCTTGGCATCAGGAGTCTGCTGACCTTTACAGTAACCTCGGCAGGAAGTTTCTGACCGTTGATGTTGGTGGACGATACGCGCACCTCGCTAAGGTTGGTCCTATCCACGAGGTTGAATCCCGATGGGGCGGAGATTCCGAGGAAGAGGCTTCTGTAGCCTGCTGATACTGTGGTGTTTGTGCTACGTGTCTCGCCGGTGGCATCAGTTACCGAGGCCTGGATTGTGTAGTTGTATTGCAGGAACTCGCTCTCGGCCTGCTGAGGATCGGGCACGGCGGTAAACTCCACCTGGAATTTTCCGTCCTTGTCGGTGGTGGCCTCGCCGAAATCTATCACCTTGCTCTTGGCGTTGAAACCCCAGTACCACCATCCGCGCCACTGAGGATTGCGAGTTACGGTGTATTTTACTTTGGCGTCGGCAACATTCTGACCCGAATATGTGCTGGCCTGGCCCTCGATGCTTACCTTGCCACCGATGCGAACCTCGCCCTCCACCTCGCCGAACGATACCTCGAACTTGGGGCGTTTGTATTCCTCAACCGAAACGCTGTGACGGCATCCCTCGCATCTGATGGTGAACTCGCCGTTGGCAAGTCCTGTCGGGATCTCGAACTGTCCGCTCACGCTACCGAACTCGTTGGTTTTGATGGTAATGTCGTGAATGCATTTGCGGTTTACGTCGTCGATGGCAAGGCGCAGAGTCTTGTTGGCTGATACTTTCGATTCCTTGTTGTTGCCATTGTATGCTATCACCTTCCAGTATATTGTCTGACCCGGACGGTAGATGGCGCGGTCGGTAAATATCTGAGCGTGTGACGATTCGGTGTCGTTGTTCTTGTAGGCCTCAGGGATGTTGCCGTGGCGGATCACCTTGTCGTCGCCCACTGATATTGTGTATTCCGCGCTGTAACTGTTGTTTTTGGCTGGGATTACTACGGTTCCGTATTTGTCGCTCTTGTATGTTTCGTTTATTTTCTTGTATCTTTCGGTCAGTTTGATGTTGGCGTTGGCGATGCCCTCACCGGTCTGGCGGTCAATCACATAGAAAACGCAGTTGTCCGCCATCTCCTGAGATTTCATAATGCAGATGTTGGTGGATTGAATATGGCAGATTGAGTGAGTCTTGTTTTTCTTGAAGTCGAAGACGTCCTCGCAGTCGCCGCCCAGGATCACGTAGTTTCCCACCGGCAGGGCGTTGATTATCATCTCGGAGTTTTTGTTCTGATAGTCGCCGGTGTTTACGGTGTTGAACTCGTAGCTTCCTACGGTCTCGCACTTGTCTTTCAGGAACTTGAGACGCTCCTCGTTTTGCCAGAGTTTCTCGAATTTCTCCTTGTCGGAGAGTTTCAGCACCTTTATATATAGTTTGCTGATGTTTCGGTATTCGGCCTTGATGGGGAATTTCGATTTTGGGCTCACCATCTCCTCGGCGGTAAGCGATAGCTCGGCAAGCTCGATGTTATGGATGAGTTTATCGCAAGCCTTGCCGTATTCCGTATCATCGAACTTTGGGTCCAGACAGTATTCGGCGGTCTTGTGGCTTTCCTGATATCTTTTCTCCTGATACTGATGGTCTGCAATCTCGTAGGTTAGCCAGGCCACAATCTCGGGTTTGTTGTAGCCCTTGCGCATCAGTTCCAGGGTTTTCTGATATTCCTGACCAGCAAGCTCGTTGGTGCTCTTGCGCTTGTAGTATTTCAGACGCTCGAGGGTGGCGTTTACGTAGGCGAGCTGGTTCTCATCGCCTTCGTGAGCCTTGGCAAGCATCTTGTAAATCTCGAGACGGCGGTTATCCATCGACTCGGTCTCATTGTTTTTTGGACTGAAATTCAGGAACTTGTCATTACCTGACACCAACTCCAAATCCTGATATGTGAAATCGCTGGCCACGCCAAATTGCGGATTCATATCAAGATAGTCCCACGCCAGATAGTCGAATAGGGTAGGGCGGAATCGTGTGTCTATCTGGCGCTTGTCGGTCTCTATCAGCACAGAGAAATCTTTTATTGGGTAGTTTATGAGTGTAGCTGACTCTGCGATGCTGAGTTCGTAAACTGCGCGGACCTCCTTCTCGAAACGCTCGGTGCACCAGGTGTTCATATCCGGGTCGGTGTCGTTTTCAAGCTTGGTGCGGTTCTGAATGCTCCATCGCTGACTATTGTAATATTCCTCGTAGAATTTGGCTATGATGTTGTAACTTAGAGCCTTGAATTCGGTGGGCAAAGTTCCCGCCACTTCACGGAATTTCATCAATTCTATCGTGTAGCTTTTCACGAGGTTCTCTTCGTCTTCCTCCACCTCCTTCACGTAGTCGATGCTGAAGATGTAAGACTTTATCAGTTGCTGATAGTTTTTATCGCTCTCGGCGTTTTGCTGAATCTCGCGCACCTTTGCGAGTGCGGATTTCGGGAGACGGTCCTCGTCGAATTTCTTGACCTCTTCCCAGGCTTTTGTATAGTCGAAATTTCCTGTTGGCATTGTTATCTCGGTATTAATGGTTTCGAAATTATTTGTGTTCTGATACCAGTGGTTAATGGCGAATCCTCCAGCAATGGAGAACGTAAACGCCGTGGCGGTAATTAGGTGTTTTAGTTTCATAATGTTGTTTTTGTTGTATTTAATTCAAGTTTTGGAAGTTTTAGTTTTAAACAAGAAAACGCTCTTGTTTTGATTTTGAACAAGAAATGCTCTTGTTTTGATTTTGAACAAGAAAACGCGCTTTTTAGGCTCTTCCTCGTTTTTGGAGCGCAGAAAACCGGTTATTAGCATAACCAAGAAAACGCTTAGGGCTAGAAAACAAAACATAGAAAACCTTCAGAACGGAGTTTTTTCCCGTTTTGTTTTCTAGCGTTTAGCGTTTTTTGCCAAAACTCGTTTTGGCGGTTTTCTAAGCACTACAAGTACTATTAATGTATTAAAGTGCTGTTTTCTTGTTTATAATCCTCGCTAAATTCCTGACCAAATTTAATGATGATTTTTTTATTGACAAAAGAAAGTGTGTTAATAAACAAAAAAGCCGTGATAATTTTTTTTATTGCAAAATATTGGAGTATTGATTTTGTTTATGTATATTTGTAAAATAAAAATACCATCTAAACTATGGAAGAAGAAGTAATCCAAACCGCCAACCGTCCATTAATCCTCATCACCAACGATGACGGAATATTTGCCAAGGGAATCCGCGAACTCGTGAAGGCCGTGAAGGATCTTGGCGAGGTGTGGGTTGTGGCGCCCGACAAGCCTCAGAGTGGCAAGGGCCATTCTGTAACTCTCGATATGCCTCTCTGGTACAGCAACGCCAAGTGCGATGAGGCCGACCACGCATATAAGTGCACAGGCACTCCTGCCGACTGCGTTAAGATGGCGCTGTTCCGCATCCTGGGACGCAAGCCCGATATCATCCTATCGGGAATCAATCACGGAAGCAACTCTAGCGTAAACATACTATATTCAGGAACTATGGGAGCCGCTATGGAAGGCGCATTGCACAAGATTCCGAGCATCGGATTCTCGCTGCTGAATTTTACGCCCGACGCCGATTTCAGCACTGCGGGCAAGTACGCCCATGATATCGTAAAGAATGTGATGGCGATGGAGAATAATCAGAATGTCTGCCTCAATGTGAACATTCCATACGGCGAGCCGGAGAATATCAAGGGAATTAAGGTTACCCGTCAGTGTCCGGGCGAATGGAAAGAGGATTTCCAGAAAAACTATCACCCATCCAATAAGAGGCCATATTACTGGCTTACAGGCGAATACAGAAACAACGCTCCCGAGGCCACAGATACCGACGAGTGGGCCCTGGCTCATGGCTACGTATCAGTAAACCCCGTAAAGGTGGATAATACCGACTACGGGATGATGGAGAGGCTGACCTTTTAGCAGGGGGTGTCAGGAAAAGATAAATAAAAAGAGACGCATGAACAGTTGACTGATTCTTGCGTCTCTTTTCGTTGATATTATTTTCTCAGGAGTTCGTGGATTGCTGTATTCATCTCTGCCTTTGTGGCAATAGGATAATCTGGAATCTCGAAAACCGAGTCATCCACCTTTGAGTATTCCACCGCTACGGCCTCGAAATTCATGTAGAATCCGTGGATTATCAAATCGAATTTTAGTGGAACGCCAGGGATATTCTTGAAAGGAGTGTTGGTGTTCGGGTTCTTTATCTTGATATTTGGGGTGTACCAGACGTCGAATTTAATGTCTATTTGGGGACACTCTACGATGGCCTTCTTGCAGAGGTATCCACAGATGGTCATTGTGTCGCTGGTGTTGGTGATCTTCATGTCATTCATCTGGCTGTATCCAAAAGCAAACTCGCTGCTGTCGGCCACGTTCATCAGCTTTGCAGTGCCGAATCCGAGGTTCATTATGGAGTAGTTTTTACCGCTCTCGTAGTCAGAGATATACTTGAACTTGAAAATTCCCAGGTCGCCGTTTATGTGGAGAGCCGTGTTGTTGTTCTTGAAAAACAGTGGAATCTCTTTGGGGAAGAGGTAAACGAGGTTCTCGTTTTGCTTGTTGGCCTCCCAGGTGTTTGGAGAGGATCTGTAGTAGATTATTTTGCCCTCGTCGATTACCTTACCGCCCTCGTTACTGCAACTATATAGCAACGCGGTGGCTAATATTGTGATAATCAAGTATATTGATTTCCTGATATTCATTTATTTTTTTCCTGTATTGTTATGTGTTGTTTTTCAAAGGTGCAAATATAATCAAGTTTTTTGTAAATTTCTTTATAATCTCTAATTTTTTTTACTTTTTTAATATCTTTGTAGTGAAAATACAAATATTATATATAAATAATGACAGGTCTGATACGTGCAGTTATTATGATGCTTTGTCTGTGTGGCATATCGAGCCAAGCCATGGCCCAGACAAAGCTCGCCGATACCTCGGCAAACAGGATTCTTGGCCAGTACAAGGTGAACACAGCCTTCCAGGCCGGCGAGGAGCTCACTTACGAGCTCAAGTATGGTTTCATAAAAGGCGGAGAGCTCAAGATAACGGTCCAGCTGGAATCCGTGGGCTATGATTTCTATTTCCACGTTGTGGCCAGATGCTACACCACGGGACTTGTGTCCAAGATGGCTACTGTTAACGACATTTACGAGTCGTGGTTCGATATCAGCACGGGGCTGCCCATACAGGCCATCCGCAATGTTACTGAAAACAACTACAAGCGCTACAATGTGGACCTCTTTTATCAGGACTCGCTATATGTCAACAGCATGAAGAGCGGCAGGCATCAGCTCTCAGGACATACTTTAGACCTGATATCGGCATTCTTCTATGCCCGGAGGTTCATATTCGACCAGCCTTTCGACAAAAACGGCAAGTCGATGACCCTGGATACGTGGTTCAACGAGAAACTCTACAATCTGCAGCTGCGCTACAAATCCACCGACCGCATCAAGACCAATTTCGGCAAGATGGAGTGTCTAAGATACGTTCCGGTGCTCAACCAGAAATCGTCGTTCAAGAAGGAGGAGGACATGCAGGCGTGGTTTACCAACGACGCCAACTATGTGCCCGTGCGCATCCGCCTCAACATGCCACTGGCGGACATACACTGCGAGCTCATCAGCTACAAGAACCTGAAAAACAAGGAAGGACTGCTCAGGTGAGAAATTTTTTTCCGAGAAAAATTTTTTGGTATGATATTTTCTGTATACTTTTGCAAAAACTATAATTGATGGCTGATTATGGAAAAAAGTTTATACAACGTCTTTTTGCGAAATGGGCAAAAGGCGATAGAGTACGTTATGAATTTGAGCGAAGAGTTCAGGCTGATAGCGACCGCCGCGATATTGGAGTGTTTGAGGCTCGGGTATCCGCTCAACGACATGGAGATAACATCCAAAGCGAGAGAGATGTTGCGTCTGCAGAAGGTATACGCCTAATAGATATTGCACGCGACAACAACCTCTTTTTCCCAAAATCGCAGTGGGACCAGTTTGGCGACCGCAAGCGCCTGCCATCTGGAGAGAGCATCGTGTTCCTGAGCCACGATTCCTCCACCATCACCAAGATACGGAATCCCTGGGCCAAGGCTGCCATCAAGTGCCTGAGGCCGCCAGATATAATATACGAGCATCTGGTCCACAATATATTTTTCCCAAACACGCATTACAAATTCGTAGGCATCAGCGACGATATCGACGGGGTGCGTTTGATATACCAGCAGCCATACATTCCCCTTAAATTCATATCGCCATCGCAGAAACAGATCGACAGCTATCTCACCGGTTTCCTGGGTCTGGGCAAGGAAAACGCCTATTTCTACGGCAACGAATACATATCAATTACCGACGTGAACGCCGATGGCGACAACGTTCTCGTGGATGAGAAGGGAACGCTTTTCTTCATCGACCCGATTATCAGGCTAAAGAAACCCGCCACGGAAATCCTTGAACATTATTATCAAATATTGGAGTGAATCAGAATATTAATCTTTAAGCTTTAAACTTTAAGCTTTCAATGGAAGCTTGGGCAGGTATTGCACTTGTTGCTCTTGCGCGATATCCAGTGCTTGAAACCCACTGCCACGCCGGCTGCCTCGGGATTCAGATGGAATATGCAGATAGACAAGTCGTTGTGCTTGTTGAGGTAGTAATTGTATTCCAGCTCGCCGCTCAGCCATGTCATCTTGGACTGGAAGCTGCCGCTCTTGTATACACCCTCGTCAATGTATCCAGCCTCGCTTTGCCAGGTCTGTCGGTAGAATATCTGCGGGCCCACCGCTATGTTTATGGAGTGCTTGTAGATTTTCATCAGCCTGAGTCTCACGCAAAGCTGAGTGCTCATGGCCAGCTTGTGCATCTCGTCCATCCTTATGGTCTGCGCCACCTTCAGGCTTACAACATCGCTGCTGTATGCCTCGCCAGCCAGCCTTATGCCGGGCTCCAGTATGGTTTTGCCGTTTTCTGATGCTTTCAGCTTGTATATCGGGACATTCTCGCCATCGCCGAAGTCAAGTCCTATGCTGGTGAAATCGAGGCTGAGGTTGCTCTGCGCCAGCGATGCCGCAGCGCATATCATCATTATCTTCAATGTAAGTATTATCTTTTTCATTTTGTTGGGGTTTTGTCAGTTTTAACGTTTTTTTCAGTAAAAAATTTTGCAAAAATATTCAAGTTTTTCCTAAATTTAAAATTTATTTTTTAATTTTGATACCTGAAACAAACCTGGATAAAGACTATCATTAGCATGTACACTTCTATTACAAATAGAGGCAAGTCGGTAAAGGACAAGCTGATAGAGAATTACTACATTCTCAATCAGATAGTCCAGACCATAGATACCGGCATCCTCATAATATACGACGGCCAGCTGCTGCACGTAAACAACGAGACACGCCGTATCTCACAGCGCACCTACCGCGAGATAGAGCACAATGTGCTGGACTGTGTGGCTCCCAAATACCGCGTTGAAGCTGCCAGGGCGTATTTCTCGGTGCTGAGTGGCGTCTGCGACAGGTTGGACGTTTTTCTGGATATACTGATGCCATCGGGCGCGCCCAAGACAGTGAGGTGCCGTTTCTCGCGCATCAGGATATGCGAGAGCGATGCCATATTCATTACTGTGCACGATATCAACGACAATTCGATGTATCAGCACACCAACACACCGCTTACTATGCTGTGCCACAGGTTCATGAGCGATTACAATGCAGTCTTCGACAAGCATTACGATTTCTATGCCCTGCTCGACGAGTTTTATGTTATCACCAACATAGGCCTGAAGTTCGAGTCTGTAACCGGATACCGCCGCGCAAGCTATGTGGGCAAGCGTTTCGACACCGTGCCGGGGCTGAGTCCCTATGTGGAGATAACCCAGGCCCTCCAGAACTGCAAGGATGCCGCACTGGGCAAGGTTCCCCGCACTCTGCGTATCAGCCTTGCGACAACCAGCGGCGCTACTGCCGATTTCGATGTCGTAATCACTATGGTGAACTTCCGTGGAGTAAGACAGCGTATATGCCTGCTCTTCAGGCTTGTTGGAATTTCGCCTGTGGTCAATACGGCTGAAAAGCAGCATCAGGACGATATGCTTGTTACAAACGCTAAGTTGGATTGCCGCCTCGACTTTTCCGGAAAGAAGGTGATAGTGGCCGAGGATTCCGAGATAAACTTCCTGTTGCTGAGAAAGATACTGGAGCGCACCAACATTGAGATACTCTGGGCACGGAACGGATGCCAGTGCGTGGATATTTTCAAGCAGAATCCTGATACCTCCGTTATCCTGATGGACATGCAGATGCCTGTGATGGATGGTTTCGAGGCTGCGGAGAGTATTCTCTCCATCGACAGCGCTGTGCCAATAATAGCCCAGACGGCCTATGGCTTCGATGACGACCGCAAGCGCATACTCGAGATTGGCTGCGCCGATTTTGTGTCCAAGCCCATAGACCGCACCCTGCTGCTCGACAGCATTGCCGCTGTCATACGGTGAGCCCGCAGCTATTTAGTAACTAACAATAAAATGACTTTACATACCTATGGATTGGTTTTCGTTGATAACTGGAATATTGGGTGGCCTGGTGTTCTTCCTCTATGGCATGGACCAAATGAGCAATGGACTTAAGAGCGGACTTGGCGACAATATCCGCACCATACTCACCAAGCTGAACACCAACAGGTTCAGCCTGATGTTCACCGGTGTCCTGGTGACTGTAATCACACAGAGCACGGGTGCCACCACGGTGATGCTCATGAGTTTTGTGGAGACCCACATAATGCAGTTTGCCGAGACTGTGCCCGTAATCCTGGGTGCAAACATAGGTTCCTCTGTCACCAGCCAGATAATAGCCTTCGACATAGCGGGCTACGCCATAGTGCCGGTGATAATAGGCTTTTTCATGAAATCCTCGAGCCGCGACACCATACGCGACGGCGGCAACGCAATTTTCGGTTTCGGACTGGTGTTTTTCGGCATGCAGTTCCTTGGAAAGGCGGTATCAGTACTGAAGGATGTTCCTGAGTTCACCAACGTGATAGCCTCGGCCAGCAATCCTCTGCTTGGCCTTGTGGTGGGCACCCTGGCCACCTGCATCATGCAGAGCACCGGCATGTTTGCCGGAATACTCATGGTGTTTGCCAAGGAGGGCATGATAGGCGTGGAGCAGGCCTATCCCATGGTGATAGGTTCGTGTCTGGGCACATGCCTGCTCATAATACTGGCATCGGTCGGCACCAGCACACAGAGCAAGCGCACAATGGCGGCCCACGTGCTTACAAAGATTCTGGGCGCCCTGATATTCCTGTGCCTCACGCCGCTGGCCCTGCCGTTTCTCAGGTGGCTGTCGGAGGCGATGGGTTCCTCGCCCGAGAGGGAGATAGCCAACATTCACCTGTTCTTCAATGTGGGAATGGCTTTCACCCTGATACCATTCTCCAACCTGCTGGTGAAATGGATAGAGCGACTGGTGCCCGAGAAGGTGGTGCCCGAGTCGGTGCCTCACCTCAGATATATCGACAACAGCGTTATTAACATGCCGCAGTCGGCAATGGAGCTCTCGGTATCCGAGACCGCCACAATCATAAAGCTTACCAGCAGGATGTTCGACAATGCCATGGCGCCATTCATGGACTACGACCCCGCCAACACCGAGCAAAACCGTGCCAACCAGAAGATGCTGGCCAATGTGGATATCAAGGAAAACAAGCTGGACTACATAGAGCAGCAGGTGCATCAGTACCTCCTGGCTGTGGGCCGCAAGGACATATCGCAGAATATCACATGCCAGATATTCGCGCTGCTATCTGTGTTGGAGCAGACCGGAAGGATAGGAGAGGTGGTCCGCCGCAACATTGTGCCCCTCTACGACAGGCTTCAGGTGCTCAAGATAACATTCTCCGTCGAGGGCATGAGCGAGATAAAACTCTATGCCTGGGAGGTGAAGAACCATTTCCTGCATATAATAGAGGCCATCGAAAACCGCGACGCCTCCAAGATGATGGATATCCACGAAGAGATACTGCTGACGATGCGCAACAGCGACAAGCTGAGGATTTCGCACATAAAGCGTCTCCTGAGCGACGATCCCAATGTAAGGATGACCCACGAGGTGCATACCGACCTTATTGACCATCTGGCCGACATTGCGTCCATACTATGCTCGATAGCCAATTCCTTTGGCAAGCAGATTATTGGGCAGGAGGATTAATTTTTGATATTTTTGCGTCATCGTTTCTTTGTATCGAAAAAAATTACCAATTTTGCAATGTAGTTTGTATTAATAATTATGTAATAAGCAAATGCGAAAGTTTTTCTATATATTTGCAATAACATTGGTTTCGGTGTTGTCCGGATGCGCGGGCAATACTCCCGACCAGATGATGGTGGGCAAGTTCCACATATCCGACTACAAGTGCGACAAGCCTCTGGACCCTGAGCTTGCGGCCATGCAGGAGAGCATCACCAGATCCACGTTTGTGGAGCACTTGCCGGACCACAAGCTGGTATTTACCGAAAACGGCGTCACCAAGCGGGGTACCTGGGAGCTCCTGGGAGGCGACATGCAGCTCAAATACGTGCTGGAGGGCATGAAGGTGCAGACTATGGACGTTCATGAGATTGGAGGCAGCTCTTTCGTCATTGTAGTGAAAGACGCTCCCAACTCATACACTTATATTACTTACACAAAAGACTGACAAACAAATTGGAAAAGATACTGATAGCATATCCGGCCGATGGCAGGCAGACAGCCGCCAGCATTCAGGCCCAGATAAAATCGAAGGGTTACAAATCAACCCTGGGTGCTGTGAAATCCGATCTGGAGAAATCGCAGCCATTGTTTGTGATAGCTGTGATCACCGCCCAGGCCAACAGCGATGAGGCCCTGATATCGCTGCTCGACGAGTGCGGACGCAGGAATATCAACGTGGTGCTCTTTGTGACAGAGGGGCTGGGCAAATCGCTCACGTCGAATTTCTATATGGACGAGCATGTATGGATAGACAGTGTGGGACGCAGCATCAGCGACAGCATGGGCGACCTTGTAGACTGTCTGAAACTCAATTCCGACATACTCTCTGCCAAGGCCGAGAAAAAGAGCGAGGCCACCAAAAGGGCAGGACAGGCCGGCGCGAAGCCTCAGCAGGCCAAAAACTCTTCTGCCAAGTCCGGCGGCTCCGAGCCATCATCCAAGGAGAAGCTATTCAAAAACATTATCTATATATGCCTGGCTGTGATAGCCGTCTTGCTCTTTGTGTTGATGAAGGGCGGCATGAAGCAGACCAACCGCGAGGCTGCCAACCAGCAGGCCAATGTCTCTGGAGCCAATGGCGGCAATCCAAATATCACCATACAGCTGGACCAGAACCTGAGGAAGAGCGAGAGCGCGTTGGTGGGCAGCTGGGTGATGACCGACTATTCCGACAACCAGTTCAAGGCCACAAGAGAGGACAGCCTGATGCAGCAGCAGCTGGTAAACCAGATACTCAACAAGGCCCAGCTCGTATTCAAGGCCGACAAGACATTCCAGCGTCTGGGTTTCAGCGTGCAGACCGAGACCGGTTCGTGGGAATACGACCCTCAGAGCAGGTATCTGAAGCTTCAGCCCACCGGTGTAAACCAGTATGACGTGGTTCAGGTGCAGGACGTATCTTCGTCAACTCTCGTGATAGTGGTGCAGGAGAATGTGGAGCAGGGAAAGGTGCTCACCAAGATGACTTTTACCAAGATTATGTAAATTTATGATTATGAAACGTATAGCATTAATGGCAACTGTGGCCGCCATGTTGATGGTATCCATATCGGCATGCAGCGTATCGCTGGAAGAGCAGGTTGCCGGCCCATGGAGACTCACCAATTCCAAGATACACAGTCTGGATTCCATTGCCCAGGCCCGCAGCATTGAGCTTACCAAGGGCTTGCAGTCGGCCCTCGAACAGCTGAATGCCGAGATAGACTCCACATACGCCGAGCCAAAGCGGTCGGAGCTGATAGCCAGGAGATCGGATATCAACAAGAGCATCAACGACTACAATCCTGAGAATATCAAGAACCTCTTCCTGAAGCAGCAGGAGCAGCTGAAAGACTCGCTCCTCTTTATCTTCGGGTCCGACAAGCACATCACCATACGCCTGGGCAATAGCGACACCTACAATGTGAATACCGGGTCGTGGTCTATGAGCGGAGACACCATTTTCACCGTATTCGACAACTATCCCTCGGAGACCCTTATTGTCCGCAGTGTGAATTCCGGTCATCTGGAGCTGATATCCAAGGCCGTTGGCAACTATGGCGTCGACCTTACCCTGGAGCTCAGCAAGTACTGATTCAGAGTTAAAAGAATAGTTTGCATAGGCAATTATCCGCAATATTTAGATATTAAAGGTGAGGTCATCTGATTCTCACCTTTTTTTTATTATATTTGCATCAGAAAAATCAATAAAACAATCATTTATATGCTTAGAAAATTACGTATAACATTGGCGTCCTTGTTCCTGATAGGAACCACTCTGCTCTTTCTGGATTTCACAGGATTGGCGCATGCGTGGCTGTCGTGGATGGCCAAGCTTCAGTTTCTGCCAGCCGTGTTGGCCTGCAATGTGGCAGTGATATTGCTGGTATTGGGTCTTACCTTCCTCTTCGGACGGTTCTATTGTTCAGTTATCTGTCCGGCAGGAGTTTTCCAGGACCTCATAAGCCGTCTGGCCGGCAAGTTCAAGAAAAACCGGTTCTCGTATTCGGAGAATAAGGTAAAGATGCGCGGCGCGTTCCTTATCGTGTTCGCAATTCTGCAGTTTCTGGGAATATCAGTTATCGCGGGTCTGCTGGCTCCATACAGCACCTACGGCCGCATAGTTCAGAATCTGTTGCAGCCAGTATGGATGTGGCTCAACAATATCTGCGCCTCCATGGCCGAGCACTACGACTCATACTCGTTCTACACCGTAGACGTATGGATAAAGTCGCTGCCGGTATTCGTTTTGGCAATAGTATCGCTCCTGATATTTACAGTACTTGCATGGCGCAACGGCCGCACATGGTGCAACACCGTTTGCCCTGTGGGCACAGTGCTTGGAGTGGTTTCCAAGTATTCGCTCTTCAAGGTAAGCATCGATAGCAGCAAGTGCACACACTGCACTCTCTGCGAGAAAAACTGCAAGGCCTCCTGCATAGATTCAAAGACCGGCACCATCGACCACAGCCGCTGTGTCGACTGTTTCAACTGCATAGGCAAGTGCAAGAAGGGCGCCATCAGCTTTGGCCGCGCGCCCAAGAAGGAAGCATCAGCATCAGAAGGCCAGCCAAACACCGCCCTGCGAGCAATGCTTACAACAGGCGCCGTAATCGCTCTCACCGAAACCGTGAAGGCTCAGGAGAAGACAGTGGACGGCGGATACGCTGTAATCCTCGATAAGAAGATTCCAGAGCGTGAGACTCCCGTAAAACCTGCCGGAAGTATCAGCGTTAAGAGATTCTCTCAGCACTGCACCGGATGTCAGCTTTGTGTGGCTGCGTGTCCCAACGGCGTGTTGAGGCCAAGCACAAGCCTTACCTCGCTCCTGCAGCCCGAGATGAGTTTCGAGCGCGGATTCTGCCGCCCAGAGTGCACACGATGCAGCGAGGTTTGTCCTGCCGGAGCCATCCAGAAGATTACACGTGAAGAGAAAACCACCATCCGAGCCGGCCACGCCGTTTGGGTAAAGCAGAACTGTCTGCCAGCCAAGGACGGTGTATCGTGCGGCAAGTGCGCCAAGATGTGTCCATCGGGTGCCATCACAATGGTGCCAATGGAGGAGGGCAGCAATGTGATGATTCCAGCCCTCAACAGCGAGCGCTGCATCGGCTGCGGAGCCTGCGAATACTACTGTCCATCGCGCCCATTCTCTGCAATATACGTGGAGGGCAACGACGTACACATGGATATGTAGAATAATTGTATTTTGCGAGTTAATAATCTAGTATTCTCTGAGAGGGTAAGAGGGATAAGAGTCTATGATTTGTTTTTTTAGAGTGATTGTTCGCAGGCGAGCGGAGAGTAGGAGCGCGTCATTTGATGCTCTTAAACTCAGAACCGTAAGGTTCTAATTCTCTTAAAGGGGAAAATCTCTTATTTCTCTTAATCTCTTAGTGAGTAATAATTTACTTGATAGTTTTTACTTTAAAGTTTAATCTTTAAACTCTAAACTCTAATCTTTCAACTTTAAACTTTGAATAAACCATGAGCAACAATATAAACAGACGAGAGTTTCTGGGAATAGCCGCCGGAGCCGCCGCCGTTACCGCACTGAGTGCTTGCGGTGCCGATCCAGAGAAGGCAGGCTCTTCTCTCAGCACCACCACCAGTGTGTCGAAGGAGATTCCCACCGACAAGATGACTATGCGCACCAATCCAAAGACCAAGGATCAGGTTTCGCTCCTTGGATATGGAATGATGCGTCTGCCAACCACTTCCAATGTATCGGCCCGCGAGAGCAACGACGAGATAGACCAGGAACAGGTAAACAAGCTTGTGGACTATGCCATTGCCCACGGCGTAAACCTCTTCGACACATCGCCTGCCTACTGCAAGGGTAGGAGCGAGGCCGCTCTCGGAAAGGCTCTCGCCAAGTACAACCGCAGCCAGTATTTTGTTTCCACCAAGCTCTCCAACTTTGCGCCTCAGCAGTGGAGCTTCGAGGAGACCAAGAAGATGTACGAGAATTCCAAGAAGAACATTGGTGTCGACTATCTCGACTACCTTCTTCTCCACGCCATCGGAGGTTCGTCGGCTGCCGGCGACTGCATTGCCACTCTCCACGCCCGCTACATCGACAACGGCATTCTCGACTACATGATGCAGGAGCGTGAGGCCGGACGCATCAGGAACCTCGGTTTCTCTTTCCACGGCGATATCAGGGCCTTCGATTACCTGCTCTCGCAGAACGACAAATACCACTGGGATTTCGTGCTTATCCAGATGAACTATGTGGACTGGAAGTGGGCCAACGAGCTCAATCCTTCCAATACTGACGCCGAGTATCTCTACGCCGAGACCTGGGAAAAGCGTGGCATTCCTGTCTTCATCATGGAGCCTCTTCTTGGAGGCCGTCTGGCCAATCTGCCTCAGAGTCCCACTGAGATGCTCAAGAAGCGCAAGCCCGAGAACAGCATCGCCTCTTGGAGTTTCCGCTGGCTTGGAAGCCACGAGGGCGTGCTCTCCATCCTCTCGGGCATGACATACATGGAGCACCTTCAGGACAACCTCAGGAGCCTTGCCCCATTGGAGCCCTGCACCGAGGACGATTTCCAGTTCCTCCAGCGTGTGGCCGATGAGTTTGTGAAGTTCCCCCTGATACCTTGCACCACATGTCAGTACTGCATGCCTTGTCCATACGGCATCGACATTCCGGGCTCGTTTACTCATTACAACAAGTGCGTTAACGAGGGAAGCATAGCCGTAAGCTCCATGGATGAGAATTTCGCTGATGCACGCCGCAAGTTCCTCATCGGCTACGACCGCTCCGTAGAGCGTCTCCGCCAGGCCGACCACTGCATCTCGTGCGGAATCTGCAAGCCTCATTGTCCCCAGAATATCAATATTCCTCAGAAGCTGGCTGATATTGCCGACTATATGGACAAGCTAAAGCAGGAGACTTTGTAGATAGTATTTAGATTATTTCAAATAGATAATAGCAGATATCCCTGCCGGATTGTTTCCGGTAGGGATATTTTTTTGTTGATTATTAGTTACTTACCTCGTTTGTTAAATAAATGTTTATAAAATGATAAATTTTTGTCATAAAAAATTTGGCTGTTATTATAATATTAATTAATTTTGGTGTATCTATAAATGATGCATTGGTGTGTATTTTGCATTGTTTTTTGCAATAATCTAAAAATTAACAGAAATTAAATATGGCTAAAGAGAAAGAGAATAAGGAACTTTTCCAGAATACACTTCTCATAGAGTGTGCATGGGAGGTTTGTAACAAGGTGGGTGGTATCTACACCGTTATCCGTTCAAAAGTGCCTGCCATTGTTGATAAATTCAAGCAGGACAATTACGTATTGTTGGGCCCTTATTTCGAGAATCAGGCTGCATCGGAGTTTCAGCCTATCGAGGACCTTACAGATCCAATCGGTTTTGCCGTTCACTCAATGCGCATGAGCGGTTTCGATGTAAAGTATGGTAACTGGCTGGTGACCGGCAATCCAAAGGTGGTGCTGTTCAACCCTTATTCTGTTTTCAACAAACTTGGCGAGATTAAGTACAAGCTCTGGGCCGACCATTATATCCAGGTTCATGACGAGCCTCTTACCGACCAGGTGTTGGCTTTCGGATACTCGGTCACCGAGTTCCTCAGGATTCTTGTTAACAGCGACGTTCAGCAGAAGAACATAATCGCCCATTTCCACGAGTGGATGGCTGGCATGCCTATCATGGATATCCGCCGCGAGAATCTGCCTATCAAGACTGTGTTTACCACACATGCCACAATGCTGGGCCGTTACCTGGCTATGAACGACCACAACTTCTACGGCAATCTGCCTTTCTACAACTGGGACGACGAGGCCAAGCACTTCAATATCTATCCTATCGTTCAGCTGGAGCGTGCAGCTGCACATGGCGCTCACGTATTTACTACTGTATCGGAGATTACCAACGAGGAGTGCAAGCACCTCCTGGGCCGCAACTGCGATTTCATCCTGCCTAACGGTTTGAATGTGGAGCGTTTCGAGGCCATGCACGAGTTCCAGAATCTCCACTTGCATTACAAGAAGCAGATCAACAACTTCATACGTGGACACTTCTTCCAGTCGTACTCATTCGACCTCGACAAGACTCTCTATTTCTTCTCCTCTGGCCGTTTCGAGTATCAGAACAAGGGTTTCGACCTTACACTGGAGGCTCTCGCCCGTCTCAACTACAAGATGAAGCAGGAGAACATAGATGCCACTGTGGTATTCTTCCTGATATCAAAGCAGCCATACCACTCTATCAACGCTCAGGTGCTCCATTCAAAGGCCCTCATCGAGGAGATCCAGCGCAACACCGAGGAGATAGAGCGCGATCTTGGACGTCAGCTCTACAAGTTCATAACCAGCAACAATGGTGACTTCCAGATTCCTGACCTCAAGAACATGATCTCGCAGACAATGTCGATGAAGCTGCGCCGTAACGTGCTATCATGGAAGAACAAGAACCTTCCAACTGTTGTTACCCACAACCTTGTGAACGATTCCACAGATCCTGTTCTCAACTTCTTGAGAACCAGCAATATGGTCAACAACCGTGAGGACAAGGTGAAGATTGTATATCATCCCGACTTTATATCTCCGGAGAATCCGCTGTTCCGCATGGACTACAATCAGTTTGTACGCGGATGCCACCTTGGAGTGTTCCCAAGCTATTACGAGCCATGGGGCTACACACCTCTCGAGTGTATGTGTAGCGGTATACCAAGCATCACTTCCGACCTCTCAGGTTTTGGCTCGTATGTGGCCAAAAACTTCGACAACTGCGAGAAGATGGGTATCCAGATTGTGAACCGCGGTTCGGTAAGCTACAACGATTCGGCCGAGCAGCTTGCCAACCAGATGCTCCACTTCGTGAAACTAAGCCGCCGCGAGCGTATCTCTATGCGTAACGGCACCGAGGAAAACTCAGTTCACTTCGACTGGACAAACCTCGCCAAGCGCTATTTCGCCGCCTATGACCACCTTATCAAGTAGGCCAGTCAGCAAGAGTGTGTTATTTGTTATAAAATGATAAAGCCCCGCGGCAGATTTTCTGAAACACTGCCGTGGGGCTCTTTTTTTTCTTGCTGTTTTTGTTTATTTCTTTCTGAAAATCTCGTTCTGGTATCCGTTGGTGTATATCGAGGTCATTTTGTGGAAATCACCGTTTTGCCTTATCGCAATGGCGGCGGCGCTTGTGTCGGCAGTGTTCAGGATGGCCCAGTTGCCTGAGGCGGCTGTGGAGTCGTTGTCTTGCTTTATTATGGTAAGTTTCTGATATGTATTCTTGTATCCCAGGTTGTAGTATGACATTATCCTCCTCATGTGGGCGTCGCAGATTATCGATGCGTTGTCTTCCACATGTTTCTCTATCAGCTCCACGGTTTTCTTGTCTACCTTTACCGCCGATTTGTAGTTGACGTAGGCGTCGTTGCTCTCATGGCTGAAGACAAGGCTGGCCGAGCTTGCCGCTATTATGGCGCATGCCATCATGTATTTGGAATAGTAGCTGATGGGCAGGCTGGATATGGCGCACCCCGTAAGTATCGCCAGCAGGCTTATGGCTGTGAGGTTCCAGCTTGGGGTGTTTCCCAGGGCAGAGTTTATCAGATACAGCAGTATCAGCAGGCATACACCATGCTTGGCCATCTCGCGCACGAAATATTGTATGTTTTTGGATATCATGTTGCTGATAATCACTACTATGAGTATGGCCGATATCACAAACCTGTATTGGTCGGCGAATATGAAGTAGAGGTTTTCTGCAAAATTCCTGAGGTCGAAATCCGGTGTCCTCATCGACAGTTTGCCGCAGAGTATCAGGCTGAAGCTCTCGTATACAAACCAGCATGCTATGGGGATTGTGAGCATCAGGTTTTTGCTCATGCTCCATTCCTTGTATTTTATCTTCAGGTAGGATACTATCACGAATACCGCGCAGGCTATGCCGCTGATATCGATGAGCGACGCCAGAGTGCCCAGCAGCGTGCACCATCCGTATTTCTCTCTGAAAAACATGTACATGCACCCCAGTATGCAGGCGTTGAGCATCATTTGCGGCAGGCACAGTCCGCTCTGGGCCAGGAAAACGTTTTGCACCGTCATTATGGCCGCGGACATCACTCCGGCCTGCACCGAGAAAAAGAATTTTCCAAACTTGTAGGCCACCCATACGCACAATAGTGAGAATACGAGCGATATGGCGTGGATTATTGTTATGTTGTTGCTGATATACTGGGTTATCTGGCTGAATATCACGGAAAACAGATTGGGCAACTCTACATATTGGTTGTTGAATACCAGGTCTATTCCATTCGACTGCATGTAGATAATCTGCTCCGACATCAGCTGGCTCTCGCTCTTGCAGTAAGGCAGGCTAAGCAGCGGTACGCATACAGCGCTCATAAGCGCCATGGCAATCACCAGTGGTATATGAAATTCTATCTTGCTGTTTTGTTTCATTTTCATTTATTGTTTGCTGTCCACCCTTCCGAGATACCATCTGGCCTCCTCGCCAATGTTGAATACCAGGTCGGCCACGCTCATGTTTGGCACAAAAGGCATCTTGCAGTCAAATACCTGAGGATATGGTCTCGAGGTGTAGTAGTCATGTCCCTCGGCCTGGGCCACCTTGGGGTGTATGGCGTTTCTAAGGTCGTTTTTTCCCAGTTCTGATGCCTGCTTCTCACTCATATAGTCTGCTGTGGGCTCCAGACTAACCTTTATTCCCAGTATATCGAGTATCAGATCGGTAATCTGAGTGTTGTAGTCTATCAGGAATTCGTATTTCTGGGTGTAGAATTTTTCAAAATCGCTCCTGAAATACTCGAAATATGGGCTGGAGTTATAGGCCGACACTATTGCGTGCCAGTGTTTGGGCTGCCAGTTTTCGGTGTATGATATCCTTACGTCCTTGGTAAGCTGCTTGCTGTTGGCTTTTATCACCGGAATGCTCAGGCTCATGGAGCCGCCCTCGGTGAGTATCACGCACCGGTTGCGGAAGCTCTGTTTCGGAAACGATTCCCAAAGCTCCAGCATTGCTCCGCCGTTCTGCACAAGCGCCCTGAAATACTGTATGTTGGGCAAGTATGCTGTACTTAAAACGAGTTCTGACATTGGTTATTGCTATTTTTTGCAAATTTAACAATAAAATTGGAATTTTCAAGTCTATTTTTTTTCTTCTATCAAAGTTTTTTTTAGTACCTTTGGAAATCAAATTCAATAATTGGACTTACTATGAAAAAAGTATTGAGATTCGTTGGGTTCACCATTCTGGCCGTTGTCGTGCTGCTGGTGGTGGTGCCTTTTTTCTTCAAGGACAAGGTGCTTAATCTTGTTACTGATATAGCTCATAAGTATGTGGATGCCGATGTATACATTGGCGATCTCGATATCAGCCTTATCAGCAATTTCCCCGGATGCACTGTCACACTGGACCGGGTGGCTGTGGTTGGCCACAATGAGTTTCAGGGTGACACATTGGCCGCATTCCGCAGTCTGGATGTTACGGTAAATGTGATGTCCCTCTTCGGCGGCACTATCAAGGTGAAGTCGGTGAACCTCGACCAGCCCCGCGCCAATGTGATTGTCACCAGTATGGGAAAACCCAACTACGACATAGTGAAGCCTTCCGATGACGACGAGGAGGCCGATGACGACGATACTAAGGACGAGCCATCGTCGTTCTCGCTCAGGCTCAAGAAGTTGCAGGTAAACAACCTTTGCCTCAACTATACCGATAGCGTTACCGACGTGCATGCAGTGATCGACAACCTGAATTTCGGACTCCGCGGCGACCTCTCCGACAAGGAGACCATCCTTAACGCCCTCTTGGATATTGCGAGACTGAATGTACGCATGGGCCCCATCATCTATATCAACGATGCCGTGGTGCAGATGAAGTCTGACCTCGATGCCGATATGGAGAAGATGAAGTTCACATTCCAGGACAATGTATTCCAGATCAACGAGCTTGGCCTGGCTCTCGATGGCTGGGTGCAGGTGCCTGATACAAACGTAAAAATGGACCTGAAGTTCGGAACCAAGAGCACCGACTTCCTGAGCGTCCTCAGCATGATACCGGCGGAATACGCCAAGGACCTGGATGGAGTAAAGACCAGCGGCCATTTCACTCTTGAGGGCGGCGCCAGGGGAGACTTCAATGCAGTGTCGTTCCCGGAGTTCTGGGTGGATTTTGTAGTAGACAATGCAAGGTTCCAGTATCCCGACCTGCCCAAGTCGGTTGAGGATATCAATGTGGATGCACATGTGAAGTGTCCAGGAAATCTCGACAGCATTTTCGTTAACGTTGCCAAGGCCCATCTGGCCATGGGTGGCAATCCTGTGGATGCGTCTGTGAAGGTGCAGACCTCCGCCAAGGACATTGCCTTGGATGGCAAGGTGAAGCTGGATCTCGATCTTGACATTGTGAAAGACGTTGTGCCGCTGGACGGCATGACTGTAAGCGGTCTGGTGAATGCCGACCTCAAGTTCAAGGGCAACCTCTCAGATATCGACAACGAGCAGTACGACAGGTTCGTCGCCAATGGCGACATAAAGCTTAGCAAGTTCCGCACAGTGATGGACAACCTGCCTCCGGTGGATATCCACACCGCGCGTCTGGAGGTGTCGCCAAAAGCCGCAACTCTCAGCAACCTGAACATGAATCTCGGAAAATCGGATTTCCAGCTTTCAGGAAATATCGACAACATTTTCCAATATCTATTTGCCGACAGCACTCTGAAGGCTCAGTTCGATTTCAACAGCAGTCTTATTGATGTAAACGACATTTACTCCTACGACCACAGCCAGCCTGAGGCTACTGAGGCGGCATCAGGGGAAGCAGCATCAGAGACCGAGGCGCCCGAGATTCCTACCAACATAGATTTCGCGCTGAAATCCAAGATTGGCAAGATTTTGTATGACTCGCTCCAGATCGACAACCTCGACGGTCTTATTACATTAAATAAAGGTGTGGCCAAGCTCAACAACATAAAGCTCCAGATGCTGGGTGGCAATGTGTTCTGCTCGGGATTGTACAACGGCGCCAACATAAACAGGCCTCAGGTGGACCTCCAGCTCGACCTCAGCAACATCGACATACAGAAATCGGCCACCACTTTCAATACTGTGGAGCGTCTGGCCCCCATTGCGGCCCAGGCTCACGGCAGCCTTACAGCCAAGGTGAACTTCAGCTCCGATATGGACAGGTTCCTGAATCCCGTGTTGCCTACAGTAAACGGCGATGGCAGGCTTGTCACCAACGAGATACAGATAAAGGATTCCAAGGTTTTCAACCTGATAGGACAGGCCACCAAGAACAGCTACCTCGCCAATCCCAAGCTTAAGAACCTGAATGTGGGATTCCGTATCAAGGACGGCAACGTGGAGGTGGATTCCACAGCATTCAAGATAAACGACCAGCAGGGCACATTCTGCGGCAACATTGGTCTCGACCAGAGCCTCGACATGAATGTGGGCATCACCCTCGATGGCACCCAGGCCAATGCGGCATTGGGCAAGATAGTGGGCAACGACCTGGCTGCATCCATACTCGTGTTCGCCAAAATCGGCGGCACTGTACAGAATCCCAAGATAGCAGGTTTCAGCACATCAGCCACCGACGCCATCAAGCAGGTGGTGGAGGAGAAGGTTCAGGAAGTAAAGGAGAAACTTTCCGAGGAGGCCCTGAAGCTTATAGCCGATGCCAAGGCCAAGGGCGACAAGCTGATATCGGAAGCATCAGCCAAGAAAGACGCCATGGTATTGGCCGCGCGCGAATCGGCCGAGAAGGCAAAGCAGGAAGCCCGGAAGTTGCACGACGCCGCCATCGAGAAAGCCAAGACCGAGGCTGACAAACTGGTGGCAAAGGCCAACAACCAGGTGCTGAAGGCCGCAGCTCAGAAAACCGCCAACGAGACCATAGCAAAGGCAACCCGCGATGCCGACAAGGCTCTGGCCACTGCCAACGCCAAGGCCGACGATGCCGTAAAGGCTGCCGAGACTGCCGGCGACAAGCTGATACGTGAGGCTGAGATTGCTGCCAAGAAACTCAACGACGAGGCCAGTGCTAAGGCCCAGAGTATTTCAAAATAGCTGATAGCCAATGAGAAAACTTTTATCTATGCTGGCCCTGTGTCTTATGGCGGTATCAGCCACGGCTCAGGACCGCCCTTGTCCAACCGTAAAGAGCAAGGACCTGGAGAAACGCTATGCCGATGCCTACGAGCTGATGCAGAGCAACCGCGACCTCGGCATCAAGTACCTTATGGAGCTCTCGAAGGCTGTGCCGGAATTCTATCCCGCGTCCCACGTTATCGGACAGTATTATCTTGGCAAGGCAAAGGACGCCCATATCAGGTTTCAGCAAAACCTGGCTATGGAAAACTCCTCCACGGCCATCAGTTATCTGCAGCTAAGTCACAAGCATTGCAGCATCTATGACAGCTGCCGGGCTGCCTACATGCTGGGCGAGTGTTTTTTCCTGAAACACAAATATGACGAGGCGCGCCGGTATTACAACGAGTTTCTATCTGCTGATGCTGCTGCCCTGTCGGGTGTGCCCACCGCCAGGCGCAGGCTGGATATGATAAATGAGTATTTCGACATCATAAGCCATCCGATAAAGTTCGATTCCCAGATATTGCGCAACGTCTCCACCAAGGACGATGAGTTTTTGCCCCTGATATCGCACGACGGCAGCATACTCCTCTATTCGCACCGCTACATGAAACGCGGCGGCGACTATCAGGAAGAGCTTATGGAGAGCCATCTTGAGGCCGTGGACTCTCTCGGCGAGCTTTTCTCTCCCGGTGTCAGGATGCAGTATCCATTCAATACCGGAAAGACTCAGGGAGGCGCGTCGCTCACTGTCGACAACCGCATTCTCTACATAACAATATGCAGCCACGACAATTGCGATATCTACTATTCCAAATACAAGGAAAACGAGTGGCAGCCGCTCATCAAGCTGCCCAACACTGTCAATACCGAGTATTTTGATGGTCAGCCCAGTATCGACCCTACTGGCAATGTCCTGTATTTCAGCAGCAACCGTCCGGGCGGATACGGCGGCTACGATATCTACAAGATAGTGCGCACCCACGAGGATTCGCTCTGGAGCGCTCCCATCAACCTGGGACCCAACATCAACACCGAGTTCGACGAGAAGACCCCATTCATCCATTGCGACGGCAAGACACTCTATTTCGCATCCAACGGCCATGGGGGTGTGGGCGGTTTCGACGTCTTCCATTCCCAGATGCAGCCCGACAACAGTTTCGGCAGGCCCAGAAACGCCGGATATCCTCTCAATACCGAAAACGACGAGGTGGCCCATATCGTAAGCGCCGATGGCAAACGCATATATTTCAGCGCCAAGCTTGTGAGCGGCGAGGGTGGCTGGGATATCTATTGCGCCAATCTCGACGAGAAGTCGCGTCCCGGTGACGTGCTCCTTATTAAGGGCAAGGTAACCGACGAGAGCGGCAATCCTGTGGCCAACGTGGATGTGGACCTTACGGGACTTAGGTCCTATGAGAATTCGCACAGCACCACCGACCCAAAAACCGGCGAGTATGCTGTCACTACCTCCATCAACAGCGACGAGGACTACATGCTTACGATGAAGAAAAAAGGATATTTCTACAATGTATCGTTCATAACTCCCGATTCGGGAAACTATGTGCCGCCCACCATCGACGATGTGGTGATAGAGAAGATAAAGACAGGCATACCGATACAATTGGATAATGTAAACTTTGCCTTCAATTCCAGCCAGCTCACCGACCACAGCAAGGCATACCTCCATCAGCTCTCGCTCTTTTTGCAGGAGTATCCCAAATTCAATGTGGAGCTGATAGGCCATACCGACGGCATAGGCGACAACGATTTCAACATTGCACTCTCGGAGCGCCGCTGCCGCACGGTATACAACTATCTGGTAATGGCCGGCATAGACGCCAGGCGCCTTAGCCTGAAGGCATTGGGCAAAAACTCACCCATGGCCACCAATTCCACAACCGATGGCCGCGCGCAAAACCGCAGGGTGGAGATGATACTTACCGAGGCCAAAAAGAAATAAAAAAAGAAAGCATGAATCCCGGCTGGAATTCATGCTTTCATGCTTTTTATAAATTATTCTGTTCTGAAAAAAGGTATCCCATTAGAGAACGTTCATTGTGTCGAGAACGCCGAGAGTCTTCTTTACAGCAGCTGCCGAAGCGTCGAGGAGAGCCTTCTCCTCAGCATTGAGCTGGAGCTCGATAACCTTCTCGATACCGTTGCGGCCCAGGATTACAGGAACGCCGAGGTACATATCCTTCTGACCATACTGGCCATCGAGGTAAGCGCAAACAGGAACGAGTCTCTTCTGATCCTTCATGATGCACTCTACCATGTAAGCGGCAGAAGTACCAGGAGCGTACCAAGCTGATGTTCCGAGGAGGTTGGTGAGTTCGCCACCACCTACCTTTGTGCGCTCGATGATAGCCTGGAGCTTGTCGGCGGCTACCAGCTCAGTAACAGGAACACCGCCTACTGTGGTGTAGCGTGGGAGTGGAACCATTGTATCGCCGTGGCCACCGAGGAGCAGGGCCTGGATATCCTGTGGAGTAACACCGATTTCCTCAGCGAGGAATGCCTTGTAGCGGGCTGTGTCGAGTGTGCCTGCCATACCGAATACCTTGTTTGATGTAGTGCCGGCAACCTTCTGGGCTGTCTTGAATGCTACGTAGGTCATAACGTCCAATGGGTTGGAAACGATGATGACGATAGCATTTGGAGAAGCCTTCATAGCCTGCTCGGTAACGCTCTTTACGATACCGGCGTTAACGCCGATAAGGTCCTCGCGGCTCATGCCTGGCTTACGTGGCACGCCAGAGGTGATAACGATAACGTCAGATCCTGCTGTTGCGTCATAGTTGTTGGTGAAGCCCTTTATCTGGTGGTGGAAACCTGCCAATGATGATGTCTGCCAGATATCCAAAGCCTTACCCTCTGCCAGGTTTGGCTTTATGTCCAACAATACTACCTCTGTTGCGAGGTCTCTACGTGCGATTGTCTCTGCACATGTTGCGCCTACATTGCCAGCGCCGATTACTGTAATTTTGCTCATTTTAGTATCTTTTTTATTTTGTAATCTTACGTGATTTGCTTACTCTAAAATTTGATACAAATATAAAAAAAACTATTTTATATTGTCCAACAAAATTCAATTTTTATTTAAAAATTTTTTTTTGAATATTCCGAATAATTATATTAATTTTGAAAAATATTTGTCATATATAATGATATGGGTAGAATTTTAGCTATAGATTATGGTGGAAAACGTACTGGATTGGCCGTTACCGATCCTTCCAGGATAATCGTTTCCCCTCTCGAGACTGTCGATACTACTGTCTTGACTCCTTATCTCAAGAATTATATTCCTAATAATAAGGTGGACAGGATTGTTGTGGGGTTTCCTGTAAACCCCAATGGCGGCGAGAATCCTATCGTAAAGCAAATCAGGCTTTTCGTGGATAACCTCAAGCGGCTTTTCCCTGATATGCCCATCGATTATTATGACGAGCAATACACCTCCCGACAGGCTGTGGAGGTAATGTTGGCAGGAAATTTCAGCAAAAAATACCGCGCAACCAAGGGAAATACCGACAAAATGGCAGCGGCACTCATTTTGCAGGGATGGATGGAGGAAAACGGCGAATAATTAATAATTAAGAGCCATTTTGAATTAGTTACTGATTGAATTCAATCAAAAATCGAAAATTAAAAATCAAAAATAAAAATGATATTACCAATTAGCATTATAGGAACTGCCGTTCTCAGAAAGAAGGCGGAAACTATAAACAAAGACTATCCAGAGCTCAAACAGTTGATAGACAATATGTTTGAGACAATGTACAAGACCGAGGGAGTTGGTTTGGCTGCTCCTCAGGTGGGTTTGGCCATTCGCCTCTTTGTGGTGGACGCCGCACCTATGACCGACGACGACAACGATGTTTTCACCAAGTCGTTCAAGCGCGCTTTCATCAATCCCGAGATTGTGGAGTATTTTGGCGACAATGTTCCCTACAACGAGGGCTGTCTGTCTATACCCGGACTCCATGAAGATGTCTACCGTCCCGACGGCGTAAAGATCCGCTATTACGACGAGAACTTCCAGCTAAAGGAGGAAACCATCACCGGAGCATGCGCACGTGTGGTTCAGCATGAATACGACCATCTGGACGGAATCCTCTTCACCGACAAGGTGGGACTCCTGAGACGCAAGCTCATAAAGAACAAGATTGCCAATATTGCCAAAGGCAAGTTTGAGCATACCTACAAGGTGAAACTGGCATAACAAAGATTAATTAACCATATAAAATTTTAAGACCATGAATTTTGAGAGAACTTCAAACCCTGCGTTCTCGGAGAGCCGTTTCGCACAGGCTGCCCGTGAGTTTGCAGGAGAGGGTCAGATGACCGTACAGGGCACAGCCACCAAGACACTGCTCTTGTTTGCCCTTGTTGTGCTTACTGCCACAATTACCTGGAAACTCTTTGGCGTGGAGAGTCCAATGCTGATGCCCTGCATGATAGGCGGAGGCATCGGTTCATTTGTCTGCGCATTGGTATGCTGTTTCAAGCAGGACAAGGCCTATATCTTTGGACCAATATACGCATTGTGTGAGGGATTGCTCCTTGGCGCAGTATCAGCAATGTTCAATGCCGCATTCGAAGGCATTGTAATGCAGGCCATAATCATCACCACAATCATAGCCGGCGTGGTGTTCCTGTGCTACCGTTTTGGAATCCTCAGGGCCAGCAACACATTCGTGAAGGTGATATCTTATGCCACTATTGGCATAGCAGCATTCTACCTTGTGTCATTTGTAGCCAATCTCTTTGGCGCCAATATCAGCCTCTTTGGCCTTGGCTGGGTGGGCATTGTCATTCAGCTCGTTATAGTAGGTATAGCTGCATTGAACCTCGTACTTGATTTCAATCAGATAGAGTCATGTGTGGAGACAGGTGCGCCTGCCCATTTCGAGTGGTATTCGGCCTTTGGCCTCATGGTTACCCTCATCTGGATCTACATGGAGGTGCTCCGTCTTTTGGTCATGCTTCTCGCCAGAAGGGATTAGTATCCTGATGCATCAATATAGAAAAATGGCTGCCCGGAAATTAATTCTGGACAGCCATTTTTTTTGTTTATCCATTTGTGTCCGCTGACCTATAGATGTTTCTCTATAACCAACCTGTCGGCGGGAGTCACATTCATTTTCAGCAGTTCCTCCTTGCTGAAAAATCCTGATTCGCTGTGCTCCTTCAGGGTTATCTCCCCATCCAGGAGGCTCACCTCAAAGGGGAACAGCTGTATCTGGAACTTGCTGTAGTCGTAGGATACCGGCATATATTCCTTGGTGATGATGACTTTGGCGCCCAGTTCCTCCTCCCATTCGCGGTGAAGACAGTCGCTCTCGAACTCATCTTCCTCCACCTTGCCGCCGGGAAACTCCCAGTATCCGCCCATTTGCTTGTCGGCGGGGCGTCTGGCCACAAAAAACTTGTTGCCGTCTCTCAGTATTCCACAAGATACTTTTACCATTTGCTTTATTATCTATTTTTTATTATTGATATTCTTTATCTTAATCTCGTTGGTGTGGTATACCAGCGAATTCTCGGGCACCGAGCTCGTAATCCACACATTGCCGCCTATTATTGAGCCTTGTCCTATCACGGTCTCGCCACCCAGTATAGTCGCGTTGGCGTATATTATCACGTTGTCTTCCACGGTTGGGTGTCGCTTGGTGGACGCCAGCTCTTTCTTTACCTGAAGCGCTCCCAATGTTACACCCTGGTATATCTTCACGTTGTTTCTGATGATTACAGTCTCGCCTATTACAATTCCCGTGCCGTGATCTATGAAGAAGCTCTCGCCGATCTTGGCACCGGGATTTATGTCTATTCCCGTTATCGAATGGGCAAACTCGCTTATCAGGCGGGGCACCAGAGGCACTCCAAGCATTTTCAGAGCATGCGCTATGCGGTAAGCCGTGATGGCAAAAAATCCCGGATACGTGATGATTACCTCCTCCAGGCTCGACGACGCAGGGTCGAAATCACAGATGGCCCTGGCGTCCTTCATCAGCATATTGTAGATATCAGGCAGCTGCTCAATGAAATCCATCGTGATATCCTCGATGGAATCTTGCAGCTCCTTCCTTACTGGCAGCAGCATGGTGGTAAGCAGGTGGCTCAGCTGATACAGGATGGCCTCGTCGCCTGTAAAACTCATAGTCTTTCTGGCATTGATGGGGAACAAGATATTGAAACACAGGTATGTGAATTCCTTGGCCTGTTTCTTGGAAGGTTTGTCGATGCTCATTCCGTCCTGAGCCTTGTGGAGGCGCTCCAGCACTCTGGCTATTATGCTTTCCTGATTTCTATTATTCTTTTGCATTTTTTCGAAAAATTCTATGCCCCAAAGTTACTATTTTTTTAAGTTTTTTTATTAACTTTGTCTCAGAAAAATTTTACAAAATTGACCATAAAAAATGAATAATATTCTAAACACCAGTTTTGATACTCTGTATCTATTTGCGGGAATGGTATTCGTAGAGTATATCATCAGCTTGATATTGCTGGCCCACAGAAACATGAACCTTCTCAGGGTGTTTATGGCAGTGCTTTCGGGCAACGCCTTCACCTCGCTGCTCTGCCTGTTTCTACCTGCCGGCAACAGCGATTTCGGATACTACACATGGTTGGGTATCGCTTTTGCCATTACCGTGCTGTTCGAGTGGGTTTTCTACATAGCATATTTCCGCGACCGCGAGTTTACGGCAAGCAACTCCAGATTTTTCTTCTGTTCGCTTATCGGCAACATTGTATCGTTCGCGGCGATAGCGCTGCTTCAGCATTTCGACATCCTCAACTAACAGTGAATAAAAAAACGGAACTTCAAATTTGAAGTTCCGTTTTTTTATGTCCAAACCTTGCGGGTTGTTACTGTTTTACTACCACTGTACCCTTTATGGAGAGTACCACAGGGCTGTTTTCGGCGTTGCTGTATACTGTGATGCTCTTTGAGAAGCTGCCTATGCGGGCCGAATCGTACTTCACGGTTATCTTGCCGCGTCCCTTCGATGGTACTGGCTCGCGGCTGTAGAATGGAGTGGTGCAGCCGCACGATGTGGATACGTTGGATATTATGAGAGGATTCTTGCCGGTGTTGACGAACTCGAAGTCATACGAGATGTCGGATCCCGAATCCATGGTGCCGAAATTGTGGTCGGTGAACTTGAAAGTCATCTCCACGCCATCCACAATCGCAGCCTCGAGTTTTTCCAACGAATCGGCAATGGCCTTAGCCTCGGCCTTTCTCTCTTTTCTGGTCTGATGCTGCTCTTCCTTTGCCTGGGCATGCAAGTCCTGACAGAAAAAGCCTGCGGTCATCAGCGCCATCAGCGCCATTGTAATAATCTTTTTCATTGTTCTGTTTTTTTTTTATCATTAGTAAATCCGGTTTGCTTTCTGATATATTCAAACTATTCCCAAGCCTGATTTATTATGCAAGCAACCCAAATTTTAAGATTTTTTTAGTCAAGAGTGTGTACAACCAGACCGCTGCGGAGCTTAGGCTCAAACCAAGTGGTCTTTGGAGGCATGATGTTGCCGGTGTCGGCAATGTTCAGCAGCTGATCCATGCTAACGGCATACATTGCGAAAGCGCACTTCATCTCGCCGCTGTCAACACGCTTCTTCAGCTCCTGGAGTCCTCTGATACCGCCCACAAAGTCGATTCTCTTGCTTGTGCGGAGGTCCTGGATGTCGAGGATAGGCTCCAAAACCTGCTTTGTAAGGATTGTTACGTCGAGAACGCCGATTGGGTCGTTGTTGTCGTAAGTGCCGTTCTTGGCGTTCAGCTTGTACCAGTTGCCCTCCAGATAGAGGCTCATCTCGTGGAGTTGGGCTGGCTGGTAGATATCAGCGCCCTTTTTCTCGATATCGAAGCTCTTCGAGAGTTTCTCGAGGAACTGCTCGGGAGTGTTGCCGTTCAGATCCTTGATTACGCGGTTGTAGTCCATGATCTTCAGCTGGTTGTCAGGGAAGATTACGGCCAGGAAGTAGTTGTATTCCTCGTTGCCGGTGTGGTTTGGATTCTTGCTCTTGCGCTCCAGACCCACGCGAGCAGCGGCGGCTGTTCTGTGGTGACCGTCAGCCACATACAATGCAGGTACCTTCTCGGCGAAAAGCTTCTCTATCTCGGCATTGGTCTTTGGGCAGTTGATGGTCCAGAACTGGTGTCCGAAACCGTCGTTAGATACAAAGTCGTAGTCAGCTTTCTGATTCTTCACGATATCGTTTACGATGGCGTCGATCTCAGGCACAGCGCGGTAGCTCAGGAATACAGGCTCGGCGTTGGCGTTCATGGTGTTGATGAGTACCATGCGGTCGTCCTCCTTGTCTGGACGGGTGAGCTCGTGCTTCTTGATGAT